>CAXRHZ010000019.1:0-23066 GCA_964230745.1 Maritimibacter sp. | reverse complement strand
AGACGGCGATACGAGATGGCGCGTACGGTGCCCCCGATCGTTCGTGACACCTCAACGGCCCGTTGCGACGAGATGGCGACGGTGCAGCGGACTGTATATACCGTGTCGGCGCCAGGCTCAGTTGCGCGTGCCGGCCGCGCGTGCACAGCGCGTGCCAGTGCAGTCACTGATACGGGCCGCCGATATTCAACTGCATGTGCATGCAGCTGTGCGGGCGGGCGGCGCGCCGGGGCTGCGGAGGCGCTCGCAACACATCAAAACGGCGCCTCCGTCGCGCCCATCCGCACGTAGACCGACTTCACCTGGCTGTAATGCCCGATCGCCTCCTTCGAGTTCTCGCGCCCGACACCGGAGGCCTTCACGCCGCCAAACGGCACCTCCACAGGCGCGTCGTTGTAGGAGTTGATGAAGCAACTCCCCGCCTCCAGCCGCCCGATCACCCGGTGCGCCCGTGTCAGGTCAGACGTGTAAACCCCCGCCGACAACCCGAACTCCGTGGTATTGGCCCGCGCCACCACCTCGTCCTCGTCGTCAAACTCCAGAACGCTCATCACCGGCCCGAAAATCTCTTCCCGGGCGATGGTCATCTCGTCCGTCACATCGGCAAACACCGTCGGCGCAAGGAAACACCCCGGCCCCTCGGCCCTCGCCCCACCACAAACCAGCCGCGCGCCTTCCTCGACACCCTTGGCGACATAGCCCAGCGCAATCTGCAACTGCGCCTCGCTCACCATCGGCCCGTAATTCGTGGCCTCGTCCATCGGGTCGCCCATCACGACGCCCTGCAACCGCTCTTCCAGCCGCTCAAGGAACGCCTCCTTCACCCCCCTCTGAACAAACACCCGCGTCCCGTTCGAACAGATCTGCCCGCTGGAATAGAAATTCCCCAGGATCGCGCCGGAAACCGCGTCCTCGACACTGGCATCGTCGAACACCAGCATCGGGCTCTTGCCCCCAAGCTCCATCGTCACATGCTTCATGCCTTGCGCGGCGGCGGCATAGACCTTCTTCCCCGTCGGCACCGAGCCGGTCAGCGACACCTTGTCGACGCGCGGATCACTCACCAACGCCCCACCCACGGCCCCGCGACCCTGGATCACGTTATAGAGACCCGCAGGCGCCCCCGCCTCGACCAATATCTCCGCCACCTTCAGCGCACAAAGCGGCGTCACCTCGGAAGGCTTGAAGATCATCGCGTTCCCGCAGGCCAGCGCAGGGGCCCCCTTCCAGCAGGCAATCTGCGTCGGGTAATTCCACGCCCCGATCCCCACGCACAAACCCAGAGGCTCGCGCACCGTATAGGCCCAGTCGCCCCCCGACAGCGGAATATGCTCCCCGGTCAATGACCCCGCCAGCCCGCCGAAATACTCCAGCGCATCGGCCCCGCTGGTGGCATCCGCCACCAGCGTTTCCTGCAACGGCTTGCCGGTATCCCACGTCTCCAGCACCGACAGCGCCCGGTTCCGTTCCCGCATGATATCCGCCGTCCGGCGCAAGACCCGGCCCCGCTCGGTGCCCGACAGCTTCGCCCATTCCGCCTGCGCCGCCCGGCCCGAGGCAATCGCCTCCTCGATCACCGCCGCCGTCGCCTCGTGCACCCGCGCGATCACCTCGCCCGTGGCCGGGTAGACCACGTCGATCACAGCCCCGCCCGTGTCCTCGACATAGCGGCCATTCACGAAGTGGCTGGCCTCGGGCTGCACGGCATAGGCCGCCATCCCGGCCCCTATCGCCCCGGCAACGGTCATTCGCCCCTCGGAAAGCGCTGGTTCTCTTCCACTACGTTCAGGTCCATGTGGTTGCGCATGTAGCGCTCGCTGGCCTTCATCAGCGGCTGGTAATCCCACGGGTAATACCCGCCCTGCCGCAGCGCCTCGTAGACCACCCAGCGCCGCGCCTGGCTCTGCCGGATCTGTCCGTCGAACAGCTCCAGGTCCCACCGCGCCTCGGCCTTGTCCGAGAAGTATTTCACCGTCTCGGCATGGGCCGGATCGTCCGCCAGGTTGGTCAGCTCGTGCGGATCGGCCTCCAGGTCGAACAGCTGATCGGGGTCGAGCGTGCAGCGGTTGAACTTCCACTTCCCCTCGCGCAAGCTGACCAGCGGCGCATAGGACGCCTCGGCGGCATATTCCATCGCCACCGGATTCTCCCGCGTCACCCCCTGCCCCTGCGGCACAAGGCTCTGGCCCTCGGTCCAGGGCGCCACCTCGTCCATCGACACCCCGGCCAGGTCGCACAGCGTCGGGCAGACGTCGATATTGCTCACCGGCTCGGTCACCAGCCCCGGCTCCATCGACGGCGCCGACACCATCAGCGGCACGCGGGATGATCCCTCGAAGAACGACATCTTGAACCACAGCCCCCGCTCGCCCAGCATGTCGCCGTGGTCGCTGACGAACAGGATGATCGTGTCCTCGACCTGTCTTGTTCCCTCCAGCGCCTCCATCACCTCGCCGATCTTGTCATCGAGATACGAGATGTTGGCGAAATACGCCCGGCGCGAGCGCTTGATGTCTTCCTCGGTGATGTTGAAGCTCCGCCAGTCATTGGCGTCGAAGATCCGCTTCGAGTGGTTGTCATGCTCCTCGTAGGCGAAAGACGGCACCTCCGGCAGCAGATGCTCGCAATCCTCGTAAAGATCCCAGTACTTCTTCCGCGCCACGTAAGGATCATGCGGATGCGTGAAGCTGACGGTCAGGCACCAGGGCCGGTCGTCATGCCCCCGGCCAAGGTCATAGACCTTCCGCGTGGCGTTATAGGCGACCTCGTCGTCATACTCCATCTGGTTGGAAATCTCGGCCACGCCCGAGCCCGTCACCGACCCGAGATTGTGATACCACCAGTCGATCCGCTCGCCCGGCTTGCGGTAATCCGGCGTCCAGCCGAAATCGGCAGGGTAGATGTCGGTGGTCAGGCGTTCCTCGAAACCGTGCAACTGGTCGGGGCCGACGAAATGCATCTTGCCGGAGAGGGCCGTGTAGTAGCCCGCGCGCCGCAGGTGGTGGGCATAGGTCGGAATGTCCGACCGGAATTCGGCCGCGTTGTCGTAAACCCCGTTCCGGCTCGGCAATTGCCCCGACATGAATGCGGCCCGTCCCGGCGCGCAGAGCGGTGAGCCGGTATAGGTGTTCTGGAACCGGACCGAGCGCGCCGCGAGCCGTTTCAGGTTCGGGGCGTGGAGCCAGTCGGCGGGACCATCGGGGAACAGCGTCCCGTTCAGCTGGTCCACCATCAGGATCAGGATATTCGGATTGGTCATCTGGCCTCCAGCAGGCGGTCGAGCACGTCGGTCACGCGGGCGACGGCAGAGACGCCGTCGGGGGGTGTGCCGAGCGCGTGGCGGATGTAGACGCCGTCGATCAGGGCGGCGACCGTCTCGGCGATCTCGGGCGCCTTATGACCTGCAAGCGGGCGCAGGTCGTGGACGAGGTTGGAACGCAGGCGAGCATGATAGACGCGCAGAAGCCGCGCGGCGCCCGCATCGCTCTGGGCGTGGACGTAGAAGTTGAGCCAGGCCGCGATCACCTCAGGCTCGAAGTTGCCCGCTTCGAAGGAGGCGCGGATCAGTGCCTCCAGCCGGGCACGCGGGGTTTCGGCGGCGACGAGTTCGCGCCGCACCCAGGCGCCGTAGACCGTGAGCAGATGTTGCATCGCGGCGAGGAAGAGCCGTTCCTTGGACCCGAAATAGTGATGCGCCAGCGCCGGCGACATGCCCGCGCGCTTGGCAATCTTGCTAACCGTCACCTCGAGCGAGCCGGTCGCGCCGATTTCAGCAATCGTCGCTTTGACCAGCGCCTCGCGGCGTATAGGCTCCATCCCAACCTTTGGCATATCGCGACCCTTGTAACTTCGCGGCCAAAGTGTTCTTGTTTGATTGACTCGTCAATCAATAAAAATCAGGGAGCTAAACATGACCTTCAAGACGACCCTTTCCGCGCTCGCCCTCGTGGCGATGGCCGGTCCCGCACTTGCGCAGGCACAGTGCGAGGAAGTGACCTTCTCCGACGTCGGCTGGACCGACATCACGGCGACCACCGCCGCCACCACCTTCATCCTCGATGCGCTGGGCTACGAGACGGATATCAAGGTGCTGTCGGTGCCGGTGACCTATACCTCGATGGCCGAAGGCGACATCGACGTGTTCCTCGGCAACTGGATGCCCACGATGGAGGGCGATATCGCCCCGTACCGCGAGGCTGGCACGGTCGAGACGGTGCGCGAGAACCTCGAGGGCGCGAAATACACGCTCGCGGTGAACAAGGCGGCGATGGACCTCGGCATCGCCGACTTCGCCGATATCGCCAAGTTCCAGGATGAGCTGGACGGTGAAATCTACGGTATCGAGCCGGGCAACGACGGCAACCGGCTTATCATGGACATGATCGGCGAGGATGCGTTCGGCCTGGGCGCCTTCGAGGTGGTCGAAAGCTCGGAGCAGGGCATGCTGGCCCAAGTGGGGCGTGCCACCAACCGCGAGGAGCCGATCGTGTTCCTCGGCTGGGAGCCGCATCCGATGAACGCCAACTACGAGATGGGTTATCTCACCGGCGGGGACGACTACTTCGGGCCGAACCTGGGCGGTGCGACCGTCTATACCAACACCCGCGCTGGCTACTCGGAGGAGTGCCCGAACGTCGGGGCGCTGCTGGGCAACCTAAAGTTCACGCTTGCGATGGAAAACGAGATCATGAGCGCGATCCTCGACGACGGCGAAGACCCGCGTGACGCGGCGCAGGCCTGGCTGTCGGAAAATCCTGACGCCTGGAAAGCCTGGCTCGACGGTGTGACCACCGTGGACGGTGGCGACGCGGTCGAGGCGGTTTCGGCCGCGCTCGAGTAAGCCCTGCAGGGCGGCGGGCCGGTCCCGCCGCCCGGTTTCCATGCGCCTGCTTCCCCTGTTTCTCATCCTCGCCGCACCCGCGCTGGCCGAGTGTCCCACCAAGGCGGACCTCGCCCAAGGCGTGACGCTTCTGCGCGAGAACCCGTATTTCGGCTCAACCTACCGGGTCGAGGACGACGTGCTGAACGAATACCGCATCATGCTGCGCGACGGGGACGAGCAGCGGCGCACCACCACCTACTACCACCCTCTCGCGGTCGACACGCAGGACAGCCGGTCCGGGACGGTCGACTACGACTACCACGCCGACCTCGAACCGCTCACCCGGATCGACGAGGCGGAGGAGTTCGCGGCGCAGGTGACGCTTTCCGTGGACGACGAGCGGCTGGCCGCCGGTAGCTACCGCGTGTTCTACGAGGGCGAGAGCGAGGTAACGGTGGGCGATTGCACCTACGACAGCTGGCTCTTGTCGAACGAGGTGCGGCTCGATGGCTACGAGCCGATCATCCTCCTGTGGGACTACGCGCCCGACCTGGGCCTCATCGTGCGGACCGAGCAGGTCGATGCGTTGCGCAATACGCTGAGCGTCGTGGAATACGATCGCGTCGTCGCGGAGGGCGCCGAATGAAGGCCGCGCTGATCGCCTGTGTCGCGGCCACACCGGCCTTCGCGACCTGCCCGACCGGGGCCGACTTGCGCGAGGGTGTCGTGCTGGTCCAGAACGAGCCGACTTTCCTGCGCACGGACGTGGAGGTGCGCTCCGGCGCGCTTCTGGAGGTGCGGCTGTCGCGGGATGCCGAGGAGCGCGCCACGGTCCGGTCGCTGACCTATGTTCACGCGCTCGCGCCCGAGGTCATCAACGAGACGGGGACACCGCGTCTGCGCGTTTACGATCCGGAGGTCACGCGGCTCGACCGGCTCGACGACCTGGGCGACATCACGTTCCGGGTGACCGAACGGGACGAGGCAGGCGAGGAGACCGAGACGCAGGTGCTCTTCAATCACGTGGGCACCGGGACGCGCCGCATCCTCGACTGCACCTACGACACCTGGAAGGTGCGCGAGATGACAGCGCGCGCGCATGGCGAGATCACGACGCGGGAGCTCGACTATGCCCCGGCGCTGGGCCTCGTCCTCGCAGCCTCGGAAATCGACGCGGGCGGCGATTCTCGCCCGCTCTTCAGCTACACATGGATCGGCACGGCGGCGGACGTCGCGCGATAGGGGACGCATGGACTGGATAGAAGATCTGAAAATCCCGGTCGGCGACGGCGCGCGCGTCGCGTTCGACTGGTTGCAGAAGGTCGGTGCGCCGGTCTTCGACTGGATATCGCTGATCGGCGAGGCGATGATCGAGGGCATCCTCTGGGCGCTCCAGACTCCGCCCGCGCTGGTCATCGTGGCGCTCTTCGGCGTGTTGACCTGGATGCTCCAGCGGGACTGGAAGATCGTGGCGCTGGTCGTCGTCGGGTTCCTGTTCATCCTCAACCAGGGTTACTGGGAGGAGACGACCGAGAGCCTCACGCTCGTCCTGTCGGCCTGCGTCGTCTGCATGGCCATCGGCGTGCCCGTGGGCATCGCGGCGGCGCACCGGCCCAAGCTCTATGCCTGGATGCGGCCGGTGCTGGACCTGATGCAGACGTTGCCGACCTTCGTCTATCTGATCCCGGCCATCGTGTTCTTCGGCATCGGCATGGTTCCGGGGCTTCTGGCCACGGTGATCTTCGTGCTGCCAGCGCCGATCCGGCTGACCCACCTGGGAATTTCCTCGACCCCGCTGCCGCTCAAGGAGGCGGCGCAGGCCTTCGGCGCGACCGGGCGGCAGCTTTTGTGGAAAGTGGAACTGCCCTACGCGCTCCCGCAGATCATGACCGGGCTCAACCAGACGATCATGCTGTCGCTGTCGATGGTCGTGATCGCGGCGCTGGTCGGTGCCGACGGCCTCGGCGTCCCGGTGGTGCGCGCCCTGAACCAGGTGAACACGGCGCTGGGCTTCGAGAGCGGTTTCGTCATCGTCGTCGTCGCCATCATCCTGGATCGTATGCTGAGGATTCAACGCAAATGAGCACCGCCGTGGAATTCGACAACGTGTCCATCGTGTTCGGGGAGGATCCAGAATCCGCCCTGCCGCTGATGGACGAGGGGCAGGACCGCGCCGCGGTACAGGAGGCGACCGGGCAAGTGCTGGGGGTCCATGACTGCGCGCTCGACGTGGCCGAGGGCGAAATCCTCGTCCTCATGGGCCTGTCCGGCTCCGGAAAATCCACGCTGTTGCGGGCCGTGAACGGGCTGAACCCGGTGGTGCGCGGCGGCGTGCGGGTGCTGGCCGACGGGCAGATGGTCGACGTGACCAACGCCGATGCGGCGACCCTGCGCCACATGCGGCTCAACAAGGTGTCGATGGTGTTCCAGCAATTCGGTCTCCTGCCGTGGCGCACCGTGCGCGACAACGTCGGGCTGGGGCTGGAGCTTGGCGGCAAGTCGAAGGCCGAGCGCAGGGCGAAGGTGGACGAGCAGCTCGAGATCGTGGGGCTGTCCGACTGGGCCGACAGGATGGTGGGCGAATTGTCCGGCGGGATGCAGCAGCGCGTTGGCCTCGCCCGCGCCTTCTGCACCGGGGCGCCGGTTCTCCTGATGGACGAGCCTTATTCGGCCCTCGACCCGCTGATCCGCACGCGGCTGCAGGACGAGCTTCTGGACCTGCAGCAGAAATTCCGCTGCACGATCATCTTCGTGAGCCACGACCTCGACGAAGCGTTCAAGATCGGCGACCGGATCGCGATCATGGAAGGCGGGCGGATCGTTCAGTGCGGCACCCCGCGCGAGATCTTCACGGCCCCCGCCAATGACTACGTCGCCGACTTCGTGGCCCACATGAACCCGCTCGGTGTGCTCACCGCGCGCGACGTGATGGAGCCGGGGGCGGGCTCCGCGGTGGGCGAGATCGACGCGGCCACCAAGGTCCACGATGTGATGATCCGGCTGGGGGAGGGCGGCCCGCTCTCGGTGGTCGAGGACGGCAAGCCGGTCGGCATCGTGTCGTCCGACAGCGTCATGGCGAAACTCGTGGACCCGCGCAGCACCCCGGTCTGACGGTCTTGTGGGCTTTCATCCCGCCGGGAATCGTCTACCTTCGCGGAACGACCAGCAACCGAGGTTCCGCGTGCGCCTGTCCCAAGTCTTCGTCCTCGCAGCCCTCACGTTGACCTCGGCCTGTGCGCGTCCCCTGACGCAGAACGAAGTGGGGTTCGCCAAGGACCTGTTCGGGGACACGATCGAGGTCGAGGGGATCGAGGTGCTGGCGGGTGCTGGCCTCACGCCCCTGCCGCGCGACTACCCCGCGCTGCGTGATCCGGACAAGGCGCCGCCGCCCAAGCCGGTGGTGCGCAAGGCCCCCGACGACCTTTGCGTGCGCAAGCCCAGCCCGCGCCGCTACTGGGACTGGCCCGCGGCCTTCGTCCTCGACGACAACATCTATTTTTCCTACCGGTGGTATCCTGAGGATGCCTTCGCCGGGCTGCCCGAAAGCGCACTCTACCCCCAGTCGATCCTGATGGCCCATGAACTCGTCCATGTCTGGCAATGGCAGAACCGGGACCGCACGAACTATTCGCCCTTCGTGTCGGCGGGCGAGAGCATCGAATCCAAGGATCCCTATTTCTGGGTGCCCGAAGAAGGGCGCGAGTTCCTGTCCTACGGTTACGAACAACAGGCCGCGATGATCGAAGATTTCGTCTGCTACGCGCTGTTCGATCCCGAGGACGAGGCGCTGGACGAACTGGCCGATATCCTGCGCCCGATCCTCCCCGTGGACCGCTTCCTCGCCCGCCACGCGCGCTAGGTCGTTTTCGCACCGCGAAGTGTCGGGGCAAAATGCCCCCGCTCCCCTGAATTCGCCATGTTGGGCGCGGATGAATCGAGGAGTCGCGGTATGGCGAAACATGTGAAAGCACTGGTTGTCGGGGGCGGTGCGGTCGGCACCTCGATTGCCTATCACCTGGCGAAAGCGGGCTGGAGCGATGTGACGCTTCTGGAGCGCGACGAGCTGACCTCCGGCTCGACCTGGCACGCCGCCGGTCTCTTGCCGCTGTTCAACATGAGCTACGCGACGAGCCACATCCACGACTACTCGGTCAAGTTCTACAAAACGCTGGAAGAGGAAACCGGGCTCGACGCCGGGTTCTTCGTGGTCGGCAACCTGCGCATGGCCCAGACGCAGGACCGGATGGACGAATATGCGCTCTACGCCTCGACCGCCGAGACGGTGGGCGTGCCTTACGAATGGATGACGCCGGCTCAGATCAAGGAGCGCTGGCCGCTGGTCCATACCGATGACCTGAAGGGCGCGATCTTCCACCCGACCGACGGCTACATCAACCCGGCCGACGTGACGATGGCGATGGCCAAGGGCGCACGCCAGCGGGGCGTCGAGATCCTGCGCAAACGGCAGGTGGACAGCTACCAATGGGCCGGCGACCACTGGATCGTCAAAGGGCGCATCATGGGGGAGAAGGGCGGCAACCTGATCGGCACCGAGGAAGAATTCGAGATCCACGCCGAGCATGTCGTCACCGCCACCGGCAACCACGCGCAGCGCACCGCGCGCCTTCTGGGCATCAAGATGCCGGCCATACCGGTCGAGCACCAGTTCATCGTGACCGAGCCGGACCCGGCGCTCGTCGAATACCGCAAGAGCCACGAACAGCACCCGGTGCTGCGCGACGCCGACGCCAAGTGGTACGTGCGCGAGGAACGCGGCGGCTGGATCCTCGGCCCCTACGAAGAGGGCGCGCCCGCGCGCTTCGAGCATGGCGTGCCCGACAGCTTCCGCGCCGACCTGTTCCCGCTCGACCTCGACCGGATCGAGGAAGAGTACATGTCGATGATCCACCGCATTCCGTCTTCGGAAACCGTGGGTCTGAAGGACGACTACAACGGCCCGATCTGCTACACGCCCGACGGCAACCCGCTCGTCGGTCCCGCGCCGGGGCTGCGCAACATGTGGCTGGCCGAAGGCTTCTCCTTCGGGATCACCGCCGCGGGCGGCACCGGTTACTACCTCGCCCAGATGATGGTCGAGGGCGAAGCCGAGATCGACATGGCGAGCCTCGATCCCAAGCGCTACGGCCAGGACTGGATGACCACCGAGTACGGCGCGCGCAAGAACGAGGAGGCTTACGACCACGTCTACATCCTCCACCACCCGGACGAGGAACGCCCGGCGTGTCGCCCGCTGCGCACCGCGCCGGCTTATGACCGGCAGAAGGCGCTGGGCGCGCAGTTCGGCGTCGTGAACGGGTTCGAGCGTCCGAACTACTACGGTCCCGTGGACGCGCCCGAGAGCTTCGACCACGATGCCCGCTCGTTCCGGCGTGGGGGCTGGTGGGAGTATGCCAAGGCCGAAGCGCAGGCGATCCGCGACACCGCCGGGCTCATCGACGCCTCGGCCTTTGCCAAGCACCGCGTATCGGGACCCGGCGCGACCGCCTTCCTCGACTGGTTCACCACGAACAAGCTACCCAAGGTCGGCCGCATCAACCTCACCTACGCGCTGACGGATGCGGGCACGACCCGGACCGAATACACCATCGTGCGCGAGGGCGAGGACAACTACTACCTCGTTTCCGCCGGCGGCCTGCACGCTTATGACGAGGACTTCCTGCTCAAGGCCGTTGAGGACAAGGAGACCGAATTCGGCCGCATCAACGTGGAAGACGTGACCACCCGTTACGGCGTCTTCGCGCTGGCCGGACCCAATGCCCGCGACATCCTCAAGGATCTGATCGTGGACGCCGACCCGGAGACGGCGCTGTCCAACAAGCGGTTCCCGTGGCTGTCGATGCGCAACATCGAGCTCAAGATGTGCCCGGTCATGGCGATCCGCGTCGCTTATACCGGCGAGCTCGGGTGGGAACTGCATCACCCGATCGAGATGCAGAACTACCTCTGGGACCGGCTGATGGAAGCGGGCGAGAAGCACGGCATGAAGCTTGCCGGCGTGCGTGCGCAGAACTGGCTCCGGCAGGAGAAGAGCTACCGCGCCTTCGGCACCGAACTGGGCCGTGACGCGACCCCGCTCGAGGCCGGGCTGGACCGGTTCGTGGACCTGGACAAGGACTTCCACGGCAAGGGCGCGATGGAGGACACCGGCATCCGCGTCAAATGCGTGACCCTCCTCATCGACGGGCCGGCGGACGCCGATCCGTGGGGCCGTGAGGCTCTTTATGACGGGGACACCCGTGTCGGGCGGCTGACCTCTGGCGGCTACTCGGTCGTCTTCGGCAAGTCCATCGGCATGGGTTATGTCGCGCCCGAATTCGCCGAGGTGGGCACGAAGCTCAAGGTCCGGATGCAGACCGAGCTGTGGGATTGCGAAGTGGTCGAGGACAGTCCGCACGACCCGACCAACGCACGTATCCGCGTCGACGGCTGACGCCGGCGCCACACAGGCGCCACCCGGCACGGGCCGGGTGGCGCAGAGTCACGCGCATCTGCATTCCCCGCTGCCGTCCAGCGTGACGTGATACTCGTAGACACCGCCGATCTCGACCATGCGGAACTCGGCATCCATCGAAGTCAGGTTGAAGGTGCGTCCGCCTCCGCCGAAGTCGGAACAGTTGCCGGGAAGGCAAACGCCGCGCCCCTTCTTGTTGAGGTCCTTCATGGCTTTATTGAAGGCTTTCTTGAAGCTTTTCGTCGAACGTCCCGATGAGAGCATGTGCGAGGGGGAGAGACTCTTGCAGTCGGCCATAATCGTTTTCCTGTTCAATGCATGTTTGAAATCCGTGGCCCCGCTCGGGATGCCACGGCGACAGGTTTGACCCTTGGTCGTGATCGGTCCAGACTGAAAATCGCGCGGGTCAGGGTTTCCTGACCGCGTGGCGCAACGGGTCAGACCGCATTGCGCGTTCCGGCGAAATAGGCCGGCACGTCGGTGCCTTCGTCCAGGATGCGCTCCATCTCGGTCCGCGCCAGGTCGCAGAGCTGGTGGTGTTTCTTCCAGTCCATGAAGCCGGTCCCCTTGGGCACCGGCGGGCGGTAGAGCCAGTCCGCGGGCCCCGTGTCGAGCGGCTGGGCGGCCTGTCGTGCGAGAAGGGTGCGCATCGCGACGGGTCACGTACTTGCCGAGACGCAGCGGGACCTCGATACTGCTGCGGGAAAGGCAGGCAGGACCATGGACCAAGGCGGCACCATCACCGAGACGAGTGGGCTCGGGCGCGACCCGGACACGGAGTACGAGGCCATCGCGCGCTGGCTCGGCGCGATCGAGTTCGCCTGGGACATCGAGCGGTCTCTGGAGTTCGCGCTGTTTCGCACCTACGCAGTGCCGTCGATCTCGGGCCTTCTCGCACGCACCGGCAAGTTCGAGAGTGAGCCGCGCCGGCGCTACGACGACACCGAGCTATTGCTGTCGGAACCGATGGAACACGGAATCGATTCGCCGCGTGGGGCCGAGGCGGTAGCACGGATCAACGAGATCCACGGTCGGTTTCGCATCGCGAACGACGATATGCTCTATGTCTTGTCCACCTTCGTCTGCGAGCCGGTGCGTTGGTGTGCCCGATATGCAAAACGCCCGTTCTCGGCGGAGGAGATCCGGGCGTGGACGCGCTATTATCAGGCGCTTGGCGCGCGCATGGGGATTTCGGGCGTCCCGGAGGATTACGAAGCCTTCGACCGGTTGAACCGGGCTTACGAGGACACCCATTTCCAATACGCCGATAGCAATAATCGTATCGCCATCGCCTCCCTCGACCTCCTCTTGGGGTTCTACCTGCCGCGCCCCCTCTTTCGTTTCGGGCGGCCCGTGGCGCTGTCGCTGATGGACACGCCCCTTCTCCTCGCCATGGGCTTCGAGCCGCCAGCGTTAGGGACGCAGAAGATGGTGAAGCGCGCGATGGCGATGCGCAAATGGGTGCTCGCGCGGCTGCCCCGCCGCAAGACGCCGCGGCTCATCACCGCGCGCAAGCGGCCAAGCTATCCGGGCGGCTACGCGATTTCGGAGCTTGGCGGCGCGCCAGGGCAGCGTCCGGTCAGAACTCCATCCAGATCGTGACGGGTCCATCATTCACCAGCGACACCTTCATGTCCGCGCCGAACCGCCCCTGCGCCACCTCGATGCCCTGCGCGCGCAGTTGATCGGCGAAGTATTCGTAAAGCCGCTCGCCCTCCTCGGGCCGGGCCGCCGTCGAGAAGCCGGGACGGTTCCCGCGCGATGTGTCCGCGGCGAGCGTGAACTGGCTCACCACGAGAGCGCCGCCCCCGGTGTCGAGGAGCGACCGGTTCATCTTGCCCGCCTCGTCCTTGAAGATGCGCAGCTTCGCGACCTTGGCGGCGAGCGTGTCCGCGTTGGCCTCGGAATCCCCGTCCATCGCGCAGACGAGGATGAGGAGGCCCGCGCCGATCTCGCCCAGCACTTCTCCATCCACGCGGACGGCAGCTTCGGACACGCGTTGGATAAGGGCTCTCAAAGTTCGTGTTCCCAGGGTGGATTTGCGCCTGCGCGCGATACGGTGACGGCGGCGGCGGCATTGCCGAGGGACAGTGCGGGGGCGACGGTCGCCTCGTCCAGGTCACGCAGCCTGCCGCGGTCGAGCAGGCCGTCACGGGCGAGACCGGCGAGCAGGCCCGCGTTGAACGTGTCGCCGGCGCCGACCGTATCGACCACCGCGACCCGCTGCGCTTGCGCCCGGCAGGAGCCGCCGGACCAATGCGCGCTCACCCCCTTCGCACCCTCGGTCAGGCAGACGAGAGCGGTGCTGCCTGCGAGGATGTCGTCGATGCCGAGGCCGAGCCAGTCGAGGTCTTCGTCCGAGATCTTTACGATGTCGGCGGCGGCGATCATGCGGCCGATCCGGGCACGGTAGCCCGCCTCGTCCTTGATGAATCCCGGGCGGATGTTGGGGTCGAGCATGATGACCCGCCGCTCCGCCTCGCGCAGCGCGAGCGCTTCGTAGGCTTGCGCGCAGGGTTCGACGACGAGGGAAATGCCGCCAAAGAACAGTGCGCCGACCCCGTCCGGGACAGTGGGCAGGTCATCTGGGGTGAGCATCCGGCCCGCCGTGTTCTCGTCGTAGAAGGCGTAAGAGGCCTGTCCGCCGCTCAACGTGACGAAGGCCAGGGTCGTGGGTCGCTCGGACCGCGCGGCGAAAGACGCATCCACCCCGGACGCGTCGAGCGATGCGGTGAGCATCTGGCCGAAAAGGTCGGTGGACAGACCCGTGAAGAGCCCCGTCTCGACGCCCAGCCGGCCAAGCGCCACGGCGGTGTTGAAGACCGCGCCGCCGGGGAAGGGGGCGAAGGCAGGCTCGCCCGCCGCGCTCTCACGCGGCAGCATGTCGATCAGGGCCTCGCCGCAGCACAGGATCATGGCACTCGCTCCGATGTTAGCGGTATCATCCCTAGCGGACCGGCACGGGGCGCGCAATCACTCCTGCCAGTCGACCCATTCTTCCAGTGGCGCACGGGCGGTGCGGAAGTTGTTCGCCGGGTGGTTGGTGTCGGCGTAGCCGAAGGAGATCACGCAAAGCGCCAGCCGGTCTTCGCCGAGCCCGAAGAAGTCGTGGAGCGCGGGTGAGAACGCCGCGGGCGCGGCCTGCGCGACGGTGGCGATCCCGCGGGTCTGCGCGGCCAGCGTGAAGGCGGTGACGAACCCGCCGCAGTCGATGGCGCCGTAGGTCCCGAGTTCGCGCCCGGAGGAGATCATGGCGACATGCGGCGCGCCGAAGAAATCGTAGTTCTTCATCATCTCGCGCGCCGACCCCTCGCGGTCGCCCTTCTCGACGCCCACCGCTTCGTAGAGCTGCCAGCCGCAGGCGCGGCGCCGGTCGCGGTGGTGGCCGGTGTAGCCCTCGGGAAACGGGATGTCCGGGGCGGGACCCGCGACGAAGGCGTCCTTGAGCGCAGCGCGCAGCGCATCGGTGCGCGCCGGCGACGTGATGCCAACCTGCCAGGGCTGGGCATTGCACCAGCTCGGCACCCGCTGGGCCGCACGCAACACCGCCTCGATATCCGCGCGGGGCACCGGGTCGGGCCGGAACGCGCGGCAGGAATGGCGGGCGTGCAGGATCTCGGTGAGCGTGTCGAATTGCGTCATGGGGCCTCCCGGCGTTACTGCGACTGGCTCGCGACGAAGCCGATGATCCCGGCAACGATCAGGCCCGCGAGCACGGCGAGCGTGATCTTGATCCAGGACCAGGGCCGCTCCCCCTGCACCTTGCCGGACCGGCCGTTGACCACGAAACGGTAGGTCTTGCCGCGATACTTGTAGGCGGCCAGCCAGACCGGCAGCAGGATGTGCTTGAAGGTCACGTCGGACACGGTCGTGTCCACCGAATGCACCCGCTGGCGGTCGCCGCCGATGTCGAATTTCACGTCGCGCAGGATCACCCGGTCCATGTAGGTCCGCGCCTCGTTGTACCCCTCGGGCAACTCGACGGTGTAGCCCTCGGCCCGGTAGCCTGCGAGGTATTCCGGGCGGTAGGGCTCCAGCCCTGACAGGTCCCACGGGGCCAGGTTGTCGGTGAAGGTCTTGGGCAGCGAGCGGGAGGCCAGCACCAGAACGTCGTCGAAGAACCGCGCGACCCGGCCCGAGGCGGGACGCCAGCGCACGCGCTGCTCGCGCACCTGCTTGGTCTCGCCGTTGCGTGTAACGGTGCGGGTCACGTAGTAGACGGTCCCGTGCTCGCCCCGGTAGCGCGACTTGGTGTCGGCGTCGAAGGTCCAGTAGGGCACGTAGATCCCGGCCATGCGCCGCCCCTTGCGGGCGTACTGGCGAAGGCCGTTGGGCGCGAACCAGAGCCGCCCGAGCCACTTGTTCATCGCGTCGTGCGCCGCGCGCTCCTCGACCGCGAAGGGGAGCAGGCCCTTGGGCTTGATGTGGCGGTGGGTGCCGGTGTCCGTGACCACCGGCGTCGCGCAGAAGGGGCATTCGCTGGCATGGGTCTTGGCGTCGAACTCCACCTGAGCGCCGCAGTTGGGGCAGGAGGCGACCCGCGTCTCCTCGATATCCGCCTCGGGCAGCTTGGCGTCGAGGGCGGCGCGAAAGTCCATCTCGCGAATCGCGTGGACGGTGCCGCCGTGGCCCTCGATGGGCTGCGTGTTGCCGCAATGGTCGCATTTGAGCACACCAGCCTGCGCGTCGAACCGCATGTCGGCGCCGCACTGGTCGCAGGGAAAGCGGTGCTCCTCCTCCGGGCGGGTCACGTCGAGGGGGTTGGTCTCATCCTGCATGGTCGAAACTCACGATCTGGGCAATGGTGCCGGCCGAGGCCGAGGTGAAGCGGATCACGTGGCAGAAGATGCGCGGGGCTTCGCCGTCGCGTTGCAGCCGGCCCGAGACCGAGCCTGCCTTGCCATGGGTCACGACATCGGAAATTTCGATCCAGTCGTGGCGTGGCGTGTCGCGCAGGGCCCCGGCAATGGCGTCGCGCCCGGTGATGCCGGTGCCGAACCTGTCCCAGGAGGCGCCTTCGGCCAGCATCGTCGATTCCAGCGCGCCGACACCCATGAGGGCGAGCGCGATCTCCTCGGCGCGCTGAGACTTGGGGCTGTTACCGCACCCCGGCATCCGGGCGACGCGAGTCATTGGCGGGTTCCTAATGGCGGGCGGGGCAGGGCGGATCGGGGCATCGTCACGGCTCGCGGCAGGCTGGGTCGGCGGGTTCGCGAAAGACCTAGCACGCGGTCCCGCCCGCGCAAACCGGCGATCCGGCGCGTGCCCCTGTTGCATCGCCCGGCGGGCCGCCTATCGTCGGGCGCATGACGCAGATGCTTCGCCCCTTCATCGCGGCTTTCGCCATCCTCACGCTCGCGACCGCCGCGCGGGGGGAGGATGTGGCCTACAGCTTCACTTGGGAAGGCGCCGGGGGCTACGTGATGCACGGCGCGCTCGCCTTCGACGCCGCATCCGCCGGACCGCTGGTGCGCGAGAATGACGTGCAGTGCTTCGTGATCGAGGGGTTCCGTGACGACGAGCCCATCGGGCGCTGGGCGCTTGGCCAACTGACCGAAGAGACGACCTGGACCCTTACCTTCTCGCCCGCGCAATCGGCCTTCGTGGTCTACAGCCCTATGGCGACCATGCCGCAGGCGTGGAACATGGACGGGTTCGGCGAGAATTGCGGCGATCCCGGTTTCGGCTTCAACATAGGTAACTTCGCCCAGGATCTCTGCGTCGACGGCGAACTGGCCCGCGAAAGCCAGATCGCCCCCGCGCGCCCCTTTCCGGCGACGCGCGACGACGGTTACGTTTTCCCATCGGACGGGTGCCGCAGCGCCCTCATGCTCAGCGACCTCGCCGTCGACTGACACGGGGCGGCCGGGTCGAGATCACACGCCGGGCGGGGGCGGCGGCGGCATCACCGTAAAAAGCGTGGCGAGGTCCGCCACATCCTCGGCTTTCATCCAGCCGTCCTGACCGGCAGTCCAGACCATCGTTTCGCGGGTGATTTGCCCGGTCCCGGCCTTCTGCCCCATCGTGGCGCGGCTGAAGGGGCCCTGCGTCTCGCCGTTCACGGCGATGTGCCAGACCTTTTCGGCCGGCAGCGGGGGCGGGGGTGCGGCCTGCGCGGCGGCCTTGGCCGGGGCAGCGCCCCACGGACCCTGTATCGACTGTGCGCCCTGCGCCATCGCCATGCCGAGCCCCATGCCCATGCCCGCGCCCATGCCCTCGGACGCCGCGCCGCCCTTTTGCAGCGCTTCGGCGGCGGACCACTTCATGTGCTCGTCGAGATTGCCCGCGAGCCCGCGCGAGGTGCGCTTGTCCAGGGCCTCCTCCACGGCGGGCGGGAGCGAGATGTTCTCGATGTAGAATTCGGGGATCGCGAGGCCGTAATCCGCGACGATCTTGGTGATTTCCTTGGCCACCATCTCGCCCAGCTCGCGGGTGTTCGCGGCCATGTCGAGCACGGGAATGCCCGAACCTGCGATCACGCGCGAAAAGCTCTGCACGATTATGTTGCGGATCTGGAAGCTCACCTCGTCCATCGTGAACTCGCCGTCCGTGCCGACGATCTCCAGAAGGAACTTGGCCGGGTCGGTCACGCGCACGGCGTAGGTGCCGAAGGCGCGGATGCGGACCGGGCCGAACTCCGGGTCGCGGCACATGATCGGGTTCTTCGTGCCCCACTTGAGGTCGGTGAACCGGGTCGTGTTGACGAAGTAGATCTCGGACTTGAACGGCGACTTGAACCCGTGGTCCCAGTGCTGGAGCGTCGTCAGGATCGGCATGTTGTTGGTCTCGAGCATGTAGAGCCCCGGCGTGAACACGTCCGCCAGCTGCCCCTCGTGGACAAAGACCGCCGCCTGTCCTTCGCGGACCGTGAGCTTGGCGCCGTACTTGATCTCGTGGCCGTGGCGCTCGAACCGCCAGACCATCGTGTCGCGCGTGTCGTCGACCCAATGAATGACGTCGATGAATTCGCCTGTCAGGAAATCGAAAATACCCATGGCTGTTCCCCTATGAAGTGCCGCTCATCAAATCCGCGGCGATCCGTTCCACGATGGGCCGGGCTTCGTCCTCGGTCATGCCGGGGCGCAGGCGCGGATCGTAGAGCATCTTTAGAAGATATTCGTCATGCGTGGTGAGCAACCCGAATTCTTCGTCGTCGTTGAAAATCGACGGGCGGGCGAGCGGGTAGTCGTTGGAAAGGCCCAGGCCCTGCGCCACTTCCTCCTGGATGCAGGAGGCGCGCAAGAGGTCGGGATGCTCCGCCCGGATGATCGCGACGGCTTGATTGTAGGTCCCGTTCTGTTCGGGATCGGTCGCGAAGGCGAGGCAATATGTGGACTGCGGCAGGTCGATGACCGTGTTCAGCGCGGTGCGCGAGATATTCGGCATGATCTGGCGCAGCCGCCGTTCCAGCCCGCGTCGCTCGCTCTCCGACACGATGAAGACGTGGAAGTTCCCGCCGCGCGACACCGAAACCGGGTGCCCCGTCACGCGTGCAAGGCGACTTGCGAAACTGGCGAGTTCGTTCGAGTCACGAGTGCGCTTGGACGGGCTCACCGAGGGGCCGAATTCGAGCGTCAGGCGCACCGGCTTGTTCCAGCGGTGCAGCTTGGACGCGCTTTCGCGGGCGACCAGCGTGCCGCCCTGATCGGCATATTCCTCATAGAACGCGATGCGCAGGAAGTTGCGGGTGAGGTCGCGCGCGGTAAATGGCGCGTCCGGTCCGCCGCCGTCGGTGCGCAGGAGGCCCTGCGCAAGCAATCCGCGCTGTAGCCGACCGTAGTAGGAAACGAGTTCGGGCGACAGTCCGTCCGCTTCGGGCACGCCATCGGTGTCCGGGCGTGGCAGAGGGCTCGGCGCCGTTTCAACGGCCCCGGACCCCGGCACGTCGCAGCCGGACAAAAAGCCCGCCGCGACCAGCACGGCGGGGAGGAGGGTCTTGTTCAAAATCAAATCGGTACCGCTTCGCCCATGTTGTGCCCGGAGCCCGTGCCGCGGGCCTTGGCCGAGGCGAGCGTATCCTTCAGCTCGCCTTCCATCTTGACCAGTTCTTCTTCCGCCGCCGCGCGCCGGGCCTTGCCCTCGTCCGCGATCTGGAGGCTTTCCTCGATGGTCGCGATGAGCTCGGCATTAGCGGTCTTGATCGCCTCGATGTCGAACACGCCGCGCTCCATCTCCTGGCGCACGACCTTGTTGGCCTCGCGCAGGTTCTTGGCGTTGGAGGTGAGCAGTTCGTTGGTGAGGTCGTTGGCCTCCTTCACCGCCGCGGCCGCCTCGGCCGAGCGTTGGATTGTGACCGCCTGCGCCAGCTGCGTCTCCCACAGCGGAACGGTGTTCACGAGCGTCGAGTTGATCTTGGTCACGAGGCTCTTGTCGTTCTCCTGTACCAGCCGGATGGAGGGCAGCGACTGCATCGTCACCTGACGCGTGAGCTTGAGGTCGTGGACCCGCCGTTCGAGGTCGTCGCGCGCGGCGCGCAGGTCGCGCAGTTCCTGGGCCTTGATGACGCCCTGCTCCTCGGGGGCCGCGTCGACCTCCTTTTCCTTGGCGGGGATGGTCGTCTCGTCGAGCTCCTTGAGCTTGGCTTCGCCCGCGGCGATGTAGAGCGCCAGCTCATCGTAGAACTCCAGCGTCTTCTCGTAGAGCTTGTCGAGCGACTTGATGTCCTTGAGCAGGACATGCTCGTGCTTGAGCAGGCTGTCGGTGATCCGGTCGATCTGGTCCTGAACGGTTTCATAGCGCGCGGCGAACTTGGCCGCCGGCGCCGCCTTGCCGATGATGCGCTCCCAGAACGTGCGCTTGCGGCGCATGTCGAGCTCGGAGACGGAAAAGCCGCGGATCGTGGTGACGATATCGCGCAGGGAATCGCCCGCAGGCCCGAGGTCCTTGTTGCGCACGCCGGTCAGCATTTCCTGGCTGATGGTCTGGATCTCCGACTGCGCGGCCGAGCCGAATTCGATGATCGACTGGGTGTTGCCCATGTCGAGCTCGTCCATCCGCTTCGTGATCTCGGTCTTCTGCGCCGCGTCCGCGGTTTCCAGCGGCACGAGCGCCGAGGAGGGTTCGCGCAGGACCACCGCCGTCACGTCTTCGACCTCTTTCACATCCGTCTCCGCAGTCTTGTATGTCTTGTCGTCCATCATTCCGTCCCCGTCCTAGTGACTCACTACGCCCTCGCGTGCCAACCGCTCCCGCAACACCTCGATCTCGATGTTGAGGTCGGCGCGATCGTCGGTAAGCATCTTTTGTGTCCGCGCGGTGAAATTCTGCTCCAGATCGTCGAGAAGGCGCACGTAATCCGCGCGCGCCTCGGCGTTGCGCGACTGGCTGTAGATATCGGCGAACTTCACCGTCGCGTCCCGCGCCCCCATCAGGTAGACGGTCAGGTACTTGCGCGCCTGGGTGAGGTCGCGCGGATCGTCCTCGATCGTGCGGAACATCGCGCGCGCGGTGGCCTGAAAGCTGTCGACCCGCCGCTCGAGCTCGCGGTCGCGGGCACGTCCGATCGCGTCCTTCATCGCCGCGAGAAGCTTCTCGGCCTCGCCCACGGCGCGGGCCACGCGGTCGGTCTGGTATTCGTCGACTCCCTCCATCCCCTTGTTCTTGAGGGGGTCGGGGCCGAAAGCCATGAAATGAAGCGCTGCACCCAGCACGCCGAAGATCGCCGCGTTCACCACGCCGCCGCCCACGAAGCCCGCGAGGGCGAGGCCTAGACCGGTCGTGACGGAGCCCAGGATCTTGCGCGGCGCGGCCGGCCGACGCGCGATCTTGCGCGCGTCATAAGCCTCGTGCGCGAGCACCCCTTCGCGGGTGAGCCAGGCTGCGAGTATGAGAAGCCCGAAGGCGACGAGCCGCATCGCAAGTCCGGCGGGGTCGAGGAAGAAGGCCGAAATGGCGAGCGGCAGCGGCAGGAGGAACAGGACGTTCACCCGTCCCCCGGCGCGTGAGCGCGTCTGACCCTCGAACGGATTGCGTGCGGGCGTGGCGGCGCCCTTGTCCGACCCGTCCGGGCTGTATTTCCCGCCGTAGCGCTGGGCCATCAGCCACCCCCCGTGATCGCGACATACAGGATGAGCGCGAGGAGAAGCACGTAGGACAGCTTCTGCAAACCGGAACCGGACACATCGACCCCCTCGGCCGGAAATTCCCATGACTGGAGACAGATATAGGGGTGATACCGCCTCCCGGCCAGTTGATTCCCCAAAAGGCGGGGAACCTTGCCGATTGCGGCCCGCGACGGAAAGGTGCGGGCTGGCGCCCGCGCATGACTTGCGCATCCCTGCCTCTGGCAGGCACGCGCGGCAGGGGGCCAGCCCCCTTGAATGCATTTGCAGGCAAATGCATTCCACCCCCGAGGTTTCTTGGAAACAGAGAAGAGTTCAGCGTTTGCGCTGGGGCTTTCGGCGGCGCACGGGCGTCTTCTTCGCCGTTCCTGTCGGGTCCTGAGGCGCTTCGAGGCCCAGCTGTTCGCGCAGGACGCGGCCCTTGACCTCCTCCACGGCGCCCGCCTTGAGCTCGCCCAGACGGAAGGGGCCATAGGAGATGCGGATGAGCCGGTTCACGGTCAACTCGACAGCCTCCATCGCGCGCCGGATTTCGCGGTTCTTGCCTTCACGCAGGCCGACCGTGAGCCAGGCGTTCGCGCCCTGCTGGCGGTCGAGCGTGACCGACATGCCCTGGAACCGCTCTCCGCCGACGGTGATCCCCTTGCGCAGCTTTTCGAGCGTCGCCTCCTCCGGCTTGCCGTTCACGCGCACGCGGTATTTGCGGACCCAGCCGGTCGAGGGCAGTTCCAGCTTGCGCTTGATCCCGCCGTCGTTTGTGAGGAGCAGGAGCCCTTCGGAATTCAAGTCGAGCCGCCCGACGCTCATTACCCGCGGCATGTCTTCGGGCAATTTGTCGAAGACCGTCTCGCGGCCCTTTTCGTCGCGCTCGGTGGTCACGAGCCCGGTGGGCTTGTGATAGAGCCAGAGGCGCGGGGCTTCGGGCTCCTCGACAGGCTTGCCGTCCACGGTGATCTTGTCGCGGGCCGTGACGTTCAATGCGGGGCTGTCGATCACCTTGCCGTTCACGCTCACCCGTCCCGCCTCGATCATGCGTTCGGCTTCCCGGCGCGAGGCGACGCCCGCGCGTGAGAGCACCTTGGCGATCCGGTCGCCGGGAGGGGTCTTGTCCGTCATGATCCCCGGATAGGGTGCGCGTCGGCCCTTGTCCAGCGACGCGGCCCGCGCGAATAAGGGACATGACCGGCTTTCGCTCATACATGGATGCAGCATTGGACGAGGCGCGCGCCGCCGCCGTCCGCGGCGAGGTGCCGGTGGGTGCCGTTCTGGTCGGTCCGGGGGGGGAAATCGTCGCGCGGGACGGCAACCGAACGCGCGAGATGAGCGACCCGACCGCGCATGCCGAAACGTTGGTCATCCGCGCGGCTTGCGCCGCCGCAGGCTCGGAGCGGCTGCCAGATCACGACTTGTACGTGACGCTCGAACCCTGCCCGATGTGCGCCTCCGTCATCTCCTTCGCCCGTATTCGCCGCCTCTACTACGGCGCCTCGGACCCCAAATCGGGTGGTACGGTGCACGGCTCGCGGGTCTTCAGCCACCCCCAGTGTCACCACGTGCCCGAAGTCTACGATGGGATCGCGGCAGCCGAAGCTGAGACGCTCCTCAAGTCGTTTTTTCACGAGAAACGCTGACCCCTTCTTCGGTTCATAAATATCCCGGAGGGGGTCTGGGGGAGGCTGGCCTCCCCCAGCGGGTCGGGGGGGGGGGGGCC
>CAXRHZ010000018.1:0-115965 GCA_964230745.1 Maritimibacter sp. | reverse complement strand
GGAGGGCCAGCCCTCCAGACCTCCCGAAGTATTTGAGAAACAGAGAAGAGGGGCGCGGTTACTCGGCGGCCTTGATATCGGGGCCCGGCTTGGGCTCCGCGTCGGCTGTGTCGTCGGCGTCCTGCTCTTGCGCCACGTCCGCGTCGATCCCGTCGCCGGCCGACCGGCGGGCGGTGAGGAGGTAGTCGAGCTCGTCCGCCGTGGGGGTTTCGTCCCCGTCGTCTTCCTCGATCGCCGGCTGGTCGAAGTCCCAGACGAACTCGTCCACCTTCGTCTTCTTCGCCTGTTTCTGGAGCGCGAGGTCGCGGGCGGTGCGCGAGCCGCGGCCCCAGGTCATCGACTTCAGCCCCGCGAAGCTGCGGTAGGCGCCAACGCCGACCCAGACGCGCATAGCCAGCATGGAGGGTGTGAAGACGAGGGTGAGGATCGTCGCGATACCGAGACCGAAGACCACGGCGGTGGCGAGTTGCACCCACCAGAGCGCGGTCGGGGCGTTCACCGAGTAGCCGCCGTTGATGAAGTCGAAGGACAGGCCGAACATCATCGGCGCGAGGCCCGCCATCGTCGTGATGGTGGTCAGGAGCACCGGGCGGATGCGGCTTTCGGCCGTGCGCGTGATCGCCTCGATGCGCGGCATGTAGCGCGCGTATTCCTGGTAGGTGTCGATCAGCACGATGTTGTTGTTCACCACGATCCCGGCGAGCGCGACCACCCCCGTGCCGGTCATGATGACCGAGAAGGACTGCCCCATCACCAGCATGCCGAACAGCACGCCTGCGGTGGAGAGCACCACGGCGAGGAGCACCAGAACCGCGTTGTAGAACGAGTTGAACTGGGCGAGCAGGATGATGAACATCAGGAACAGCGCGCCTGCGAAGGCCTGGCCGAGGAAGGCGGTGGATTCGGACTGGTCGGCGAAGTCGCCCGCCCATTCGTAGTCGATGCCGGTGGGCAGGTTGCCCGCCTCGAGCCAATCGGTGATCCGTTCGATCCGTTCGGTCGAGGTGACGGGCGTCTTGCTGTAGTCGTCCGGGTTGGCGGCCGCGTCGATGATCCGGTCGGCCTCCGCCACCGGGAGAGTGCGCGTCTCGCCCGCCGGGTCGGTGAGCACGACGAGACCGGGGTCCACCGCCGCCTTCACGTCGAAATAGCGCGACTGGTCGATCCGGTCGATCTGGGCCAGCGTCGGCACCGCCTCGCGTTCCACGAAGTTGGACAGGGGGACGAGCCCCTGCTGCGTGCGGACCTTGAGCGTGTCGAGGGTAGAGAGGACGCGGTCCTCCTCGTGGAAGCGCACGCGGATCTCGATTTCCTCGTCGCTGCCATCGAGGCGCATGGTATCGAGGAGCAGGCCGGTGGTGACGAGTTGCACCATGCCGCCCACGGTAGCGACGTCGGTGCCGTAGCGTCCGGCCTCCTCGACGTCGATGTCGAGTTCCCAGTCGATGCCGGGCAGGGGGCGGGTGTCCTCGATCTGCGCGAGGCCGGGCAGCCCCTCGAAATACGTGCGCGTCTCTTCGGTCGCGGCGAGCAGGGTGTCCCAGTCGTCGCCCTTGAGCCGCAGGTTCACGGGCTTCGTGGAGGCGGGGCCGCCCGCGATGGCCGCGACCTCGGTCGGGATCGCGGGGATCTTCGCGAGCTCTTCCTTCAGCCGCTCCACCACGACCTTGCCGTCGTAATCCTCGTCGCGGATCGTGCGGGTGTAGGGGATGATGCCGAGGAGCTTGTCCTCGACCGTGTAGGAGGGGCGCTCCTCGAACGTCGCGATCTCGATCTGGACCTGACCGATGGTGTCGCGCGGACCGGCCGCGCCGCCGGTGTTCTGGTTCAGCCCGCCCTCACCGGCGAAGGCGAAGGCGTTCTTCACGCCGGGGATCGCGAGCACGACCTCCTCGACCCGCTGCACCATGTCGTCCTTTTCCTCGATCGACAGGTTGCCGCGGCCGCGGACATAGACGATGGCCTGTTCCGGCGCGGTGTCGGCGAAGAAATCGACACCGTTGTTGTTGCGCCCGTAGTCCATGCCGATCCCGGCGATGAGCGCCATGACGAGGCCGATGGTGACGAGCGGCATGACCGGGTTGCCGACGATGGCGTTGATGACCACGCCGAATCCCGTGCGCCGGTAGGTGCCCGACGGCTTCTTGGGTTTGCGCTGCGGCTTGGCGGCGTCGAGCAGGACGGTGGTGACGAGGGCGGCGACGATGAACATCACGCCGCCGGGGATCATCGCCAGCGCGCCGTCGAGCGGGTTTTTGCCCGCGCCGAAGAGGTAGTCCGGGTTGGCGATCTGCATCGCCGAGACGAAGAGGAACCCGACCGAGGCCAGGACCAGGGCCGCGCGCAGGACCCAGGGCAGGGGGCGCAGCCCGTGAGAGGCGCGTTCCAGCCCGCGCGACATCCGGCCCGCGACACCGCCCATGACGGGCAGGTAGATCAGCGCGACCAGCAGCGAGGCGGTCAGAACGTAGATCAGCGTGCGCGGCAGCATCCCCATGAACTCGCCCGGAATGCCGGGCCAGAACAGCATGGGCAGGAAGGCGCAGAGCGTCGTCGCTGTGGACGAGATGATCGGCCAGAACATCCGCTTGGCCGCCTCGGTATAGGCCGACATCGGCCCCACGCCCTCGGAGATGCGTTTGTCGGCGTATTCCACGACCACGATGGCCCCGTCGACGAGCATCCCCACGGCGAGGATCAGGCCGAACATGACGATGTTGTTGATCGCCACGCCCAGCACGGCGAAGAGCGCGAAGGTGAGGAGGAACGAGGTCGGGATCGCGAAGCCCACGAGCAGGGCCGAGCGCATCCCGAGCGAGGCGAGGACCACGATCATGACGAGCGCGATGGCGGTGATGACCGATCCTTCGAGCTGCCTCACCATGGAATCGATCACGTGGCTCTGGTCGTTGGAGAACCGCACCTCGACGGCCTGTTGCAGGTCCTCGGGCCACTCGGACTGCGCGTCGCGCACGACCTCCTTCACCGTCGCGACGGTGTCGATCAGGTTGAAACCCTTGCGCTTGACCACCTGCAGCGCGACCGTGCTGTCGCCGTTGAAGCGCGCCGTGCCGGCCCGGTCCTCGAATGCCAGCCGGATCTCGGCGAGGTCGCCGAGCGTCACGACCCGGTCGCCGTTCACTTTGACGGGCAGGGTGTAGATGTCCTGGACGTCGTCGAAGGAGGACGGGATCTTGATCGAGGTCGCGCCGGTGGGCGTCGTGACCTGGCCGGCCGCGATAAGCTGGTTGTTGTTCGTGACCACCTGGATCAGCTCGCCGGCCGTCACGTTGTAGGCTTCGAGTTTCAGGGGGTCGATCAGCACCTCCATCATCTCGTCGCGCGCGCCGGTAAGCTGGGCTTCGAGCACGGGCTCGATCCCCTCGATCTCGTCCTGCATCTCGCGCGCCAGCCGGATCAGCGTGCGTTCGGGCACCGGGCCGGTGAAGTTGATGACGACGATGGGGAATTCCGAGAAGTTGATCTCGTTGACCGTGTACTTGTCCGCACCATCCGGGAACTTTGCTTCGGCAGCGTTCATCGCGTCGCGCACGTCGGCGATGACCTTGGTCCGGTCCCAGCCGAACTCGAACTCGAGCGCGAGGCCCGCGTAGTTCTCCGCCGCCGTGCCGGTCATGGTCTTGAGCCCGTCGATATCGGCGAGCTCCTGTTCCATCGGACGAACGAGGAGGTTTTCGCTGTCCTCGGCGGAAATGCCCGGGAAGGGGACCGAGACGAAGAGGGCCGGAATCTCGATATCCGGCTCGCCCTCTTTCGGCAGGCCGACATAGGCGGCGATCCCGGCGACGAGTGACAGCGTGATGAACGCGATCACCATCCGCGCGCGGGAGGCCGCCCAGTCGACGACGCCGCTCATGTGCCTGACTCCCTAAACGTGGGCTCGACCGGGACGCCGTCGGTTACATAATCCTGTCCGACCACGATCACGGCGGCCTCGTCCGGCAGACCCGCGACCCAGACGCCATCGGTCGAGTCGCGCACCAGCTCCACCTCGTTGAAGCGCGCCACGTTCTCGTCATC
This sequence comes from Maritimibacter sp., assembly GCA_964230745.1. GTDB lineage: Bacteria > Pseudomonadota > Alphaproteobacteria > Rhodobacterales > Rhodobacteraceae > Maritimibacter. The sequence continues at coordinate 111,924 of CAXRHZ010000018.1, read as the reverse complement.
CACCACCCGCACGCCCAGGTCGCCCGCGTCGTTGAGGGTGAGTGCGGACTGCGGCAGCAGGTGCGCGGTGCGGCCTGCGGAGGCGATGAGGATCTCGGCGGTCTGGCCGTCGCGGATGGCGAGGTCGGGATTGGCCACCTCCGCCTCGACGCGGAAGGTGCGCGTCACGGGGTCGGCGGCACGCCCGATGAAGGTGACCCTGCCCAGCAATTGCTCACCGGTGGCGAGCCGCGCGCCGACCTGCGCGCCCATCGACACCCGGTTCACATCCGCCTCGGCCACGTAACCCACGAGCTTCAGGGGGTCGAGCTGCACGATGGTGGCACACAGCGCGCCGGGCTGGAGGAGGGCGCCGATCTCTGCAGTGTCGTCCTCGAGGATGCCACCGAAGGGCGCGCGAATCTCGAGGTCCGTGAGCGCCGCCTCGGCCTGCTCCACGGCCGCCTGCGCGCTTTCGAACGCGGAGCGGGCGGAGAGCACCCGATTCTCGGCGGCGAACCCGCCTTCCGACAGCCGCTCGGCGGCGTTGAGGTTCTGCCGCGCTTCGGCCAGCTGCGCCTCGGCCTGTTTCAGCGCGACCTCGCGCGTGCCGGGCGCCAGTTCGCAGATCAGGTCGTCTTCTTCGACGGCGTCGCCCTTGGCGACCGGCGCGTTCACGACCCGGCCCGAGGCTTCGGACATGAGATCCACCTGCCTCGTGGCCTCGGTCTCGCCCCGCACCACCACGGCGCTGTCGATCTCCTGCGCGCTGGAGCGCATCGCCACCACGGATACGAGCTGCGTCCGCGTGTCCTCGGCGGGCGGCGTCTCCACCTCGGCCTGAGCCTGCGCGGGGGCATCGCCGCCCACGAATTCACGCACCATGTCACGCTGGAAAACCAGCATGAACAGAAGCGCGACCGTAAGGAGCGCCGTCAGGATGGGAATGGGTCGCATGTCGTCTCGCTGTCCCGGATCGTACAATAACGTCAGATAAAGGCGTGGGCCCCGTGCAACAAGGCTTCCGTCACTGCCTATCCGCGTTTGAAGTGGGATTGGATCACTTTTGCCGCGCCCCTTGGCAAAGGTCGCGGCTTTCCGGTAAAGAAGTGGGCAAAACCGACGCGAGAAATGGCTGGGGGCCGGGCGATTGAGCAATCCCGATAGTTTTATCGACGAAGTGACCGAAGAGGTCCGCCGTGACCGGCTTTACGGTTTCTTCCGCAAATGGGGCTGGGTCGGCATCCTGCTCGTCGTCGTGATCGTCGGCGGCGCGGCGGTGAACGAATACCTGAAGGCCCGAGATGCCCGCCAGGCGCAGGAAACCGGCGACGCGCTTCTTTCCGCGATGGAGACCGAGGGGGGCGAGGCCCGCCTTGCCGCGCTCGACGCCGTTCCCGCCGAGGGCGATGCGGCGGCGGTGATCGACCTGATCCGCGCCGCTGAGGCGGAAGACACGGCGACCGCGGACGAAATCCTCACGGGGATCCAGAACGACACCACGCTGCCGCAGCTTTATCGCGACCTTGCGACGATGAAACGCGTGCTCCTGCCGGGCTCGCCCATGAGTGCAGCCGACAAGGCCGCGTCGCTCGAGCCGCTGACCGCGCCGGGCGCGCCGTTTCGCGTGCTGGCGGAGGAACAGCTCGCACTGGCCGACGTGGCCGCGGGCGACACCGACGCGGCCCTTGCACGTCTGCAGGGCTTGATGGACGATGCCGAGGCCGGGGACGCGCTGCGCAACCGGGTTTCGCAACTGATCGTGGCGCTCGGCGGCACGGTGGAGTGACATACGACCGCGGGCGCGGGCATCCGCGCCGCATCACAACGGGCAGAGCTTGGGGGACACGGGCGTGACACGGAATGGATGGATCGGGCTGCTGCTCATGGGCGCTGTCGCTGCGACGAGCGCCTGCGACAAGCGGGAAGTCATCTTTCAGGGCAAGCGCGAGAACATCTTCTCGCCCGATCCGGCCATCGCGGGCGAAGCCGCCGCGGCCCGCTTCGCCGAACAGGAGGCGGCCGAGAACACCAACGTGAGCCGCGCGGTTTCCCTGCCGCGTCAAAGCTCGCTCGGCTCGTGGACACAGACCGCGGCCAACGCGCAGAACAACACGCCCCACGTGGCGTTCTCGCCCGCGCCGCAGGTCCTGTTCAATTCCGGCTTCGGCCAGGGCAGCAACCGCAAGTTCAAGGTGACGGCGGAACCCGTCGTCGCGGGCGGCCAGGTCTACGTGATGGATTCGCGCCAGACCGTGGTTGGCATGACCACCGGCGGCGACACGATCTGGTCCGCCGACCTGACTCCGCCGGGCGAACGCGCCGGGCAGGCCTCCGGCGGCGGCCTTGCCTATGCCAACGGGCTGGTGCTGGCCACGACAGGCTACGGTGAGCTGGTCGCGCTCGACGCGGGCTCCGGCGCGGTGCGCTGGCGGCAGGACCTCGGCGGTCCCGGCTCCGGCCCCCCGACCGTGTCCGGCAACACCGTCTATGCCATGTCCACGAACAACCTGGGCCACGCGGTCGCACTGTCCAACGGGCGCCTGCAATGGACGCTGCCCGGCACGCCGCAGACCCCCGGCGTCCTCGGCGCCGCGGCCCCGGCGGTGACCGGCGGCACGGTCATCATGCCGTTCTCACTCACCTCGCTCGTCGGCGTGAACGCACAGGCCGGCGAACCCGAATGGGTCGTCCCGATCAAGGGCGGTCGGCGCGGCAAGGCATATGCCCAGATCAACGAGATCGCGGGCGCGCCCGTCGTTTCCGGCTCGACCGTCTACGCGGGCACCGCGGCGGGGGCGAGCGTTGCCGTCTCGACCAGCGGCCAGTTGCACTGGACCGCGCGCGAAGGTGCCGTCGGCCCGATGGTGGTCGCGGGCGGCTCGCTCTTCATGGTGGGCGACAACCTCGAACTCGTGCGGCTCGACGCCTCCACCGGCGAACGGATCTGGGGCGTCCCGCTGCCGGGCTACGTCAAGGACAACCCGCGCCGGATCAAGGCGATCTACCCGAGCTACGGACCGACCCTCGCGGGCGGGCGGCTCTGGGTCGCCTCGGGCGACAAGATGCTGAGAGCCTTCGATCCGACGAACGGCGCGCTCGTGGCCGCGGTGGAGCTGCCCGCCGGGGCCGCCTCGCGCCCCGTGATCGTGGGCGGCGTCGCCTATATCGTCAGCGAAAAGGGCTCGCTCATGGCCTTGCGCTGAGGCGCGCAGCGGACTATGCGGGCGCCTTCACGTCCGGAGACCTGACATGACCTTCACCCTCGCCATCGTGGGGCGGCCCAACGTGGGCAAGTCGACGCTGTTCAACCGCCTCGTCGGCCGCCGTCTCGCGCTCGTCGACAACCAGCCCGGCGTCACGCGCGATCTGCGCGAGGGCGACGCGCGCCTCGGTCCGCTCAGGTTCACCGTGATCGACACGGCGGGGCTGGAGGACGCAACCGACGACTCGCTCGAGGGCCGGATGCGCCGGCTCACCGAGCGGGCGGTCGAAATGGCCGACGCCTGCCTCTTCCTGATCGACGCCCGCTCCGGCGTGCTCCCCACGGACGAGATCTTCGCCGACATCCTGCGCAAGAAGAACGCCCACGTGATCCTCGCCGCCAACAAGGCCGAAGGCTCCGCGGGCGAGGCGGGGATGATCGAGGCCTGGGGGCTTGGCCTGGGCGAACCGATCGCGCTGTCGGCCGAGCATGGCGAAGGGATGGGCGAACTGGCCGCCGCCCTCGCGCCGATCGCCGAGGAAATGGCGCGGCGCCCGAGCGTCGAACCTGAGACCGAGGTGGACGTCGAAGACGGCCAGCCCCGCGTGCCGACCCGCGACAAGCCGCTGCAGGTCGCCGTCATCGGCCGCCCCAACGCGGGCAAGTCCACCCTCATCAACAAGCTCATCGGGGAAGAGCGCCTGCTCACTGGTCCCGAGGCCGGGATCACCCGCGATTCCATCTCCCTCGGCTTCGACTGGGAGGGGACGCCCACGCGCATCTTCGACACGGCGGGCATGAGGAAGCGCGCGAAAGTCCAGAAAAAGCTTGAGAAATTGTCCGTCGCGGACGGGCTGCGCGCGGTGAAATTCGCCGAGGTGGTCGTCGTGCTCCTCGACGCCGCGATCCCGTTCGAGCAGCAGGACCTGCGCATCGCCGATCTCGCGGAACGCGAAGGGCGCGCGGTCGTGGTCGCCGTGAACAAGTGGGATGTCGAATCGGAAAAACAGCAGAAACTCAAGCACCTGCGCGACAGCTTTGAGAGACTGCTTCCACAGTTGCGCGGCGCGCCGCTCGTGACGATCTCGGCCAAGACCGGGCGCGGGCTGGACCGGCTCCACGCGGCCGTGATGAAGGCGCACGAGGTCTGGAACCGCCGCATCTCCACCGCCAAGCTCAACGACTGGCTGGCCGAGATGATCGCCCAGCATCCGCCGCCGGCCCCTTCGGGACGGCGCATCAAACTGCGCTACATGACGCAGGTAAAGACCCGGCCGCCGGGCTTCGTCGTGATGTGCTCGAACCCGGAAAAGCTGCCCGACAGCTACTCGCGCTACCTCATCAACGGGCTGCGCGACGATTTCGACATGCCGGGCACGCCGATCCGGCTGCACATGCGCAGCCAGGCGGACAAGAACCCCTACAAGAACAAGACGAAGTCGACGCCCTCGCGCCTGCGCAAGCACCTGGGCAAGGGCCGCGCCGACGAGTGACCGCTCTTCGAGGCCTGCGCCCTCTCATCGCCCTGGGCGAAGACGGGGCGCGAGCCTCGGATGAGCCGCCTCAGTTGAGGTATTGCATCGGGTCTACGCTGGACGTGCCCTGGCGCACCTGGAAGTGCAGCGCCGGGTTTTCGCCCGCGCGGACCTTGGCGATCGACTGTCCCCGGCTCACGCTGTCGCCTTTGGACACCGCGATGTTGTCGATGCCCGCGTAGACGGTGAGCAAGTTGCCGTCGTGGCGCAGGACGAGGATCGGCACCTGGTCCGTGTCGCGCGTGATCGCCGCCACGGTCCCGGCCTGTGCCGCGCGCACGGTGGCCCCCGCGCCCGCCGCGATGTCGATCCCGTCCGACTTGCCCTTCACGTAGGCGCCCACGATTCGCCCGTCCGCGGGCATGGCCATGGCGGCCGACGAGGTGCGGCTTTCGGACAGGTTGGGCGAGGAGGGCGTGTCGGCCGGCCCCTCGGCCGCCGTGCGCCCCGTGCCCTCGGGCAGCGGCGCGGTCGAAGACGGCGGGAGCGGCGTCGGCGTGCCCACACCGGGCGCCGTGTTGCCGCTCTGCTGCGGCGCCTGCGCCTGTTTCGGCGGGATCAGAAGGTACTGGCCCTGGCGCACCGACAGCGCGCTGTCGAGGCTGTTCCATTCCGCCAGCGCCTTGACCGACACGCCATAGAGACGCGCGATGGAATAGGCGGTCTCGCCGCTCACCACCTGGTGGCGGATCGGCTCGGACCCGCTGGAATTGGCGCTCGGCGCGTTGGCCGCGCCCTGCGGGTTAGGGCCGACGCGGTCGAGCGCGTTGCCCGCCAGCGTGGTCACGTCCACGTCGCTCGTCCCGCCCACCTTGCGCGGCAGCGCAACGATCTCGCCCGCGCGCAGCGGCGCGCCCGCGTTGAGGCCGTTGTAGCGGCTGAGTTCCGCCTCGGAGATGCCCACCCGGCTCGCCAGCGTGCTCAGCGTGTCGCCGTCGCGCGCTACCGCGACCTGGTAGGTCGGGTAGGAGATGATGCCGCGCGCGTCCGGTTGCGGTCGCGCCTCCGTGCGCGCCTGTCGCGCCGCGTCTGCCGTGGAGAAGCCGTTCCCCAGCCCGCGCAGGTCGAAATCCAGATCGAGCTGGCGGCCAGACGAACTGGCACAGGCCCCGAGGGCGAGAACGCTCGTCCCCAAGACCAGCATCCGCGCTCCGCGCATCACCGAACACATCGAAAAATCCATGACTGCCGCCTTCTTGTCCGGACCCGTGTCTCCGGGTCTTCTGCCCTGGCCGCTTTAGTCTTGCCCCAGACCTTCCACAAGCGGCACGAAACGCACCGGAAGGATTTCTTCGTAGTCGAACCCGTCCTCGCCCCGTGTCACCTTGATGAGGCTCTGCACGTGGTCCGACTGTCCCACCGGCAGCACCATGATACCGCCAACGGCCAGTTGAGCCAATAGGGGGCCCGGCGGGTCCTCGGCTGCGGCGGTCACGATGATGCGGTCGAAGGGCGCCTGTTCGGGCAGGCCGAAGCTTCCGTCGCCCGTGATCGCGGTGATCGTGTGCAGCCCGAGTTCGTCGAAGACCGCCCGCGCATCGCGCACGAGGCCCCGGTGACGGTCCACGGTGTAGACCCGGCGCGCGAGCTTGGCAAGGATCGCGGCCTGGTAGCCGGAGCCGGTCCCGACCTCCAGAACCTTGTCGCGCGCCTGCACGTCGAGCGCCTGCGTCATCAGCCCGACGATGGAGGGCTGGCTGATCGTCTGGCCGCTCGCGATGGGGAGCGGCATGTCCTCGTAGGCGCGTTCGGCAAAGACGCCGCGCACGAACAGACCCCGGTCGATGGCCTCCATCGCGTTCAAAACACGGGTATTCGTGACGCCCTTGGAGCGCAGGTGAAACAGGAACTGCATCTTGCGGGCGGCAACGGGGTCGTTGGGATCGCTCATGCCAGCGCGCGCTCCAGGTCGCCAAGCGCGTCGTGGGCGGTCAGGTCAGCCCGCATCGGCGTCACCGAGATATAGCCGTCGAGGTTGATCGCCGCGTCCGTCCCCGGCGCCGTGGGCCGGTGCTGCGGCCCGCCCTTGATCCAGATGAAGCGGCGGCCGGAGGGCGACAGAGTCGGCTCGGTTCCGAAGAACGTGTCCTCGCGCCAGCCCTGCGCGGCGGCCCGGATCCCCTTCACATCGGCGGCCGGGACGGGCGGGAAATTCACGTTGTAGAACAGCCGGTAGTCGGCGGTTTCCTGCCAAGGCGCACGGTCGACAAGCGCGCGGACCGTCTCGGCCCCATGGGCGGCGGCGGCTTCGAACATGTCGTCGAGGTCGATGTTGCGCGGACCAAGGAACTGCGACAGCGCGATCGCCGGCAGCCCCTGGAGTGCCCCCTCCATCGCGCCCCCCAGCGTGCCGGAGTAGAGCGCGTTCTCGGCGGCGTTGTTGCCCCGGTTCACCCCGGACAGGATCAGGTCGGGCGGCTCTGGCAGGATGTCTCCGATCCCCGCGAGCACGCAGTCCGCCGGACTGCCTTCGGCCGCGAACCGGCGCGGGCCGAGCTCCGCCACCATCATCGGATGCGCGTAGGAAATGCAGTGGCCGACGCCGGACTGCTCGAAGGCCGGCGCCACGGTCCAGACCTCTCCGTCGGGCCCGGCGACGTCGTGTGCGATGGCCTCCAGCACCTTGAGCCCCGGCGCGTTGATGCCATCGTCGTTGGTGATGAGAATACGCATGTCGCCCCCGCCTAACCTGCCTCTTTCAATAGGTCAGGCGGGGCGCACCCACAAGGCGGCGCGCGGTGTCGTGACTAGCCGAGGAGTTCCGGCAACAGCCGTTTCGCCTCGTCCGAAGGCTTGGCGAGCGCCGTGCGGTCCTCTCCGGGGTGGAACCGGGCGCGCATCGCGCTTGCCAGCGGTCTGGGCGACAGGATGTGCACCTTCGGGCCGAGCTTGGCGCTCTCGGCCTGCCAGCTGCGGGCGAGCGCCATCTGCCCCGCCTTCGTGGCGCCGTAGGCCCCGAAGAACTTCTCGCCCGCGTGGTCGTCGTGGAAAAACGCGGCGGTCCCGTCCTCGCCCAGTAGCGGCGCGACATAGGCGATGAGCCGGGCGGTGGCGTCGAGGTTCACCGCGATGGATTTCGCCCAGTCCTTCTCGGCCAGCGCGACATGCGCGGCGGGCATGAGCTGCTGGGCTTCCACGGCCGTGTGCGCCCAGAGGTCGACCTTTCCCCAGCGGTCGTGAATCGCGCGGCACAACTGCGCCATCGCGTCGGTATTGGTGACATCCATCGGGGCCAGCGTCGCTTCGCCGCCGACCGCCTTGATCCTGTCGTCCAGCTCCTCCAGCGCGCCGGTGGTGCGGGCCACGGCGACGATGTGGTGGGTGGGGGCCAGTTCCACGGCGAGCGCCGCGCCAAGGCCACGCGAGGCGCCGGTGATGAGGGCGATCTTGTCGGGCATGTCACACTCCGCTTGGGGTCGGTCGCGGTATCTCATCCGCGACCGGGGCTGTCCAGTGGGCGCGGCGCCTCAATCCGGGACGAAGACGAAGGTGGTCATCGACCCCGCCGGACCGGGCATCTGGATGATAAGGATGTCGTGGGATTCGTTCAGCGCATAAGGATAGGCGCCGGGGATGAAGCCGAAGGGCGGGCCGGCTGTGACCTTGGTCGCGATTCCGGCCCCCTCGCAGGTCATGGTGGGCGTTTGCGCCGCCTCTCGGTCGGTCGACAGGACGAGGCGCGTGGTCACGCCGGGGATCGTGCCGATGTTCTCCAACGCGTCGAGGTTGACCTCGCCATTCCCGGTGATCGTCTCCGCCTCGCGCAGCGCTTGGGTGTCCGGGTCCTCGTCATGCGCGATCCATAGGACGCCGGGTACCAGACCCGTGAACGTGGCCTCGCCGGAGCAGCCCCCCGGAACCGCCATGTCGGCAGGCGGTGCGATCTCATGCGTCACGCCGTCAAGCTCGAGCGTCACGCCCTCTGCCATCGGTCCGCCGGGGAGGCGGGCGGTGCTGTAATCCATCGCGAAGCGCCCGTCGCTCCCGACGGTGAGGGTAGCATCGACGACAGGGACGTCCCGGCGCGTGCCATCGCTGATACGGATCAGCCGCCATGTGCCCGGCAGGGCGGTGTCCATGGGGGTCGTCGCTTCGGTTCGGATGATCTGCGACCCCCACGGCGTCGGGGTGAGCGATATGTCCATCACCTCGCCGAACGTGGGGGTCGTGACGAGGAGGGAGAGGAGAAACGCGCGCGGTAGCGTTGGACCGGAATACATGCGCGATGCTGCCACGGGTCAGGCGATTGCGTCCAGCCTCGGCGCGAGTGGGGGGCGAGAAGACAGCCGGGCAGGGGAGCGGTGAGGGCAACGCCCGCAAAGTCTTGGGACGCCGTCAGCATCGTTGCGCCCATCCGCACCTTGTTCCGTTCGTCGTGGGTGGCGTGGAAAACGGGCGGCTGACCGGCCGGGGAAACGGCCAAAGGTTCGGCCGTCTCGCGAAAGTTCCCCGCGCCGCCCGCGTTGCCTCAGCCCACCGGGATCGGCGGGATGAAGATCGAGTTGCCGTTGGAGCGGGTGACGACCACGCCCGCCTCGGAAATCTCGTAGATGAGGCCGATTTGGCTGCGCTCGCCGACCCTGACCCGCATGATCTCGCCCCGCGCCATGCGAAACAGCGCGCTCATGTCGTCGGGCTTGCCAGCGATGCCGATGAGCTGGACCTGGTCCAGCCGGATCTCGTCCGTCTTGGTCGCATTCCGCGCCACGAAGTTACTGGTCCCGGCCCCTGTGGGGGTCGCGTTGGGTTCTGCCATGATGTCACCTCTGATCGGCGAGGGAGTGGGCCTCGCACAAAACTAGCGGCGCGGGGTAAACAACAGGTTCATTATGGGGGAAAGAGGGCGGTTTCGCGATGGGCCGGGAATGGCCGACCATCATGCTGCAACGCGGCAAAAACCCGCCGACACCCCTTTTTTCGTGAGTGCCGGATCGCGGAAAGCGGCGTTATTCCGCCGCTGTCTTGAGCTCGAACCCCTTGTTGAGCATGTCGCGCGGGGCCACCGGGTATTCACCCGAGAAACAGGCGTCGCAATAGGCCGGCGCATCCGGGTCGCGCCCCGCCGCTTCGCCCACGGCCCGGTAGAGCCCGTCGAGCGTGATGAACTTGAGGCTGTCGACCCCGAGATGGGCGCACATCTCGTCCTCGCTCATGTTCGCGGCCAGCAGCTTCTCACGCTCCGGCGTGTCGACGCCGTAAAAGCAGGGCCAGGCGGTCGGCGGACTCGCGATGCGGAAATGAACCTCCTTGGCCCCGGCGTCGAGGATCATGTCCTTGATCTTGCGGCTGGTGGTGCCGCGCACCACCGAATCGTCGACGAGGATCACGCGTTTGCCCTCGATCAGCGCCCGGTTCACGTTCAGCTTTAGCCGCACGCCCATGTTGCGGATCTGTTCTGTCGGCTCGATGAAAGTCCGGCCCATGTACTGGTTGCGGGTGATGCCCAGCCCGAACTCGATCCCGCTCTCGGCGGCGAACCCGATGGCGGCAGGCGTGCCCGAATCCGGCACGGGGCAGACGAGGTCGGCATCCACCGGGTTTTCCTTCGCGAGCTCCACCCCGATCTGGCGGCGCGTCTCGTAGACAGAGCGGCCCCCGATGATCGAATCGGGGCGCGAGAAATAAACGTGTTCGAAGATGCAGAACCGGGGTTTCTGGGGCCGGAACGGCTGGCGGCTCTCGACGCCCTTCTCGGTGATGACCACCATTTCGCCCGGCGCGATCTCGCGCACGAACTTGGCGCCGATGATGTCGAGCGCGCAGGTCTCGGACGACAGAACCCAGCCGTCGCCAAGCTGACCCAGCACGAGCGGGCGCACGCCCAGCGGGTCACGCACGCCGATGAGCTTGGTGCGCGTCATCGCGACGATGGAAAACGCGCCTTCGACGCGGCGCAGCGCATCCTCGAGCCGTTCGGCGGCGTGCTTCTGAAGGCTCCGCGCCATCAGGTGAATGATGCACTCGGAATCGCTCGACGACTGGAAGATCGAGCCGCGTTCGATCAACTCGCGGCGAAGCTCGTTCGCGTTGGTGATGTTGCCGTTATGGGCAATCGCCGCGCCGCCCATCGAGAACTCCCCGAAGAACGGCTGCACGTCGCGGATCACCGCGCCCTTGGACCCGGCGGTGGAATAGCGCACATGCCCGATCGACAGGGGCCCGGGCAGCGTCTCCATCAGCGACTGCTTGGTGAAGTTGTCGCGCACGTAGCCGAACCGGCGGGCGGAGTTGAACCCGTGCTCGGGATCGTGGGCGACGATGCCGCCGGCCTCCTGGCCCCGGTGTTGCAGTGCGTGAAGCCCGAGGGCCACGAAGTTGGCGGCATCGGCAAGGCCGAGAACGCCGAAAACCCCGCACTCCTCTTTCAGCTTGTCCTCGTCGCCAGTGGCGTCAAAGTCGAAGGGGTGCGCGGGCGGCATGGCGGGCTGGCGAGCAGCAGACATGGGCAGCAGGTCCGAATCCGGTGGCGGAATGCCCCCTCTTTAGAGGAGGGGGCCGCGCCTGTCACGGGGCGCGGCGCCGAATGTAACGAATATATGTCCCGCGTGCTTACTCGACCGTGACCGGCGCATCTGCGGTGCAGGTGGACACCAGCTCTTCGTACCGTGCGACGATCCAACCCGGCGCGTCGTCCGGGATCTGCTCGTTCAGGTTGTCGGTCGAGCGGGCGAACACCTTGGCGGTGCGCGAATTGTCCACCGCCGCAATGGTGTCCGAGGTCACCACGTTGTCGTAGACGATGAGCGCCACGGCGACGAGGAGGATGCCCCGGAGCACGCCGAAGACAAAGCCCAGAGCCTGGTCCACGCCGCCGAGTGCCGAGCGCTGGATCACGCTGGAAAACAGCGGGGTGAAGAGCGACACGACCACGAGAGCGAGCGCGAGCACACCGGCGAAAGAGGCGATCACGGAGAGTTCGCAGCTTTCGGCGATGAAATCGCGCAGGACCGGGATTTCCTTGATGAGCGGCACGAAGCGGGGCGCGAAGAGATAGGCGATGACCGCCGCCGCGACCCAGCCCACGATCGCCATGCCTTCGCGCACGAAGCCGCGCGAATAGGCGAGGATGGCCGAGACGAGGATGACCAGCGCGACGATCCCGTCGACAATCGTGAACCCATCCATGTATCCGTCCCTCTGTGCGAGGCGCTCATCCCGCGCCGAACATGTCCCCAACGAACCCCGCCAGATCCGCGTACGATTTCAATGCAAGCCCCGGCTTTTCGCCGGCTTTCGATCGCGCGGGCGCGATGGCGCTTGTGAAACCAAGTTTTTGCGCCTCTTTCAACCTGTTTTCGGTCTGGCCCACCGGGCGCAGGGCGCCGGACAGCGAGATTTCACCGAAAACCACCGTGTCGCGGGGGATCGCCACATCCTCGCGCGCCGACAGGAGCGCGCAGGCCACGGCGAGGTCGGCAGCCGGCTCGCCCACCCGCATCCCGCCGGCGACGTTGAGATAGACGTCGAGCCCGGCGAAGGGGATGCCGCAGCGCGCCTCCAGCACGGCGAGGATCATGGCGAGCCGCCCGCCGTCCCAGCCGAGCACAGAGCGTCGCGGCTGGCTGAGCGGCGAGGGGGCGACGAGACACTGGAACTCCACGAGCACGGGGCGCGTCCCCTCGATGCCGGCGAAAACCGCCGCGCCCGGGGCCGGTTCGTCCCGGTCCGACAGGAACAGGGCCGAGGGGTTGGCGACCTCGGCCAGCCCGCCGCCGGTCATTTCGAACACCCCGATCTCGTCCGCCGGTCCGAACCGGTTCTTCACCGCGCGCAGGATGCGGAACTGGTGCCCGCGCTCGCCTTCGAAATAAAGCACCGTGTCCACCATGTGCTCGACCACGCGCGGGCCCGCGATCTGGCCCTCCTTGGTCACGTGACCCACGAGGATCACGGCCATGCCGCGCCGCTTGGCGAAGGTGACGAGCTCATGGGCCGCCGCGCGCACCTGGCTCACGCTGCCCGGCGCGCTGTCGACATTGTCAGCCCACATCGTCTGGATCGAATCGATGATGGCGAGCCCCGGACGCTCCTTCTCCAGCGTGGTGAGGATATCGCGCAGGTTGGTCTCGGCGGCGAGCTTCACCGGCGCATCCGCCAGCCCCAGCCTTTGTGCCCGCATCCGCACCTGCGCGCTTGCCTCCTCCCCGGAAACGTAGAGCGTTTTCAGCCCCTTGCGGGCAAAGTTGGCGGCGGCCTGCAACAGGAGCGTGGACTTCCCGATCCCCGGATCGCCCCCCACGAGCACGGCGCTGGCCGGGACCAGACCGCCGCCCAGTACCCGGTCGAACTCCGCCACGCCCGACCCGGTGCGCGGCGGCGGGTCCTCGGTGGCGGCAAGGTCGGTGAGCGCGACGCTGCGCCCGCGCGCGGCCCCGAGCGTCTTGGACGCAGGCCCCGCCGACAGCGGTTTTTCTTCGACGATGGTGTTCCACTCGCCGCAGGACTCGCAGCGCCCCGACCACTTGGAGGTGGACGCTCCGCAATTCTGGCAGACGAAGGAGGCAGAGGATTTGGCCATGCCGCTTTCTGCCCCGCGCAGTCCGGCGAGGCAAGCGCCCGCCCGTCCTCTTCTCTGTTTCGAAAATACTTCGGGAGGGTCTGGGAGGGCAGCGCCCTCCCAGCGGATCGTGGCGGCGTCAGCCGCCGCGAAACTCAGACCCGCTTGCGTTCGAGCAGCGTGACCAGCAGCGAGGCCAGCACGCAGAAGGTAAACAGATACAGCCCCCAGCCGGCCTCGACCCGCGTCATCGCCACGCCCTTGATGATGACGACATAGAGCGCCATCAGGAACACGTCCGCCATCGCCAGCCGCCCGAGGAAGCCGAACACCGGCTTGGCCCGTGCGCCGATCTTCCCGAACTGGAGGAGCGCCATGCCCACCACCTTCACGACTGGCGCCACGATCGCGAACAGGAACACGACGAGGGCGAGGACCACGTCCTCTTGCACCAGCGCCCAGAGGCCCGAGAGCACGCTGACCTCCTTCAGCCCGAGCAGCGGCAGGTTCAGCCCGGCGCGCAACAGCGGCGCGACCCAGGCGACCGGGAAAAGCACGATCAGCGAAAGGTTCAGCCAGCGCAGCCACATGGGCCGTGATTAGCCCCTTACCGCGTCGGTTTCGAGGGGAAAGGCGGGCGGGCCGGTGTGCGTGGCTTCTGCGGCATGGGCACGACGATCGCGTCGTCATCGACCTCCGAGGCCACTTCGAACCCCAGCTCGGGCAACAAGGCCATAAGATCGGCTTCCAGCGCGGACAGCTGCTTCTCCACCACCCGCTCCTCGGTCTCGATCTGCTGCATCCAGTGGCGCAGGTCCTCGGTCGTCTTCCTGGCCAGCGCGATGTTTTCGAGGAACCGGTCGATCTCTTCCTGTCGTTGGCGCAGGAACCCGCGCGCACGCTCCACCGACTTTTTGGAATAGACCTGCGCCAGCTCGCGCGAGGTGTGGCTCATCTGGGCGGCGAGCTCCAGAACCTCCGGCTCCAGCGCGCCGAGGTCCGGGTGGTCGCGCAGGTGGGCGAGCCGTTCGCGCACCGAATCGAACTCGCTCCCGATCCTGAAGAGCCGCTTGCGGTCGGCCTCGTGGCTCACGCGGTAGGCACGGGCGACATCGTCCATCGAGACGGTGAAATCCCGGTGGCTTTTCTCCAGCTGCATGATCCGGGCCGTGGCGGGCAGGTAGAGCGCGAGTAGGATGAACATCACCGTCATCCCGATCTGCAGATACATCCCCGCCCGGGCGATCTGCTGCCCCCCGGCGCTCGCGTAGATTTCGAGCCAGGGAAAGGCCCCCGTTGCGGCCCCGGCGGACAGGACCGTGAGGGCAAGCGCGCCGACCATCACGGCGCTCATCACGAGCACCTGAACCTGCCGTTGCGCCGCGGAAAACAACCCGGAAACCGAAGCCATGAACGCACCCCCTGCGGTGCGCCCCAGCCCCCCAAGACCGTGTCGCGCCCGACAAAATCGAGCATAAACAGAATGTTGGCAGGTGATAAGCGGGCGATTGAAAGACAGTGTCTGGGTTATTTCGTCACTGTTTCCATATTGTTAACGCCGCCCCGACCGTCAGCGGTCGGGTTTCTGCGGCACGACGGGCCGTCCGCTCGACAGTTGGGACTTGTGCGTCATGGGCACCACTGAATGGGTGGCGCGCGGCGGCGTGTCGGTCTCGATGCCCAATTCGGGCAGGAGCGCCTTGAGGTCGGCCTTGAGCGCGGCGACCTGCCGGTCGACCACCCGTTCCTCGCTCTCGACCTCCTGTTTCCAGTTCTTGAGGTCCTCGGTCGTCTTCCGGGCGAGGGCCACGGTCTCCTGGAACGTCTCGATCTCTTCCTGGCGCTGTCGCAGGAACTGGCGCGCGCGTTCGACCTTGGCGTCGGAATACACTTCGGCGATGTCGCGGGACGTGTGGCTCATTTGGGCTGCCAGCTCCAGCACTTCGGGCTCCAGCGCCCCGAGGTCGGGATGTTCGCGCAGGTGGGTGAGCCGTTCGCGCACCGAGTCGAATTCGCTCGTCGCATTGAAAAGCCCGGCACGATCCGCCTCGTGGCTTACGCGATAGGCAGCCGCGATATCCTCCATCGAAACGGTGAAATCGCGGTGGCTGCGTTCGAGCTGCATGATCCGCCGGTTGGCGGGGAGGAACAGCATCAACAGGACAAAGAGCGCGGTGATGGCGACCTGGACATACATCCCGGCTTGCGGAAGTGCCGCACCGCCGGCCCCGGCATAAAGCTCGAGCCACGGCAAAAGCCCCAACGCGGCCCCGAGAGTCAGTGTGACGAGGGCGAGCCCCGCAAGGGCGATGAGGCCCAGCACGATCACCTGGCCCTGGCGCTGCGCGGCTGAAAACAATCCTGTCGAGTTGGTCATGAGTGCTCCCCTCTCTCCGGCGACGGCATCACACGCCGGTTCCTGCCCCAACGCGGAGATCGGCGAAAAGTTGCCTGCCGCCGAGAAATCGCGCGGCCCGGCCGCTCTATCGGGCGAGGAAACGGGCGAGCAGGGGGTCTTCGGCCGAGCCAAGATCGGAGACGCGCCCGTGCCAGCGCGCCCGGCTCGCGTCGAGCAGCAGGACCTCGTCCGCGATGGTGCGGATCGAGGCCATGTCGTGGGTGATCGTGATTGCCGTGGCGCCCAAGTCGGTGACGAGTTCGCGGATCAGAGCGTCGATATCGGTCGAGGTGACGGGATCGAGGCCGGAGTTCGGCTCGTCGAAGAAAAGGTAGCGCGGCGTGCCGACGATGGCGCGGGCCAGCCCCACGCGCTTCTGCATCCCGCCCGACAGGTCGGCGGGGTAGAGGTCGGCCACCCGTGCCTCAAGCCCGACACGGTCCAGCGCCTCCTCGGCCCGCCGCCGTGCTTCCATCCGGCCGACCCGCTTGCGCCCGTTGCGCAGGCGAAAGGCCACGTTTTCCCAGACCGACAGGCTGTCGAACAGCGCCGAGCCCTGGAACAGCACGCCGGTGTCCTCGAGGAACGCGCGCCGCGCCCGGCGGGTCATCGGCGTCCCGTCGATCACCACGCGGCCCGCGTCCGGCGCCATGAGGCCGAGCACGATGCGCGTCAGCACCGACTTGCCCGTGCCCGAGCGCCCGAGAACGGCGAGGCTGGTGCCGTCTTCGAGCGAAAGCGAGATGTCGTCCAGCACCTGCTTGGTCCCGAAGGACTTGGAGATATGCTCGAGCGCGATCATAGGCCGAAGAACACCGCCGTGAGGATGACGTTCGCGGCGAGGACGAGGATCGCGGCGGCCTGCACCGCGCTCTTGGTGGCCATCCCCACGCCCTGCGCCCCGCGCCCGGCATTGAGCCCGGCATGACAGGCCAGTGTCACGGCGATCCCGCCGAAGACCGCGCCCTTCACCAGCGACAGGGTGATGTCGATGGGGGCGAGGAAGTTCCAGCTCGTGTTCACGTAGGACGCCCCGTTGAACCCCAGCCCCTGCGTCGCGACGAGGAAACCGCCGAAGAGGCCGAGGATATCGCCGAGCGCCACGAGAACGGGCACCGTCACCAGACCGGCCAGCACGCGCGGCGCGGTGAGGTAGGTCATCGGATCGGTCGAGAGCGTCACGAGCGCGTCCACCTGCTCGGACACCTTCATCGTCGCGATCTCGGCGGCGATGGAGGAGGTGACGCGCGCCGCGATCATCAGGCCCACCATCACCGGCCCCAGTTCGCGCACGATGCCGATGGCCACGATCTGCGGCACCACGGCCTCCGCCGAGATGCGCGAGCCGCCCGCATAGATCTGAAGCGCCAGCGCGGCGCCGGTGAAGACGGCGGTGAGGCCCACGACCGGGAGCGACAGCCAGCCCACCTGCAGGAACGCGCGCGACAGTTCGCGAGGATATCGCACCGTGGGGGGGATGCGGATGAGGGCGTTCAGGAAGAAGAGCGTCAGCGCGCCGATCCGGCGCATGAGGCCAAGGGCCGCGCGCCCGAGAAGGGTGAGGGGCAGGAGCGCCCGCGTCACGCCCGTCCCCGGTCGTAGGTCCGGGCGTATCGGTGGCCGAGCTGCGTCAGGATCTCGTAGCCGATCGTGCCCGTCGTATCCGCGATATCGTCCACGCCCTGGTGCGGCCCGAGCAGGGTGAGCATCGGCGGCGTGGTGTCGAGGTGCGTGATGTCCACGCCGATCAGGTCCATCGAGACCCGGCCCAAGATCGGGCAGGGGATGTCACCGTGAAAGAAAACGCCCACGTTCGACAGGTGCCGGGTGATCCCGTCCGCATAGCCTGCCGCCACCGTGGCCACGCGGGTCGGATGATCGGCGGTCCAGCTGTTGCCGTAGCCCACCGTCTCGCCCGCGACGAGGTCACGCGCCTGGATCACGGGAATGTCGAGGCTCACCACCGGCTGCGCATCCTCGAAGGGCCGCGCGCCGTAAAGCCCGATGCCGGGGCGGGTGAGGTCGAAGTGATACTCGGCCCCCATCAGGATCCCCCCCGTCGCGGCGAGCGACAGCGGCACGTCCAGCCCCGCCGTCATCTCCACGAAGGTCTGAAGCTGGCGCGGGTTCATCTCGTGCTCAGGCTCGTCGGCGCAGGCGAGGTGCGACATGATGAGCCGCGGCCCGGCGGCCAGCGCGAGGTCGCGCACCGCGCCCCATTCGGCGGGCTCCATGCCGAGCCGGTTCATGCCGCTGTCGAGCTGGATGCCGAAGGGATGGTCCGGCAGCGCCTCCATGTGACGAGTGAGCTGCTCCACCGAATTGAGCATCGGCACGAGGTCGAGGTCGCGGATCAGCCCGGCGTCGCCCGGCATGTGCCCGCCGAAGACCGAGATCTCCGGCCCCGGTCCCAGCGCCTCGCGTACCTTCGCGCCTTCCTCGGCCACGGCGACGAAGAACCGGCGCGCCCCGGCGGCCGCCAGCGTGCGCGCCACGCGCGTCGCGTCGAGCCCGTAGCCGTCCGCCTTGACCACCGCGGCGGTCTGCACGTCCGAGGCCGATTTCGCGTCCAGCGCGCGCCAGTTCGCGGCGAGCGCGTCGAGGTCGATGGTGAGCTGTCCCGTTGCCATGCGGCGTGGTTTGTCCGCGCCTCGCGACAAGGTCAAGGAGAAAGCGGCCTCCTCACTCCGCGCGTTCGGTGACGATCCTGTTTTCCTGGTGCAACGTCTTGTGGACCGGGCATTTGTCGGCGATTTCCATCAGCTTGTCGCGCTGGTCCCCGCTCAGATCGCCGGTGAGGCGGATCACCCGCCGGAACTCGTCCACCTTGCCCGATGGCGTGTCGGGGTCGGCGTCCTCGGCATGGACCTTCGAATGGGTCACGTCCACCCGCACGTCCGTGAGCGGCCAGTCCTTGCGCCGGGCATACATGCGGATGGTCATCGACGTGCAGGCGCCCAGCCCCGCCGACAGGAACCCGTAGGGCGACAGGCCCCGGTCGGTGCCGCCGAAGCTCTCCGGTTCGTCGGCATAGAGGTGATGCGGCCCGTGCGTCACGTCCTGCAGGAAGCCTTCCGGATCGGCCTCCTGCACCCTGACGACGCCTTCCGGCGCCCCCTCCGCCGCATCGGCGGTTCCGAGGTCGAGGTATCGCTCCGCCCAGGCCGCGATGACCGAGGCGGCGTATTCCGCATCCTCCCCGCGTGAGATCAGGTGGTCGGCGTCGTCCAGCGTCACGAAGCTCTTGGGGTGGAGAGCGGCGCGGAAGATGGCCTCGGCATTGTCGATCCCCACGATCGCATCGCGCGGCGCGTGCATGACGAGAAGTGCGGCCTTGAGGTCGTGGATCGCCGGGGTCAGCGTCTCGGCCCGGATGTCCTCCACGAACTCCCGCCCGATGGTGAAGGTGCGCCCGCCGAGGTTCACCTCGGCAGACCCCTCCCGCGTGATCTCGTCGAGGTGGTCGGCGAAATTGTGCGTCACGTGGTCGGGCGCGAAGGGCGCGGCCAGCGTGACCACCGCCTTGATCCCCCCGATCTCGCCCGCTGCACGCAACACGGCGGCCCCGCCCAGCGAATGACCGATGAGCATGGTGGGGGCGAGGTCGCGCGCCCGGAGCGTGTCGGCCGCACGCACGAGGTCGGCGACGTTGGAGGTGAAGGTGGTGTTCGCGAACTCCCCCTCGCTGTGGCCCAGCCCGGTGAAATCGAACCGGAGCACCGCGATTCCCGCCGAAGTCAGGCGCTGCGCGATCCGCCGGGCGGGCAGGATGTCCTTGGAGCAGGTGAAGCAGTGGGCAAAGAGCGCGGTCGCGCGCACCCGGCCCGCGGGCAGGTCGAGCCGCGCCGCCAGTTTCGATCCATCGTGCCCCTCGAATTCGAGCTTTTCGGTCGTCATGGTCCTCTCCCGTCCGGTCGTCGTTCCAAGCTCTGCACGGAACGCGCCTGCTTTGCCACCCGCAGCGCAACAATCGCATTTCACACCTGCGTTGCTTGCCGTAATCAGGGCGCATGAAGGACCGCCTGCCGCCCCTCCTGCGCACGCTTGGCCGCATCGCCCTGATCCTCGTCGTCGCGGGGTATCTCGGGCGCGTGCATCCCGCGGGCGACACGGTTGCGGTGTTCCGGGTCTACGCCACCGGCCTTCTGATCCTGAGCGGTCTGGGCCTTCTGATCGTCGGGCCGCGCTGGCCGGGACTGGTGAACGCGGGGCTGGGTATCGGCATCGTCGCCTCGCTCGGCATTCTGCCCTGGGGCAGCCAGCAGGACCCGGGGACGGGGCAGGGCGTGATCCGCCATTATCAGAAGAACCTGCTGTTCCATAACGACGACCCCACCGTCGTGCTTGACGATATCCTTGCGCGCGACCCGGACGTGGTGACGCTGCAGGAGGCCGTCGGACGCTCGTTCAACGTGCTTGGCCCGTTGGGCAATGCCTATCCGACCTGGGTAACCTGCGACGCGGGCGACAGCTACGGCCTCGCCGTCTTCGCACGCTGGCCCGAGATCGAGGGCACCGCTTTCTGCGGCGACCGTGTCGCGGGCGTTCGGGTCGAGGGGCCGGACGGGCCGCTCTGGGTCCTCGCCGCCCATCTGCGCTGGGTCTGGCCCTATCCGAATGCCGAGAACGCCGCTTCCGTGAGAACCCGCCTCGCGACGCTGGACGGTCCCGTCGTGCTGGGGGGCGATTTCAACGTGGTGCCCTGGGCCCACAGCGTGCAACGTCTCGCCGCCGCCGGCGGGCTGCGCCGGGTCGGGCGCAGCCCCGTGACCTATGCCGCGGCCGCTGGCCTCCTGCGCGTCCAGATCGACCACGTCTATGCCAGTGGTGCCGCGGGCCGGACCGAGCGCCTGCCGCGCCTGGGCTCGGACCACTGGGGCATCTGGGCCGAATACCGGCTCTCGCAACGCTGAAAAAAAGGGGGCGATCCGCGGTATCGACCGGGATCGCCCTAGAAAATGAGGGTGCCAACTGTCGCGGACCTGTGGGAAAACCACGACCGGCTGCGCCCTCCTGACCATGTTCTCTCGAACGACTCTGTTATCGTCCGTTAATTTGGTGGTCGCTTGTTGCAAACCGGGCGGAAACGGATTGTTCACGCCCTGATTTCGTCACAGGTCGGGGAAACCTTACCGTCTTTCGTAGGGTTTCCTCGCCGCGCATTCCCCGGTTTTGACACATTCGCACGGGGCGGTGACGTCAGACGGGGACGCTGACGAACTTTCCCTCGATCCAGCGCCGGATGTGCGACGGGCCCGCCACGGGGCCCGCGCGTTCGCGAAGCGCTGCGGCAAGCCGGCTCTCGCTGAGATGGCGCTGAAACTGGTGCGCGTCGTGGGTCTTGAAGAAATTGCTGTTCAACATGGTTCTGCTCGATTTGACTAAAGGTCATGCGATGGTGGCGTATTCTATGGGTGGCGTATTCTATGCGCGCGCCCGAAGGCGGTGTTGGGGAAACAAAACGCCAACATAAGTATGTTTTCGTGCCGACCCGGACACAATCAGAAGCGCCACGCCTTCCTTCGCGTGACGTAAGGCCAAGCTCCAAGCCTGATCTGGGTCAAGGTTGGCGCGCAACCGTTGGGTCAACCTGCCGTGGCTGAAAGGGGCAGGGGCATGACGCGCATTTCGCACAGGATACGACCGTTCAAGGCGGCCTTCGCCGCCCTTTTCGTCATTTTGGCGGGGTGCAGCCCCGCGCCGTTCGACACGGCCGATCTGCCGCCCGAGGATGCATGGCGCGCGGAGCTGGCCGAATGTTGCGCGCGGGTCGGGGGCGGCATCCCGGAGGAACTGGTGCTCTTCGCCGACCAGACCTCGGCGGACCTGCCCCGGCTGGTGCGCAACGTGAAACTGCGCAAGTCCTGGCTCGAAACGCAGGACGACGCGCTGGAGGTGCTCCTGTCGCGCCTCCAGCCGATGGACGTGATCGTGAACCGCAACGGCTCGCGCCTCTCCGGCGGCAATTCCTTCGCCTATTTCGGCCATGCCGCACTCTACCTCGGGACCGAGGCGCAGCTGCGCGCGCTTGGCATCTGGGATGCGCCGGAACTGCGCCCGCACCACGACGCCATCCGGTCGGGCAAGATCGCGATCGAGGCGACCGAGATCGGCGTCCACCTCTCCGACGCTCGCGCGGTGTTCGAGGCCGACACCACGGTGATCCTGCGCCCGCGCGACTGCGACTGCGCCTGTTCGGGCGCGCGCAGGGCCTTCGACCTCCTCGGGCGCGGCTTCGATTTCCACATGCGCGTGGCCGACGGGGACCCGGACCTTCTGTGCACCGAGGTCGTCTCCCTCGCCCTTCCCGCCGCGAACCTCCCGGTCCGCACCCTCTACGGCCACGACGTCATCCTCCCGGACGAGATCGTGGCCCACGCCCTCGCCGGTCGCCTGCCGCTCGACTACGTCATCGGGATCGAGGGCTACCCGCAGGGCTGGCGCCTGCGCTCGGAGGAAGAGATCGCCGCGCGCATCCTCGGCACCTACCGCGAATGAAAAAGGGCGCCCCCGCAGGGACGCCCTCGCAAATCGTTTCCGCCCGGATCAGACCGAGTAGTACAGCGCGTACTCGATCGGGTGCGGGGTGTGTTCGAAGGCGTAGACCTCTTCCCACTTCAGTTCGAGGTAGCCCTCGATCTGGTCCTTGGTGAACACGTCGCCGGCGAGCAGGAACTCGTGATCGGCGGCGAGGCTTTCCAGCGCTTCACGCAGCGAACCGCAGACCGTCGGGATGCCTTCCAGTTCCTCGGGCGGCAGGTCGTAGAGGTTCTTGTCCGAGGACGGGCCCGGATCGATCTTGTTCTTGATGCCGTCGAGGCCGGCCATCAGGAGCGCCGCGAAGCAGAGATAGGGGTTCGCGGCCGGATCGGGGAAGCGGGCTTCCACACGCTTGGCCTTCGGGCTTTCCGTCCACGGAATACGCACGCAGCCGGAGCGGTTGCGGGCCGAGTAGGCGCGCAGAACCGGGGCTTCGAAGCCGGGGATCAGGCGCTTGTAGGAGTTGGTGGACGGGTTGGTGAAGGCGTTGAGCGTCTTGGCGTGCTTCAGGATGCCGCCGATGAAGTAGAGCGCTTCCTGGCTCAGGTCGGCATACTTGTCACCGGCGAAGAGCGGCTTGCCGTCCTTCCAGATCGACATGTTCACGTGCATGCCGGACCCGTTGTCGCCCTTGATGGGCTTGGGCATGAAGGTCGCCGTGCGGCCATAGGCCTGCGCCACGTTGTGGATGACGTACTTGTATTTCTGAAGCTCGTCGGCCTGCTTGGTCAGCGTCCCGAAGATGAGGCCCAGCTCGTGCTGCGAGGTCGCGACCTCGTGGTGGTGCTTGTCCACCTTCATGCCCAGCATCTTCATGGTGGTGAGCATTTCCGAGCGGATGTCCTGGCTGTCGTCCGACGGGTTCACCGGGAAGTAGCCGCCCTTGTAGTCCGGACGGTGGCCGAGGTTGCCCATCTCGAAATCGGCATCGGTGTTCCAGGCGGCGCCGTCGGCATCAATCTCGTAGGACACCTTGTTCGGCGACACGGCGTATTTCACGTCGTCGAACAGGAAGAATTCCGCTTCCGGGCCGAAGAACGACGTGTCGCCGATGCCGGAGGACTTGAGGTAGGCTTCGGCCTTCTCGGCGGTGCCGCGCGGGTCGCGCTCATAGGGTTCGCCCGTGTCCGGCTCGACGATCGAGCAGTGCAGGCAGAGCGTCTTTTCGGCGTAGAAGGGGTCGATGTAGGCGCTGTCCGGATCGGGCATGAGTTTCATGTCCGAGGCTTCGATGGATTTCCAGCCGGCGACCGAGGAGCCGTCGAACATGAAGCCCTCTTCGAGGAAATCCTCGTCGACCTCGTCCGAGATCACGGTCACGTGCTGCAGCTTGCCGCGCGGATCGGTGAAACGGATGTCGACGTAGGCGATATCCTCGTCCTTGATCAGTTTGAGAACGTCAGCATTGCTCATTGTGCGTCTCTTTCCCCTAAGTTTGTCAGTGTGAGAAGTGGTAAGGCGTCAGACGGCGTCGTCGCCGGTTTCGCCCGTGCGGATACGGATGGTCTGCTCGATCGGCGAGACGAAGATCTTGCCGTCGCCGATCTTGTCGGTCTTCGCGGCGGCCACGATCGCTTCGATGGCGGCGTCGACCTGATCGGTCGGGAGAACCACCTCGATCTTCACCTTCGGCAGGAAGTCGACGACATATTCGGCACCGCGATAGAGTTCGGTGTGGCCTTTCTGCCGGCCGAACCCCTTGACCTCGATCACGGAAAGCCCCTGTACGCCGATTTCCTGGAGAGCTTCCTTCACCTCATCCAGCTTGAAGGGCTTGATGATGGCTTCGATCTTTTTCATGGTTGTTCCCCCTCGGAAATCAGGTTCGTCGCCCACAGACCACTTCTCATCCGGGGCCACAATTGGATAGGGTTTCGGTAACAGGGGCGCGGGCCGGATTCCAGACGCTTCGCACAATATTTATGCAATCTGCGCGTCATTCGGGCGGTTTGCGAAAAATTGGGGCAGAAAACATGTCCGAACTCGTCACGGCCGCCCAAATGCGCGCCATCGAACAGGCTGCAATCGCATCGGGCGCAGTCACCGGGCTCGAACTCATGGAACGGGCCGGGCAGGGCGTGGTCGACGCGATGTGCAAGTCGTGGCCGGAACTCGCGGACGGGGCGCATTCGGCCGTCGTGCTCTGCGGGCCGGGCAACAACGGCGGCGACGGCTTTGTGATTGCGCGGCTGCTTGTGGCGCGCGGCTGGTCGGTGGAGGTCTTCCTATATGGCGATCCTGGCAAGCTGCCAGCCGACGCGCGGGCAAACTACGCCCGGTGGACGGAGATCGGGGAGGTGGCACCTCTCGACAACGACTGGAACGATCCCGGCGAGGCCGAGGTCATCGTGGACGCGCTTTTCGGCACGGGACTCACCCGCCCTGTCGCGCTCCCACGGGTGCTTCTCGCGCTGGCCGAGAGCCGCGCGAACGGTGGCTCATCGCCGCCGGGGGTGCGGCGCGGCCGTGATACCCGCGTGGTCGCGGTGGACATGCCCTCCGGGCTGTGCAGCGACAGCGGCCGGGCTCTGACACGTGAGGGCTCGGCGCCGACTGAAGGTGGCGTGGGCGCGGTTCCTGCCGCCGAGGCGGATTTGACCGTCACGTTCCACGCCCTCAAACAGGGTCACGTTCTGGCGGACTGCCCCGGGCACACGGGTCGGGTTTTCGTGCATGACATCGGGATCGAAACCGGCGTGGAGATTGCCCCGGTGCAACTGGTCGATGCCCCAGGGCAGCTGGCGAAAGGCGGCGGCCACAAGTTCGGCCACGGCCACGCCCTCATCCTCTCCGGCCCCTCCGGCAAGACCGGCGCCGCCCGCCTTGCCGCCCGGGCCGCCCTGCGCGTGGGCGCCGGGCTGGCCACCTTGGCAACCCCGCATGAGGCTCTGGCCGAGAACGCCGCCCATCTCACCGCGATCATGCTCCGCGAGGTCGACGATGCGGCAGCGCTCGAGCGCGTGCTCGAAGATGCCCGGTTGAACGCATTGGCGCTCGGCCCGGGTCTTGGGCAAGAGAGGGCCCGCGAGCTGGTCCCGGTGGCGCTCGCCGCCACCCGCGCGACGGTACTCGACGCGGATGCGCTGTCGGCCTTTGCGGGTGACCCGGCCCGGCTCCTCGACCGACTGCACGGCACATGCGTTCTCACCCCGCACGGCGGCGAGTTCGCACGCCTCTTTCCGGATATCGCCGAAGAACTGGCCGCCACGCCCACCCGCGGCCCGGCCTTTTCCAAGGTGGACGCGACGCGCATGGCCGCGGCACGCGCAGGCTGCACCGTGCTGTTCAAGGGCGCCGATACGGTGATTGCCAGTCCGGACGGACGCTGCGCGGTCAATGCCGCGGTTTACGACCGCGCGGCACCGTGGCTCGCCACGGCGGGGACCGGCGATGTTCTGACGGGTCTCATCACGGGACTTCTCGCGCGCGGGTTCGATCCCCTCGACGCCGCGTCCACCGCCGCCTGGCTCCACACCGAAGCCGCGCGCAGTTTCGGCCCCGGCCTCATCGCCGAAGACCTCCCCGAAGAACTCCCCCGGGTCCTGCGCGCCCTCAGCAGCTGATCTTCTCTGTTTCAGGAAACCTCGGGGGTGCGGGGGCAGAGCCCCCGCCCGGGTCGCCCGCGTCAGCGGGCGAAACCCCTCAGGTTTTCATCTTGCAGGTGTTGATCCCGAAGAGCGCGTAGAGCGCGCACCAGCCTGTCAGGGCGGTGAAGAGCGCGAGCACGCCCACCACGAGCAGGACCCAGCCCAGCACCGTGCCCTGGTTCATGAAGAACAGGACGAGCGCGGCGATCCCGATGACGCCCCGGACGATCCTATCGGCGTTGCCTTCGTTGGTTTTGAACATGATGACCTCCAGTCCATGCGTATGCGATGCGACGGGTCTACTCTCACCTTCACACCATTGCATGTGACGTGGTCACACAGCGGGACTGTCGATCAACTTTTCCAGCGCGGCGGGGTCCAGAACCCGCACGCGGCCCCGTTCGTGGGCGATCATCCCCGCCCGGTCCATGCGGTCGAGCCGGCGCGACACCACCTCGCGCGCCGATCCGATGGCGCGGGCCATCGCCGCCTGGGTCATCTCCACCGCGCCCCCCTCGGCCCGTTCGAGGAGCAGGGCGGCGAGCCGTGCCTCGACCCTGAGAAACGACATGGTTTCGATGAGCTGCATCATCGCCTGCATCCGTTCGGCGAAGGCGGCGAAGACGACCTTGCGGAACGCGGGCGAGCTGTCGACGAGTTCGAGAAAGACGGGGCGGGGAACGAGGACGAGCCGCGTCGCACGTGTCGCCACCGCCTCGGCGGAATAATCGTCTCCGCCCAGGAGGCCCAGCGTCGACTGGATGCAACTCTCGCCGGGCCGCACTTCATACAGAAGGATGTCGCGCCCGTTGGGACCCACGAGATGCACGCCGACATGGCCGGTCAGAACGATCACGTAGCCCTTCACGGTCTCGCCGGGCGAGAACAGCACGGCGCCCTCGGGCACCTCGATCGGAACGAGCCGGGCGAGCGCGGTCCGGGCGGGCGGTTCGAGTGCCGCCAGCTCCTGAGCCGCGTCGACCCAGCCTGTCACGTCAGCCGCGCCCGCGTCCCGCGAAGCGGGGCAGCATGGCGGAGAAGTCGGTGCCCTTGCCGTCCTCGTTCTCGACGAACTGCGCATAGAGCTCCATCGCGGCGTGTCCGATCGGCGTGTCCGCATCGGCGCTCTCGGCCGCCTGCATGGCGAGGCGCAGGTCCTTGAGCATCAGGTCCGAGGCGAAGCCGGGCTTGTAGTCGTTGTCCGCCGGGCTTTGCGGCCCCACGCCAGGGGCGGGGCAATAGGTGTTCATCGACCAGCTCGATCCGGAGGAGGTCGAGACGACGTCGAACATCGCCTGCCGGTCGAGACCCAGCTTGTCGGCCAGCGCGAAGGCCTCGCAGGTCACAATCATGGTCGCGCCGAGGATCATGTTGTTGCAGATCTTCGCGGCCTGCCCGTTGCCGGAGGGGCCGCAGTGCACGGCCTTCTGACCCATGGTGTCAAAGAGCGGCTTGACCTTGTCGAAGGCCTCCTGCGACCCGCCCGCCATGAAGGTGAGCGTGCCGCCCGCGGCCCCGCCGACACCGCCGGAGACCGGCGCGTCGATGGCCAGGAGCCCGGCCTCCATCGCCTGCTCGGCCACGGCGCGCGCGCTGTCTACGTCCACGGTGGAGCAGTCGGCGTGACAGGCGCCCTTGTCCATCACCGGGATGATCTCGTCGGCCACCTTGCGCAGGATGTCGCCGTTGGGAAGCATGGTGATGACCACCTCGGCCCCCGTGGCGGCCTCGGCGGCCGTGTCGGCCTTGGTCACGCCCTCGGGCATCGGGGCGGCGAGGTCGAAGCCCGTCACCTCGTGCCCGGCGGCGGCGAGGTTGGCGGCCATCGGCCCGCCCATGTTGCCCAGTCCGATAAATCCGATCTTCATGCTGTCCTCCCTCAGAGTGTGAGCGCCGCGTCGCCCAGTGGCGCGCGCATCCGTTCGATGTCCTCGTCCGGCACCTCTTCGAGCGAGGCGTGGCGCCAGCTCGGATTGCGGTCGCGGTCGATGATCTGCGCGCGGATGCCTTCGAGGAAATCCCCGTGCTCCATCGCGCGGTAGGTGTATTCGAACTCGTAGACCAGCACCTGCCGCACGCTCTCGGCGTTGCGCGCGCGGGTGATGTTGGCGAGCGTGCAATGGACCGACAAGGGCGAGGCGCGGCGCAGCGCCTTGGCGGCGGCCTGGGCCGTCTCGCTCTCGCCCGCGTCGCATTTCGCCGCGATCTCTGTCGCGGTTCCGGCGAACAGCGTGTCGATCTCGGACTGGACCTGCGCCAGCGGCGAGGCGGGTGCTGCCTGCGCCGCCGTCGCGACGAGTCCCGCGTCACCGGTTTCCTCGAGCTGCGAGATCAGGTCGAGCCAGAACTCCCGCTCGATGTAATGGTCGGCAAAGCCCGCATGGATCGCGTCGCCCGGTCCCATGCGCAATGAGGTCGCGCCCAGGTATTCGCCCAGCTTGCCCGGCGCACGGGCGAGGAGGTAGGTCCCGCCCACGTCCGGGACGAGGCCAATACCCGTCTCTGGCATCGCCACCTGGCTCGTCTCGCAGACCACCCGGATGCGGGCATGACCGCCCACGCCGACGCCGCCGCCCATCACGAAGCCCTGCATGAAAGCGACGATGGGCTTGGGGTATTCCGCGATCTTGGCGTTCATCCGGTATTCGTCGCGCCAGAAGGTGCGGCCGAACTCGTAGTCGCCCTCGAGCCCACGTTCGTACATCGCCTGAATGTCGCCGCCCGCGCAGAACGCCTTGTCGCCCTCCGCGTCGATCACGACGAGGTCGACGGCCTCATCGTCGCGCCAGGCATCCAGCGCCGCCTCGATGTCGAGGCACATCTGGTAGCTCAGGGAATTCAGCGCCTTGGGCCGGGTCAGGGTGATCCGGCCCGCGCGTCCGACGGTGCGGATGGACAGTTCGCTCATGTCACCCCCGGTCCGCGAGCATCTGGCGGCTCACGATCAGCCGCATGATCTGGTTCGTGCCCTCGAGGATCTGGTGAACGCGCAGGTCGCGCACGATCTTCTCGATCCCGTAATCGGCGAGGTAGCCGTAGCCGCCGTGCATCTGGAGGCAGTCGTTGGCGACCTCGAAGGCCACGTCGGTGACATAGAGCTTGGCCATCGCGCAGAACTTGGTCGCATCCCGTGCGCCGGTGTCGAGCTTCCACGCCGCCTGGCGCAGGAAGGTACGGGCCGACTGCAGCTTGACCTCCATTTCGGCCAGCTTGAATTGCAGCGCCTGGAACTGGTCGATCGTCTTGCCGAAGGCCTTGCGCTCGCCCATGTAGGCCAGCGTGGTGTCGAGCGCGGATTGCGCGCCGCCGAGCGCGGAGGCGGCGATGTTGAGCCGCCCGCCGTCGAGGCCGGCCATGGCATAGGCAAAGCCGCGGCCCTCTTCGCCCATAAGGTTCTCGTGTGGGACCACGCAATCGTCGAACTGCACCTGCGACGTGGGCTGCGACCGCCACCCCATCTTGTCCTCGAGCCCGCCGAAGGACAGGCCCTCGGTCCCGTCCTCGATCACCATCGCCGAGATGCCCTTGGGGCTGTCGTCGCCGGTGCGCACCATGGTCAGGTAGGCGTCGGAATAGGAGCCGCCGGAGATGAACGCCTTGGTCCCGTTCAGCTTCCAACCCTCGTTGGTCTTCTCGGCCTTCGTGCGCAGCGCCGCCGCGTCTGAGCCCGAGCCGGGCTCGGTCAGGCAGTAGGAGAACACCTTCTCCATCGAACACAGCGCAGGCAGCCAGCGTGCCTTGTCCTCGTCCGTGCCGAACTTGTCGATCATGCCGCCGCACATGTTGTGGATCGACAGGAACGAGCCCACGGAGGGGCAGGACATGGCGAGCGCCTCAAAGATCAGCGTGGCGTCGAGGCGGGTGAGGCCGGAGCCGCCCTGGTCCTCGGACACGTAGATGCCGCCGAGACCCAGCTCGGCCACCTTGGGCCAAAGCTCCTTGGGGATCGTTCCCTCCCGCTCCCACGCCTGCGCAAAGGGGGCGATATTGTCCTGGCCGAAGCCGAGGGCCATGTCGAATATGGCCTCCTGCTCCTCGGAAAGCGCGAAATCCATCCTCTCCTCCCGGTGGAAATGAACACTGGTTCAATTTCAGAATGGGTCAGGTGCGGGTGCGGCACAAGGGGCAATTCCTCAGATGGGGTTTGCACGGATGCAAAGGGGGTGAGCGATTGACGCTCTGGTACGGGGATTCTTGCGGGGCCTGTAATAGATGTCCGAAGGCGGGCTGGTCCGCTCCGCCAACTCTAGGATTCTAGAATCCTAGAATTCTAGGATCCTGGAGTGCTGGCGGAATACGCGTGGATTTCAGGTGTTATATCATACACTTACAAAGTCTTGCCCTGTCGCGACTGGCCCCGCGCGGTGTGTCGCACGCGCAAGAGGAGACGCTTGTCCCATGCCCCGGTGTTACAATCCGACGCCGAATTCCTCGACCAGCGACCGCACGACCTCCCGCAGCGCCTCGTCGCGCGATGCGCCTCGGTCTTCGGCCTGTGCGAATACCTGCCGCTGCCGCTCCGCAGAGGTGCCGCGCAGGATAATGTCTCGCGCCCCCGCCAACTCAGCCGCGCAGCCCAGGGCCTCGGCATCCTCGGCGAGGAGGTCGATCAGTTCCTCGACCAAGTGCGCGACCGGCACGATCTGGCGCTGGCCGAAGTCGATCAGCCCCCGCGTCGCCCCGTAACGCTGTGCCATCCAGCGGTTCTCGGAGATCAGGAAGTTGTCGTAGATGCGCCAGCGCTGGTTGCGTCCCTTCATCCGCCACAGGTAACGGGCGAGGCACTGGACAATCGCAGCGATGGTGAGCGTGGTCTCGATCTCGGGCGAGACGTCGCAGATGCGGGCCTCGATGGTCGGGAATCTGGCCGAGGGCCGCAGGTCCCACCAGATCTTCGAGGCATCCTCGATCAGGTCCAGCTCCACCAGCGCATCCACCGACCGCTGGAACTCCGCCCAGCTCCACAGCTTCGGCGGCAGCCCGGTGCGTGGAAGGTTGTCGAACACCGACAGCCGGTAGGAGGCGAGGCCGGTATCCTCGCCCTGCCAGAACGGCGACGAGGCGGACAGCGCCAGGATATGCGGTAGGAAATAGGAGAGCTGGTTCATCACGTCGATCCGGTCTTCCTTGTCCGGAATCCCGACATGCACATGCATCCCGCAGATCAGGAGCCGCCGCGCGACGCCGCCCAGATCCCGGCGCAGGTCGTTGTAACGTTCCTTGTCCGTGTGATGCTGCTCTTTCCAGTCCGAGAACGGGTGACAAGCCGCAGCGATGGGGGCGAGGCCGTGCGCGGCCGCCTGTTCGGCCACCACGCGGCGCAGGTGGCGCAGGTCGTCGCGCGCCTCCGTGACACCCGCGCAGACATGGGTGCCGATCTCGATCTGGCATTGCAGGAACTCGGGGCTCACCTGGTCGTCGAGCTCCGCGGCGCAGGCCTCCATCAGCCCGGGGGGCGCCTCGGCCAGCTTGCAGGTCTCGCGGTCGACGAGGAGGTATTCCTCCTCGATCCCGATGCTGAACGGGGGTTCGGTGTCGGCCATGGGCTGCTCCTCGCACGGACCGCCAGATTGGGGCGGAAGCCGGCGTCTGGCAAGCGTCTCAGGCGCTTCCGAAAACTTCGGAGCGCGCGCGTGCAGGCAGGCCCAGGAGCTCGAGCGCCGCATCCTCGCTTTGTGCGGTCAGGTAATTGACCCCCTGCACCCGGTCCCATGTGCGGTTCACGAGGTTGGCGACCGAACGCGCCATCTCGGTTGGGGCGACCGAGACGACGGTCGTCGGATGGTCCGGATCGTAAAGCGCCTCGGCCTTGACCGCCTGCAACGACATGATCTGGACGTAGTCGCGCTCCCAGTCGGTCACGTCCGACAGGTCGACGATCTGTTTCTGTCCGGGTCGGTAGGCGGGATCGGCTACGTAGGCGCGGAACGCCTCCACGCTTTCGGCCACGGTCATGCGGCCGGAATAGCGCACGTAGGCTAGGTTAAATTCGGGAAGGATTCGGTAGGAAATCGACATTGGGCACCCGTACAACTGTCGTTGCAGGATAGCCGCGTGAGCCGACCGGTCCAGAGCCGATCGGCCCGCAATGTCAGATGAGACGCACCTGCGTGCCGATCTCGGCGAGCCCGAAGAGCTCCTCGATCTTCTCGTTGTAAAGCCCGATGCAGCCGTCCGACGACCGGCGCCCGATCTTGCGCGTGTCATGGGTGCCGTGGATCAGGTAGGCGGGCCAGCTCAGGTACATCGCGTGGGTGCCCAGCGGGTTTTCGGGGCCCGCCGGCATCACGTCGGGCAGGTCCGGGAAGCGTTCGTGCATCGACGGCGTCGGGGTCCAGGTCGGCCCGACCTTCTTGCGCACGATCTCGGTATAGCCGCGCTTGGTCAGCTCGTCCGAGCGGGGCACCGAGGTCGGGTAGAGCTTGTAGGTCTGGCCGTCGCCACTCCAGAAATGGAGCGCCTTGGACTGCGTGTCGCAGACGATGGCACCGACGCCGAGCGCGTCGAAGTGGTCGCGCCAGTCCATCGACCGGAAGGACGAGACGTTGCGCCGCGCGAACTCGGGCGCGGTTTCGTCGCTCGTGTCGACGATCTGCTGGCCTGCGCCCTGTGCGCGCAGGATCGCGGGGGTGGCGAGGGTCAGGGCGCTCGCGGCGGCGAGGAGCCGGCGGCGGGAGAATTTCTGCGTCATGATCTGTGCCTGTCTTTCGGGTTTTTCCGTCGCTTACCACACCGCGCCCGCGCGGCAACGCACCAAGGCGTGAGAAACCCATGCGTTCAAGCGAATGTGAACCGGGCGGCAGGCCGTCCGCGCGGGTCGGGGCAGGGCCGTCCGGCGGCCCCGCCCCCTGTTCGTGGGGTCAGTCCATCGCCTTGAACGCGAACTCCCCGCCTTCCTTGATCCCGGAGAACCAGCGCTCGGTGACGGTCTTGGTCCGGGTGTAGAACCGGAAGGCGTCAGGGCCGTACTGGTTGAGGTCGCCGAAGGCCGACTTCTTCCAGCCGCCGAAAGTGAAGTAGGACAGCGGCACCGGGATCGGGAAGTTGATGCCGACCATGCCCACGTTCACGCGGGACGCGAAGTCGCGGGCCGTGTCGCCGTCGGAGGTGAAGATCGCCGTGCCGTTGCCGTACTGGTTCTTCATCACGAGGTCGAGCGCATCCTCGTAGCTGTCCTTGCGCACGGTCGAGAGCACGGGGCCGAAGATCTCTTCCTTGTAGATGTCCATGTCCTCGGTGACGTTGTCGAAGAGCGTGGGGCCCACGTAGAAGCCGTCTTCGTAGCCCTGGAGCGAGAAGCCGCGCCCGTCGGTCACGAGCGTCGCGCCGTCCTTTTCGCCCGAGGAGATCAGGCCCTCGATCCGCTCCTTGGCCTGCGCCGTGATGACGGGACCGTAATCCACGTCCTTGTCCGAGGTGTAAGGGCCGACCTTGAGCGCTTCCACCTTGGGCGTGAGTTTCTCGATCAGCTTGTCGGCGGTCTCCTGACCCACCGGCACCGCGACCGAGATCGCCATGCAGCGTTCGCCCGCCGCGCCGAAGCCCGCACCGACCAGCGCGTCGGCGGCCTTGTCGAGGTCCGCGTCGGGCATGATGATCATGTGGTTCTTGGCGCCGCCGAAGCACTGGGCGCGCTTGCCGTTCGTGGCGGCGCGACCATAGATGTACTGCGCGATCGGCGTGGAGCCCACGAAGCCCACCGCCTGCACGGTCTCGTTGTCGAGGATCGCGTCTACGACTTCCTTGTCGCCGTTCACGACCTGCAGCACGCCGTCCGGCAGACCGGCTTCCTTCAGAAGCTCGGCGAGCAGCATCGAGGTCGAGGGGCAGCGCTCGGACGGCTTCAGGATCATCGCGTTGCCGGACACGAGCGCGGGGCCCATCTTCCACAGCGGGATCATGGCCGGGAAGTTGAACGGCGTGATGCCCGCGACGACGCCCAGCGGCTGACGCATGGAGTAAAGGTCGATGCCGGGGCCGCCGGAATCCATGAACTCGCCTTTCAGCAACTGGGGCGCGCCCATGCAGACCTCGATCACCTCGAGGCCCCGCTGCACGTCACCGGCACCATCGGGCAGGGTCTTGCCGTGCTCGCGGCTGACGCTCTCGGCCAGCTTGTCCATGTCGCGGTTGATGAGCTCGGCGAACTTCATCATCACGCGGGCGCGGCGCTGCGGGTTGGTCGCGGCCCAGGCTTTCTGCGCCTCTGCGGCCTTGGCGACCGCCGCGTCCAGCTCCTCCTTCGACGACAGGGACACCTTGCCCTGAATCTCGCCGGTCGCCGGGTTGTAGATATCGCTGGTGCGGGACGAGGAAGAGGCCTCGGCCTTCCCGTCGATCCAGTTTCCCACTTCGTACATCGGGTGTCCTCCTTGAATGCTGCGGCCACAATAGGCTTGCAATTTTGCGGCGCAAAGCGGCAACATTTCAAAACGTATTGCGAAAATGCGGGTGCCAGGGCGGCGCAACGGGGGCAGGGGACATGGAACTCGACTGGGACGATCTGCGCATCTTTCTCGCCGTCGCGCGCGGCGAAAGCCTGTCGGCGGCGGGCCGCGTGCTGGGGCGCGACCCGGCCACGGTGGGCCGGCGCATCTCGCGGCTGGAGGAGGTGACGGGCGCGCCGCTTTTCGCGCGCTCGCCGCAGGGCTACGGGCTCACCGACGCGGGCCAGCGCCTTTTGTCCCATGCCGAGGACGCCGAGCAGGCGGTGACGCGCGGGGCCGAGGCGCTCGCGGGCACGACCGGGGGCCTCTCCGGACAGGTGCGCATCGGCGCGCCCGACGGCTGCGCCAATTTCCTGCTTCCCCAGGTCTGCGCCCGGATCGCGGCGGAACATCCCGAGATCGAGCTCCAGATCGTCGCGCTCCCCCGCGTCATCAACCTGTCCAAGCGCGAGGCCGACCTCGCCATCGCCGTCTCCCCCCCGACCACGGGCCGGCTCACGGTGCAGAAGATCACCGACTACCACCTGCACCTCGTCGCGGCGCGGCTCTATCTCAAGGAAAACGGGCCGATCGAGGCACGCGCCGACCTCGCCGGTCACCCGGTCGTTGGCTACATCCCCGACATGATCTTCGACAAGGAACTCGACTACCTGTCCGAGATCGGGGCCGAACGCGTGACGCTCGCCTCGAACTCCGTCTCGGTTCAACTGGGCTTCCTGCGCGAAGGGGGCGGGGTCGGCATCGCCCATGACTTCGCGCTCCCCTTCGCGCGCAACCTGCGCAAGGTGCTTGCCGACGAGGTCTCGCTCACCCGCAGCTTCTACCTCGTGCGCCACGCGGGCGACGCGCGGATCGAGAGGATGAGCCGGGTCGCCGACATGCTCCTCGGCGGCCTCAAGGCCGAAGTCGCCCGTCTGGAAGGTCTTACTTGACAAGACGTTATGGTGGAGCGACGCTTATTTCATGCGCTCCACAGCGCCAACACGGAGGAAGCCATGCTGGTCAGCCAGATTCTCAAGGACAAGGCAACGAAGGGTGTCCTCACGGTCACCAAGGAGACCTCGGTGGCAGACGCCGCCGCCATGCTGTCCAAGGAGGGCGTGGGCGCCGTCATCGTATCCGAGGA
The DNA here is from genome assembly GCA_964230745.1 of Maritimibacter sp. Lineage (GTDB taxonomy): Bacteria > Pseudomonadota > Alphaproteobacteria > Rhodobacterales > Rhodobacteraceae > Maritimibacter. Next base: position 76,610 of record CAXRHZ010000018.1, on the reverse strand, counting down.
CGGGGTGCATCCGCAGGGCATCGTCTCCGAACGCGACATCGTCCGTGAACTCGGCGCACGAGGCACCGACTGCCTCAAGGACGCCGTATCGGTCATCATGACGGAAAAGCTGATCGGATGCGAGCCGGGCGACCGGGCGATCTCCGTGCTCCAGCGCATGACCGAAGGTCGTTTCCGCCACATGCCCGTGATGGAAGGCGAGAAGATGGTCGGCCTCGTCTCCATCGGCGACGTGGTCAAGGCGCGGCTGGAGGAACTCAGCCAGCAGGCCGAGTCGCTAAAATCCATGATCATGGGCTACTGATCCTGCCACGACCATCCTGGGCCGCGGGGGCCGCGCTCTCCGTCTGTCTCGCGCTTCCCGCGCAGGCGCAGGATGCGGCCACGCTCGACGCCATCGAAATGGCATGGCGCGACTGGCACGCGGGTCTCGGCACGGTCGCCGGGACGCTGGCGGTCGCTTGGCAGGGGGACGTCGTGCGCAATCTGGGCGATGGGGCCGCACCAGACGCGCAGGTGCCGATTGCGTCCAACAGCAAGGCGATCACCGCCGCCTGCATCGCGTCCTTCGTCGACGAGGGCGCGCTCGCCTACGACACGCCGCTGGGCGCGGTCGCGGGCCTCACCGTGCCCGATGGGGCGGCGCGCGACATCACCATCGGCCAGCTCATCACCCATACCGCGGGCCTCGACGGCGACGGCACGCAGCTGCGCATGAACCTCTGGCTGAACGAGGAGGCGCCCCGCCACGCCGACGCGAGCCAACGTGCTCTGGAACGCGGCCCCGACGCAGATCTGATCGGCAGCTACGCCTATTCAAACGACAACTACGCGGTTCTCGGCGCGGTGGTGGAAGCGCTCGCGGGCGACTACACCGACGCTTGCGCCGAACGCGTCCTCGCCCCGGTCGGCGCGTCCGGCGCCCCGGATCAGGCCTTCGGCGCCTTCGCGGCCTGGGGCGGCTGGGCCATCGCGATGCCCGACTACCTCGCCTTCATACACGCCACTTACGGCCCGGACAGCCCTATCGGTGCGGATCCCGCCGCCTTTCCCTCGGCCCCGCTGGGGGGCGGCGCACGCTACGGCATGGGCATGCTCTACCGCGACACCGGCGCGGGCCCGGTTTTCTGGCACACCGGGATGCTGTGCTTCCTGTTGCGTGACAAGACCTTTTCCTACGCTGTGAACTACGAAAACGGATGGTCCGTCGCGCTCTGGGCCGATACCTGCCCGGACGATGACGTCCGCGCCGCCCTCGACACGGCGCTCTGGCAGGCGGTCCACGAGTGACCTGGCAAAACCCGGTTGCATTCCCTCACGCAATATAGTTGCGTTCGCACGAACAGGGAGGACGTCTCATGCGCGTGGCACTTTATCCCGGGACGTTCGATCCCATCACAATCGGGCATATCGACATCATCAAGCGGGCCTGCCTCATGGTCGACCGGCTCGTGATCGGCGTCGCGATCAACCGCGACAAGGGGCCGATGTTCACGCTCGAGGAGCGCGTGGGAATGGTCGAGGCGGAGTGCAAGGCGCTTTCCGAGCAGACCGGGACCGAGATCGTGGCCCACCCGTTCGAGAACCTGCTGATCGACTGCGCCCATGACGTCGGCGCCTCGATCATCGTGCGCGGCCTGCGCGCGGTGACGGATTTCGAATACGAGTACCAGATGGTCGGGATGAACCGCGCGCTCGACGATACGGTCGAGACCGTGTTCCTCATGGCCGACCTCAAGCATCAGGCGATCGCCTCGAAGCTGGTCAAGGAAATCGCCCGGCTGAACGGGGACGTGTCGAAATTCGTCACGCCCGACGTGCGCGACCAGCTTTACGCAAAGCTGGGGCGCAGCTGATCAGCCGTAGACCGCGCGCCGGGCGATGGTCTTCGCGTCGTAAGGGTTGAGGCCCAGGTCCTCGATGGCAAGCTCCGGCGGCAGCGCGGCGATGGCGCGGCGGGTGCGCTGGTAATGCGCACGTCGGGCGAGGGCGGTCTTCACTTTGGTATAGGCGGACATTTCAGCCTCCTGTTCGCGTCGTTTCCTGACCCGAAGATAGGCATGCTGCGGCGCGGCACAAATGTCCGTTAGCGATAACCGCCATGTCGTGCCTGCAAGGCGGGATCAGATCGCTGCGTTTACTGCGCGCACCGTCTCGACCGTGCGTTCCACCTGCGTGAGTGGGAGCATGTGACCGGCCCCTTCGATCAGTTCCAGCTGAAAATGCGGATAACGCTCGGACATCTCCACGCCCTGCTTGCGGTAATCGAGGATGCGGTCCTCGGTCCCGTAAAGGACGCGCACGGGACAGCCGATCTCGTCATAGCGCTTGTATTGCGTGGCGATCATGGGGCCCACCGACACGTAATCGCGCGAAGTGTTGTAGAAACTGCGCGGACGCAGGGACAGGAGGCCGCCGCCCTGCACGGTGTATCCCTCGGGGATCGGATCGGGGCCGAAGATCTCGATCCGGGTAAGATCGGCGTTCTTCGCGCTCGCCGGGACCGCCACCGACTGCGCGATCAGGCGGCGCAGCCAGTCGGTGCGAATATTGAGCGCGGCGAAGCTCTGCGCCTTCATCGCCGAGGGGCGCAAAAGCGGCGCGATCAGCGCGAGACCGCCCACTTTTTCCGGCGCGCGCAAGGCAAGGGCGCAGGCGATGGCCCCGCCGAGCGAATGACCCAGGATGATCGGCTTTTCCAACCCGAGCTGGTCGATCAGCTCCTCGACATAACCGGCCTGCGCGTCGATCCCCGCCGGTGCGCTCTCGGGCCGATCGGAATACCCCATGCCCGGCCGGTCAATCGTGATGACCCGGAAGTCCCGCGACAGCGGCCCTGCCAGCGTCATGGTGAGCGAACGGAGCTGCCCGCCCAGCCCGTGGATCATCACCACCGGACGCCCCGACCCCTCGTCGGTGTAATGCAGACGCCCCGTGGAAATCGTCGCGAACCGGCCCACGGGCGGCACCGCTTCTTCGGCCTGCTGCGCGAGCACGCGGGTGCGCTTCATCTGGCCCAGCAGCCACAGGCCGATACCGGCCCCGATCAGGGCGAGGATGATGACGATGGTTTTCAGGATCATGGGGCCCTCCGTTCCCGACAGGCTACCGGGGCGTGGCGCAGGGCGGAACGGCGTTTCGCAGACATGACGCCACGTCGCCGGGAACGGCGCGATCACCCCGATCCCCGCGAGGGCCGCTCAGCACCGACGACCAGCGCCGGGCCGAAAATCCGCGTGATCTACAGCCGCTTGCCGATTTCCGCCGCCGTATCGAGCATCCGGTTCGAGAACCCCCACTCGTTGTCGTACCAGGTGAGAATGCGGATGAAGTTGCCGTCCATCACCTTGGTCTGGTCCAGCGCGAAGGTCGAACTGTTGGGGTTGTGGTTGAAATCGACCGACACCAGCGGCTTGTCGGTGTAACCCAACACGCCCTTGAGCGGCCCGTCGGCGGCCGCGATGATCGCTGCATTGATGTCCTCGACGCTCACGTCTCGGTCCAGCTCCGCCGTCAGATCGACGCAGGAAACGTTGGGCGTGGGCACGCGGATCGCTACCCCGTCGAGCTTGCCATTGAGCTCCGGCATGACGAGACCGACGGCCTTGGCGGCACCCGTCGAGGTCGGGATCATGCTCATCGCAGCGGCACGGGCGCGATAGAGGTCCTTGTGCATCGTGTCGAGCGTCGGCTGGTCGCCCGTGTAGCTGTGGATCGTCGTCATGAACGCCCGCTTGATACCGAAGCTGTCGTGCAGCACCTTCGCCACCGGCGCCAGGCAGTTGGTCGTGCAGGAGGCGTTCGAGACGTGCAGGTCCTCCTTCGTCAGCGTGTCGTGGTTCACGCCGTAGACGATGGTCTTGTCCGCGCCCGACGAGGGCGCCGAGACCAGCACCCGGCTCGCCCCGTTCTCCAGATGCACCTTCGCCTTGTCGCCGGTGAAGATGCCCGTGCACTCGAGCACCACGTCCACCTCGCCCCAGGGAAGCTCCCTGGGGTCGCGGATCGCGGTGACGGCGATGGGCCCGCTGCCCGCGTCGATCGTGTCGCCGTCCACCTTCACCTCGTTGGGAAACTTCCCGTGGACGCTGTCGAACTGAAGCAGGTGTGCGTTCGTCTCGACCGGGCCGAGATCGTTGATCGCGACCACCTCGATATCGGTGCGTCCCTGCTCGTGGAGGGCGCGCAGCACGTTGCGACCGATACGGCCGAAACCGTTGATGGCGACTTTGAGGGTCATGGGAATCTCCTTGCTCGCGGGGCTGGGCTTGGAATGTCCGCGGCACGCTACCGCGTCGTTACCGCTAACATCAACACCACAGCTCAAACGTCAAGGGGCGCACCGGCCCGCTGCCCGGTTTTTCAGCGCCAGAAGGCGAGCCAGTCGAGGAATTCGAACATTTCCTTGCCGAGAAACACCGTGGCGCGGCTGTCGTTCAGGATCACGTCCCAGGCGATGCAGGCGACGATGATGAGAAACAGGATCAGGGCAAGACGGTTCGTCATGGCGCAGGTTGTGGCCTAAGGGCCGCGGGCGGGCAAGAAAAAAGCCCCGCCGGGGCGGGGCTTTCCAAACGGTGTCGCAGGGGTCAGAGCTGGCCCATCGCCGCGGCCACGTCGGCCATGCGCGCGGAGAAGCCCCACTCGTTGTCATACCATGCCATGACGCGCACGGTGCGGCCCACCACGCGGGTCTGGTCCGGCGCGAAGATCGAGCTGTATTCGGTGTGGTTGAAATCAACCGACACCTTCGGCTCGGGATCGTAGGCCAGCACGCGCTTCATCGGGCCCGCCGCCGCTTCGCGCACGACCTCGTTCACATCGTCCACGGTCACGTCGCGGCCCGCCTCGAAGGTGAGGTCGATGCAGGACACGTTCGGCGTCGGCACGCGCAGGGCGGTCCCGTCCAGCTTGCCGGCGAGTTCGGGGAGGACTTCGCCGAGCGCCTTGGCGGCGCCGGTGGTGGTCGGGATCATCGCCATCGCGGCCGCGCGGGCGCGGTAGAGGTCGTCGTGACGGCGGTCCAGCGTCGGCTGGTCGCCGGTGTAGCTGTGGATCGTGGTCATCACGCCGCGCTCGATCCCGATGGCGTCGTTGAGAACCTTGGCCAGCGGGGCAAGCCCGTTGGTGGTGCAGGAGCCGTTCGAGATCATGTAGTCGGACGAGGCGAGCTGCTCGTCGTTCACGCCGAAGACGATGGTCTTCTGCACGTTCTTGGCGGGGGCGGAGATCAGGACCTTCTTGGCGCCGCGGTCGAGGTGGCGCTTGGCCTTCTCGCCGTCGTTGAATTTCCCAGTGCATTCCAGCACGACATCGCAGCCCGACCAGTCGAGCTCGTCCATGTCATAGGTCGACATCATCTCCATCGGGCCACGCCCGATGTCCATGGTGTTGCCGTTCACGCGGATCTCGTCGGGGTAGCGCCCGTGGATCGAGTCGTATTTCAGCAGGTGCGCGGTCGTGTCCAGCGGGCCGGTGGCGTTGATCTTCACGACCTGGATGTCGTTGCGGCCCGACTGCGCGATATGCGAAAGCGTGCAGCGCCCGATGCGCCCGAAGCCGTTGATGCCGACGGTGACGGTCATGTCAGAAACCCCTCTGCGGTCGTTCATGGTCCAGCGCTCGTCCTGCGCCTGATTGATCCTGTGGCTGGATATAGGGTCTGGGGCGGCTTTGGACCACCCGGATTTTGCGTTACCCGCCAACATGTTAGCGAAAACATGTGGCGAAGGTTAAGCGTTAGCGGAACCGTTAACGGTAACGTTGTGTGCCGTTGCATGCCGCCCGACACGGAACCCAAGCGGGGATTCGCGGCTTGCGATCCGGGGTCGGTCGGCTACGGTCCCCTTGAACGGCAAGAACAGGCGGGGATGAGATGAGCGGGCTTCTGGCACTTCTGGACGACGTTGCGGGGATCGCCAAGATCGCGGCTTCCTCGGTGGATGACATCGCGGGGCAGGCGTTCAAGGCGGGGTCCAAGGCGGCAGGCGCCGTGATCGACGACGCGGCCGTGACGCCCAAGTATCTCACCGGTTTCGACGCGAGCCGGGAGTTGCCCATCGTGGGCAAGATCGCCCTCGGCTCCATCCGCAACAAGCTCTTGATCCTGCTCCCCGCCGGGCTGCTCCTGTCCAACTTCGCGCCATGGGCGATACCGCCGCTTCTCATGCTCGGCGGCGCATACTTGTGTTTCGAAGGGGCCGAAAAGGTCTGGCACGCGCTGTTTCCACACGAAGACACGGTCCACGATCCCAAGCAGCACGAGAACCCGGACCCGGCCCATCTGGAGGAGCAGAAGGTGCAGGGCGCGATCAAGACCGACTTCATCCTGTCGGCCGAGATCATGACCATAGCGCTCTCCGCGCTGCCCGAATCCAACGTCTGGATGGAGGGTGCGGCGCTCGCCGTCGTGGCCTTCGGCATCACGCTCGCCGTCTACGGCTCGGTCGCGCTGATCGTGAAGGCGGACGACGTCGGGCTCGCCATGGCCGCCAAGGGGCGCCTCGGTCTCACCCGCGCGCTCGGGCGGGGGCTGGTGAAGGGGATGCCGGCCTTCATGAAGTTCCTTACGGTGGTGGGCACGGCGGCGATGCTCTGGGTCGGCGGCAACATCATCGTCCACGGGTTGCACGAGATGGGTTGGGACGTGCCTTACGACTTCATCCACGACAACGCGGTGGCGCTCGGCGCGCTGGTGTCCGAAGGCTGGCGCGGCGTGGTCGAATGGACCGCCACGGCGGCGCAGGACGGCGTGCTCGGCTTCGTGCTCGGCCTGATCCTAATCCCGATCGCGACCCGGATCATCAGCCCGGCCATCGCGGCGGTCACCGGCAAGAAGGGCGCGGCGCACTAAGGCGCGGGCCTCACTTGTAGTGACGCTTGAGCTCTTCGGCGAAAAGCTCGTCGAACTCGGTCGGCGTGATCCATCCGACCGGCGCATCGTCGAGATCCTGGCCCAGGAACAGCTTCACCGCCGCCACCGCGTGCCAGCTTTGTCCGCCCGCCGAATGATAGGGGCGCATCGGCACGCGGGTGCCGTCCTTCAGCACGAACTGCGGTCGGGCGGTGCCGGTGTCGGTCCCGTGGGCGCCCACCGTGCTGATCTCCGCCGTTTCGATGTCGCTCAGCTTCCAGTGCCAGTCCTTCGTGCCGGTCCGGTCCGTCACGACGAGCACGACGCTGTCCGCCTCCCGATCCAGGGTGATCGTCGAGGTCATCGCGCTGCGCTTGCGGTAGACGTACATGGCGACGATGAGGACCGCGGCGATGGGCAGCATTTCCCAGAACCCCTCCCACGCCATGAACACCGCCACGCCCGCGAGAAAGACGCTCGCCGCCGTCAGGGCGAAGCGCTTGTCGGCCTGCGTGTCGGTGAGGACGAGGGTGGTGTCGGTTTTGTCAGTGAGGCGCATGACGGGGCCTTGGGGCTGGGGCGATGTGCCCCGACCTTAGCACGAATCCCGGCGCGGCGGGGGGTCTTGGCGGCGGCTGGCTGTATGGCCCGGCGTATGCACGTCGTGTGTACGCCGTGTGCACACATTGTGCATACCGATCCGCGCACGAAAACGGGGCCCGCAGGCCCCGTCTGTTCACTCATGCAGGGGTGTTTCAGCCCAGCAGCGCCTTGACCTTCTCGACCACGGCCTCCGGCGTGATGCCCATCTGCTCGTAGATTGTGGGGGCCGGGGCGGAAGCGCCGAAGCCCTCCATCCCGACGAAGGCCTGACGGTTCTCGCGCCCGCGCTCGCCCAGCAGCCAGCGGTCCCAGCCGCAGTCGCGCAGCGCCGCCTCGACGGCCACGCGCACGGGGCCGGCCGGCAGCACCTTCTTGCGATAGCTTTCGTCCTGCGCGGCGAAGAGTTCCATGCAAGGCATTGAAACCACACGGGTTCCGATCCCGGCTTCCTGCAGGATGTCGCGCGCTTTCATGGCGATCTCGACCTCGGACCCGGTGGCCATCAGGATCGCCTGACGCTTGCCCTCGGCCTCGGCCAGCACGTAGGCGCCCTTGGCGGTAAGGTTGGAGTTCTTGTGCTCCTTGCGCAGCGTCGGCAGGCCCTGGCGGCTGAGCGCGAGGCAGGAAGGCGTGGATTTCGACGTGAGCGCCATTTCCCAGGCTTCCGCCGTCTCGACCGTGTCGCACGGCCGGAAGGTCCAGGTGTTCGGCGTCGCCCGCCAGATCGCCAGATGCTCCACCGGCTGGTGCGTCGGCCCGTCTTCACCCAGCCCGATGGAGTCATGGGTCATGACGTAAGTCACTGGAATCCCCATCAGACTCGAGAGCCGGATCGCGCCGCGGGCGTAGTCGGTGAAGCACATGAACGTGCCGCCGTAGGGGCGGATGCCGCCGTGCAGGACGAGCCCGTTCATCGCCGCCGACATGCCGTGTTCGCGGATGCCGTAGTGGACGTAGCGCCCCTTGCGGTTCTTCTCGTCGAAGATGCCGAGATCGGCGGTAAGCGTGTTGTTCGAGCCGGTGAGGTCCGCCGAGCCGCCGATGTTCTCCGGCATGATCGGGTTCACCACCTCGAGCACCATCTCGGATGCCTTGCGGGTCGCGACCTTGGGCGCTTCTTCGGACACCTGCTTTTTCAGCGCCTTGATGCGCGCCGACAGCTTCTTGGGCGCTTCACGCGAAAACACGCGGGCGATTTCCTTCTGGCGCTGCTCGGACAGCTCCGCCACCCGGCCTTCCCAGGCGCGGCGATCCTCGGCCCCGCGCTCGCCGATGGTCTTCCACTGGTCGGCCACGTCGTTCGGGACGACGAAGGCGGCATGGGGCCAGTCGTAGGTGTCGCGCAGCTTGACGATCTCGTCCTCGCCCAGGGGCGAGCCATGCGCCTTGGCGGTGTCCTGCTTGGACGAGCCGAAGCCGATGTGCGTCTTGCAGTCGATGAGCGTGGGCTTCTTGGACTTCTTCGCCTCGGTCAGCGCGCGGTCGATGTCGTCGGGGTCGTGGCCGTCACAGGCGAGCACTTGCCAGCCAGACGCCTGGAAGCGCTTGCGCTGGTCGGTGATGTCGGACATCGAAATCTCGCCGTCGATCGAGATGTTGTTGTTGTCCCACATGACGATGAGCTTGGAGAGCTTGAGCTTGCCGGCAAGCCCGATGGCCTCCTGGCTGATGCCTTCCATGAGGCAGCCGTCGCCCGCGATGACCCAGGTATAGTGGTCCTGCACCTTCTTGCCGAAGCGCGCGCGCAGCATTTCCTCCGCCATCGCCATGCCCACGGCGGTCGAGAGACCCTGGCCCAGCGGGCCGGTCGTCGTCTCGATCCCTTCGGCATGGCCGAATTCGGGGTGCCCGGCGGTCTTGGAGCCCCACTGGCGGAAGTTCTTGACCTCCTCCATCGTCATGTCGGCATAGCCGGTCAGGTGCAGCAGCGAATAGAGCAGCATGGAGCCATGGCCGGCGGACAGGACGAAGCGGTCGCGGTCCGGCCAGTCGGGGCGCGAGGGATCGAATTTCAGGTGCTTTTCAAAGAGCACGGTGGCCACGTCGGCCATGCCCATCGGCATCCCCGGATGGCCCGAGTTGGCGGCCTGAACGGCATCGACCGACAACATGCGGATCGCGGCGGCGCGCATCCAGTGATCAGGGTGTTTTTCGCGAAGGGCGGCAAGTTCCACGGCGGCGATCCTTTGCTGGCTGTTAGCGCTGCCCGGCTCTCATACCAGCCAGCCCGGCAAGATCAAGCGCGCAGGCCAAGTGGTTGAGCGCAAAGGGGGCGCAATCGCCGAAACCTTGGGCTAGGATCGGACCGGGGCTGGCGCCCGCGCGATTCGCGGCTTGGTTGCACGTCGTCTGCGGGCGAGGCACAGTCTCCAAGAGGACACCAAAGGACAGGCGGAGCATGAGCGATATTTCCGAGCTTCAGGCACGCATCGCCAACGCGCTCGACCGGATCGGCACGGGACTCGATGCATTGGGGCGGCCCGCGCCCGACACCGGCGAGGAACCGGAGGAGATGACGGCGCTGCGCGCGCAGCTCGAGGACGAGCGCACGGCGAATGCGCAACTCGAGGAGCGGGTGCGCACGATCCGCAAAAAGCAGGACTCGACGGTCGAAACGCTGGCGAGCGAGGTGGAGCGGCTCACGCGCCTGCTCGCCACGCAGGAAGAAACGGTGTCGCGGCTCGCCCGGGTGAACACCGAACTCAGGTCGAACAACGCGGCGCTGCGCGAGGCGATCTCGGCGGGCGTCGCGGAACCGCATCTCGTCAACAAGTCCATGATGGCCGAACTCGACGCGCTGCGCGCCGCACAGTCGGCGGACCGGGCCGAGCTCGACGCGGTGCTGGGCGAACTCGACGCGATGATCGCGGCGCAAACGGGAGGGACCGACCATGCCTGACGTGACGATCTCGATCGGCGGACGCGATTTCCAGGTTGCCTGTGCGGAGGGCGAGGAGCATTTCCTGCAGTCCGCCGCCGCCATGCTGGACACCGAGGCGCAGGTGATGGTCGGTCAGATCCGCCATCTGACCGAGGCGCGGATGCTGCTGATGGCCGGGCTGATGCTGGCCGACAAGACCGCCGGGATGGAAGACGCGGTGAAGGTGGCAGAGAAACGCATCGCGGCGCTGGAAGCGGAGCTCGCCGAGGCCCGCGCGGCAGCGGGCGAAGGCCCGGCCTCGATGCGCGACTCGCTCGCCGAACTCGCCGCCCGGGCCGAGGCCATCGCGGCGCAGGTGGAAGAAAAGGCCGGCTGAGGCTTTTCCGCCGAGAGGTTTCCAGAAGGCGCGCGGGCAGGGCCCGCGCACAGGTTTTGCGCGTCTCCGCCTCCGGCGGACACGCGCGGAGGGCGCGCTTGCCGAATGTAGAGGCGGGTGGAGATGTTCGGAAATTTGCTGGGGACGCGCCTTGAGGGGCAGATCTGCCCCTCAAGGCGCGTTGTCGCGTGTGTGGCGAGACGCGTAGGTCAGCCGTTGGCTTCGCGGATCTTCTCGGCGGCATCCTTGGAGTAAGTGATGCCTTCGTCGTCGAAGAGCTTGTCCAGTTCGCCCGACAACGTCATCTCGGTGATGATGTCGCAGCCGCCGACGAATTCGCCTTTCACGTAGAGCTGCGGGATCGTCGGCCAGTCGGAATAGTCCTTGATCCCCTGGCGGATCGTCTCGTCGGCGAGGACGTTCACGTCCTTGAACTCGACGCCCATGAAGTTGAGCACGCCGGCGACGCGGGAAGAGAAGCCGCACTGGGGCATTTCCTTGGTGCCCTTCATGTAGAGCACCACGTCGTTCGACGTTACGGTTTCCTTGATCTCGGTTTCTGCAGTCATTTGGGTCATCCTTGGTCGCGCGGTGTCAATTCGGGGCCTTGGTGGTGAGGGCGAGCGCGTGAAGGTCGCCGTTGGGTCCGTCCATCTTGCCCTTGAGCGAGGCATAGACCGCGCGCTGTTGCTGCACCCGGTTCTTGCCGCGGAAGCTCTCGTCGATCACCTCGGCCGCCCAGTGATTGCCGTCCCCGGCAAGGTCGGTGATCGTGATCTGCGCGTCCGGAAACGTCTCGCGAATGAGGGCTTCGATTTCCGATGCTTCCATCGCCATAGGTGCCAAACTCCCCGTTGTCCTGCCCCCAGATGTAGAGGGGGGCGCGGCGGGCCGCAAGGGCGCGCGGCTACACGAAATCGCGCAGCCGGGGCAGGAAGGCGGCGAGACGGGAGGGCGCGTCTGAGGCGGTGAAGGCGGCGAGGTCGGCCTCGCTCCAGTCGCCGTCGCGCGCGTAGATTTCAAGCAGGGCCTCGCGCTCCGCCTCGTAGCTTTCGGGCAGGTCGAGGCGCTCCGCCACCAGCAGGAGCTCGATCCCGTCGTGGATCTTGCGCATGGTCGCGAAAGCGTCGAGCATCGGCTGGGTGATGTCGGGGGTGGTGGCCCAGGTCGCGCCGTCGAACACTTCCTGCGTGACGCGCTGGCCCGCGCCGCGGCATTCGTAGCGCACGCAGCCGGGAAACCCCTCCTGCTCCAGCCGGTTGTAGAGCGAGCAGCCCAGGCGGCCGTCGAGGTTGGGGCAGGGCAGGCCCGCCGGCTTGTCGATCGCGAAATCGTCGCCCGCGTCAAAGGCGAGCGCGATGCAGCAGAGCGCGGCGCAGTTGCCGCAATCGGAGGTCATGTCGGGGATGCGTGCCATGGGCGATATGTGACGCCGGGGCCGCGCCGGTGCAAGGGGTATTGACCCTCACGCGGCGTGAGGTCCGATGAACGTGCCATGAGTGAGCGAATCGATGAGATGACGGTGGGCGAGCTGGCCCGGATCGCGGGCGTGACGGTGCGGATGCTGCATCATTACGACGAGATCGGGCTGCTCCACCCGTGCTGGATCGGGCCGAACGGTTACCGCCATTACGGCCGGGCCGAGGCGGAGCGGTTGCAGGAGATCCTTGCGCTGCGCGCCGGTGGCGTGCCGCTGGCCGAGATCGGCGCGGTGCTGGGCGGGGCCGGGGACCGGGTCTTGCGGCTGGAGGCGCATCTGGCGCGGCTCCGGCAGGAGGCGGGGCGCCTGTCGCGGATGATCGAAACGCTCGAAACGACCATCGGTGAAGAAAAGAAAGGTCGCATCATGGCAATCGAGGATTTGTACAAGCCGATCTCGGCGCAGAAGCAGACGGAATACGAGGAATGGCTGGCCCGGACCTACGGCCAGGAGATGGCCGAGGCGGTTGAGGCGGCGCGGGCGGCGGCGGAGCGCGATCCGGCTGCCGGGACCGACGAGAGCGCGCAGGAGCTCAAGCGGATCGAGGGTGACCTCGTGGCTGCCTACGAGGCCGGGGTCGCGCCGGAGGCGGCGGACCTTGCGCCGCATCGTGCCTGGGTCGGGCGGATGTGGGGGCAGCCCTGCACACGCGCGGCGCATGCGGGGCTTGCCGACATCTACCGTGCCCATCCGGAGTTCGTCGCGCGTTACGAGACGCTTGCACCGGGGTTCTCGGACTGGCTGACCACTGCGATGAAAGCGGCGGACAGGGATGGCTGAGGCCCGCGCGGCCGGCGCTCAGGTGGCGCTGGCCGCGAAGCTCGTGCGGTAGATCTCGGCCAGTTCGGCGAGCGGGGCTTCGGAGGTGCCGAAGCGGACCGTGTCGCCGGTGAACTTGCCGACCGTGTGGAGCGGCACGCCCGCGCGCCCGGCCTCGATCATCAGCGCCTCTGCCTGATCGAAGTTGCAGGCGACGAGGTAGCGGGCCTGATCCTCGCCGAAAAGCTCGGGCGTGGCGTCGGTGTCTATATGGACGCCGACGCCTGCCGCCTCGGCCATTTCGAAGGCCGCCAGCGCGAGGCCGCCATCCGACAGGTCGGTGCAGGCGCGGATATTGGCGCGGTTGGCGCGGATGAAATCGCCGTTGCGCTTCTCGGCGGCGAGATCCACCTGCGGCGCGTCGCCGTCCTCGCGGTTGAACACCTCGTAGAGCAAAGCGGACTGGCCGAGGTGGCTGCCCGCCTCGCCGATCAGGAGCAGGACGTGACCCTCGCGCGCCTCGCCGCCGATCAGGTCTTCCTCGAGGTTTTTCAGAAGGCCCACGGCGCCGATGGTCGGGGTCGGCAGGATGCCGGTGCCGTCAGTCTCGTTGTAGAGCGACACGTTGCCCGAGACGATGGGCATGTCGAGCGCCTTGACCGCCTCGCCGATCCCCTGGATGGCGCCCACGAACTGCCCCATGATCTCGGGCTTTTCCGGGTTGCCGAAGTTCATGTTGTCGGTGGTGGCGAGCGGGGTGGCGCCCACGGCGGTCAGGTTGCGATAGGCCTCGGCCACCGCCTGTTTGCCGCCTTCGACCGGGTTGGCTTTCACGTAGCGCGGGGTCACGTCCGAGGTGAAGGCCACGGCCTTGTCCGTGCCATGCACGCGCACGATGCCCGCGCCCAGACCGGGGCGGCGCACGGTGTCGGCCATGACCATGTGGTCGTACTGTTCATATACCCACTGCTTGCCCGCGTAGTTGGGCGAGCATATCAGGCCCTTCAGCCCGTCGATGGGGTCGATCTGCGGCACATCGGCCAGCGGTTCGGCCTCCGGCGTCGGCTCCCACGGGCGGTCGTATTCCGGAGCGTTGCCCGACAGCGCGCGCAGCGGCAGGTCTGCCTTGCACTCGCCGCCATGCATGATGATGAAGCGGTCCTCGGGGATCGTTTCGCCCACGATGGCGAAGTCGAGGTCCCATTTCTCGAACACGGCGCGGGCCTCGGCCTCTTTCTCCGGGTTCAGGACCATGAGCATGCGTTCCTGAGATTCGGAGAGCATCATCTCGTAGGCGGTCATGTTCTCTTCGCGCTGGGGCACGGCATCGAGGTCGAGCTTGATGCCCAATTCACCCTTGTCGCCCATCTCGACGGCCGAACAGGTCAGGCCCGCGGCCCCCATGTCCTGGATCGAGATGACGGCGCCGGTGGCCATGAGCTCCAGCGTTGCTTCCATCAGGCGCTTTTCGGTGAACGGGTCACCGACCTGCACCGTGGGGCGCTTTTCCTCGATCGTGTCGTCGAACTCGGCCGAGGCCATCGTCGCGCCGCCCACGCCGTCACGGCCGGTCTTGGCGCCGAGGTAGACGACGGGCATGCCGACGCCGGAGGCGGCCGAGTAGAAGATCTTGTCGGTCTCGGCGAGGCCCGCCGCGAAGGCGTTGACGAGGCAATTGCCGTTGTAGGCCGGGTGGAACCGCACCTCGCCGCCCACGGTCGGGACGCCGAAGCAGTTGCCGTAGCCCCCGATCCCCTCGACCACGCCATGCACCAGACGCTTGGTCTTGGGGTGGCTGGTCTCGCCGAAGGAGAGCGAGTTCATCGCCGCGATGGGGCGCGCGCCCATGGTGAACACGTCGCGAAGGATGCCGCCCACGCCGGTCGCCGCGCCTTGGTAGGGCTCGATGTAGGACGGATGGTTGTGGCTTTCCATCTTGAAGACGATGCACTGTCCGTCGCCGATATCGACGATGCCCGCATTCTCACCTGGGCCACAGATGACCTGCGGACCCTCGGTCGGCAGCGTGCGGAGCCATTTCTTGGACGACTTGTAGGAACAATGCTCGTTCCACATCGCCGAGAAGATGCCGAGTTCCGTGAAATTCGGGTCCCGGTTCAGGATGCGCAGGATGTTGGCATACTCGTCGGGCTTGATCCCGTGTGCCTCGATGATCTCTTCGGTGATCTCAGGCTCGGTGGTCATGCGCGGGTCCCCTCGTGGCAATTGACCGCCTCATAAGGGAAGCCGGGCGCGGGGGGAAGGGGGCAGGCGGGGGTGCCTGCGGACCGGGCAAAAAAAAGACCGGGCACGCGGCCCGGCCTAAGTCCAACAGGGAGGTGAAGTCGGTCAGTGACCGTCTTCGAGGGGTGATTTATGGGCGCGGTGCCTATCTCGCAAGCAAAGCGTGAACAAAGCTGCTATGCATCCGGCGCATGGCTGGGAGCCGTCAGAATAAGTTGCTGGAATCTTGCAACTTTCGCTCGGCCCCATGAAAAAGCGTTGCGAAATGGCCACGACTTTTGGCCGGAGACTGTCAGGCGGTGCCGGTTTCCAGCGCGATCTTGCGATGTTCCATGATCTCTTCGGTCACGAAATCGCGGAAGGCCGCAATGCGCTTGGAATGGCGCAATTCCTCGGGATAGGCGAGGAAAACGGGGATTTCCCTGCTCTCCTCGGACGGCAGCACCCGCTCGATCTCGGGGAAGTCCTGCAGGATGTAATCGGGCAGCACACCGATTCCGAGACCGTTCAGCACCGCCTGCAACACGCCGAAATAGTTGTTCACGGTCAGGAGCGAGTCGACGTTGTAGGTCAGGATCTCCTGCGTGAACGTCGCACCCGCGCTCACCTGCGCCGAGTTCGTGTTCTGGCAGATGATCCGGTGATGTGCGAGGTCTTCCATCGTTTCGGGACGGCCGTGTGCGTCGAGATAGGCGGGGCTTGCGTAAAGCCGCATGTTCACGCCCATGAGGCGTTTGCGGATCAGGTCGGCCTGCGACGGTTCCTTGAGCCGGATGGCCACGTCGGCTTCGCGCATCGGGAGGTCGAGCACCCGCTCCTCCAGCATCAGATCGATCTTGAGGTCCGGGTACTGCTCGTAGAGCTTGGCAAGGCGCGGCGCGAGCCAGAGCGAGCCGAAGCCGGTGGTGGTGGTCACGCGCAATTCGCCGAACACCTCTTCCTTGGAATCGCGGATGCGGGCCACCGCGGCGTCGAGACGCTGGACCATCGCGCGGGAGGCGTCGAACAGAAGCTCACCCTGCTCGGTGAGGATCAGGCCGCGCGCATGGCGGTGGAACAGGGTGGCGTTCAAGCTCTCCTCCAACCCGCGAATCTGGCGCGAGACGGCCGACTGCGACAGGTTCAGCGCATCACCGGCATGGGTGAGGCTGCCCGCGTCCGCGACCGCGTGAAATATTCTGAGCTTATCCCAATCCATTCGTTCCGCTTCTTGCCCGCAAAATCCTAATTTTGAGTGCTTCTTATCATCGCCAAAGCGTGAAAAGCCAAGCCTCCTTGCAATGACATAAGACTTTTACAGGTCAAAACAATTGACCTAGCCTGAACCTGCCCAAGAGCTAGCCGGAGGAGCCCGCCAATGCGGCAAGACGTGTCACTTCACGACCGATTCGACCTGGAGAAAAGCCCCGTTCTGCTGAACGGCACGCAGGCGCTCGTGCGCCTGATGCTGGCACAGGCGGCCCGCGACAAGGCCGCCGGGCTGAACACGGCGGGCTATGTCACCGGCTATCGCGGCTCGCCCCTGGGCGGTGTCGACAGCTGGATGATGCGGGCCGGGCGGGACCTCGCCGATGCCGGCGTGCGGTTCGAGCCGGGGCTGAACGAGGATCTTGCGGCCACCGCGCTCTGGGGATCGCAGCAGGCGGAACTGCGCGGCGAGGGCAAGTACGACGGGGTCTTCGGCCTCTGGTACGGCAAGGGGCCGGGCGTGGACCGCACCGGCGACGTGATGCGCCATGCCAATATGGCCGGATCGAGCCGCAATGGCGGTGTCCTGATGGCGATGGGCGACGACCACACCGGCGAGAGCTCCACGGTGCTGCACCAGTCCGACTGGGCGATGGTCGATGCCTATATGCCTGTCCTGTCGCCTGCGGGCGTGCAGGAGATCCTGGACCTGGGCATCTACGGCTATGGTCTGTCGCGGTTTTCCGGGCTCTGGGCCGGGCTGAAGCTCATGAAGGACACGGTTGAGGCGACGGCGGTCGTGGACGGGCGTCCCGACCGGATGTCGCTGGTCACGCCGGAGTTCGAGATGCCCGACGGCGGGCTCAACATTCGGCTGGTGGACGACCGGATCGCGCAGGAAGCGCGGATGATCGACTACAAGCGGTTCGCGGCCGAGGCCTATGCCCGCGCCAACCGGATCGACCGGCGGATGTGGGGCAAGCCGGGGGCCAAGATCGGTCTTGTCGCGGCAGGCAAGAACTGGCTCGACCTCGTCCACGCGCTGTCGCTTCTCGGGATCGATGAGGCAGAGGCCGAGCGGCTCGGCATCACCACCTACAAGATCGCGCAGACCTGGCCGCTGGACATGACTTCGTTCCACGAATTCGCTGAGGGGCTCGACCTGATTGTCGTGGTCGAAGAAAAGCGCAAGCTGATCGAGGTGCAGATCAAGGAAGCCATCTTCGACGACCGGCGGGGCCGCCGGGTCTATGGCTGGCACAAGGGCGACACCTGGGAGAACGGGCGGCAGCTGGAGCTGTTCCCGACGCGCTACGCGCTCGATCCCGTGTTCATCGCCGAGAAGCTGGGCGACATCCTGATCGAGGAGGGGCGCGACACCGACGCGATCCGGGCCGGGCTGGAAAAGATCACCGCGGCCAAGACGGCGGACAATGCCGAGCAGATCGCGGCGCGGCTGCCGTATTACTGCGCGGGCTGTCCGCACAACACCTCGACCAAGGTGCCCGATGGGTCGCGCGCCTATGCCGGGATCGGCTGTCACTACATGGTGCAGTGGATGGACCGCTCGACGCTCGGGTTCACCCACATGGGCGGCGAGGGCGCGAACTGGATCGGCGAGGCGCCGTTTTCAAACCGCGAGCACGTGTTCCAGAACCTTGGTGATGGCACCTACAACCATTCCGGTATCCAGGCGGTGCGCGCGGCCATCGCGGCGGGCACGAACATCACCTACAAGATCCTATACAACGACGCGGTCGCCATGACCGGCGGGCAGGCGAACGAGGGCGGGCTGGACCCCTACCGGATCGCGGCTGAGATGACGGCGGCGGGGGTCAAGCGGCTCGTGGTCGTGCATGACCCGAAGGAGGAGGTGGATGCCTCCCGCTTCCCGCGCGGGGTCGAGGTGCGCCATCGCGACGAGATGGAGAACACCGAGAAGGAACTGCGCGAAATCAAGGGCGTGACGGTCCTTCTTTATGTCCAGACCTGCGCGGCCGAGAAGCGGCGGCGGCGCAAGAAGGGGGCGTTCCCCGACCCGGACAAGCGCATCCTCATCAATACCGACATCTGCGAGGGGTGCGGCGATTGCGGGGTGCAGTCGAACTGCGTCGCGATCACGCCGGTCGAGACTGAACTGGGGCGCAAGCGCGCCATCGACCAGTCGGCCTGCAACAAGGATTTCTCCTGCCTCAAGGGGTTCTGTCCGAGCTTCATCGAGATCGAGGGCGGCACGCCGCGCAAGAAGGCGGCGGCGGAGTTCACGCTGCCCGACATGCCCGATCCGGCGCTGCCCGCGATCGACGGGACCTGGAACATGGTCATCACCGGCGTGGGCGGCACGGGCGTCGTGACCATCGGCGCGATCCTCGCGCAGGCCGCGCATATCGAGGGCAAGGGCGCGGGCATGATGGAGATGGCCGGGCTGGCCCAGAAGGGCGGCGCGGTGGCGGTGCACCTGCGCGTGGCCGAAGCGCCCGAGGACATCTCGGCGATCCGCGTGGCCACCGGCGAGCTCGACGCCTTGATCGGCGGCGAGCTGGTGGTGTCGGCGGATGCCAAGACCCTGGGCCTGATGACCACGGGCCGCACCGGCGGCGTGGTGGACAGCCACGAGACGGTGACGGGCGATTTCACCCGCGACACCGAGTTCCGGATCCCCAGCGACCGGCTCGAACTGTCGCTGGAAGCGCGGCTCAAGGACCGGCTGACCATGTTCGACGCCACCGAGCTCGCCGAAGGGCTCATGGGCGACTCGATCTATTCCAACATGATGGTGCTGGGCGCCGCGTGGCAGGCCGGGCTGGTGCCCATCGGGTACGAGGCGCTGATGCAGGCCATCGAGCTGAACGGGCAGGCGGTGGAGCGCAACAAGCGGGCCTTCGCCGCCGGGCGCTGGGTCATCGAGGACCGGGCAGGCGCGGAGAAGGCCGCCGGGTCGAAGGTGGTCGAGAAGCCCCTGTCGCTCGACGAGAAGATCGCATTCCGCGAAAAGCATCTCACCGCCTACCAGTCGGGGCGGCTCGCCAAGCGGTATCGCAAGCTTGTTGACCGCGCGCCGGATGCGGCGATGCGCGAGGCCATCGCCCTCGGCTACCACAAGCTCCTGTCCTACAAGGATGAATACGAGGTCGCGCGGCTCCTGCGCGAGACGCGGGCCAAGGCGGAGGCGGCCTTCGAGGGGGACCTGTCGCTGAAGGTGCATCTCGCCCCCCCGGTGATGAACGGGACCGCGCCGGACGGTCGGCCGAAGAAGCGGGCCTTCGGGGAAGGGTTCGTGAAGGCGCTCGGCGTTCTGCCGAGCCTCAAGATGCTGCGCGGCACGCCTCTCGACCCGTTCGGCCGGTCGGAAGAACGGAAGATGGAGCGGGCGCTGATCGCGGAGTACGAGCGCGACATGGAAGCGGTGCTGGCGGGATACGACGCGGGCAACGCTGCTCCGGCGCAGGAGCTGGCCCGGCTGCCGCTCTCCATCCGCGGCTTCGGCCCGGTGAAGGAGGCCAATGCGCGCGAGGCCGCCAAGCGGCGCGAGGCGCTTCTGGCCGAGTTCCGCTCCGGCGGGGCACCGCAGGCGCAGGCCGCGGAATAGGTGAAATCGAATTGTGCGGGCTTGCGCCCGCGCAGGTTTTGCGCCGCCCCGCCTTTGGCGGGTCGACGCGGGTGGGGGCCAGCCCCCGTCGCGCCGGGGCGCGACTCCCCCGAAGTATTTCCGAAACGAAGAAGCGGGGTGTCATCAATCCTTCATCCTTTCGTGACATGCGGCAAGAAAACTGGTGAGCAGGCCGCATCATGCCCGGCGCGACGCGCGACATTTCCTATGCCGAGACCATCGAGGGGCGGCTTGCCCGCGCCGCCGTGCGACTGGTCGAGGATGTGACCGGTCGGCGCAGCCTCTCGCGTCGGGCGGTGGGCTACGAGGAAGAGCTGGCCTGCGGGGCCGAGTTCTGGTCGCTGATGGCCGCGCGCTATGGTCTCGACCCGGTGCTGGGCGGGGCCGGGCTGGCCGCGATCCCGGTGTCCGGGCCGGTCGTGGTTGTGGCCAATCATCCCTTCGGCGTGCTCGACGGGCTGATGATGGGCCTGATCCTGCAACGGGCGCGGGGAGCCGGGTTCCGCATCCTTGCGCACGAGGTGTTTTCGCGGGCGCGGGAGCTGGAGGACGTGATCCTGCCGGTCGACTTCGCGGGCACGTCGGAGGCCGCGCGGCGCACCATCGCGACCCGCAAGGCGGCGCAGGCGTTCCTTGCCGCCGGTGGCGCGGTGGGCGTGTTTCCGGGCGGGACCGTCTCGACCGCGGCGCGGCCTTTCGGCCGGGCGATGGATCCCGAATGGCGGCGGTTCACCGCCAAGATGGTGGCGCGGTCCGGGGCGACCGTCGTGCCGGTGTTCTTCGACGGCCAGAACTCCCGCCTGTTCCAGCTCGCGAGCCATGTTTCCGTGCCGCTGCGCATGGGCCTCCTGCTCAACGAGTTCCGTGCGCGGGTCGATCGTCCGGTGCAGGCGATCATCGGCGCGCCGATCCCGCCCGCGACGCTCGCGCCGTTTTACGCGGACCCGAAATCGATGATGGATTTCCTCAGGGAACGGACCTATGCCTTGTCGCCGACGCCCGTGGACTGGCGCGCCACGGGTTACGATTTCGAGGAACGGCACAAGGCTTGAACGCATGGCGGTGGGGATTTTCGACTCGGGGCTTGGCGGGCTCACGGTGCTGGATGCCGTGACGAAGCGGCTGCCGGAGGTGCCGTTCGTCTATTTCGGGGACAATGCTCATGCGCCCTATGGCGTGCGCGATGCCGATGACGTCTATGACCTGACGACCAAGGCGGTGTCGCGGCTGTGGGACGAGGGCTGCGACCTCGTCATTCTCGCCTGCAACACCGCCTCCGCCGCCGCGCTGCGCCGGATGCAGGAGAACTGGATTCCGCCGGACAAACGGGTGCTGGGGGTTTTCGTGCCGTTGATCGAGGCACTCACCGAGCGCAAGTGGGGGGACAACAGCCCGCCGCGCGAGGTGGCGGTGAAACACGTGGCGCTCTTCGCGACGCCTGCGACCGTGGCCAGCCGGGCGTTCCAGCGTGAGCTCGCCTTCCGGGCCATCGGGGTGGACGTCGAGGCGCAGGCCTGCGGCGGCGTGGTCGATGCGATCGAGGACGGTGACATGATCCTGGCCGATGCGCTCGTCCGCTCTCACGTCGATGCACTCAAGCGCAAGATGCCCAATCCCGAGGCCGCGGTCCTCGGCTGCACCCATTACCCCCTGATGGAGGACGTGTTCCAGGAGGCGTTGGGGCCGGAGGTGGCGGTCTACAGCCAGGCCAATCTCGTGGCCGCCTCGCTCGCCGATTACCTCGAGCGGCATCCAAAGATGCTTGGTCCGGGGACCGAGGCGAAGTTCCTCACCACCGGCAACCCGGCCAAGGTGTCGGCGGGGGCGACGCGGTTCCTGCGACGCAAGATCGCGTTCGACGCCGCTTGAATTGCGCCGGGGCGCCAAAACCCTTACATCCCGTGAAACTTCTGACTGCGAGGCGTGCATGACCCACAAGATCGCCATTCTCGGTGCGTCCGGTTACACCGGCGCGGAACTCGTCCGGCTCATCGCCACCCATCCCTCGATGGAGATCGTGGCGCTGTCGGCGGACCGAAAGGCCGGGATGGAGATGGCCGAGGTCTATCCGCAGCTGCGCCACCTCGACCTGCCCAGGCTCGTAACGATGGAGGAGATCGACTTCTCCGCGGTCGACCTGTGCTTCGCGGCGCTGCCGCACGGGCTGAGCCAGGCGCTCGTCCGCGATCTGCCGGACCATGTGAAGGTCGTGGACCTCGGCGCCGACTTCCGGCTGCGCGATCCCGAGGCCTACACCAAGTGGTACGGGAACGAGCATGTCGCGAAGGAGCTTCAGCCTTCCGCGGTCTACGGCCTGACCGAGTTCTACCGTGACGCGATCAGGGGTGCGCGGCTTGTCGCGGGCACTGGGTGCAACGCGGCGACGGTGCAATTCGCGCTGCGCCCACTGATCGAGGAGGGTCTCATCGATCTCGACCGGATCATCTGCGACCTGAAGAACGGCGTCTCGGGTGCCGGGCGTTCGCTCAAGGAAAACATGCTCTTCGCCGAGCGCTCGACGGATGTGACGGGCTATACCCAAGGCGGCAAGCACCGGCACCTGGGCGAGTTCGACCAGGAGTTCAGCGAGATCGCGGGC
This sequence comes from Maritimibacter sp., assembly GCA_964230745.1. Taxonomy (GTDB): domain Bacteria; phylum Pseudomonadota; class Alphaproteobacteria; order Rhodobacterales; family Rhodobacteraceae; genus Maritimibacter. The sequence goes on along the minus strand of CAXRHZ010000018.1, from coordinate 54,017 downwards.
AGAAAGGTCGAGATCATGTTCACACCGCATCTCGTCCCGGTGAACCGGGGGATCCTCGCCGATTGCTATGTCGAAGGCGATCCCAAGGCGATCCATAACGCGCTCGTCGCGCGCTACGAGGCCGAACCGTTCATCGAGGTGCTGCCCTTCGGGCAGGCGCCGGGGATGGGCCATGTGACCGGCTCGAACTTCTGCCATATCGGCGTAGTGGGCGACCGGGTGCCGGGCCGCGCGCTCGTCGTCGCGACCCTCGACAACCTGTGCAAGGGGTCGAGCGGGCAGGCGATGCAGAACGCGAACCTGATGCTGGGCGAGGACGAGACGACGGGCCTGATGCTCGCCCCCGTGTTCCCTTGATCGTGATCAAGGCGTTGGCGGGGATTGGCGCTATAACGGGGCGCCGGTGAATGGAGGACAGGGCATGGCGGGGATGAAAGGTCTCAAGAAAAAGCGGCGGGTGCAGATCATCCTCGTCGCTTTCGTGGCGCTCGCATTGTCGACCGCGCTCATTGGCTATGCCTTCCGCGACGGGATCAACTATTTCCGTTCGCCCACGCAGGTGGCCGAGGAGCCGCCCGCGCCGAACGAGGTGTTCCGCATCGGCGGCCTCGTGGCGGACGGGTCCATCGTTCGGGGGCAAGGAGAGACGGTTCGCTTTTCCGTCACCGACGGCGCGAACACCGTGCCCGTGGAATACACGGGCGTTCTGCCGGATCTGTTCAGCGAGAACCAGGGCATGGTGGGGACCGGGAGTTACGTGAACGGAATCTTCCAGGCCTCGGAAATCCTTGCGAAACACGACGAAGAATACATGCCGAAAGAGGTCGTGGACACGCTCAAGGAGCAAGGGGTCTACCAGGACCCGAACTCCTGATTTCGGCCCCGTTAACCAATTGATCCGAGGCTCGGTCCCGCAATCAAAGCGCGGAGGCCGAGGCAGATGCAGAGCGTTCGAGAGATCGCGACGGCGATCGTCGCCCGTGAAGGCGGCTATGTGAACGACCCCGACGATCCGGGTGGCGCGACCAAGCATGGCGTGACCATCGGGACGATGCGGCGGCTCGGGCTGGACCTCGACGGTGACGGGCGGGTGACGCCCGCCGACGTCAGACGGTTGAACCGGGGGCAGGCGACCGACATTTTCATCGAGCATTACTTCGAGGGGCCGGGGATCGCGGCGCTGCCCGAGGTTCTGCAGCCGTCCGTCTTCGACATGTACGTGAATGCCGGGGCGAACGCGGTGCGCATCCTGCAACGGCTGCTCACCCGCATGGGTTTTCCCTGCGCGGTGGACGGGGCCATCGGGCCGCAGACCATCGGGGCGGCGGAGGTGGCGGCGGCGCGCGCGCCCGAACACATCGCGGATGCCTACGGGATCGAGCGGCGCAACTACTACTACCGGCTGGCCGACCGCCGCCCGGCGTCGCGCAAATATGCGCGGCGGCGCGATGGCGGCAAGGGCGGATGGATTGTCCGGGCCGAGGAATTCATCTCGCCGAAATACCACCTGACGGAGGCCGCGCATCGCGCGCGGGTGGCGAAATGGGGTTGATCGACGGTGTCATGAACCTCGTCTTCGGCGGCGGACGGAACGTGGTGCGTGAAACCGCCGGGGTGTTCTGGGAAAACGCCGAAGCGGAGGCGGTGCGCGAGGCGGCGCGCCATTCGGCGGCGCTCGACCAGTTCGCGGGCGAGTTCGCTTTGCCCAAGAAGGGGGGCTTCGACCGGTTCATCGACGGGATCAACCGGGTTCCCCGTCCAGCGCTGGCGCTCGGCACGATCGGGCTCTTCGTCTCCGCCATGGTGGACCCGGTGTGGTTCGCGGCGCGCATGAACGGGATCGCGCTGGTGCCGGAGCCGCTGTGGTGGCTCATGGGGGCCATCGTGAGCTTCTATTTCGGGGCGCGACACCAGGTGAAGGCGCAGGAGTTCCAGAGGTCCGTTGCGACGACCGTCGCCTCGACGGGTAACGTGGTTCACAACCTGGGCGTCCTCGACAGCCTCGAGGCCGGGGCGCGCGCCCAGGGCGATCCGAATCCGGCGCTTGCCGACTGGAGCCGGGATGGGAAGTGACGTTCTCATCAAGATCCTCACGGAACACGGGCCCTGGGTCCTGCTTGTCTTCTACCTCCTGTGGCGCGACTTGCAGAAGGATCAGGCGACGCGGGCCGTGCTCGACAAGAATTCCGCGATCCTCATTGAGATCACGACGATCATCCGGGAACGGCTTCCGGGTCGGGGCAGGGACCTGTGACGGGCCCGCTGCGGACGACCTGGCGGCGGCTGCGCGATATGCTCGCAGGCCGCGGACTCACCCGAGCGCTGGAGCGGCACCGGCGCGCGGCGGGGGAACTGGACACTGCCGTGCGAGAGGTTCTGGGCCATGAAGCAGGCGATCATTCTAATCCTTCTGACCGTCCTCGCGCTTGAGGGGGGCTTCCTGCTGCTGGGGTTCGACCCGGTGGCCGAGATCGTCTACGGCGTCATTGCGTTGATGGCGGCGATGATCGCGGCGACTTTCCTGTGGCTCTGGTTCGAGCGCACGACGCCGCTCGCCATCGGGATGGTGGTGAGCTGGTTCGGACTCGCCTGTCTCGCCGCCTGGTGGTGGCTTTACAACCTGATGGGCGCGCCGGACTGGGCGGATACGCATCCGGCGATCTTCAGCGTTCTCGCGCTGCCCATCGTCGGGTCGATCCTGCACTTCGCGGTTATACAGAGGAGTTTCGGCTTTCACGGAATGCACTTCCTGTGGCCGATCTTCGGGGCGATCCTCGTTTCGGTCGCCGTCTACGTCACGGTGTGACGGATGCGGGTGAGGCCCGTGAGCCTCACCCGGATAGCTCAGAACTTGTAGCCGACGCCGACCTTGAAGTCGGTGCGGTTGCGGGTCATGCCGGCACCCATGACACGGACCACTTCGCCGCGCACCATGTAGTTGCCCGCGAAAGCCGCTTCGCCGCCGACACCGAAGTCATAGACGAGGCCCGCGCCGGACATGAAGCCCGCGCCGCCCTTGCCGTAGAGCATGAAGGAGTCGCTGAAAGCGTAGCCGGCCCGTGCATTCAGAAGGCCGGTGAAGGCCGACCCGGCGGGAACGACGCTGGTCGCCCAGTCGTATTGCACTTCGGCTTCCGCACCGACGATGAAGCCGTTGCCGACACCATAGTTGTAGCCTGCCCAGACGCCGAGAGCGCCGTCGAGGCCGGTTCCGGGTGCTTTTCCGAAATCGTTCTGGATGAAGGCGCCCGCATAGAAGCCTTCAAGCGACTGCGCGGATGCGGTCGAGGTGAACGCCACCGTTGCAAGCGAGAGTGCGGCCGCCTTGGCCACCTTGTTAAGCGTACTGCCCATTCGAATCTCCTTTGTTCGTGCCGTCCCAGCAGCACGTGCATGCGTTTTTCCCCAGTATGCAGGCGCGTTTCGGGGGACGCAAAGGAAATACGTTAAATTTGTGTTAGTTCCGTGTCAGTGGTTGTTTCTGCGCTACAACTTCATCGAAAACCCAGCCCAGACATAACCTTCGACGCCGAATTCCAGGTCGTTGTCGCTGGCCTCTTCCGGTGTTTCCGCTGGCAGGCGTTTGGGAATCGAGCGTTGAGCGCGCAGGTCCCGCGAAGGATTCGACAACCCTTGCGTGCGTGCCGCCACAGAAGGTCGCTCATTCGCTGAAAAAAGGCCCTGCGGCACGAGCGGGGTTGGCCCGTCCTGTGCCGCGGCGGCGAAGGGCAGGCAAATCAACGAAGCGGCGCGTACCGTGAGTCGCAGGTGTCCCATGAGGTGAGCATGACACGCGCGTCGCGACAGGGCCAGCCTGGCGCGACGACAGCTTCGTGATCAGAACGTGTAGGCGAGACCGGCCTTGGCGACGTAATTCGCCGGGCCACCCGCGAAGTCCTGATAGCGGTCCATGCCGAGGCGCAGCGAAGCGCCGTTACCCACCGAATATTCCGCACCGGCGCCCAGAGTGTAGAGCATTGTGCCGGTGGAGTCGGCGCCCGCACCGACCTTGCCGTAAAGCATGACCGGCGAGCCGAAGTCGTAGCCCAGCCGCACGGCGCCGGTGTAGATGTTCGGATTGCCCATCGGGAAGTAGGCGTCGCCTTCGACACCGACATAGCCGCCCGGCGAGAACTCGTACATGTAGCCGGCCTGCGCGCCGAAGCCATAGGTGTTCGCACCGGAGAAGAAGTCGCCGGAGCCATAGGCGCCGAGGTAGAAGCCGTCGAAGTCCTGCGCGCTCGCGGCGGTCGCGCCGAGGGCCAGTCCGAGCCCGAGGGCTGTCGTCTTGATGTAGCGGTTCATGTGACCTCCTAAGTCATTTTCATTGGGCGGGTGCTCGGTCCCGCGTGCTGGTCAACTGTCCCGACCGTTGTGCTAATCCAATTCGTGTCTTCGCGCCGGGTTCCAAGGCCCGCCTCACGACGTCGGCAGCGCCCTGCCGCAAGTCGCCGGGAAATGCGCGGCCCTCCGCCGGTGACAAATGCGCGACATGCGCGCGCAGGCGATTGGCGCAGCCCGGCAAAACGGCTAGAACCGCGCCATGATTGCAGAACTCGGACACGTGGCACTGGTGCTCGCCTTCGGCGTGGCGATCGTGCAGATGGTGGTGCCCTTCGTGGGTGCGCAAAAGGGCTGGTCGGGCTGGATGGCGATGTCCGTACCGGCGGCCTCGCTGCAATTCCTTCTGATTGCGGCGTCCTTCGCGGCGCTCACCTATTCCTTCGTGACCTCCGATTTCTCGGTGAGGCTGGTGACGCTGAACTCCCACAGCGCGAAACCGATGCTCTACAAAGTGTCGGGCGTCTGGGGGAACCACGAGGGGTCGATGCTCCTGTGGGTGCTGATCGTGGCGCTGTTCGGGGCGATGGCGAGCTGGTTCGGCGGGGGCCTGCCGCCACGGCTCAAGGCGCTGGCGCTTTCGGTTCAGGCGGCGATCGGCGTTGCCTTCATCGCCTTTATCCTTTTCACCTCGAACCCGTTCCTGCGCCTCGCGCAGCCGCCGTTCGACGGACAGGACCTGAACCCGCTGTTGCAGGACCCCGGTCTCGCCTTCCATCCGCCGTTTCTCTACCTCGGCTACGTGGGTCTTTCGATGGCCTTCTCCTTCGCCGTCGCCGCCCTGATCGAGGGGCGCGTCGACGCGGCATGGGCACGCTGGGTCCGTCCGTGGACGCTGGCCGCCTGGGTGTTCCTGACCATCGGCATCGCGCTCGGCTCCTGGTGGGCCTATTACGAGCTCGGCTGGGGCGGCTTCTGGTTCTGGGACCCGGTCGAGAACGCGAGCTTCATGCCGTGGCTCTTCGCCGCCGCGCTCCTCCATTCCGCCATCGTGGTGGAAAAGCGCGAGGCGCTGAAGAGCTGGACGATCCTGCTCGCCATCCTCGCTTTCGGCTTTTCCCTCATTGGCACCTTCCTCGTGCGCTCCGGGGTCATCACCTCGGTCCACGCTTTTGCGAACGATCCGGAACGCGGCGTGTTCATCCTCATGATCCTCGGGGTGTTTACCGGCGGCGCGCTCACGCTCTATGCCTTCCGCGCCTCGGCGATGGAGGCCAAGGGCGTCTTCGGAATGGTCAGCCGGGAATCCGCGCTGGTGTTCAACAATATTTTGCTGGCCGTCTCCTCCATCGTGGTTTTCGTGGGAACGATCTGGCCGCTCGTGGCCGAAATGCTCTTCGACCGGAAGCTGTCGGTCGGCGCGCCGTTCTTCGAGGCCGCGTTCACGCCCTTCATGGTCGTGCTGGCCATTGTCCTGCCGTTCGGGGCACTGATGCCGTGGAAACGTGCCAGGATCGGGCGGCTCCTGCGCCCGCTGATCCCCGCACTCGTGCTGGCCGTGCTGGTCGCGCTTCTGGTCTGGACGCTGCAGACCCAGCGCACGATCCTCGGCCCCGTGGGCTTCCTGCTCGGCGCATGGCTCGTCGGTGGGGCGGCGGTCGACCTGTGGAGCCGGTTGGGACGCGGCCCCCTCGCGGGCCGGCTCGGGCGTGCCTGGCGGCTGCCGCGCGCGGATTGGGGCCGGGTAACGGCGCATGCCGGGCTCGGCATCGTGTTCATGGGCGTCTCGGGCCTCATGGCCTGGGAAGTCGAGGACATCCGGGTGGCGCAGAGCGCGCAATCCTACGAGGTGGCGGATCTCACGATCACCATGAACGAAGTGCGGCGCGAACAGGGGCCGAACTACGTGACCACCGTGGCCGATATCGCGGTGCGGCAGGACGATCGCCTCATCGCCGTCCTTCAGCCTGAAAAGCGCGTCTACCCGGTGCAGGCGATGCCGACCACCGAGGCGGCGATTCACAACGGGTTCTGGCGTGACATCTACGTGGTCATCGGCGATCCGCAGGATAACGGGGGCTACGCGGTGCGCACGTTCATCAAGCCATTCGCGAACTGGATCTGGGCGGGCTCGCTCATCATGGCGCTCGGCGGGCTCCTGAGCCTGTCGGACCGCCGCTACCGCGTCGCGGCAGGTGCCTCGCGACGGGCGCGCCCGGTCGGCGGGGTGCCCGCGGAATGAAACGCCTGATCCTTGCCCTGATCCTCGCCGCCAGCCCGGCCTTCGCCGTGAACCCGGACGAGGTGCTGGACGACCCGGCGCTTGAATCCCGGGCACGCGACATTTCAGCGGGCCTGCGCTGTGTCGTCTGCCAGGGCGAGAATATCGACGAATCCAACGCCGCAATTGCGCGTGACCTCCGGCTTCTCGTGCGTGAGCGGCTCGTGGCCGGGGACACCGACGCGCAGGTGGTGGATTTCGTGGTCGAGCGTTACGGCGAATACGTTCTGATGAAGCCCACGACCGGCGGGGCGAATATCCTGCTCTGGGGCGCGGGACCTGCGCTGTTCCTGCTGGCGGCGATCGGCGCGGTCGTCTACCTGCGGCGACGGGCGACATCGACCGGCCCCGAGGGGCTGTCGGAGGCGGAAAAGGCCCGGCTCGACGAACTCCTCGGCAAGTGAGGCGGCGAAATCCGTGACGGCTTTAGGTCGATAGCATCGAACGAAATCGCGCGCCTGACGGGGCGTTGCGCTTTCCATCCTGCACGCGCCGGCTAGTCTCGCCCCGACCAAGGAGGCGCGGATGAACTACGACACGATTCTCTACGACCTGACCGGCGGGATCGCCACGATCACGCTCAACCGGCCTGACCGGATGAACGCCTTCACGCCGCAGATGCGGGCCGAACTGACGGATGCCGTCAAGCGCGCGGGCGGCGCGGCGCGGGTGATCGTGCTGACGGGCGCGGGCAATGCGTTCTGCTCGGGCCAGGACCTGGGCGAAGGGACCAGTGCGGCGAACGTGGACCTCGAACGAGTGCTGCGCGACGAGTACGAGCCCATCGTTCGCGCCATCGCCGAGGTGCCCGTGCCTGTAATCGCGGCGGTCAACGGACCGGCCGCCGGGGCAGGGGCCAGCCTCGCGCTCGCCGCCGACGTGGTGATCGCGGCGCGCTCGGCCTATTTCATGCAGGCCTTCACCCGGATCGGGCTTATCCCGGACGCGGGCGGCACCTATGCCCTGCCGCGCCAGGTGGGCTTCGCCCGCGCGATGGGGGCTGCCCTCTTCGCCGAGAAGGTCGAGGCCGACCAGGCCGCGGACTGGGGCATGATCTGGGAGGTGTTCGACGACGCGGTGTTCGAAGAGGGTTGGCGCGGCCGGGCTGAACAGCTCGCCACCGGCCCGACGCAGGCCTACCGCGCCGTGAAGAAGGCGCTGCGGGAGTCCCTGGGTAACGACCTCGACACCCAGCTGTCGCTCGAGGCGCGCCTGCAGGGCAAATGCGGCACCACCCGGGATTTCAAGGAAGGCGTGCTTGCGTTCCGCGAAAAGCGGGCGGCGCGTTTCGAGGGCCGGTAGGAGTTTCGCGGCAGCTTGCGGTGCCGCGACCCGTCGGGGGGCCAGCCCCCCGAACCCCCCGAAGTATTTGAAAAACGAAGAAGACAAAAAGGCCGCCCTTGCTGGGCGGCCTCGTCATTTGCGGCGGTGTGCCGGATCAGCGGTTTTCGACATCCACGTAGTCGCGCAGCGTGTCGCCGGTATAGAGCTGGCGGGGGCGGCCGATCTTCTGACCCGGATCGGTCAGCATCTCTTTCCACTGGGAAATCCAGCCCACGGTGCGCGACAGCGCGAAGATCGGGGTGAACATGGCGGTCGGGAAGCCCATCGCCTCGAGGATGATGCCGGAGTAGAAATCCACGTTCGGGAACAGCTTCTTCTCGGTGAAGTAGGGGTCTTCGAGCGCCTGACGCTCAAGCTCCTTGGCCACCTGAAGCGTGGGGTTGTCCTCGATCCCCAGGAGGTCGAGCACCTCGTCCGCGGACTGCTTCATGACCTTCGCGCGCGGGTCGAAGTTCTTGTAGACCCGGTGCCCGAAGCCCATGAGGCGGAAGGGATCGTTCTTGTCCTTCGCACGGGCGATGAACTCGGGGATCCGGTCCACGTCGCCGATCTCCTTGAGCATCTCGAGACAGGCCTGGTTCGCGCCGCCGTGGGCCGGGCCCCAGAGGCAGGCGATGCCGGCCGCGATGCAGGCGAACGGGTTCGCGCCCGAGGAGCCGGCGAGGCGCACGGTCGAGGTCGAGGCGTTCTGCTCGTGGTCGGCGTGCAGCGTGAAGATCCGGTCCATCGCGCGCGACAGGATCGGGTCCGGCACGTATTCCTCGGCGGGCACGGAGAAGCACATGTTGAGGAAGTTCGACGCGTAGTCGAGGTCGTTGCGAGGATACACGAAGGGCTGGCCGATCGTGTACTTGTAGGCCATCGCGGCGATCGTCGGCATCTTCGCGATCATGCGGATCGAGGCGACTTCGCGCTGCCACGGGTCCGAGATGTCGGTGGAGTCGTGGTAGAAGGCCGACATTGCGCCGACCACGCCCACCATGATCGCCATGGGGTGCGCGTCGCGGCGGAAGCCCGAGTAGAACTTGGTCATCTGCTCGTGCACCATCGTGTGACGGGTCACGCGGTATTCGAAATCGTCGATCTCGGCCGCGGTCGGCAGGTGGCCGTAGAGCAGCAGGAAACAGACCTCGAGGAAGTGCGACTTCTCCGCCAGCTGGTCGATCGGGTAGCCGCGGTGCAGAAGCTCGCCCTTTTCACCGTCGATGAAGGTGATCGTCGAATCGCAGGAGGCGGTGGAGGTGAACCCGGGGTCGTAGGTGAACACGCCGCCCTGGCCGTAGAGCTTGGTGATGTCGATGACGTCGGGGCCGGCCGTGGGCGAGTAGATGGGGAGATCGAGCTCCTTGTCGCCAAAAGTCAGCTTCGCCGTTCCTGTCTGGTTCGCCATACGTCTATCCCTTCGTTGGGGCCCGCCTCAGGTCGGGCTGATTAGTGGCTGGCCTCGTCGAGTCGGGCGATCGTTTCGTCACGCCCGAGGACCAGCATCATATCGAACACGCTCGGGGTCGCCGTCCGGCCGGCGAGCGCGGCCCTGAGCGGGGCGGCGAGCTTGCCGAACTTGATGCCGTGGGTCTCTGCCGATGCGTTGAGAATAGTCTCCAATTCTTCGCGGTTCCAGCTAGCAGTTTGCAGCTGCGGCGTCAATTCCGCCAGTATACCACGGGATACATCGTCGAGGTTCGCGGCCGCCTTCTCCTCGCGCTCGATGGGGCGTTCGGTGAGGATAAAGTTCGACTTCTCAAGGAGTTGTGGGAGCGTCTTGGCCCCCGTACGGGTGAACGGCAGCGCCTCCATCAGCCCGTTAACCTGCTTTTCGGTCAGTTTCGGCTGCGACGTCGCGTCAAGAAAATCCTGCAGTTGCGAAATGAGCTCCGCGGGCTCGGTCATCGCGATGTGCTGACCCGAGACGTGGTCGAGTTTCTTGAAGTCGAGCCGGGCCGCGCCCTTGCCGATCCCCTCGATGTCGAACCACTCACGCGCCTGGTCGTCGGTGAACACCTCGTCGTCCCCGTGGGACCATCCGAGACGGGCGAGATAGTTTCGCATCGCGGACGCCGGGTAGCCCAGTGCACGGTATTCCTCGACCCCGGCCGCACCGTGTCGTTTGGACAGTTTCTTGCCGTCCGGACCGTGGATCAGGGGGATATGGGCGAAGACGGGCACGTCCCAGCCCATCGCGTCGTAGACCATCTTTTGCCGGGCCGCGTTGTTGAGGTGGTCGTCGCCCCGGATCACGTGGGTCACGCCCATGTCGTGATCGTCCACCACCACGGCCAGCATGTAGGTGGGCGAGCCGTCCGAGCGCAGGCAGATCATGTCGTCGAGCTGATCGTTGCCGAACCGCACGTTGCCCTGTACGGCGTCCGCGATCACGGTTTCGCCCTCGCGCGGGGCCTTCACCCGGATCACGTAGGGCGCGTCGGGGTGGGTCGCCGGATCGGCGTCGCGCCAGGGCGACTGGAAGAGGGTGGAGCGGCCCTCGGCGCGGGCCGCTTCGCGAAACGCCTCGATCTCGTCCTGCGTGGAGAAGCACTTGTAGGCGGTGCCGGCGGCGAGCATCGCCTCGGCCACCTCGACATGGCGCGGCGCGCGCTCGTACTGGCTTACCGGTTCGCCGTCGTAATCGAGTCCGAGCCAGTCCATCGCGTCGTAGATCGCCGCCGTCGCCTCGGGCGTGGAGCGGGCGCGGTCCGTGTCCTCGATCCGGAGCAGGAACTTGCCGCCGCGCCCCCGGGCATAGAGCCAGTTGAACAGCGCCGTGCGCGCGCCGCCGATGTGCAGGTAGCCGGTCGGAGAGGGCGCGAAACGGGTGACGACGGGGGTATCGGACATGCGGGCGTTAACCTTTCGGAAACCAGGAAGGGCGTAGCGTCGCGGGAGGGATAGACGGGACGGGGATGGAGGACAAGAGTGCCCTTGGTCATGGCCATCTCGGAGCGGCTGGAGCGGTTGCGCGGGCGGCTGATCCTGTTCGCGCCGGTGTGCCTCGGCCTCGGGATCGGGCTCTATTTCCTGATGCGGGCGGAGCCCTCGGTCGCGGGCTGGGCGATGACCGCGGCGGGCGCGGTGGTCGCCGGCGGCCTTGGCGCGTGGATCGGGCGCGGTCGGTGGCCCGGCCTCGGGTTGCCGTTCCTGGCGCTCGCGACCGTCTGCGTCGGCCTCCTTCTGATCGGTGCGCGCACCGCCTATGTCGCCGCGCCCGTACTCGATTTCCGTTACTACGGCCCCGTGGAGGGGCGTGTCGTCGTGATCGACCGGAGCCAGTCGGACGCGGTGCGCCTCACCCTCGACCGGGTGCGGCTGGACGACGTGGCGCCGTGGAAGGTGCCGGACCGGGTGAGGGTGTCGCTGCATGGCACGCAGGGCTTCGTCGACCCGGTGCCGGGAATGCGGATCGCCGTGACCGCCTTCCTGTCCGGGCCGGAGGGCCCCGTCGAGCCGGGTGGCTTCGATTTCCGGCGCATGGCGTGGTTTCGCGGGATCGGCGCGGTGGGCTATGCGCGCAAGCCCGCGCTGGCGCTCGCGCCGCCCGAGAACTCCTTGCCCGTTCATCGGCTCCGGGCGGCCATCTCGCGCGCCGTGCAGGCCGAGATACCGGGCGAGGCGGGCGCCTTCGCCGCAGCGATCACCACGGGCGACCGTTCGGCGATGGGGCGCGAGACGCTGGAGGCGCTCCGGGCGTCCAACCTCGCGCATCTGCTGGCGATCTCCGGGCTGCACATGGGCCTTCTCGTCGGGTTCGTCTTCGGGTCGGTGCGCCTTGGCCTCGCCCTGATCCCCGGCGTGGGGCCGTCGATGGACGTGCGCCGGGCCGCGGCGGTCGTCGCGCTGGCGGCTGGCGCATTCTACCTCGCCCTCTCGGGCGGGGCGGTCTCGACCTCCCGCGCCTTCGTCATGGTGGCCGTCATGCTCGTCGCGATCCTCGTGGGGCGGCGCGCGCTCACGCTCAGGGCGGTGGCCGTGGCCGCGCTGATCCTCCTGGTGATCAAGCCGGAGACGCTGGTGGAGGCGGGGTTCCAGATGTCCTTCGCCGCCACCACGGCGCTCGTTTTCGTTTTCGGCGCGCTTCGCGACCTGCAGACGGGCAGGCTGCCGAAATGGGCCAAGCCGGTCTTCGCGGTGGTCCTGTCCTCGCTTGTCGCGGGGCTGGCGACCGCGCCGTTCGCGGCCGCGAACTTCAACCGCGTGGCGCATTATGGGCTCATCGCGAATGTCGTGTCGGTGCCGGTGATGGGCACACTTGTGATGCCGCTCGCGGTGCTGGCCGCTCTTCTCGCGCCGCTCGGGTTGAGCTGGATCGCGCTGGACCTGATGCGCTGGCCGATCGAGTGGATCCTGTGGGTGGCCAAACGCGTGGCGGCGCTCGACGGGGCGGTCGGCCACGTGGTCGCGCCCCCGGCGGCGGTCATGCCGATGGTGGCGCTCGGCGGCCTCGCGGTCGTGCTGCTCCATGGCGCGGGCCGGATCGGGGGCGCACTCACGGTCGTGGCCGCGCTCGCGCTCTGGACCCAAGTCGAGCGGCCCGACGTGCTGATATCGACGTCCGGTGGCCTGATCGGCGTGTTGGGGGACGAGGGCCGGGCGCTGAGCAAGCCGCGCGGCGAGGGGTTCGCGGCGAAGAGCTGGCTGGAAAACGATGGCGACGCGGCGGATCAGGAGGGGGCGGCGGCCCGGTTGGCCTTGGACGGCGACCCGCGCTTCACGCTCCCCGGCCTCGTGTTGGGGCAGGTGGCCGGGCGCGGGGCGGCGGACCGGCTGCCAGATGCGTGCTTGGGCGCCGACCTCGTCGTCTTCTCCGGCAGGCCGCTGGAGCGCTACCCGACCGGCTGCTCGGTGATCGATCGCGACATGCTGGCCCGGACCGGCCCGATCGCCATCCACATGACGCCGGACGGTCCGCGGTTCGTCACGACCGCCGATCGCACGGGGCTGCGTCCCTGGTCGCGGGCACATATGGAAAAGTCGCGCCGGGTGATGCCCGACGCGCCCGACTTTCCACGATTGCTCGCGGGTCAGTAGCTGCGGATCAGCCCGACGAGCCGGCCCTGCACCTTGACCTGGCCCTGCGGCAGGATGCGCGTCTCAAAGGCTGGGTTCGCCGCCTCCAGCGCGATCATCTCGCCCGCACGGCGGAAGCGCTTGAGCGTCGCCTCGTACCCGTCCACCTGCGCCACGACGATGTCGCCGTTATCGGCATGGGACGTCTCGCGAATGATGACCACGTCACCGGAGTTGATCCCCGCGTTGATCATCGAGTCGCCCTTGACCTCCAGCGCGTAATGCTTGCCCTGTCCGACCATCGAACCTGGGACCGAGACATGGCTCTGCCCGTCTTCGATCGCCTCGATGGGCGTACCGGCGGCAATCCGGCCCAGGAGCGGAAGGTCCGTCGCGGAGCCCTCGAGCGGCATGGCCTGCGCCGGGCGGTTGTCGGGACGGTCGCCGTCTATCACGCGCGGCTCGAACCCCGCCTGGCCGCTCGGGTCCAGCGTTTCGGGCAGGCGCGTCACCTCGATGGCACGGGCGCGATGGGCGAGACGGCGGATGTAGCCGCGTTCCTCCAGCGCCGTGATGAGGCGGTGAATCCCCGACTTGGAGCGCAGTTGCAGCGCCTCCTTCATTTCGTCGAAGCTCGGCGGAACCCCGTCACGCTGGATCCGCTTGTGAATGAATTCCAACAGGTCCAATTGCTTTTTCGTCAGCATCTCAGGCCCTCCGGCTGCCCGTTATGTTCTCGGGCTGAAACAGCCCTGTTCGGGTAAAGTTCTACCCGTGTTCCCGTTTCGTGTCAACGACACTCAATCAGAGCGGGAGGTAGTCGACCGTCTCGCCGGCCTTTCGGGGAGGGTCATCGGGCGCGCGCACGATAAGCGCGTTGGCGGTGGCGAGCACCGACAGAAGCGCGGAATCCTGCGTGCCCATCGCGGCGATGCCGTCGGGGCCGACGACGGCGCGCATGTAGTGCTGGCGCGGCCCGTTCGGGGTGAGACCCTCGGTCAGTGTTGCCTTATGCGTGGCGACCGGGTCACCGGGCAGGCCGAGCATCGCGCGCAGGGCGGGCAGGATGAAGACCGTGCCGCAGACCATTGCCGAAACCGGATTTCCCGGCAGCCCGATCATGGTCGCGTCCCCCAGCGTCCCCGCCATGAGCGGTTTGCCAGGACGCATCCTCACCTTGTAGAACGCCTGCTCCATGCCAAGCTCGGCGGCCACGGGACCGACAAGGTCGTGGTCGCCCACCGACGCGCCCCCGATGGTGACGACGAGGTCGGCTTTGGACGCCAGCCCGAAGACGAAGCGCAGGCTCTCCGCGTTGTCGCGGGCGATAGGGAGGAGGCGCACATGCGCGCCCTCGGCTTCCAGCATCGCCTTCAGGCCGAAGGAATTGGACGCGATGATCTGGTCGGGGCCTGGCCTCTCACCCGGCATCACCAGCTCGTCCCCGGTAGCGATGAGCGCCACGTCCGGGCGGCGCGAGACGGTTATGCGGGGCACGTTCATCGACGCGATCAGGGCGACGTCGCGCGGGGTGAGGCGGCGCGGCGCCTCGATCCGGTCTCCGACGCGGAAATCGTTGCCGGCGGGGCGGATGTGCGGCCCGGCGGACAGGTCGCGGTGGAGCGTGATGAGGTCGCCGGTCCGGTCGGCATCCTCCTGGATGATGACGCGGTCGGCGCCCTCGGGCACCGGCGCGCCGGTGAAGATGCGCACGCACTGGCCCGCACCGACGCGACCGGAAAACCGTTCCCCCGCCTTGGCTTCGCCGATGACCTTGAACTGTGCCTCCGGGTCCGCCTCGACGCTGTTGAGCGCGTAGCCGTCCATAGCCGACGCCGCGAACGGCGGCTGGTCGCGGGTGGCGGTCACGGGTTCGGCCAGAACGCGACCCGCAGCCTCGGCCAGTGGGACGGTTTCGCTGCCGACAGGGCGGACGAGGTCGAGGATCCGCGCCAGCGCCTCTTCGACCGAAATCACGGCTTCGCCTCGTAGGTACCTGATTTGCCGCCGGTTTTCGCGAGCAGTCTGATCCCCTCGATTCGCATCCCCTTCTCGGCCGCCTTGAGCATGTCGTAGACGGTGAGCGCGGCGGTGGACACGGCGGTGAGCGCCTCCATCTCCACCCCGGTCTGGCCGGAGGTCTTGACGGTCGCGGTGATGCGCACGCCGGGCAGGTCGTCGTCGGGTTCAAGGTCGAGCGCCACCTTCGTGACCGGGAGCGGGTGGCAGAGCGGGATGAGGTCGGCAGTCTTCTTGGCGCCGGTGATGCCGGCGATCCGTGCGATGCCGAGGACATCGCCCTTCTTGGCCGTCCCGTCCTTCACCAGCGCGAGGGTAGCGGGTTCCATGATGACATGGCCCGTGGCGATGGCGGTGCGGTCCGTGACCTCCTTGGCCGACACGTCGACCATGTGGGCCTGCCCGGTGTCGTCGAAATGGGTGAGCTTGCCGCTCATGCAGGCACCGGGTCCTTGAGAAGCGCGCGGGTCGCAGCCTCCACGTCGTCCTGGCGCATGAGGCTTTCGCCGATGAGAAAGGCGCGCGCACCGACGGCAGCCATTTCGGCGAGGTCGGCAGGGGTCGAGAGCCCCGACTCGCAGACCAGAAGACGCTCCTTTTCCGCGAGCTTCGACAGTTCGCGCGTCGTGTCCAACGTGGTCTCGAACGTCTTGAGATTGCGGTTGTTTATGCCCAGGAGCGGCGACTTGAGCCGGGTTGCGCGTTCCAGTTCTTCGGCGTCGTGAACCTCGACGAGCACATCCATACCCCAGTCGAAGGCCGCGGCCTCCAGCTCGGCGGCCTGGCCGTCGGTCACGCTTGCCATGATGATGAGGATGCAGTCGGCGCCGAGCGCGCGAGCCTCGGCCACCTGGTAGGTGTCGTACATAAAATCCTTGCGCAGCGCCGGGAGCGTCGTGGCCTCCCGCGCGGCCATGAGGAAGGAGTCGTCGCCCTGGAAGGACGGGCCGTCGGTGAGGACCGACAGGCAGGTGGCCCCCCCGGCCTCGTAGGCGCGCGCGAGCGCGGGCGGGTCGAAGTCGGCCCGGATCAGCCCCTTGGAGGGCGAGGCTTTCTTCACCTCGGCGATAAGGCCGTAGCCCGCATCGGCGGCCTGCGCGAGCCGGGTGGCGAAGCCGCGGGTCGGCGTGGCCTCCCGCGCGGCGGCCTCGACCTCGGGCAGCGGGCGCGCGGCCTTGCGCGCGGCCACGTCTTCGAGCTTGTAGGCCTTGATCTTGTCGAGCACGTTGGTCATGGCCCCGGTTTACGCAGGGTGTGGGACTTGGGCAAGTTGGTGTTGTCAAAATGTGTGCGGCTGGCGCCGCACGCAGGATTCCGGCGCTTGCGGCTGCGCGCTCACCAAAGAGAGGGCCTTGCGCGCGGGCGGTGCGGGGGGCAGGCTCGATACCGGAGGATTTCGCATGGATCGTTTCGACGACATTCCCGAGGTGGCGCTGGACTGGCATCGGGCCGGGAAGGGCGCCGTGCTGGCCACGGTCGTGCAGACCTGGGGCTCGGCGCCGCGGCCGGTGGGCAGCCAGCTCGCCGTGTCGGGGACCGGCGAGATCCAGGGGTCCGTCTCCGGCGGCTGCGTCGAGGGGGCGGTCATCACCGAGGCGCTCGAGGCGGTCGAGGACGGCGAGTCGCGGCTCATGACCTTCGGCGTGTCGGATGACGAGGCCTTCGCGGTCGGCCTCGCCTGCGGCGGGACGATCCGGGTGCTGGTCGAGCCGGTGGGCCGGGCGGTGCCGGAAGATCTGCTGGCGGAACTGGTCGAACGGCGCGCGGCGCGCGAACCGGTCGGCTACGTCGTGAACACCGAGAGCTGGGAGCGGCGGCTGGTCGGGCGCGACGCCTATCCGGACCGCTTCCGGGGCGACCGGTCGGGGTTCGAGGAGGACGAGGCCACCTTCGTCGCGATCCACAACCCGCCCCTGCGCATGGTGATCGTCGGCGCCGTTCATATCGCGCAGGCGCTGGTGCCGATGGCGCGGCTGGCGGGCTACGATCCGCTCATCATCGACCCGCGCGGCGCCTTCGCGCAGGCGCACCGGTTCCCCCGCGAGGATATTCGCGAGGACTACCCGGACGAGGTTCTGCCGGATTACGGGCTGGATGCGCGCACGGCGGTGGTGACACTGTCGCACGATCCAAAGATCGACGATCCGGCGATCGAGGCCGCGCTCGCCTCCGACTGCTTCTACCTCGGCTCCCTCGGCTCCACGCGCACCCATGCGAAACGGGTGGAGCGGCTGACCGGGCGCGGGTTCACCGAGGCGCAGATCGGGCGCATCCACGCGCCGGTGGGGCTCGACATCGGGTCGCGCTCGCCCGCCGAGATCGCCGTGTCCGTGATGGCGCAGGTCACGCAGGCGCTGAGGCAGGGCTGATGGACTTCGGCGCCGTGCCTGTCGGGGAGGCTGCGGGCGCCGTGCTCGCCCATTCCGTCGCGCTGGAGACCGGCAAGCTCAAGAAAGGGCGGGTGCTGGACGCCGCCGATATCGCGGCGCTCGAAGCAGCGGGTGTCGCGCAGGTGACCGTGGCGCGGCTCGGCCCCGACGACTTGGGCGAAGACGCGGCGGCGCTCATGCTGGCCGAGGCGCTGGTGGACGGAGCCGAGGGGCTCAGGCTGTCCAAACCCTTCACGGGGCGCGTGAACCTTCACGCGACAAGGATCGGGCTCGCCCGGCTCGACGCCGACCGGCTGAACGCCGCCAATGCGGTGGATGACATGGTGACGCTCGCCACGGTTCCGCCATGGCACCGGATGGGCGAGGGGGGCATGGTCGGCACCGTGAAGGTGATCGCCTACGGCGCGCCGCGCGCCTCGGTCGAGCGGGCCTGCGCGATTGCACGCGGCGCGGTGACACTGGCCCCGGTCGTCACACCCGATGCCACGCTGATCGTCACCGACCACGCCGCCGGGTCCGGCGAGGAGACCGGCAAGGGGTTTCGCGCCATCGAGTCGCGGCTGGACGCGCTCGGCATGACGCTCGCCGCAACCCGGCGCGTGGGGCACACGACCGGCGCGGTGGCCGAGGCCATCGCCGAAGCCCCGGGTGCGATGATCCTGATCCTCACGGCCTCCGCCACCTCGGACCCGCGCGACGTGGGGCCCGAGGCGCTCCGGCGCGCGGGCGGCACGGTCACTCGGTTCGGGATGCCGGTCGATCCCGGCAACCTCCTGTTCTACGGCACCGCCGCCGACGGGCGCCCGGTAATCGGCCTGCCGGGCTGCGCGCGGTCCCCCGCGCTCAACGGCGCGGACTGGGTTCTCGAGCGGCTCGCCGCCGGTCATCCGCCCACGGGTGCCGAGGTCGGGGCAATGGGGGTCGGGGGCCTTCTCAAGGAAAGCCCGGGGCGCAAGCAACCACGTTCGGGAGGATAGGCGCATGGTCCGGTCACGGGAAAATGTGGCCCTCGGGTGTGCCCCGCGCGAAAATTCCGGTTCTCAAGTCGCCGGAACGATGTTCTAGTTACATGACAATAGGGAGGAAATCATGACTGACGTCACCATGACCATCAACGGTCGGTCCGTCTCCGGCACCGTGGAGGGGCGCACACTGCTGTCGACCTTCCTGCGCGAGACGGCGGGCCTGACCGGGACCCATATCGGCTGTGACACGGCGCAATGCGGCGCCTGCACGATCCACGTGAACGGCGCCTCGGTGAAGAGCTGCACCGTCTTCGCGCTGGAGGCCGACGGGGCCGAGGTCAAGACCATCGAAGGCATGGCGAATGCCGACGGCTCGCTCGGCACGATCCAGCAGGCGTTCCAGGATCACCACGGGCTTCAGTGCGGCTTCTGCACGCCGGGCATGGTGATGACGGCCGCCGCGCTGCTCGAGGAGAACCCGCGCCCGTCGGAGGAAGAGGTGCGCGACTACCTCAAGGGCAACCTGTGCCGCTGCACGGGCTACCACAATATCGTCAAGGCGATCATGGCCGCGTCCGGGCAGGACGTGAGCGCCGTGGCCGCCGAATAAGCCGGCCTGCAAGCCAGCACTATCAGGGAGGATAGACATGCCAGCAGATGGAGGTATCGGCGCACCGACGAAGCGCCGCGAGGACGTCAGGTTCCTGAGCGGGACCGGACGCTACACGGACGATCTCAACCGGCCGGGTCAGGCCTATGTGTTCTTCCTGCGCTCGAACGTGGCGCACGGGAAGATCAATTCGATCAACACGGATAACGCGGCGGCCATGCCGGGCGTGCTGCGCATCTTCACCGGCGCCGATTTCGAAGGCGTGGGCGGTCTGCCCTGCGGCTGGCAGGTGACCGACAAGCACGGCGAGCCGATGCAGGAGCCGGGGCATCCCGTGCTGGCGCAGGGCAAGGTGCGCCACGTGGGCGATCCCATCGCCGCGGTCGTGGCCGACACGGCCGAGCAGGCCCGCGACGCCGCCGAGGCGATCGAGGTGGATATCGGGGATCTGCCGGCCGTTATCGACATGAAGAAGGCGCTGGAGGATGGCGCGCCCAAGGTGCACGACGACCTCACCTCGAACCTCTGCTACGACTGGGGCTTCGTGGAGGAGAACAAGGAGGCCGTGGAACAGGCGTTCAAGGACGCGGCCCATGTCACCACGCTCGAACTCGTCAACAACCGGCTCGTCGCGAACCCGATGGAACCCCGCGTGGCCATCGGCGACTACGACCCGGCGGGCGACATGTCGACGCTTTACACCACGTCGCAGAACCCGCACGTGATCCGGCTCCTCATGGGCGCCTTCGTGCTGGGCATCCCCGAGCACAAGCTGCGGGTCGTGGCCCCGGACGTGGGCGGCGGCTTCGGCACCAAGATCTTCCACTATGCCGAGGAGGCGCTCTGCACCTTCGCCGCGAAACAGCTCAAGCGGCCGGTCAAATGGACCTCGTCGCGCTCGGAAGCCTTCATGTCCGACGCGCATGGCCGCGACCACGTGACCAAGATCGAATTGGCGCTGGACGCGGAGAACAACTTCACCGCGCTGCGCACGGACACCTATGCGAACATGGGGGCCTATCTGTCCACCTTCGCGCCGTCGGTGCCGACCTGGCTTCACGGCACGCTGATGGCCGGCAACTACAAGACGCCGCTCATCTACATCAACGTGAAGGCGGTGTTCACCAACACCGTGCCGGTCGACGCCTACCGGGGCGCCGGGCGGCCCGAGGCGACGTTCCAGCTGGAGCGCGTGATCGACAAGGCCGCGCGTGAGCTGGGCGTCGATCCCATCGCGCTCAGGCGGCAGAACTTCATCACCGAGTTTCCCTACGCGACCCCGGTCGCCGTGGAATACGACACCGGTGACTACGTCGCGACGATGGACAAGCTCGAGGAGATCGCGGATCTCTCCGGCTTCGAGGCGCGGCTGGAGGAGTCGAAGAAGCGCGGCAAGCTGCGCGGCCTCGGCGTGAACTGCTATATCGAGGCCTGCGGCATCGCGCCGTCGAACCTCGTGGGGCAGCTCGGCGCTCGGGCGGGGCTCTATGAGAGCGCCACGGTCCGGGTGAATGCCACCGGCGGCCTGGTCGTCATGACCGGCTCGCACAGCCACGGGCAGGGGCATGAGACCGCCTTCCCGCAGGTGATCGCCGAGATGATCGGAATCGACGCCTCTATGGTCGAGATCGTGCATGGCGACACCGCCAACACGCCGATGGGCATGGGAACCTACGGCTCGCGCTCGCTCGCGGTCGGCGGCAGCGCCATGGTCCGCGCGACCGAGAAGATCATCGCCAAGGCCAAGAAGATCGCGGCCCACCTGCTCGAAGCCTCGGAAGGGGATATCGAGCTCAAGGACGGCGCGTTCTCCGTGGCGGGCACCGACAAATCGGTGGCCTGGGGCGACGTGACCCTCGCGGCCTACGTACCCCACAACTACCCGCTCGAGGACATCGAGCCGGGGCTGGAGGAGACGGCGTTCTACGATCCGAACAACTTCACCTATCCCTCGGGCGCCTACGCCTGCGAGGTGGAGGTCGATCCCGAGACCGGCAAGGTCACGATCGAACGGTTCGCGGCGGCCGACGACTTCGGCAATATCGTGAACCCGATGATCGTGGACGGCCAGGTCCACGGCGGGATCGCGCAAGGCATCGGGCAGGCGCTGCTCGAAGGCTGCGTCTATGACGAGGACGGCCAGCTTCTGACCGGCTCCTACATGGACTACGCCATGCCGCGCGCGGATGACGTGCCGTATTACACGGTCGACCATTCCTGCCAGACGCCGTGCACCCACAACCCCCTCGGGGTGAAGGGCTGCGGCGAGGCAGGCGCCATCGGCTCGCCGCCAGCGGTGGTCAACGCCGTGGTCGACGCGCTCCAGCGCAACGGATCGTCCATCACCCATATCGACATGCCGCTCAGCCCCTCGCGGGTCTGGGAAGCGATGAACCAGTAAGGAGACTGCGCCATGTATGATTTCGAACTGACGCGGCCGACGACGCTGGCCGACGCGATCAAGGCCCTGGGGGAGGAGGATGCACAGCCGCTGTCCGGCGGTCAGACACTCGTCCCGACCCTGCGCCAGCGGCTCGCCATGCCCTCCACGCTGGTCTCGCTGACCGGGATCGAGGAGCTCAAGGGCATCAAGAACGGGGGTGGCACGCTCACCATCGGCGGGGCCACCTGCCATGCCGACGTGGCGCGCGACGGGACCTTTCCGGCCCTGTCCGAGCTCGCCGGCCTGATCGGTGATCCGCATGTCCGCAACCGGGGCACCATCGGCGGCTCGATCGCCAACAACGACCCCTCGGCCTGCTACCCGGCAGCCGCGCTGGGATCGGGGGCGACCATCGTCACCGACAAGCGCGAGATCGGGGCGGACGAGTTCTTCACGGGCATGTTCGAGACCGCTCTCGAGGAGGGCGAGATCGTCACCGCCGTGAAGTTCCCGGTGCCGGAAAAAGGCGCTTACGTGAAGTTCGAGCAACCGGCCTCGCGCTTCGCCCTCGTGGGCGTCTTCGTGACCAAGGGGGCGGACGGTGTCCGCGTCGCGGTCACCGGCGCCTCGGAAGGCGGGGTGTTCCGCTGGAGCGAGGCGGAGGAGGCGCTGTCCTCCAACTTCTCGCCGGATGCGCTCGACGGCCTGTCCGTGCCCTCCGACGGGATGATCGGCGACATGCACGGCTCGCCCGCCTACCGCGCGCATCTCGTGGGCGTCATTACGAAGCGGGCGGTCGCGAAAGCCGCCTGATCCGCACCAAAACTGAAATCGGGGCCGCGCTTCATTCGGAGCGCGGCCCTTGTCGTTTCAGAAAGATACTTGGCTATCAGCAAGTTACCGCCGTTGCCCCCCTGTAGAACATTATTGTTCCAAGGAACCGGCGGTTCGTGTGGGGCGTTGACCCACAGACCAATCCAGTCCTGCGGGACAACTACGGAGACGACCAAATGCTGAAGAACGCCATGAAATCCACGTCAGTCCTGGCCCTGTGCACCGCGCTCATGACGCCGCCCGTGCTGGCTCAGGATACCGATGAGAACCTCGAAGAATGCGGCCTCACCGGACCGTTCCCCTGCGTGACCGAAAACGGAACGCGGGTCGAGAACGCGGTGGAACTGGCTCAGGAAACCCTGATGCCGAGTGAGGAAGGTGAAACCGAAGCCGAGCAGGCCGAGACCGCGCCTCAAGGCCCCGAGTCGCCTGACACGCCTGCGGAACCGACCCCGCCGGGCCAGGATGTCGCCGACGAAACGCCGGCCGCCGATGCGCCGGGTCAGGACGTTGCGGAAGAGACGCCTGCGGCCGAAGCATCGGGCGAAGCCGACGCACAGGTTGAAGCCGAGGTCGAGGCCGAGACGGACGACAGCGGTGTCGTGGAAGACGTGGCCGAAGGTGCCATGGAAGCTGGCGAGGCGGCAGGCGAAGCCATGGCCGAAGGTGCCGAGCAGGCGGGCGAAGCCGCCGACGAGGCAGCACAGGCTGCCGAGAATGCCGCCGAGGACGCCGAGGCCGCCGCCGAAGAGCAGGCCGCGCAGGCGGATGAAGCGGCCGAGGACACCGGCAACGTGGTGAGCGACGCGGTCGACAGCACCGTCGAAGCCGGCCGTGACGCAGTCGACAACCTCGCAGATGCCCTCGACGGCGACGAAGCCGAGGCGGAAGCGGAAGCGACGGCAGAAGCGGAAGCTGAAGCGGACGCAGAGGCCGAAACGACCGCCGAGAGCGAGGCGGCTACCGAGGCCGATGCCGAAGCCACGGCCGAAGCGGATGCCGACGCCGAGGCGACGACCGACGAGTCCGAATTGGCCGACGCGCTGGAAGATGCCGAAGGCGATGCGACGGCCCAAGCCGAAGCCGAAGCAAGCGCCGAGGCAGAAGCGGACGGTGAAGAAATGACCGCCGGCGAGCGGATCGACGAAGACACCTCCGCCGAGACCGCGCAAGCGCCAGCGGCGCCGGAAGAACCGATGGAAGACGAAGCGCCGGAAGCGGCAGCGGCTGCCGAGGCGGATGCGGACGCGTCGGTCGAAGAAGAGATGGCCTCGGACGAAGACGTCGTGGTCGAAGAAGTGACCGAGGAAACCGCGCGCTCGTCGAACGAGGAATTCGAGACCGACGTGACCGTGACCGAAGAGGCCGCGGCGCAGACCTCGGGTGATTCCCAGAACAACACCGGCTTCAACCGTCAGCTGACCGATTTCGAGAAACTCGTTCTCGCCGGTCTCGGCGGTGTCGCGGTGGGCACGATCCTCGCCAACGGCAAGGAGATCGTGTCGAACTCCGGCGACCGTATCGTGGTGCAGCGTCCCGATGGCACCTATGAGGTCCTGAAGAACGACGACCAGATCCTCCGTCAGCCGGGCGTGGTCGTGTCGACCAAGAACTACGACGACGGTTCCACCCGGACCGTGGTCGAGCGTGACAACGGCGTGCGCATCGTGACGATCCGCGCGGCGGACGGCACCGTGCTCAAGCGGACCCGCGTGCTGCCGAACGGCGACCGCTACGTGCTCTTCGACGACACGCAGCAGGCGCAGCCGGTGAGCCAGGAAGATGTGGCCGACTACGAGCCGATCGACGACATCCGCGCTTCGACTTCCGACGAGCGCGCATTGCGCGAGGCGCTCATGTCCTCGATGGACCGCGATCCGGGCCGCAGCTACTCGCTGCGCCAGGTGCGCCAGTTCTCTGGCGTGCGTGACCTTGCCCCCGTGATCGAGGTGGACGCCATCACCTTCGATACCGGGTCCTCGACGATCCGCGCGGGGCAGGCCGAAGAACTCGCCGCGCTTGGTCAGGCGATCCGCCAAGTGATCGAGGAGCGCCCCGACGCGGTGTTCCTGATCGAGGGTCACACCGACGCCGTGGGTGGTGCTGCCTACAACCTCGCGCTCTCCGACCGTCGCGCCGAAAGCGTGGCGCTGGCGCTGACCGAGTATTTCGACGTGCCGCCGGAGAACATGATCACCCAAGGCTACGGCGAGAGCGAGCTCAAGGTCATGACCGCGGAGGCCGAGCGGGCCAACCGCCGGGCCAATGTCCGCAACATCACGCCGCTTCTGCAATAAGCGGTTGAAAAACCTCGAAATCGGGCGTGGAGATTTGATCTCCGCGCCCGTTTTCTGCGTAATGGGTGAAAGTGTTTTCGTGACAGAGAGGTATGCCAGATGGCCAAGGACGACGTCCCCATCATCGCCGCCAAATCCCCCGTCGATGTCGAGCTTGAGGAGGGCAAGGAATACTACTGGTGCCGATGCGGGCGCTCCTCCAACCAGCCATTCTGCGACGGATCGCACAAAGGGACCGGGATCACGCCATTGCGCTTCACCGCCGAGGAGACGGGTACCGCCACGCTCTGCCGCTGCAAGGCGACTGGGGATCAGCCTTATTGCGACGGAACCCATTCCAAGCTGGACGACGACCTCGAACCGGGCGATCCGTCGCCGGTGAACGACAGCGACGAAGACGGCCCGCCCAAGGCCAAGGCGACCCCCGAGGAACCAACGGTCGAACGCATCCACAAGCTCGCGCGCGAGGGGCTTCCGGGTCCGCACGGCGCGGTCGACGCGATGGGCGTGCCGCGCAAGGACCTGCCGTCCTGGGACGACATCCTGCTGCTCCCCGCGCAGGTGGCGCGCAAGCCGCTGATGGACG
Source organism: Maritimibacter sp. (assembly GCA_964230745.1). Lineage (GTDB taxonomy): Bacteria > Pseudomonadota > Alphaproteobacteria > Rhodobacterales > Rhodobacteraceae > Maritimibacter. The sequence continues at coordinate 29,026 of CAXRHZ010000018.1, read as the reverse complement.
ACGCGCCCGTCGAGACCGGCATGACGCTCGGCCCGCGCGCGAAAAAGCCCCTCGCGCTCGACATCCCTCTCTTCGTCACCGACATGAGCTTCGGCGCGCTCTCGCCCGAGGCCAAGATTTCGCTCGCCCGCGGTGCCGAGATGGCGGGGACGGGGATCTGTTCCGGCGAGGGCGGCATGATGCCCGAGGAGCAGGAGGCGAACTCGCGCTACTTTTACGAATACGCCTCAGCCGGCTTCGCCTGGTCGCCGGAGATCGCCGAAAAGGTGCAGGCGTTCCATTTCAAGGGCGGGCAGGCGGCCAAGACCGGGACCGGCGGGCACCTTCCGGCCTCCAAGATCACCGACAAGATCGCCGAGGTGCGCGGGCTTGAGAAAGGCCAGGATGCGGTGGCCCCAGCGACGTTCCCCGACCTGCATACGCCGGAGGATTTCGCCAGGATGGCCGACGAAGTGCGCGAACGCTCGGGCGGTATCCCGATCGGGTTCAAGCTCTCCGCCAACCACATCGAGGATGACATCGATTTCGCGCTCGCCGCCGGTGCGGATTACGTGATCCTCGACGGGCGCGGGGGCGGGACAGGGGCGTCACCGCTGATATTCCGAGACCACATCTCGATCCCGACGATCCCGGCGCTCGCGCGGGCGCGGGCACATCTCGACCGGCGCACGGGGCGGGAGGTGACGCTCGTCATCACCGGCGGGCTGCGCGTGCCTGAGGATTTCGTTAAGGCGCTGGCGCTCGGGGCCGACGCGGTCGCGCTCGGCAATTCCGCGATCCAGGCGGTCGGTTGCGTGGGCGCCCGGATATGCCATACGAACAACTGCCCGACCGGCGTCGCGACCCAGAAACCGGAGCTTCGCAAGCGGCTCGACGTCGACGCGGCGTCCGAGCGGCTTGCCCGGTTCTTCGATGCCTCGACGGAGCTGATGAAGGTGTTGGCGCGGGCCTGTGGCCACGGGGCGCTGTCGGAGTTTGCCCCGCGCGACCTGACCACCTGGAAACGCGAAATGGCCGATCTCACCCGTATCCGCTACGCCGGCCTCGCGGGCGAAGCCGAGTGAAACGAAAAGGCCCTGCCGAACCGGCAGGGCCTCGATACATCCGGCGTGGGGCCGGTCCTACTTGGTGACGGGGCCGATCATCATGATCAACTGGCGGCCTGACATCTTCGGCATGTTCTCGACCTTGCCGACTTCCTTGGTATCCTCCGCCACCCGCTCGAGCAGCTCGCGCCCAAGGTTCTGGTGCGCCATCTCGCGGCCGCGGAACCGAAGCGTGACCTTCACCTTGTCGCCTTTTTCAAGGAACTTCAGCACATTGCGCATCTTGACGTCGTAGTCGTGGACGTCGGTGTTCGGGCGGAACTTGACCTCCTTCACCTCGATCGTCTTCTGCTTCTTGCGGGCTTCGGACTCGCGCTTCTGCTGTTCGTACTTGAACTTGCCGAAGTCCATGATCTTGCAGACGGGCGGTGTCGCGTTCGGGGAAATCTCGACGAGGTCCAGTCCGGCTTGTGCGGCGAGTTCCATGCCGCGCTGGGGCGTCACGACGCCGACATTGTCGCCGTCCGCGCCGATCAACCGGATTTCCGGGGCCCTGATCTTTTCGTTTACGCGGGGGCCGGTGTCGCGCGTTGGCGGCGCGTTGTGGGGTCTGCGGGCTATGGTCTAATTCCTTCGTTCGTTTACGGGAAGTTTGGGTGCAGAACGTAAAGGGGGCCTTGGGGGCTTTCAAGCCGTTATCTGTGCAGAGAGCCCTGATTTCGCTGTTCTCTTGACGATTTCCGCATGTGCGCCCTTATCATGAAGGGCCGGTCCGACCGGCGGTCTGAAAGGAGGGCTTCGCATGAGCCGTGGGATCATCGCCGTCATCGTCGTCGCCGTGCTCGCGGTCGGGGGCTACGTGCTCCTCGCGCCGGACGATCTGCCCGAGACGGTGGAGGATGCGCGCGATGCCGCGACCGAGGGGGTTCAGGAGGCCGGCGAGGCCATGGACGAGGCTGCCGCAGAGGCGGGCGAAGCCGCCGGAGAGATTGCGGAGACGGTGACGGGCGAGACGCCCGTAGAAACCGAGACGCCGCAGGCGAACGAAGCCGAGGAGGCCGCGAACGCGGCGCGCGAGGCGGCGGGGGAGCGCACGCAGGACATGGTAGACGGCGTGGCGGAAAGCCTGCGGAACATGGCCGACGAGGCAGCGCAAGATGCCGAGGAGGCCGCCGGGCGGGCCGAGGACGCGGCTGAGATCGCCGTGGACGCCGCCGGTGCGGCCGCCGATGCCGCGGGCGAAGCGGCCGAGGAAACGGGCGACGTCGTGGACGAGGCCGCAGACGCGCTCACGGATACGGTGGACGCTGCCGAAGATGCAGCGGAACAGGCACAGGACGCGGCGGAGGCCGCCAAGGCGCTGGCCGGGAACGCCGCCGACACGGCGCAAACCGCCGCCGAAGGCGCCGCCGCGATGGCCGGGGAAGCGGCGAGCACCGCGAGCGAAGCCGCGGCGCGTGCCGCTGACGCGGCCGCCGAAGGCGCGACCGAGGCGGCTCGGGACGCTCGGGCAGCCGCCGAAAACGCGGCACAGGCTGCGAACCGGGCCGCCGAGACCGCACGCAGCATCGCGGGCGATCCGCCGACGCTGGAGGATTACCTCACGCCCGAAGGGTTCAACGCCGACGCGCTGAAGCTCGTCGTGGCGGAGAGCGAGATGGACGACATCCAGAAGGCCTCTCTCACCGCCAAGCTGGAAGCGGCGGCCCGGGATTCGAGCCTTGTCGAGGCGGTGATCGGCGAATTGAGGGCAGCGCTCGACCCCTGAAAAGAAAAGCCGCGACAAGGGGTTGTCGCGGCTTATTCAGGCTTCGGATGAAGTGGCGTCAGTCGAGGAACGCCTTCTCCACCACGTAGTGCTTGGGATCGGAATTCGCCCCTTCCTCGAGCCCGTAGCCCTCGAGCATTTCCTTCAGTTCGAGGTTGAAGGCGAGATTGCCGCAGATCATCGCGCGGTCGGTCTCGGGGTTGAGCGGTTCGACCCCCAGGTCGGCGAAAGCCTCGCCCGAACGCATGAGGTCGGTGATCCGCCCCATCTTCGGGCTCTCTTCGCGCGTTGTCGTCGGGTAGTACTTCAGCTTTGCGAGGTTCTCTTCCCCGATCAGCTCGAGAAGCAACTCGTCGCTCTTGATTTGTTCAATCAGTTCGGCGCCATAGACCAGCTCGCCCGCCTCGCGGCAGGTATGGGTGATGATGACCTCGTCGTAATCCTCGTAGGTCTGCGGGTCGCGCAGGAGCGAGGCGAAGGGGGCAAAGCCCGTGCCGGTGGCGAAGAACCAGATGCGTTTGCCGGGCAGGAGCGCGTCATGGACGAGGGTGCCGACCGGCTTGGGTCTAAGGATGATCTGGTCGCCCGGCTGGATGTGCTGCAGCTTCGAGGTCAGCGGACCGTCCTGCACCTTGATCGAGTAGAACTCCAGCTCTTCGTCCCAGGATGGCGAGGCAATGGAATAGGCGCGCAGAAGCGGTTTCTGTTTCCCGGTCTCGGGGTCCGGGTCGCCCATCAGGCCGATCATCACGAACTCGCCCGACCGGAACCTGAGCGACGCGGGCCGGGTGCAGCGGAACGAGAACAGCCGGTCCGTCCAGTGCTTGACCTCGGTCACGGTCTGGGCGTCGGGCAGGGTGGGAACGGGTTTGATCTTCTTGGCTTCGGTCACTGGGGTCACGTCATTCATGTCAATTGCGGGGGCGCCGGGCCCCCGTCCTCTCGTCGGGCTATACAGGAGGTTGGGCTGCGCGACTACCCGCGCAGCCGCGACTGATGGTCATGGGCCTGCCAGTCGGCACGGAAGAGCCATTGCTCCTCAGGCTGGCGGGCGGCGAGCGCATCGGTGATCTCGACCTCGTCGAAGCCGGCACGCCGCGCCATCGCGTATTGATCGGCTATGGGGCCGGCCCCGGCGCGCAGGCGGCCGGTGTAGCCCATAAGGCGCAGCGTCTTGGCCGTGGTGAACCCGCGCCCGTCGGCGAATGAGCCGAAGGACACGCGGATCGCCCGCGCGTTCAGGAGCAGGTCGCGATGCGCGTTCAGGTCGTCGTCCGGCGTGATGTCGATGCCGCAGTCGTCGCAGCCCGCACCGGCCGAAATCCCTTCCAGCGCCACGAAGCCGCCGGTGAAATCGTCGGGGCCGAAGCCCGTGTCGGTCACGAGTTGGGTCATTGGCGCACCGCCTTTCCGTCGATGAAGTGGATGCCGCACTCTTCCTTGTCCGAACCGCGCCAGCGGCCCGCACGCGGGTCTTCGCCGGGCTTGGTGGCCGAGGTGCAGGGGGCGCAGCCAACCGAGGCGAAGCCTTGCGAGGTGAGCGGGTGATTGGGCAGGCCATGCGCCGTCATGTAGTCGCGCAGTTCCTGGCCCGACCAGTAGGCGAGCGGGTTGAACTTGAGCCGTTCACCCTCGACCTCTGCGAGGTCGAGCTGGGCCCGCTGCCCGCCGTGCACGCGCTTGCGCCCGGTGATCCAACCGTCGAACGGCGTGAGCGCACGCTCGAGCGGCAGCACCTTGCGAATGTCGCAGCAGGCATCGGTATTGGCCATGTGGAGCCGGTTGAACGGGTCCTTGGCGGCGAGGTCCTCGGGCGCGGGGCGCACGATCTGCACGTTGGTCAGGCCGAGGATGAGGGCCACGTCCTTCTGGTAGTCCAGCGTTTCGGGAAACAGCATCCCCGTCTCGAGAAACAGGACCGGCGCGTTCTGGTCGACGCGCGACACCATGTCGAGCAACACGATGGATTCGGTGCCGAAGGAAGAGACGAGTGCGATACGCCCGTTCTCGGTCAGCGCGGCCTCGACGACGCCCTGGGCGTCCATCGGATCGAACCGTTCATTGAACCGGCGGGCGACCTCGTGGCGGTCGGGATAGGCGAGAGCTTCAAGCGGCATTGCGATTTGCCTCTTCTTCATAAAGCGCTGTCTTGAAGGGCTCGGCGCCGGTGCGCGCGATGGTGTCGCGGAACCGCTCGCCTTCCTGGCGCAGGTCGAGATAGGCGAGGATCAGGCGCTCGATCGCATCCGTCACCTCGTCGTAGCCGAAGCCGGGTCCGGTCTTGTCCCCGATCTTGAGGTCGGGGCCCGCGTCACCGCCCAGCGTGATCTGGTAGTTCTCGACACCGGCCCGGTCGAGCCCGAGGATGCCGATGTCGCCGAGGTGGTGATGACCGCAGGCGTTGATGCAGCCCGAGATTTTGATCGCCATCTCGCCGACCTCGACCTCGTATTCTTCCAGCCGCTCGGCGATCTGCTGTGCGATCGGGATGGACCGCGCGGTTGCGAGCGCGCAGTAGTCCATGCCGGGGCAGGCAATGATGTCCGAGGCGAGCCCCACGTTCGCGGTGGCGAGCCCGGCGGCCTTCAGCTCCGCGAAGAGCGCGGGCAGGTCCGCCTTGGCGACATGGGGCAGGACGAGGTTCTGTTCCTGCGTCACCCGGATCTCGTTATGGCCATAGGTGCGCGCCAGTTCGGCGACGCGCCGCATCTGGTCCGCGCTCGCATCCCCGGGCACACCGCCGTGGGGCTTGAGCGAGATCATCGCGACCGCGTGGTCGTCCTGGAAATGCGGCCGCAGGTTGATGTCCGCCCAGGACCGGAAGACCGGATCGGCCTCGCGGGCTGCCTCGTAGCCGGCCGTGTCACGCGTGGGCAGCGCGGGCGGCTCGAAACTCGCTTGCAGCTCGGCCAGCAGGATCTGGTCGGCGCCTTTGAACTCGGGCCGGATGCGGGCGTAAGCCTCGTCCACGCGGGCCGAGAATTCCTCGAGCCCCATCTCGTTGACGGTGATCTTGATGCGCGCCTTGTACTTGTTGTCGCGCCGGCCAGCGAGGTTGTAGACGCTCAGGACCGCTTCGAGGTAGGGCAGAAGGTCCGGCTGCGGCAGGAAGTCCTTGATGACCCGGCCGACGACGGGCGTGCGGCCCAGGCCGCCACCGACGAGGATCTGGTAACCGATCTCGCCGTCTTTCTCGACGATACGAACGGCGAGGTCGTGCGCCTTGGTCACGGCGCGGTCGTTGGGGCTGCCTGTCACGGCGATTTTGAACTTGCGGCCCAGGAACTGGTATTCCGGGTGGTCGGTCGACCAGATGCGGATCAATTCGGCGACCGGGCGCGGGTCCATCAGTTCGTCGGCATGGGCACCCGCCAGCGGATCGGCGGTCACGTTGCGGATCGTGTTACCCGAGGTCTGGATCGCGTGCAGGTTCACGTCGGCCAGGCGGGTGAGCATGTCCGGCACATCCGGCAGCTTTGGCCAGTTGTACTGGATGTTCTGACGCGTGGTGAAATGGCCGTAGCCCCGGTCCCACCGCTCGGAAATCTCGGCCAGCACGTCCAGCTGGTCAGCGTTGAGCGTGCCATAGGGAATGGCGACGCGCAGCATGTAGGCATGGAGTTGCAGGTACAGGCCGTTCATCAGGCGCAGGGGACGGAACTCGTCCTCGGTCAGCGAACCGTCGATGCGGCGCTGCACCTGCGCGCGGAACTCCTCGACCCGGCGGTCGAGGTAGGTGCGGGTCACGTTGGTCTGTGCGTCAAGCATTGGCTTGCCCCCAGGACTTGCGGGCCGGGGCCGAAGGGCCGGCGGCACGGAAGCTCTCGCGGAAATGGTTGGGAACCGGGCCCGCGTCGGTGTTGTCGGCGGGGGCGAGGTAGGCGCCCACGGCGATCTCCGGCTGGCTCTCGGCAAGGGTGAGGCGCTCTTCGGCGCGCTCGGGTTCGGTAATGAACTCGGCCTCGCTCATCGACGAGACCCACTTGCCGTCGGCGGCAAGGTAGATGACGGCGCCCGACAGCAGATCGTTCGCGCTGACGATACCGGGTTGGAAGCGTTTGGCCATGATGCGTGCCTCTTCGCGGTGTTGCTTGCGTTACCCAGAGATATAGGACACTTTCCCGAAACCGGGCTAGGTGCGGCGGCGAATAAGGACACTTGTTCTGTCTCCGCGGTCTGATCGGTCCATTGGCCCATGAAAACGGAGTGTCGCAGAATGGCGTTACGGCTGGATGACATCGACCGGAAAATCCTTGCGGAATTGCAGGAGGATGCGAGCCAGTCGCTCGACGTGATTGCGGGAAAGGTGGGGTCGTCCAAGACCCCTGTGTGGAACCGGATTCGCAAGATGCGCGAGGCAGGCGTAATCGGGGCCCAGACGGTCATCGTGGATGCTGAAAAACTGGGGTTCGAGGCCTGTTTCTTCGTGCTCATCCGCACGTCCGAGCACGAAGCGCACTGGCAGGAGAAATTCCTCGCGACCCTCAAGGCGCGCCCCGAGGTGATGGAGGCGCACCGGCTGGCGGGCGAGATCGATTATATCCTCAAGGTCCGGGTCTCGAACGCGCGGGCCTACGACGAATTCTACCAGGCGCTGATCTCCGAGGTGAAGATCTTCAACGTCACCGCGCTCCTCTCGATGGAAGAGATCAAGTTCACCACGCAGCTGCCGCTGGTGTGATCGGTCTCAGCCCCTTGAAACCCTGACGTTTTTTTGGACCTTGGCCGAGGTGAGCTGAAGCCCAGGGGCGACCTGGATCAGGTGTTGACCGTCCGCGAAGGAAAGCTGGAACAGCCGCATCGGCGCGGGCCCCGTGAGCCGGGTGACATAAGCCCCGTCGGCCAGCCTGCGCGCCTCGACCAACGTCGCGGCGGTGCCGAACATGGCCTGCGCGCGCCAGTCGCGCAGCAGCATCTTCTGCCGGGCCGAAATCACGATGTCCCGCCCGTCGCCGTTCTCGTCGAGTACCGAGGGGCGGATGCGCACGAGCTCCTCCATCGGAACCGTCCGCACGGTCACGTTCTCGAGCGGAACGGCGCCCTGATCGTAGGTGATGATGCCATCGCCGGGGGTGAGGAATTCGACGGGGATCGACCCGTCCGTCGTCATCACGTTGGTGCCGAGGCCGAGGCCCGAACGGCACAGGGGGATCGTGACGCGAAGGGGCTGTCCCTGCGCGACCCGAGACATGATCTGGGTCATGGTGTTACCTGCTCGATTTTGCCTGTTTATTTTTGTCCACTCTAACCAAACAAAGGGTTAAGCGCCAAGAAAAAACGGCAAAATCCGGGCAAAGCCCTCTCGCCACGGCGCCGGCTTGGTGCTAAATCCGCCCCCGTGCGGGTGTGGCGGAACTGGTAGACGCACCAGATTTAGGTTCTGGCGCCGCGAGGCGTGGGGGTTCGAGTCCCTTCACCCGCACCAACGGATCCGGCCTTTGCGGTGCGCCCTCGCGCGTAGTTTGCCGATCCCCGGCAAACCGCTTGCACACCCCGCATCGCCCCAATAGAAGGGCGTGAAATTTCCGGGGGCGCGGCGCGCGCGCCCCATTTGCCTATGAAGGAAGCGAAGATGAGCGTCACCGAGACCCAGAACGACGGCCTCAAGCGCGGCTACAAGATCGTGGTGCCTGCCTCCGATCTGGACGCGAAGGTCAACGAGAAACTGGCCGAAGCCCAGCCCGAAGTCGAAATGAAGGGCTTCCGCAAGGGCAAGGTTCCGATGGCCCTGCTGAAAAAGCAGTTCGGCCAGCGGCTCATGGGCGAGGCGATGCAGGAAGCCGTCGACGGCGCCATGAACGACCACTTCGAGAAGACCGGCGACCGCCCCGCGATGCAGCCCGAGGTCAAGATGACCAACGAGGACTGGAAAGAGGGCGACGATGTCGAGGTCGAGATGTCCTACGAGGCGCTCCCCGACATTCCCGAGGTCGATCTCAGCGACCTGAAACTCGAGCGTCTCGTGGTCAAGGCTTCGGACGAGGAAGTGCAGGAAGCGCTGACCAACCTCGCCGAGAACGCCCAGAACTTCGAGAAACGCAAGAAGGGCTCCAAGGCCAAGGACGGCGACCAGGTCGTGCTCGATTTCGTCGGCCGCGTTGACGGTGAGGAATTCGAAGGCGGTGCCGCCGAGGACTTCCCGCTCGTGCTCGGCTCCGGTCAGTTCATCCCGGGCTTCGAAGAGCAGCTCGTGGGCGTGAAGGAAGGCGAGGAGAAAGACGTCTCCGTGACTTTCCCCGAGGAATACGGGGCCGAGAACCTCGCCGGCAAGGAAGCCGTATTCTCCTGCACGATCAAGGAAGTGAAGGAGCCCAAGCCGGCCGAGATCGACGACGACCTCGCCCAGAAATACGGCGCCGAGAACCTCGACGCGCTCAAGGAACAGGTCTCCGAACGGCTCGAGGCGGAATATGCCGGCGCCGCGCGCCAGGTGATGAAGCGCGGCCTGCTCGACGCGCTCGACGGCAAGGTGTCCTTCGACCTGCCGCCCTCGCTGGTCGAGGCCGAAGCAAAGCAGATCGCTCACCAGCTGTGGCACGAGGAAAACCCCGACGTGCAGGGTCACGATCACCCGGAGATCGAGGTGACCGACGATGCCCGCAAGCTGGCCGAGCGCCGCGTGCGCCTTGGCCTCCTCCTCGCCGACATCGGTCAGAAGGCCGAGGTCGAGGTGACCGACGCCGAGTTCACCCAGGCGGTGATGAACCAGGCGCGCCAGTACCCGGGCCAGGAGCGCCAGTTCTTCGATTTCGTCCAGCAGAACCCGCAGATGCGCCAGCAGATCCAGGCGCCGCTGTTCGAGGACAAGGTCGTCGACCACATCGCCGAAAAGGCCGAAGTGACCGAGAAAGAGGTCTCCAAGGAAGAGCTTCAGACCGCGGTGGACAAGCTCGACGACGAGTGATCCGTCTCACATGACGTTGCGTGAAAAGGTCGCCCTCGGGGGCGGCCTTTTTCGTCTGCACTGCTAGGGTCGTGGCAGGGAGGATGCCATGACCGAATACACAGGCTTCGAAGGCGACGCCTTCAACGGGTTCCGCGCGATCGACCGCGAGGGGCCCATTCACATGCTCAACCTCGTGAAGGTCCGGGAAAAGGCCACCTACGAGGACGGGCGGGAAATCCCCGGCAAGGAAGCTTACGCTGCCTATGGGCGCGAGAGCGCGCCGATCTTTCAGCGCGTGGGCGGGAGGATCGTCTGGTCGGGCAAGATGGAATTCATGCTCATCGGACCGGCGGACGAGGACTGGGATTTCTGCTTCATCGCCGAGTACCCTTCGGTCGACGCTTTCGTCGAGATGATCAAGGACCCGGCCTACCGGGAGGCGATGAGACACCGTCAGGCGGCGGTAAAGACCTCGCGGCTCGTGCGGATGGCACCGGGCAAGGCAGGGGGCGGTTTCGGCTGAAACGGCCCAGGCACACCGTGTGCACAGGGCGTACACATCCCGTATATACGATCGTGTGTCCGGTCCGCTCTTCTTCGTTTCCGAAATACTTCGGGGAGCATGAGGGGCTGGCCCCTCATTCCGCCTGAAATCTCATCCGAGATTTCAGGCTCCCCAAGCGCGCGCCCTTGGGCGCGCACCGTCAGGTCGCATCAGCCGCGGCGACGGTTGCGGCCGCCGCGACGGCCCCCGGCCGCGCCGCCTGCACCCTGGTTGGCGGAGTTGAAGCGGATCCATTCCGCGCCGTGCGGGTCGTTGTCGAGCAGCATGTTGGCCGCGCGGATCGCTTCCATTTCCTTGCCCGGCTTGTACTGGGTCGAGCCCAGGCCGAAGAGCGTGACGAAGGTCTCGTCGTCCATGCCGTCGGGCAGGACAATCCCGGCGGCTTCCACCTCGGCCTTTTTCTCGGCGATTTTCGCCTGCGGGACGGGCAGGGCGAGCGGGTTCATGATGGCCGATGTCATGCCGGCGGCGGCGGCCATCGGCAGGAAGGCGTTGTTGATGCCGTGACGGTTCGGCAGGCCGAAGGAGATGTTCGACGCTCCGCAGGTGGTGTTCACGCCCAGCTCGTCGCGCAGGCGGCGCACGAGGGTGAAGACCTGCTTGCCAGCCGTCGCCATCGCGCCGATCGGCATGACGAGCGGGTCGACCACGATGTCATGGGCCGGGATGCCGAAATCGGCCGCCCGTTCCACGATCTTCTTGGCCACCGCGAAACGCACGTCCGGGTCCTCGGAGATCCCCGTGTCGTCGTTCGAGATCGCCACCACCGGCACGTTGTATTTCGCGATCAGCGGCAGGACGAATTCCAGCCGCTCTTCCTCGCCCGTCACGGAGTTCACCAGCGGGCGGCCCTTGGTCACTTTCAGACCCGCTTCGAGTGCGGCGGGAACCGAGCTGTCGATGCAGAGCGGCACGTCCACCAGCCCCTGCACCAGCTCCAGGATCGCCGTCATCAGCGGCGGTTCGGTCTCGTTCGGGTTGGGGTTGGAGTTGTAGACCACGCCCGCGTTCACGTCGAGCACGGTGGCCCCGCAGGCGACCTGCGCCACGGCGTCCTTCTCGACCGTCGAATAATCGCCCGCCTCGAGTTCGGCGGCGAGCTTCTTGCGCCCCGTCGGGTTGATGCGTTCGCCGATCACGCAGAACGGCTCGTCGAAGCCGATGGTGACGGTCTTGGTGGCGCTTTCGAGAACGGTGCGTGTCATGTTCTGTCCCTGTGCTGTCCGCGCCTCAGGCGCGGCCCCCGTTTGAAATCAATGCCTTGAGGCGTTCCTGGTCGTACTCGGCGTCGAGCCGCGCGGCCTCGGCCGTGGCGACGTCATCCGCCTCGCCCTCGACCTCGACTGGCCCATCGCGGCGCCATTCGGCGAGGTAGTCGTCGGTGCCGGCGAGGCCCGCGCCCATTGCGGCCCGGTCGATCGCCTGTTCGAAGCGTTCCGGCAACGGCCGCTTGGCCGCCGCGCGTCCGCGCCCGACGATGACCTGCGCGGGGATGTCGCGCCAATATACGATCGTGACCTGAGCCATGTGCCCTCCGTTTCCCCTCCCATAAAGCATGGGGCCCGTCGCGCGGGCCGGTTTGCGACGTCTTGCTGCGTGATAACGGCCCCGATGCGCGGGAACCAGCCCGGCGGAATGAAAGTTTTGCATGATCATCTTCGCATATCACGAAGCTTGCCAGAGCCACGCCGCGCCACTACCTTGAAGGTAACTCGATATGGAGGGCGTGTAGTCATGGCGCCCAAGCGTCCCGAAGGTGCGGGCGCGTTCCCGAAGGCGGTCGAGCAGCCCGCGCCGGTCAAGCCGGATCCAGACAGCCTCTATGCCGCGCTGGATCTCGGCACCAACAGTTGTCGTATGCTGATTGCCCAACCCAAGGGCAACCAGTTTCACGTCGTGGACAGTTTCTCGAAGTCCGTGCAGCTCGGCCAGGGGCTGAGCGGCTCGGGTCGCCTGTCGCGCGCCTCGATCGCGCGCACGGTTCAGGCGCTCAAGATCTGTCAGCGCAAGCTTCAGAAGCACGAGGTGAGCCACATGCGCCTCGTCGCGACCGAGGCCTGCCGGCGCGCCACGAATTCCCGCGATTTCATGCGCTTCGTGCGCCGCGAGACCGGCCTGAAGCTCGAAATCATCCAGCCGGAGGAGGAGGCGCGGCTCGCCGTGATCTCCTGCGCGCCGCTGGTGAGCAAGCGCACCGAGCAACTCCTCGTCGTGGACATCGGCGGCGGCTCCACGGAACTCGTCTGGCTCGACCTGTCCAAAGTGTCGCCCAAGGACCGGCAGAAATCGATCATGCGCCTGCACGCGGGCTTCAAGGGCGATCCCGGTCCTTTCCCGGTCGCGCGCGTCGTCGACTGGATCTCAGTCCCGCTCGGCGTCGCCACCCTGCGCGAGCAATTCGACGACGTGGACGATGACGCGGCCCGTTTCGCGCTCATGAGTTGGTATTTCGAGGAACAGCTCGGCGAATTCAGCCCGTTCCACAAGGAACAGGCGCGCGAGGGGTTCCAGATCATCGGCACCTCCGGCACCGTCACCACCGTGGCCGCGACACACCTGGGCCTGAGGCGCTACGACCGCAACAAGGTGGACGGGCTGCGCATGACCTCCGACCAGATCGACAAGGTGATCCGGGGTTACCTCGCGGCAGGCCCCGAGGGCCGGCGGCAGGACCCGCGCATCGGCAAGGACCGGCAGGCCCTCATCATGTCCGGCGCGGCGATCCTGCAGGCGCTCCTGCGCGTCTGGCCGACCGACCGGCTCTCCGTGGCCGACCGGGGGTTGCGCGAGGGGCTGCTCTACGCGCAGATGTCGTCGGACGGCGTTCTGGAAGACTCGATCTAGGCATGGCGAAGAAACCCGGCACAAAAGGCAGCTCCGGAAGGGGGCAACGCGACCTGCGCGTGAAGGTGAAGACCGCGCGCGGCCGCAAGCTGTCCTCGACCCTCTGGCTCGAACGGCAATTGAACGACCCCTACGTGAAGCGCGCGCGCGACGAGGGGTACCGGGGCCGTGCAGCCTTCAAGATCCTCGAGATCGACGACAAGTACCGTTTCCTCGTCCCCGGCGCGCGGGTCGTGGACCTGGGCTGCGCCCCCGGCGGCTGGCTCCAGGTCGCCGTGGAGCGGGTGAACGCCCTCGGCGAGAAGAAGGGCAAGAAGGTGGGGACCGTCCTCGGCGTCGACCTGCAGGAGGTCGAGCCGGTCGCGGGGGCCGAGGCCCATCAGCTCGACTTCATGGAGGACGACGCGGACGAGAAGGTGAAGGGCTGGCTCGGCGGCAAGGCCGACGTGGTCATGTCCGACATGGCCGCGGCCTCCTCGGGCCACAAGCAGACCGACCACCTGCGCATCGTGGCCCTGTGCGAAACGGCCGCCTACTTCGCCTTTGACGTGCTCGAAGAGGGCGGGACCTTCGTGGCCAAGGTGCTGGCCGGCGGAGCCGAGGGCGACTTGCAGAAACTGCTCAAGCAGAAGTTCACGAAGGTCGCGAACATGAAACCGCCTGCCTCCCGCTCCGATTCGTCGGAGAAATTCGTCGTCGCCACCGGTTTCCGCGGCTGAGTCGCGTGGCCTGACTGGCCACTGTGCGCGCTTCGGAAACAATGTCCGCACATCTCTGGCTACTTGTGCCGGTCGGCATGTCAAAGCGCGTGCGTGAGGGCCAAGGACTTGGTCGATCGCGAAGTCGTGAGCTACGTTTTGACTAGGTATTTGACCAATTCGATTTTCAAGGGGGCAATGATGAAGCTGGGTATTTCCACGGGTGTATTATGCCTTGCGGCCACCGCGTCGCTGGCGGCGCCGGACAATCTGCCGGAGCCCGCGACGGCGGAGCTTTTCCCGACCATCGACATTCAGCAGGCCATGCTGGGCCGCTCGCTCTTCTTCGATCCGATCCTCGCGGGCAACGCCAACATCGCCTGTTCCACCTGCCATCATCCGAGTCTCGGGACCTCGGACGGCATGTCGCTCTCCATCGGTGAGGGCGGCGTCGGTCTCGGCCCGGACCGGCGGCTGGGGCAGGGGGAGCATGTCTACGCCCGCATCCCTCGCAACGCGCCCGCGCTTTGGAACCGGGGCTCCAAGGAGTTCCACACGATGTTTCACGACGGGCGGCTTCAGGTCGATGCCGACCGGCCGCACGGCATCCTGATGCCCGCCGCGCGCGACCTCGAACGGCCCGTTCTGAACCCGCTCGCGGCCCAGGCGCTGCTCCCGATCACCTCGCCGGACGAGATGGCCGGTCAGCATGACGAGAACGCGACCTCCGCGCTGGTTGAGAAGATGGCCTTCTTGGGCGAGGCGGGCGCGTGGGCGGCCATCGCGGCGAATGTGGAGGCGGTGCCGGACTACCGCGCGGCCTTCGACTGGATCATCGGGCCGGACGAGCCGCTCCATATCACGGACATCGCCAACGCGCTCGCCTCCTTCATGACGTTCGAGTTCCGCTCGACCGACAGCCCCTTCGACCGCTACCTGCGCGGCGACGCGGACGCGGTGACGGGCCTCGCGCTGGAGGGGATGGAGCTTTTCTACGGCGAGGCGGGGTGCTCCGGCTGCCACGCCGGTACGTTCCAGAGCGATCACCAGTTCCACGCGATCGGGATGCCCCAGCTCGGCCCCGGCAAGGCGCATGTGGCCGACCGGGCCTATGCCGACATCGGGCGCATGGCGGTGACCGGCGATCCGGCCGATGCCTACAAGTTCCGCACGCCCTCGCTGCGCAACGTCACCCGCACGGCACCCTACGGGCACGCGGGCGCTTACGCCACGCTGGAGGCGGTGATCCGGCACCACATGGCGCCGCACGACAGCCTGGCCTCCTACCGGATCGACGAGGCGGTGCTGCATGACGTGACGACCGATCACCCGGATACCGAGGCGCTGGACGATCCCGAGGAAATGGCGCGCATCGCGGCGGCCATCGAGTTCGAGGGCGTCAACGTGACCGAGGACCAGATTCCGGCGCTCATCGCCTTCCTCGGGGCGCTCGAGGACCCGGTGGCGCTCGCCGGACGTCTCGGCGTGCCGGACAGCGTGCCCTCGGGCCTCGCGATGGACGCGGTGCGCCCCCCGGCGCTCGCCACGGCCCCGCCACCACCGCGCGCGGACCCGGCACCGGCGCGGATCATCCGGGCCGCCGTGGAGCGGGGCGAGGTGCCCCTGCCGGATCGCGGCCCCGTGCGCCCGGCGGACATGACCCGCGCGGAGCTCGTGCGCGTCGACCGCGAGATCACGGCGCTCCTGATGCGCTGACCGGGTCCCCTTCTCTGTTTCGTAAATACTTCGGGGGTGGGCCTCATTTGCCCGCAAATGAGGCCGAGGGGGCTGGCCCCCTGATCGCGCGGGGCGGCGGGCACCGCCGCGCCGGGCTCATCCAGCGCGCGGGGGCGCAAGTCCCCGCGCACCTTCGGATCAGTCCACCTGGTCGACGTAGTCGCCGTAACCTTCCGCCTCCATGTCCTCCAGCGCGATGAAGCGCAGGGCGGCGGAGTTGATGCAGTAGCGCAGGCCGCCCCGGTCGGGCGGGCCGTCCGGGAAGACGTGACCCAGGTGGCTGTCGCCGTGGGTCGAGCGCACTTCGGTGCGCACCATGCCGTGCGTCCGGTCCTGCAATTCGTTGATATGCGCGGGCTCGATGGGCTTGGTGAAGCTGGGCCAGCCGCAGCCCGACTCGTATTTGTCCGACGAGGCAAAGAGCGGCTCGCCCGACACGATGTCGACGTAGATCCCGCGCGCCTTGTTGTCGAGGAGCGCGCCGGTGCCCGGCCGTTCGGTGCCCGACTGCTGCGTTACGTAGTAGGACATTTCGTCCAGCGCGGCCACGACATCGGGGTTCTTTTCGTATTTCGCCATGTGATCCTCCGTTGCTTACGGGGAATTTGGCCTCGCGTGGGCGAAAGTCCAAGCCTGCAGGCTCACAAGAGCGTCACCGGCGCCGCGCGGGGGCGGGCGTTTCGGGGCTGTCCGTGGGAAATAGTGGCGGAGAGACAGGGATTCGAACCCTGGGATCCCGTGAAGGATCAACGGTTTTCGAGACCGCCCCGTTCGACCACTCCGGCACCTCTCCGCGGGGGTCTGGCGGGCGATGTAGTGGAACGCCGGGACGGGCGCAACCCATATCTTCCCGAAATCGGCGGGCGCGGGGGATCGCCGGTCGCGCCGCTCTCACGGGAGCGTTGCTTGAGACGTCGCGTCAGGGGGCCTAGATTGTGCGCAGTTGCCCAAGGAAAGGACAGCATGGCATGACCTTCCAACGATTGATGACCGGCGCGGCCGTAGCCGTTGCCGCTATTTGTTTCAGTGCCGCCCTGGTGGCCGCAGACCGTGAGACCAGCCGCGAATTCCTCGAAGTGACCGGGTTCGACGTCGCCATTACTTCCATGCAGGAGGGGGCGATGAACGGGCCCGGGATCGCGGGTGCCGATCCCGACGCTTTCGGGACCGAGTGGGAGCGACTCGCTCGTGAGGTATTCGAGCCCGACGCCATGATCGAGGATACGCTCGACATGATGGAGGCGATCATGCCGCAGGAGCTGGTCGAGCACGGCATGGAATTTTACGGCTCAGATCTGGGCCAGCGGCTCGTCGAAGCCGAGAACGCCTCGCAGAGCGTGAACAGCGAGCGGCAGATGGCCGAGGGCGAGATGATCGTCACGCGGCTGGCGGACGAGAACCCGGCCAGGATCGAGGAGTTTCGCCGGATGACCACGGCGATCGGCGGGGTCGAGCAATCGGCGCGCGCGATCATCGAGATCCAGCTGCGCTACATGCTCGCCGCGCAGGCCGCCGGCGCGTCCGACGTCCGATTTTCCGAGGCCGAGCTGCGCGAGCTTCTGAACGAGAATGCCGACCAGCTGAAGGAATCGATCTCGATCAGCTCGGTCTTCGGCTCCGCCTACGTCTACCAGGACTTCAGCGACGAAGAGGTCGTGGCCTACCGCGAGGCGCTCGAGGACCCCGAGATGCAGCAGGTCTACGAGATCCTGAACGGCATCCAGTACGAGATCATGGGCGACCGCTACGAGAAGCTTGCCGCCCGGCTCGCCGACCTGTCGCCGCAGACGGACATTTGATCCGTCAGAGCCTGGCCGTAGGCGAGGGCGCGGGTCCGCCCGCGGCCGCCTGCGCAGCCAGAGCGGCGGCGACGTCCTCCGGCCCGAGGTCCTCCCACGGCTTGTCGAGCAGCGGGGCGAGGTGATCCTCGTCCAGCCCCAGCACGTCCTGTCCCAGCCGGTGCGACATGTAGATGCGCAGGCACATGTCCGTGGCACGGGCGAAGACGAAGGGCGGCACGCCGGTGTCGTCCGGCCCGTCCCGCGACACCGTCTCGCGCCCGTTGGTGCCCACCTCGAGCCGGTAGGGCGGCATCTTCCGCTTCCCGTTCCAGTCCGGCATGAATTCCATGATGTAGCGGTTGCGCCGGATGCTGAAATTCGGGCGCGACAGCATCTCGTCCCGTGCGGAGGGGGTCGTGGCCGGAGGGACGCGGGTCTCATCCCCGTGGGGCACGTGGAACACCAGTTTCGGGTCGAGGTCCTGGCGTCCCGCCCCGGTGCGTGTGAGGCGTTCGTAGAAATCGTCGTCTTCCCAGCCATAGCCCACCTTGAACTCGTTGATCCCGCCGACCTTGGCGAGGTCGCTGCGGTGGAGGAACACGGTCCCGTTGATGTGGATCTCGTCCTTCTTGAGGATGCGGTAGTTCCCGGCGACGAAGAGTCCCGGCTTCGGCTTGTGGTGGTCGAAGAAGGCGTCCTTGAGGAGGATGTCGCCGTCGATCTTGAGAATCCTGTCGAACCGGGCGAGACGCAGGCCCACGTTGAACGCGGTGGGCAGGCGCCAGCCCTCGTCCGTGTCGAACCGGACGGTGCGCAGGCGCGGGTCGGAGAGTTCGGCGTCCGCGATCTCGTCGGCAACCGGAACGTCGGAATGCCAGTCCACGATGATGATCTCGTCGATCTCCGGGCGTGCGATCCATGTGGGCAACGCCTTGAGCAGGTTCTCGGTCCGGTTGCCCACGGCGGTGACGAGAGAGATGCCGGGGGCGCTCCTGGCCGCGATGGGCGGGATCGGGCCGGAGACGATGGGAGCGGGAGGCAGGGCAGGGCTCGCCGTGACGCTGGCTGGTGCGCCAGCATTGCGCAGGGACTTGCGCCGCGCGATGAAATTGGACAGGAACGGCCGCACGGATACGTTCATCGAAATGCCTCGCAGAAAATCGCTTTGGCGGACCATCCCGAAAACGGGTGGCGAGGTCAACGCGGCCGATGTCGCTTCGAACCGCGTGAAACGCTTGACACAGAGGCCCGATGCGTCGATACACGCGGCTCCTGCGGCAGGGATTCTCTGTGCGCAGGGTGAACATATGTAACAACGCCCGAAAGCGGGCGCGCTGTTCGAGGCCGGGGACGTCCCCGCGAACGCCGGTGAGCCGGGGCCACAGAACGCGGGGAAAAAGGAAGACCCAATGTTTGCAGTCGTGAAGACTGGTGGCAAGCAGTACAAGGTTCAGTCGGGCGATGTGCTCCGCGTCGAGAAGCTTGCTGCCGAAGCCGGTGAAAAAGTCCAGTTCAACGAAGTCCTCATGGTCGGAACGACCCTCGGCAGCCCCCTCGTGGACGGCGCCGGCGTTCAGGCCGAGGTGATCGACCAGATCAAGGGTGAGAAGCTCATCCACTTCGTCAAGCGTCGCCGCAAGCACGGCTCGCAGCGCACCAAGGGCCACCGCCAGCAGCTCACCCTGCTGCGGATCACGGACATCCTCGAAAAGGGTGCCGACAAGTCGGGCGTGAAGGCCGCCGTGGGCGCAGGCTCCGTCGCCGCCGCGCCGGCCGCCGCGAAGTCGGCCAAGAAGGCTGCGCCGAAGAAAGCCGAAGCCAAGGCCGACACCAAGACCGAGGCGAAAGCCGCACCGAAGGCGAAAGCCAAGTCGGATGCCGCCGACGACCTCAAGGAGCTGTCCGGCGTGGGTCCGGCGCTCGAGAAGAAACTGCACGAGGCCGGCGTGACCACGTTCGCGCAGATCGCCGCGTGGACCGATGCCGACATCGCCGAGATGGACGAGAAGCTGAGCTTCAAGGGCCGGATCGAGCGTGAGGGCTGGGTCGAACAAGCCAAGAAACTGGCGAAGTAAGGAGAGAGCGATATGGCACACAAAATAGCGGGTGGTAGCTCCCGTAACGGTCGCGACTCCGCGGGTCGCCGCCTTGGCGTCAAGAAATACGGCGGCCAGGAAGTCATTCCGGGCAACATCATCGTGCGTCAGCGCGGCACCAAGGTGTGGCCGGGCGACGGCGTCGGCATGGGCCGCGATCACACGATCTTCGCGACCGCCGAAGGCCGCGTGACCTTTGCGAAGGGTCTCAAGGGCCGCACCTTCGTATCGGTCCTCCCGTCCGTGGAGGCCGCCGAATAAGCCGATACCCGGCAACGAGATTGAAGGGGGATCGGCGAAAGCCGGTCCCCTTTTGCTTTTCGGGCGTGACGGAGAGAGGCCGGATCGCCATATGCACATTACCCGCTCCGCGTAACCGGAGGCGCGCTTTCGAGGAGGGAAGCGTATGAAAGTCGAGACAGTCATGGACAGCGATCAGGCGCTGATCGAAACCGAGCGGTTCGTTCTGCGGCCACCGCGCAAATCGGACGTGGGCATGCTCGCGCATTACTCCGGCGACCGCCGGGTGGCCGAGGAAACCCGTTCCATCCCCCATCCGCTGGCACCCGGCGTGACCGAGGCCTTCGTGTCGCGCGCGATGCGCCCGGACCGGATCGAGGACGTATGGATCATGGACGGCTCCGGGGTCGAAGGCGGCGACCGCGGGCACGAGGTGCTGGGTGTCATCAGCCTGACCCGCATGGACCGCAACCAGACGCAGCTTGGCTACTGGGTCGCGCCGCCGTTCTGGAACACGGGCCTCGCCTCAGAAGCCGTGCAGGCACTGATCGCGTCCAACCCCCTGGATAACGACACCATCTTCGCGGAGGTGTTCCAGGACAACCCGGCCTCGGCCCGGGTGCTCACCAACGCGGGCTTCGCCTATGTCGGCGACAGCGAGGCGTTCTGCCTTGCGCGCAACGCCAACGTGCGCACCTGGACCTACAGCCGGAAGATGCGCTGAGGCCATGACCGGCGCGGCGACCGATGCGCGCGCGGCGGACGAGATCGTCACGCCGCGCCTCACGCTCCGGCGCCAGACGCTGGCCGAGACGGATGCGCTCCATGCGCTGATGTCCGACTGGGCGCTCGTGCGCAACACGGGGACCTGGCCGCATCCCGTGAGCCGGGATTTCGTGGCGACGCGGATCGCCGAGCGGGACGCGCTGCCGGGGTTCTACGGGCTGATCTGGAAGGACGGGGCCGTCATCGGCACCGCGCAGGCCGCCGACGGCGAGATCGGTTACCTCGTCGCGAAAGCGGCCTGGGGGCAGGGCTATGCCACCGAAGCCGCCCGCGCGCTCGTCGCTTACGGCTTCGACACTCTGGGCTGGCCCGAGGTGCGCGCGAAGGTCTGGGCGGACAACCCCGCCTCCTCCCGCGTGCTGGAGAAGCTCGGGTTTCGCGAGGCGGAGCGGTTCACCGATCACAACACGGCGCGGGGCGCGGACCTGCCCTCGATCCTCTACACCCTGTCGCGCGTGGACCGGGCGGCATAAGCGGCCCTTGAGCCGTCCCCACTTTCCCTCTATCGCAGGGGCTGACAGAAAGGCCCGGACCCCATGAAATTTCTCGATCTCGCCAAGGTCTATATCCGCTCCGGCAGCGGCGGGAACGGGTGCATCTCGTTTCGCCGGGAGAAGTTCATCGAATACGGTGGCCCGGACGGCGGTGACGGCGGGCGCGGCGGCGACGTCATCATCGAGGTGGTGGACGGGCTGAACACGCTCATCGATTTCCGCTACCAGCAGCATTTCTTCGCCAAGAACGGCCAGCCCGGCATGGGCAACCAGCGCACCGGCAAGTCGGGCGACGACATCGTGCTGCGCGTACCCGTGGGGACCGAGGTTCTGGACGAGGACGAGGAAACCGTCATCGCGGACATGACCGAGGTGGGCGAGCAGCTGGTGATCGCCAAGGGCGGCAACGGCGGCTTCGGCAACCTGCACTTCAAGACCGCGACCAACCAGGCGCCGCGCCGGGCGAACTCCGGCCAGCCGGGCGTGGAGCGCACGATCTGGCTGCGGCTGAAACTGATCGCGGACGTGGGCCTTCTGGGTCTGCCGAATGCGGGCAAGTCGACGTTTCTCGCCGCCACGTCGAACGCGCGGCCGAAGATCGCGGACTATCCCTTCACCACGCTGGTCCCGAACCTCGGCGTCGTGGGCGTGGACAACGTGGAATTCGTCGTGGCCGACATCCCGGGCCTGATCGAGGGCGCGCACGAGGGACGCGGGCTGGGCGACACCTTCCTGGGTCATGTCGAGCGCTGCGCCGTGCTTCTCCACCTCGTCGACGGGACCGCGGAGGACGTGGTTGCGGATTACGAAACCATCGTCCACGAGCTCGACGCCTATGGCGGCGTGCTGGCCGACAAGCCGCGGGTCACGGTCCTGAACAAGATCGACGCGCTGCTGGACGAGGAGCGTGAGGAAAAGCGCGCCGCGCTGGAACAAGCGACCGGCGGCACCGTCTACGAGATGTCGGGCGTCGCGAAGGACGGCGTCACGCAGGTCCTGCGCGCGCTCAAGGCCGAGATCGGCGCCGACCGTTTCCGCCGCAAGAAGGCGGAGGAAGCCGAAGAGGACGAGACGCCTTGGCAGCCCTGAGCCTGACCGGGGCGCGGCGGCTGGTCGTGAAGATCGGCTCCGCGCTCCTCGTCGACACCACCACCGGCGCGTTGAAATCCGACTGGCTGGCCGGGCTGGCCGAGGACGTCGCGCGGCTCAAGGCGCGGGGGACCGACGTGGTGCTCGTTTCCTCCGGTTCCATCGCGCTGGGGCGCGGGGTGCTGGGCCTGCCCGCCGGGAGCCTGTCGCTGGAGCAGTCGCAGGCGGCGGCGGCGGTCGGGCAGATCCGGCTCGCCCGCGCCTACGAGGAGGTGCTTGCACCGAAGGGGATCACCACCGGACAGGTCCTTGTCACGCTTGAGGACAGCGCGGACCGGCGACGTTACCTCAATTCCCGCGCGACGCTGGAACAGCTCCTGACCTTCGGCGTGGTCCCGATCGTGAACGAGAACGACACGGTGGCGACGGACGAGATCCGCTACGGCGACAACGACCGGCTTGCCGCGCAGGTGGCGGTGACGGTGGGGGCGGACATGACCGTGCTCCTGTCCGACGTGGATGGGTTCTATTCCGGCAACCCCAAGACCGACCCGGCCGCGCGCCATTTCCCGGTGGTCGAGGAGATCACGCCGGAGCTCATGGCGATGGCCGGGGACGCGGGCACGGGCCTGTCCAAGGGCGGGATGAAGACAAAGCTCATGGCCGCACAGTCGGCGACCGCGGCGGGATGTTCCCTGGTCATCACCGAAGGCAGCGTGATGCGCCCGCTGGCGGCGCTGGAAGAGGGCGCGCGCGCGACGCTTTTCGTGGCGCGGCAGGACCCGAGCGCGGCGCGCAAGCACTGGATCGGGTCGATGAAACCCAAGGGCGCGCTGACGCTGGACGCGGGTGCGGCGGCGGCATTGGGGCGGGGCAAGTCGCTCCTCCCGGCCGGTGTGACGCAGGTGACGGGGCGCTTCGGACGGGGCGATCCGGTGGAGATCCTCGGCCCAGCCGGGGCGCATATCGGGGCCGGTCTGAGCCGCTACACGTCGGACGAGGCGCGGCTGCTCGCGGGCAAGAGGTCTGACCAGATCGAGGCGACGCTCGGCTATCCGGGCCGCGCCGCGCTCATCCATCGCGACGACATGGCCTTGTGAAGGCCGGGTTGCCGGGCCGACGCCCGCGAACCATCTTTTGACCTGCGAGAGGCTTCGGCGTATCACAGCGCCACATCCATGGAGGCACCGATGAAAGACGCAGAGAACATCCCCGCACTGATGCAGGACCTGGGCCGCAAGGCCAAGGCCGCCGCTGCGGAGCTGGCTTTCGCGCCATCGGAGGCCAAGCGGCAGGCGCTCGAGGCCGCGGCGGACGCGATATGGGCGCGGCGCGACGAGATCATCGCGGCCAACAGGGAAGATCTCGAATACGGTCGCAAAAAGGGCCTGACGCCCGCCATGATGGACCGGCTGATGTTGGACGAAGCCCGTATTCAGGGCATGTGCGACGGGGTCCGCTCGGTCGCCGCGCAGGACGATCCGGTCGGCGCGGTGCTGTCGGAATGGGACCGCCCTTCGGGCCTGCACATAAAGCGCGTGCGCACGCCGCTGGGCGTCATCGGTGTGATCTATGAAAGCCGGCCGAACGTGACGGCGGACGCGGGCGCGCTATGCCTCAAGGCGGGGAACGCGGTGATCCTGCGGGGCGGGTCGGAGAGCTTCCACTCCTCCGGCGCGATCCATGCCTGCCTCGTCGAGGGGCTGAAGGCGGCGGGCCTGCCCGAGGACGCGATCCAGCGGGTGCCGACGCGCGACCGCGAGGCGGTGCGCGAACTGCTCACCATGACCGACTACGTGGACGTGATCGTGCCGCGCGGCGGCAAGGGCCTCGTCGGGCTCGTCCAGCGCGAGGCGCGGGTGCCGGTCTTTGCCCATCTCGAGGGGATAGTGCATATCTACGTCGACAAGGCGGCCGACGCGCAGAAGACGATGGATGTCGTCCTGAACGCCAAGACCCGGCGCACCGGCATCTGCGGCGCGGCCGAATGCCTGCTCGTCCATCGTGACGCGGTGGAACTGGGGCAGGCGGTGATCGACGCGCTGATGAAGGCGGGGGTCGAGGTGCGCGCGGGCGAGGGGCTCAACGGCACCGTGGCCGCCAGCGAGGACGATTGGGGCACGGAGTATCTCGACTCCATCATGGCCGCCAAGATCGTCGACGACCTCGACGCCGCGATCGACCATATCCGGACCTATTCCTCGGCCCATACGGACGCGATCATGACCGAGGACGATGCCGCCGCCGCGCGGTTCTTCGAGCGGATCGACAGCGCGATCCTGATGCGCAACGCCTCGACCCAGTTCGCCGACGGCGGCGAGTTCGGGATGGGCGCCGAGATCGGCATCGCCACCGGCAAGATGCATGCGCGCGGGCCCGTGGGCGCAGAGCAGCTCACCTCGTTCAAGTACATCGTCGAAGGCGACGGCACGACCCGGCCCTGAGTGTTGCCGAACGGTGCGCGCCAGGGCGCGCGCATGTCTTGCGCCGCCCTGCGCTGACGCGCAGGTCGTCGCGGCAGGTGGAGGGGCGCTGCCCCTCCACACCTCCCCGAAGTATTTCCGAAACGAAGAAGATCAGACCCGGAGCGTGATCCGGGTGTCCGTGGTTTCGCAGCTGAGCGGGCGGCCCTGCGCTTCGGCCTCGAGCGGCAGGAGCGCGAACTGGACGCGGGCCGGGGGCAGGGCGTCCGGCACGGGCGCATCGAATTGGGCCCAGAGCTCCGGTTCGATCCTGAGCCGCTCGGCCGTGCCGGTGACGGCGAAGCCGTCGCCCGCCTGCGTGACCGTCACGGTGCCGCCGTAGGGCATTGCCGCGTCGAGGCAGTTCACCGCGAGGAGCGCGCGCTTTGCGTCGCGTCGGGCAAGGTCACCCGACACGCGCCAGTCCACCTGCGCCCTGCGCTCGCTTCCCGCCAGCGCCTCGGCGATCTCGCCCGCGCGCACAACCGCGCCGGGCTCCGCCGCGCCGAAGGCGATGCGGAAGAACCGGATGCGTCCCTGTGCGTTCACGAGCGATTCATGGATCAGCGCCATTTCCGGGGTTTCCTCGGCCCCCGTCAGCGTCATAAGCTCGATCCCGTTGCCGATGGCGCCCAGCGGGCTCGCCAGATCATGGCATATGCGCGACCCGATCAACGCGACGAGGTCGTCCGACTGCGCCATCAGACCCGGCCCCGAAAGGTGGACTGACCGATGAACCCTCTCGCCTCGCTTCTCGAACCCGGCATGCTCGTGCGGCTGCCCGGCCAGCCCGACTGGGGGTTGGGCCAGGTGCAGTCGAACATCGGCGGCAAGGTCACGGTGAATTTCGAACATGCGGGCAAGCAGGTCATCGATATCTCCCGGGTCGATCTGACCCCCGTGTTCGACGACGAATGACGCGCCTTTGACGGGTTGCGGGCCACGCTACCACAACCCTTACGCGAGTCAAACCGGCACCGAACGCTGCTGTTGCCAACCGGCGCCCCGGACCATAGAACCCGGGCAGAATGAGGAGCGCCGCAGATGCCCGAGAGCAGTCCCCGTTACGAGCTGATCATAGCCGAAACCGAGGACCAAGTTCGCGATGCGCAGCGTTTGCGCTATCATGTCTTCGTGGAGGAGCTGGGCGGCGACGGGATCGACGTCGACCATGAAAACAAGCTCGAGCGGGACGAGTTCGACACCTATTTCGACCATCTGATCCTTTACGACCGCGCCCGGCCCGAGGGCGACCAGGCTGTCGGCGCCTACCGCGTGATGCGCGACGACCAGGCGGACGTCTTGGGGCGCTATTACACCGACGCGGAATACGACCTGGCGCCGCTCAAGACCTGTGGTCGCAAGCTGCTCGAGCTTGGCCGGTCCTGCGTGCACAAGGATTACCGGGGCGGATCGGCCCTGCCGCAGCTCTGGGTGGGGCTGATGAACTATTCCGATGCGCACGGCATCGACGTGATGTTCGGGGTGGCGAGTTTCCACGGCACCAATCTCGACGCGATCCGGCTGCCGCTGTCCCACCTCCATCACAACCACCTCGCGCCGCCGGAGTTGCGCACGCGGGTGCTCGACCGGTTCTACCAGTCGGCGGACCTGATGGGCCCGGCCGAGATCGACGAGAAGGCAGCGATGAAGGCCATGCCCGCGCTGATCAAGGCCTACCTGCGGCTGGGCGGCGTGATCGGCGACGGGGCCTTCGTGGACGAGGCGTTCAACACCACCGACGTCTGCATCATCGTGGACATGGCCAAGGTGCCGGCGAAGCAGCGCGCGATGTACGAACGGCTCGCCCGGCGCGAGGGCAAGGATTGAACGATACCTGGGACGATGACGGGGCCAAGCCCGACCTGTCCGTCGGGCCGGCGGGTTGGCTCGTCGCGGCGGTCCGGGGTGTGCCGGTCTTCATCGTCCTGCTTCTCGGGCTTCTCTTTACCGCGCTCCTGCGCCCGGTCGAGCGGCTGATCGCGGGCGAGGGGCGGCCGGTCACGCCCACGATCACGCGGATGGTCTGTCTTGCGGTGCTCGCCCTGCTCGGACTGCGCCTCACGGTGCGCGGCACGCCGATGAAGGGACCGGGCGCGGTGGTGGCCAACCATTCCTCCTGGCTCGACATTTTCGTGCTGAACGCCCCCAAGCGGATCTATTTCGTCTCCAAGGCCGAGGTGGCGGACTGGCCGGGCATCTCGCTCCTCGCCAAGGCGACCGGCACGGTGTTCATCCGGCGCGACCGGCGCGAGGCGCGGGGGCAGGTGGAGGTGTTCCGCCGCCGGCTCGGCCTCGGCCACCGGCTCCTGTTCTTTCCCGAGGGGACGTCGACGGACAGCCGCCGGGTGCTCCCGTTCAAGACGACGCTGTTCGCGGCCTTCTTCGACGACGCGCTGCGCGAGACGATGCGGGTGCAGCCGGTGAGCGTGGTCTACACGGCGCCGCGCGGGCGGGACGCGCGATTTTACGGCTGGTGGGGGGACATGGACCTGGGGCCGCATCTCTTGGCCGTGCTCGCCACGTTGCCGCAGGGGCGGGTGGAGGTCACCTATCACCCGCCCGTCCGCGTGGCGGATTTCGCAAACCGCAAGACGCTCGCAGCGCATTGCGAGGTGGCCGTGCGTGGGCCGGTCGTCGACAGCTTCTCCGGTTAGGCCCGGGCGGCGGCGAGGGAGGTGAGCGTGGCGACCGGGTCGTCGGTCGACCAGATCTCCTCGCCCAGCGAGAAGAAGTCGGTGACGGGGGAAAAGTCGCGCACCAGCGCTTCGGTCAGCCCGCCTTCGGCCACCACGGGAACCTCGATCATCTGCGACCACCAGTCGAACAATTCGCGCTCGGCCACCGTGCCGTCGCCGAGGCCGGTGGTGCCGACGGGCCCGAAACTCACGTAATCCGCGCCCTGTTCGCCCGCGGTCATGCCGTCATGGCGCGAGGCCGCACAGAAGGCGCCCACGATGGCGTCCTTGCCCAGGTCCTTGCGCGTCTTGCGCACCTGGCGCGATCCGTCCGAGAAATGCACGCCGTCGAGCCCGAGGCGCTCCACCATCAGCAGGTGATCGGTGATGACGAAGGCCACGTCGCGGGCATGGGCCACCTCGCGGCAGGCATCGGCGGCGCGCGCGATCGTGTCCTCGTCCCGGGTGGCGAGTTCCAGCCGGAGGCAGGCGACCTCGACCGTGTCGAGGGCCCGGGCCAGGAGATCGGGAAAGGTCGAGAGCTCCACCTGCGGCGGGGTCACGAGATAGAGCTGGGGCAGGTCGGTATCGGCCATGGCGCGTCCTCGGTTGCGAGTCGCGGCTTTCTACAAGCGTTTGGCGGGAAACGCTACTTCGGCGGCAGGCTCGCGGTGAAGGCCAGCGCCATGTCGAGGAGCTTGGTGCGCAGGAGGTCGTCAGCGAGTCCCTCGCGCGTGATCCCGACGAAACCGCTCATCGTGCGCGCGCCCATGACCATCGGGGTGACGCCCTCGAGGGCAAGCGCGGCGCGCGCGTTCTCCTTGCCGACCCGAAAGAGCGCGCCGCCCTCCGCGGCCCGGCGCACGCCGCCGATCATGTTGCCGTGCTGGAAGAAACACAGGCCGCCGAACATCGCCTGTTCGCTCAGCCCCTTCAGGCCCGACAGGTCCGCGCGCAGGATTTCGGCCTCGCCTTCGTCAAACGCCATCCAACCCTCCTTGCCCGCCTGACGCGCCCAGCGTAACACGGGCGCCATGAACGACGAAGGTGAAACAGGACCCCAGCCGGTGTTCGTGCTGGTCCGGCCCCAGATGGGTGAGAATATCGGTGCGGCCGCGCGCGCGATGCTGAATTTCGGGTTGGAGCGGATGCGGATCGTGGCGCCGCGCGACGGGTGGCCGAACCCGAAAGCCGCGGCAATGGCCTCGGGCGCGGGGCGCGTGCTGGACGCCGCGGGGGTGCATGACGATCTCGCGGGGGCGCTGGCGGATTGCGATTACGTCTACGCCACCACCGCGCGGGCGCGCGAACTGGCCAAGCCGGTGCGCACGCCGGAGCGCGCGATGGAGGAGGCGCGGGCGATGCGGGCGGAGGGCAAGAAGGTCGCGGTGCTCTTCGGCCCCGAGCGCGCGGGGCTCGAGAACGAGGACGTGAGCCGGGCGAACGCCATCATCACCGTGCCGGTCAACCCGGACTTCGCCTCGCTCAATCTCGGTCAGTCGGTGCTGCTCACCGCCTACGAATACGGCCGCCAGACGATCGAGGCGGCGCCGGAGGTGGTGAACCTGGCCAAGACCGACTTCGCCACTCATGCCGAGGTGGAGGCACTTGCCAACCACTACGAGCAACGGCTCGACGAAGTCGGCTACTTCTTCCCCGAGACCAAGGCGGCCGGCATGAAGGTGGTGCTGCGCAACGCCTGGACGCGGCTGCCGCTCACCCGGGCCGATGTGCAGATGTTTCACGGAATGCTGCGCCAGATTTTCCGCAAGCTGGGCGACTGACCGGTCTCTTCTCTGTTTCGGAAATACTTCGGGGGTGCGGGGGCAGCGCCCCCGCGCGGGTCGGGTCGGGGG
>CAXRHZ010000017.1:0-9966 GCA_964230745.1 Maritimibacter sp. | reverse complement strand
GGGCGCAAGCCCGGGACGAAACCTCAGTTCACGATCATCGTCTTGACGTTGACGAATTCCTTCATGCCGAAGCCGCCGTGTTCGCGGCCGTAACCGGACGCCTTCACGCCACCGAACGGCATGTTCGGCGTGGCCACGTTGAACCCGTTGATGAACACCATGCCGGTGTCGAAGTGATCACGGGCAAGGCTCAGGGCGCGCTCCACATCTTTCGAGAAGATACCGCCGCCCAGCCCGAACCGGCTGTCATTGGCGATGCGCATCGCGTCCTCGTCGTCCTTGGCGCGGATCACGCTGGCGACCGGGCCGAAGAGTTCCTCATCGTAGGCGGGTTGCCCCGGCTCGACATCGGTGAGAACGGTCGCGGGGTAATAGAACCCGGTGCCGTCCCGAATCTCGCCGCCGCAGCGCACGGTGGCGCCATTGCCGACCGAGGTCTGAACCTGCTTGTGCAGGTCGTCGCGCAAGTCTTCGCGCGCCATCGGGCCTAGCTTGGTGTTCTTGTCGGTCGGGTCGCCCATCGACACCTTCGACATCGCGTCGATGTAGGCCTCGATGAACTGGTCGTAGACCTTGTCGGTCACGACGAACCGTTTCGCGTTCACGCAGGTTTCGCCGTTGTTGTAGATCCGCCCGATCACGCATGTCTTCACGGCAAGCTCTATATCGGCATCCTCGAGCACGAGGTAGGCGTCGTTGGAGCCGAGCTCCATCACGCTCTTCTTGAGCGACTCGCCCGCCTTGGCCGCGACATGTGCGCCGGATGAGGCGGAGCCGGTAAGGGTCACGCCGCGCACACGCTCATGCGCGATGACGTCGTCCGACGTGTCGTGGTCGATGACCAGCACGGTGAAGAGGTTCTCGGGAAGTCCCGCTTTCTCGAACAGGTCGCGCAGGAACAGGCCCGAGCCCGTGCAGTTCGACGCGTGCTTGAGCAGCACGCCGTTGCCCGCCATGAGGTTGGCGATGGTGTAGCGGATGACCTGGTAGGCCGGGAAGTTCCACGGCTGGATGCCATAGATCACGCCCTGCGGCGCATAGGTTATGACGCCCTTCTCGCCGTTGGCCACCTCGCGCTCCTCGTCGGCGAGTTCCGTGGGCCCGTTCGCGGCGGTCCAGTCGCAGATCGCCGCGCAAAGCTCGACCTCGGTCGCGCCGTCGCGCAGGAGCTTGCCGGTCTCCTCGGTCATCAGCTTGGAGAATTCGTCCGACGCGCTGCGCAGTGCCTCGCCGATCTTGGCGATGATCCCGGCGCGGTCGCCCAGGCTGCGGTGGCGCCAGTCGAGGAAGGCCGCATGGCATTTCTCGACCGCGTCGAAAGCCGTCTCCTTGCTCATCAGGTCGTAATCGGTGATCGGTGCTTCGGTCGCCGGATTGATCGTCGTGATCTGGCCGTTCGTGGCAGCGTCCTTCATGACGTGCTCCTTTCCCGTTTGGTCTCCAGCCCAACGGAAAAGGCCGCGCCCTGTTCCGGGGCGCGGCCTTCACGTCTCGATGAGTGGTGGCGGTGTGTCAGGCGACTTCCTGGAGCGTGGCCTTGGGCGTGACGCCCAACGCGTGAATAATGTCGCGCGTCATGTCGGTCTTGTTGAGCGTGTAGAAATGCAGGTCTTCGACCCCGCCCTCCAGAAGCTCGGTGCAGAGCTCGGTAGCGAGCGAGACAGAGAGGAGCCGGTCACGTCCGTCACGTTCGGCGCGCAGGTAGGCGTCGTCGAGCCAGACCGGCACCGGCGTGCCGCAGGAGGCGGCGAAGGCCTTCACCCCGGACCACGACTGGATCGGCAGGATGCCGGGGATGATCGGCGCGTCGATCCCGGCCTTCTCGCACTTGTCGCGGAACCGGAAAAAGGTCTCGGCGTCGAAGAAGAACTGCGTGATCGCGCTGGTCGCGCCCGCGTCGATTTTGCGCTTGAGCCAGTCGACGTCGGAGGTGTCCGAGGTCGCCTCGGGGTGCGAGTCCGGGTAGGCGCCGACACGGATGTTCATGTCGCCGCGCGCCGCCAGCGCCTCGATCAGCTCGACCGAATTGGCGAAGCCGTCGGGATGGGGCACGAAGCCGGACGATCCCTTGGGCGGGTCGCCGCGCAGGGCCACGATCTCGGACACGCCGGCACGGGCGTAATTGTCCACGATCTCCATCGTCTCCACGCGGGTCGCGTTCACGCAGGTCAGGTGGGCCGCGACGTTCAGGCCGTAATTCTTGTGGATCGTCGAGACCACGTCATGCGTGAGCTCACGGGTGGTGCCGCCCGCGCCGTAGGTCACGGAGACGAACGACGGGTCCAGTGGCGCGAGGTCGCGCACGGTATCGGAAAGCCGGAAAGTGGATTCGATGTTCTTGGGCGGGAAGAATTCGAAAGAGATGCGGGGCGGTTTCATGACAGACTCATCCGTTGGTGTTGATGTGAAGCTAGGGGCTTGGCTTCTGTGAGGCAAATTCATAATATTCAGAAAGAATATGAGGATCGCTCACAATGTATCTGGAATTCCGACACCTGCGGACCATCCGTGCCATCCATGAGGCCGGGGGCCTCGCGCGCGCGGCGGACATGCTCAACATCACCCAGTCGGCCCTGTCGCACCAGGTGAAGGGGCTGGAGGAGCAGGTGGGCATGGAGCTGTTCCAGCGGCGGTCGAAGCCGATGAAGCTGTCGCCCGCTGGGATCAAGCTCCTGCGCCTCGCCGAGCGAATCCTGCCGGAGATTTCGGCGGTGGAGGAAGAGTTCCGCGCGATGCAATCGGGCCGCTCCGGTCGGATGCATATCGCGATCGAGTGCCACGCCTGTTTCGACTGGCTGTTTCCAGTGCTCGACGGGTTTCGCGGGGCCTGGCCCGAGGTGGACGTGGACATCCGAATGCGGCTGGCCTTCGACGCGATTGAGGCGCTCAGACGCGAGGAGGTCGATTTTGTCATCTCCTCCGACCCGGTTGCATTGCCGGGCGTCACGTTCACACCGCTGTTCGACTACGAGCCGATGTTCGTCTGCGCGGCAAACCACCCGCTCGCTCAGAACGAGTGGATCGAAGCCGAGGACTTCGCGGAAGAGATCGTCCTGCACTACCCGGTGGAGCGCGCCAAGCTTGACATCTTTACCCAGCTTCTCACGCCTGCGCGCGTCGAACCACGTGGCACGCGTCCCGTGGAACTGACCGAGGTTATCCTGATGCTCGTCGCCGCCGGGCGGGGCGTCACCGTGCTGCCGGACTGGGTGCTCGGGCAATACAAGTCTAACCGCGACTACGCGGTGCGCCCGATCACCGAGGGCGGTTTGTCAAAGCGCATGTACGCGGCCACGCGCGACGAGGACATCTCCCGGCCCTACATCGCCCATATGATGCGCCTGTCGCGGACCGAGCCGGTAAAACTGCAAAGGGCATAAGCTGCGGCATACGGCAGGCACCGGGTCTGAATGGAAGCGCGTCCGGCCGGGGCGAGAGGGTCACGCGGCCGGGTGCAGGAGCCGCCACCAGATCAGCCCGCCGAGGGCGACCAGCAGACCCACGGAGATCGCGCCGCTGATCCACTGTGCCCGAGTCGCGCTTTTCTTTTCGTAAAAGGTGCGCGGCGTGATCCCCCGGCTGATCATGACGATCTGCGCGGCGAGGTTCACGCAGACCACGTTGACCGCGAGGAGCGTGGCCGCACCCAGCGCGAGCTCCGGATGACCGAACCCGGTGAAGAGCCCGATCGCGACCGTGGGCGGCAGGAGCGCGACCGCGACCATCACGCCGACAAGCGCCGAGGAGAGCCCGGTGACGAGCGACAGCGCCGCTGCCGCCCCGGAGGCGAGTGCGATGGCCATGCCGTCGAAGCCCACGGCGGCCCGGCTCATCAGTTCCCGCGACCCGATGTCGGGCGGCCAGAGAAGCCCGATGGCGAGGCTCAGGCCCAGCGCCGCGACGACCCCCGCGAGGTTCGTGCGCAGCGCCTTGCCCATCAGCCTGCCGTCGCCCAGCGCAATCCCCACGGCGAGCGCGAGGTTGGGGCCGAGCAGCGGCGCGATCACCATCGCCCCGACCACCACCGCCACGTTGTCCGCGAGCATGCCGAAGGCCGCCACGATGGTCGAAAGCACGACGAAGGTGATGTAGTTGCGGTCCGTGCGGGCATTGCGCCAGACGCTGTCATAGATCTCCTCGCGCGTGCGGCCGGTCGAGGCGAACTCGCGCCGTTCCTTGGGTTTCTCTTCTTCCTTCTCCGCCTCCTCGAGCCGTGGCACCGTTGCTTCGATCGGAAGCAGCGTGATCCGCCAGCAATCCTCGTCCTCGGGGCCGAAGACGGCCTGCATCCGGTCGAGCAGGTCCTGGCGGCTACCATCCTCGGCGAGGATAAGGAGCACGACGTCGCCCGGAGGCTCCACCGCCTCGATCACCTTGAGGTCCACGACCCCCACGTCGCGGATGCCCTGCACGAGGTAGGACAGCGACGACTTCGGGGCGGTGACGAGGATCTGGCGCGTGGTCATGCGGCGACAGTAGCGGTGCGCGGGCGGGTGTCCATCGGGGCGACGAAATCATCGAATGATTTCGACCGGTTTTCGCGATGAAAACCGGCGCGCCGCTCGACCGGCGCGCCGACCGGGATTCCCGGCGCGAAGGCTTGGCAAATCCTTGCGTGCCACGTATACGCCGGGCCTGATCGCAAGGAGCCCCGACATGCAAGGCAGCGCCAATCTCAACGTCATGATCAAGGCCGCGCGCAAGGCGGGCCGGTCGCTGGTGAAGGATTTCCGCGAGGTGGAGAACCTGCAGGTCTCGATGAAGGGGGCCGGGGACTTCGTCTCGCGCGCGGATATCGCCGCCGAGAAGATCATCAAGGAAGAGTTGATGGAGGCGCGCCCGAATTACGGCTGGCTCGGCGAAGAGGGCGGCGGCGAGGACGGCAACGACCCGACGCGGCGCTGGATCGTCGATCCGCTCGATGGCACGACCAACTTCCTGCACGGCCTGCCGCATTGGGCGGTGTCCATCGCGCTAGAACACAAGGGCGAGGTTGTGGCGGGTGTCATCTTCGACCCGGCAAAGGACGAGATGTTCTTCGCCGAAAAGGGCGCGGGTGCCTGGATGAACGACCAGCGCCTGCGCGTGTCGGGCCGGACCCAGATGATCGAGGCGATCTTCGCGACCGGGCTCCCGTTCGGCGGGCGCTCGGACCTGCCCGATACTCTCCAGGACCTCGCGCGCCTCATGCCGACCTGTGCCGGCGTGCGCCGCTGGGGCTCTGCCGCGCTCGACATGGCCTATGTCGCCGCCGGTCGCTACGACGGTTTCTGGGAACGTCGCCTCAATGCCTGGGACATTGCCGCCGGACTGGTCATTCTGCGCGAGGCTGGTGCTTTCGTGGAATCCATCGACCCGGCCGAGCGCGTGATCGAGTCGGGCGAGGTGGTCGCGGCGAACGAGGCGCTGTTCGACCGCTTCTCGAAGATCATCCGCGGCTGAAGGTCCGGCACGCTTTTTCCATGCTCCCGGCATAGCGGCGTCGCATTCCCGCCTGGTTTGCGTGCGACGTTCCACGAGAACCACTCGAAGGGATGCATGCCATGCGCCTTGATTCTCCTGCATTGCGTCGCTTTCTCTCCGACGAGAACGGCGCTGTGACCGTCGATTGGGTTGCGCTGACCGCTGCGATTCTCATGATCGGCATGTTCGTTGGTTTTTCCGTGACGAGTTCCGTGCCGACGCTGGCCAACAAGATGAGCTCTTTCGTCTCGTCCCGCTCCGTCGGTCCCTGATAACGCCACTCAGCGCCGTCTGCGCACGGATGGTACGTTCGACGTTGCGAAGCGGTACTTGGCGTCCGGGTGCGGCGGATGGCCGTGCGTGCGCCGCCAGAATGCCGGCCCGCCTTCGCGCAACCATTTCGGCAGCACCCAGAAGAAACCCACCACGAATCCGCCTACATGGGCGAGATAGGCGACGCCGCCGCCATCGCCGGGCGTGGCGGCGCCGTTGAACACCTGCAGGCCGAACCAAATGCCAAGCATGATCCAGGCCGGCATCGGTATGATCTTGAAAATGATGATGAAAATGAAAAGAACGTCCACTTTCGCCTTCGGGAACAGGAGGAGGTAGCCTCCCATCACCCCGGCAATGGCGCCCGAGGCCCCGACCATCGGGATTTGCGAGGCCGGGTTCGCCATGATTTGCGCGAGCGCCGCTCCGATACCGGACGCGAGGTAGAAGACGAGAAAGCCGAAGTGGCCCAACTCGTCCTCGAGGTTGTCCCCGAAGATCCACAGGAACAGCATATTTCCGAGGATGTGCATGAAGCCGGAGTGGATGAACATCGAGGTGAAGAAGGTCTCAAGCCCGACGCCCGCCGTCACACGGTCCGGCACGACGCCCCAGGTCCAAAAGTATTCGGCAAGCGCCCGGTCGGTGAGCGAAATCTGGGCGAGAAACACTACCACATTGGCGATCACCAGCACGTAAGTGACATAGGGCGTGCGCTCGGACGGGTTGTGGTCGCGGATCGGGAACATGGGAGCAGAAGGCCCCAAGCAACAGGGGGCGTCAAGCAGACTTGGCCGTCGGCGTCCGCTGCCGCCGTTCGGGGCGGCGAGACGGACGAGGAGAATCATTGCCGACAGACCCGGGCTGCGATTTGCTGCCCTCGAAGAAACGACAGAGGCGGGAATGGATCTGCCGGCACCCGAGGAAGAGGACGCAGTCCGGCTGAGCGACAGCCCCGGCTGGCAATACCTCCTTCACGAGTTCGAAGCGCTCTATCGCCAGGGCTCGGCCGGTGGGTCCAAGGCGATCCGCAGCCACAGGCGAAAGGTGCGCGAAACGCTCTCCTCCGTGGTTGACGCAAATCCGCGCATCCATCCGCGCCCGCCGGAAGCCAAGCCCGTGACAGCTCACCTGCATCGCGCCTTCGACTTGGGAGCGCGCACGCCCATGTTTGGCCTGAGCCGCGCGTTGGAGCGGATTTCGCCGCTTCTCAGTTGGGAATACGGGTATGAAAAGGTACCGCCGCATCTCGCTCGTAAATATGCCTATTGCGAGGTGCTGGGGCCGCGCGGCCCAGTGGTTTCGGAACGCCTGACACTCGGTTTCGTGCTTTTCGCACCGCGCACGACGTATCCCCAGCACAGTCATTTCGAGATCGAGGAGAGCTACATTTCCATTGCCGGGGCATGGTCGGAGAACCAACTTGCGGTTTATGCCCCCGGCTCGCTGATCCTGAACCGGCCGGGCGAAGAACACCGGATCACGACCGGTGACGACGATCCCTGTCTGTTGGCCTACGCCTGGATCGGTCCCTCGGACCGCCTGAGCGAACCGGGCATGAAATTCTCCAAAGCCCGCAAACGCGCGGCACAGGGTATTTGACGGCCTTCCCTCGCGCCACGGGCTGGGCTACGGTCCGCCCCGCTGGCCCGCGTGGTGGAATGGTAGACACTGGGGACTTAAAATCCCTTGGCCTTGTGCCGTGCCGGTTCGAGTCCGGCCGCGGGTACCAGCAAAAACAATTGACTAGCCCTGTCATTTGACTGGAGTAGAGCTCGGAAGTAGGCTTTCACAGTACTTACACACTGTGACGGTTTTCGGATGGCGGGACAAAAGCACAAGATTCTGGGTGGCAAAGTTCACGTTTACAAACGTGAAAACAGTTCGGTGTGGCAGTGCTCGACTTATCTGGCGGGCAAGAACCGCCGGGTGAGCACCAAGGAAACCAGTCTCGCGCTAGCGAAAGAATTCGCGGAAGACTGGTACATGACGCTGTTGGGAAAGAAGCGTGATGGTGAACTGGTTGATGGAAAGTCATTCAAGGAGGCGGCGCGTCGTTTCCTCGACGAGTTTGATGTGCTCACGGAAGGCGAACGCAACCGCCAATACGTACAAGGACATGGGCGTAGGGTGCGGCTGTACCTTAATCCCTTCTTTGGTTCGAGGCGGTTACCAGAGATCACTTCCGGGTTGGTGCAGGACTATCGGGTGCACCGGCACAAGACTGCGAGCAAGCCGCCTGCCAAAAGTACGCTTCACCAGGAAATTGTAGTCCTGCGCCAAGTGCTCAAATATGCCATTCGGAAGGGCTGGCTCGACCGGCTGCCCGACATGACACTTCCCTATCGCGCCTCTTCCAAGATATCTCATCGAGCTTGGTTTTCACCGGACGAGTACAAAGCTCTCTACACCGAAACGCGTTCGCGAATTGGTCGCGCGACAAACGCACGCTCGCGCCAAGCCGCCGAACGACTGCACGACAAGGTGCTGTTCATGGCCAACACCGGTCTACGACCAGACGAGATCAACCGTCTGGAGTTTCGGGATGTCGAAGTCGTTGATGACGAGGCGTCTGGCGGAGAGATCCTCGAAGTCGTTGTGCGCGGCAAACGCGGCACCGGCTACTGCAAGTCGATGCCAGGTGCGGTGCGACCATTCCGGCGGCTCGTCGAACGAGCGGCACCCGAGCCAACCGACCTGATCTTTCCAACCCAAGACCAGAAACAATTTGCGGCAGTCTTGGAAGACCTCAACCTCAAGCGCGACCGTGAGGGTAATGTCCGCACCTGGTACTCACTGCGGCACAGCTACATCTCGTTCCGGTTGCTGGAAGGTGCAGACATCTACCAAATTGCCAAGAATTGCCGCACGTCCGTTGAGATGATCGAGAAGCATTACGCGGTGCATTTGAAGAACGCGATTGACACGGCTGCTATCAATGTTCGACGGTCAACGTGAACCATATGAAATAAGAAACGGACGCACACAATCGTATGAAGTATTTCCAGCCCAGATTTCATATTCACACTCTCTTGGGCGCTCTTACGATCTCTTTCATCGCCAGCCATGCGCTGGCAGAAGAGCCGCTTGAGCTCAATCTTGATATTCTCAATGAGTGTATTCACGATCATGTGGTGTATGTCGGTGAACAAGACCCCGATAATCACGAGCTCAACTTCTATATCACCAACACTGGCAAGCTAAGCCAGCGTTGCGTTACCCTGGTTGAAAGAGTGATGGATACCGAACAGCAGCACTGGTCGAACAAACTCGTCGCTGAGCAACTCCGCATCGCCGCCGCTGAAGGCCGCATCCCCGGCCTTGAATGGGACGACGACATGGAGCCGCGTCCGTCCAAGAGCATCGCCATGGGGCACAACCCTGGCTCCCAGACATACTTTTTCAAGAAACAGGGTCTCCAGTGGGTATGGGTTGGCGCCGATGCTCGGGTCAAACCTACCTACATGTGGGCAACCTACGACACCGGCTCGAATGCTCTCGATGCATGCGCAGAATTTGGCAAGCCAGAACTTTCAGTCGGTGAATGCGTGCGACGTGGTGTGCCGAAGGACATGAATGATCTTGAGACTGCGAGATGAAGAAGCACTACGCGCTGCATTTGAAGTACGTGATTGATACCTCAGCAATCAACGTTCGACGCGTTGCTCGTTCCTAGTCCTTCTTTGGCTGGAACCTTCCCTTATGTTTTTATCCACAGGAAGCTGAGTGCTATCGCACTGCATATTATTAATTGAGTCTTCTTACATAGAAGGAAGTGAAATATCTGCATCTCTAGTGGTGCAATCCTTGCACATCTAGAAGTGCAAATTTTGCACTTCTAGGATTTCCTTGTGGATTTCGCAGAGCGCGGTTTGAGGTTCAGTTCGTATATGTTCGACTTCCCTTGCCCACGTCGTACGACCTTGATGAAGCCTGCTTTCTGAAGCTCCCTGATGAAAGTGACAACACTGCGCCGAGCGACTCCCAAGTCGTCGGCTAATCGCTCCTGCCCTGGGA
Source organism: Maritimibacter sp. (assembly GCA_964230745.1). Classification (GTDB taxonomy): domain Bacteria; phylum Pseudomonadota; class Alphaproteobacteria; order Rhodobacterales; family Rhodobacteraceae; genus Maritimibacter. Next base: position 213 of record CAXRHZ010000017.1, on the reverse strand, counting down.
AACAGTAGTCGTTCTGCCATGCGTACTTGAGCAACATGGCGTAGGTAAGTTTTGCCCCGACACTGACTGACTTGTAAGCGGCGTCTGCGCCCCACCCGGGTTCAGCTTGACGGGGTGAAGTTCCAGGGCAAGAGATCGTCGATTTGGCCTTGGGGATGGCCGGCGGCGATGGCTTCGAGGGTGGCCTTGAGATAAGCGAAGGGCTCGACGCCG
>CAXRHZ010000016.1:0-15636 GCA_964230745.1 Maritimibacter sp. | reverse complement strand
CACCGCCTCATCCGCATCCGCGATCAGACCCATATAGCCCGGCACGGTCGACACATCCGCCTCCTGGGCGATCTTCTTCGAGGTGATCTTGTCGCCCATGGCCTCGATCGCCTTCACCGGCGGGCCGACGAAGGCCACGCCCGCGGCCTCCAGCGCCTCGGCGAACTTCGCGTTCTCGGACAGGAAGCCGTAGCCCGGATGCACCGCCTGCGCGCCGCTCTCTCTGACCGCGGCCATGACCTTGTCGATCACGATGTAGGACTGGTTCGCGGGCGGCGGGCCGATGTGGATCGCCTCGTCCGCCATCTGGACATGCAGCGCGTGGCGGTCCGCGTCGGAGTAGATGGCGACAGTTTCGATCCCCATCTTCTTCGCCGTCTTCATGACGCGACAGGCGATCTCGCCACGGTTCGCAATCAGGATCTTCTTGAACATGTCCTGTCCCTCTTCGTTACGTCTGTTTGGCGGCTGGGCCGCAGGTGTGGGGGAGCGTTCGCTCGACGCCAAGTGGCGGAGCGGCAAAGAAAATCCCGGGTTGGCCGGGGGAGGCCAACCCGGGCAGAAGGGGAAGGGTAACGGTTTGACTAAACCAGGCGGGACGCCGGGATAGAGCGCCCACCATGTGTGCGACCGTGTCAAAGCCCGTGGGCCGCGAACAGGGTGAAAAACCGGGCCGCGCGAGATGCGCTGATCCTCGCGCAATTCTGCGACAAGTTAGCAAGAAGTTGCTCATTCGTCGTCCCATCCATCGTCGTCGAAGCCCTCGAACCCGAAGTCCGCATCCTCGGCGAAAATCTCGGGAAACGACGCCTCGGCGGCCTTGCGGTCTATCCTGAGAAGCGCCTCGTAATCGGCCGGGTCGAACGGGTCCTGCGCGGGCAGGACTTCGCGGCCGAAAAGCCACGACAGGCGGCCCGCGTCGAGATTGCCGCGCTCGAACGGTTCCTCGCCGAAATAGTCCCACAGCGCCGCCATGAACCCCATGTCGGCACGCTTGTCCGCTGGGCGGCGGTCGGCATACCGCTCGCGCCGGGTGATCGGGGTCGCCCCCTTCTTGTTCGCGCGGCGGATCGTGAACTGGAAATCCGTGCCGGGGAGGCGTCCGGGGAAGCCCCGGTGCTTGGTCATGTAGGGCAGGGCCATCAGAACATCTCCCAGACGCAGGTGCCGTCGCGATAAGAATAGGCCTCGAAGATCTGCGTCACGTCCGGGTCGGGCTCGCCGAATTCCACGTGGCGGTCCGAGATCGATATGACGATCTGCGCGGGCTGCGGCCCGGTGGAGCTGATCCGGTCGAGCGCGTAATGCGTGCAGAGATACTCGGTATCCTCGGTGGCGATGATGATGCCGTCCGCATCGGCGCGGGCCGGCAGTCCGGGGTCGAGGAACCGGAACCGGATCGTTAGCCCGGCGGTCCCCTTCTCGCCCCAGATCACGTCGTTGAACCTGACGTTATGGCCGGAGGGAAGCGCGATCTCCTCCTGCGCCACGGCAGGCATCGCCAGCGCGGCCAGGCAGGTGGCCAGCAGGCTGAAAATGACCGTGCGGTGACGCATCACGCTTCCCTCCCGACATCCCTCAAAGCGGGATGTTGTCGTGCTTCTTCCACGGGTTCGAGAGCTTCTTGTTGCGCAAGCTCGCGAAGGCCCGGCTCACCCGCTTGCGGGTGGAGTGCGGCATGATGACCTCGTCGATGAAGCCCTTCTCGGCGGCGACGAAGGGGTTGGCGAAGCGATCCTCATAATCCTTGGTGCGCGCCGCGATCTTCTCAGGATCGCCCAGTTCGGAGCGGTAGAGGATCTCGGTCGCGCCCTTGGCGCCCATGACCGCGATCTCGGCGGTGGGCCAAGCGTAGTTGAAATCGCCGCGCAGGTGCTTGGACGCCATAACGTCGTATGCGCCGCCATAGGCCTTGCGCGTGATGACCGTGACTTTCGGCACCGTCGCTTCGCCATAGGCGAAGAGCAGCTTCGCGCCGTGCTTGATGACGCCGCCGTATTCCTGCCCGGTGCCCGGGAGGAAGCCGGGGACGTCGACGAAGGTCAGGATCGGAATCTCGAAGGCGTCGCAGAAGCGCACGAAGCGCGCGGCTTTGCGTGAACTGTCGATGTCAAGGCATCCTGCGAGCACCATCGGCTGGTTCGCCACCACGCCCACGGTGCGGCCTTCGAGCCGGACGAAGCCCGTGATCATGTTCTTGGCGAAGTCTTCCTGGATTTCGTAGAAATCGCCTTCGTCCGCGACTTTCAGGATCAGTTCCTTCATGTCGTAGGGCGAGTTCGGGTTGTCCGGGATCAGGGTGTCGAGCGAGTGGTCCAGCCGCTCGGGTTCGTCGAAGAAGGGGCGCACGGGCGCCTTGTCGCGGGTGTTGAGCGGCAGGACGTCGACGAGGCGACGCACTTCGGTGAGGGCCTCCACGTCGTTCTCGAACGCGCCGTCGGCCACGGAGGATTTCTTGGTGTGGGTGGAGGCGCCGCCGAGCTCTTCGGCCGTCACCACCTCGTTCGTCACGGTCTTCACCACGTCGGGGCCGGTGACGAACATGTAGGACGTGTCCTTCACCATGAAGATGAAGTCGGTCATGGCGGGCGAGTAGACCGCGCCGCCCGCGCAGGGTCCCATGATGACCGAGATCTGCGGCACGACGCCGGAGGCCATGATGTTGCGCTGGAACACCTCGGCGTAGCCGGCGAGCGAGGCGACGCCTTCCTGGATCCGCGCGCCGCCTGAGTCGTTCAGGCCGATGACCGGAGCGCCGTTCTGGACGGCCATGTCCATGATCTTGCAGATCTTCTCGGCATGGGTTTCCGAGAGCGAGCCGCCGAAGACCGTGAAGTCCTGCGAGAAGACATAGACGAGGCGGCCGTTGATCGTGCCCCAGCCGGTGATGACGCCGTCGCCGGGATACTGCTGTTCTTCCATGCCGAAGTCGGTGCAGCGGTGCGCCTTGAAGGTGTCGAACTCCTCGAAGCTGTCCTCGTCGAGCAGCAGCTCCACCCGTTCGCGTGCGGTCAGCTTGCCCTTGGCGTGCTGGCTGTCGATCCGCTTCTGTCCACCGCCCAGCCTGGCGACCTCGCGCCGGTTTTCGAGCTGTTGCAGGATATCTTTCATCGGACGGCCCTCCTTGATTTCCGCGCAACCTAGCCGCAAGCTGCGAAAGACCCAAACGGTTTCCGGCGAATTTGCAAAGGTTTTGTCTGCGGACCATTGCGAAATGAATAATTGCAAATAATCGAGCCATAACGGGCGATTTTCCGCCATGCCGGCGCTGGGCGGGGCAGGCGAGACCGCCTTTCGGGTGGGAAATCGCACGTAAAGACCGTAGAAGGTGCGCTGCACTTTTAACACGAGGGCCCGCACCATGCCCACGCGCGCAGAGGTCATCCAGGCGCTTCAGTTTCCAGGACTCTATGATCTCGCCCCCATCAACACCACGGCGGACGGCCGCTACAGGCTGACCTACCAGTTCGAAACCTCCCAGCCGCCCGACTTGTGGTATGACTATTCGGGATGGACCGCGTTCAGCGAGGCCGAAAAAGCCTCGTTTCGATCGGCGCTTTCGACAGTCGAAGAGTTCCTGAACGTCGAATTCGTCGAGGTGACGCGCGACCGAGATCCCGATTTCAATTTCGGCAAGGTCGACCTTCCGCCCCAATACCTTGCGCTCGGCGGACCACAATATTCGACTCTCAATGGTCGGATTACCCGCTACGATGGTTTCGCTGTGTTCGACCGGAGCATCGACCTCGCTTCGGGCGAGCAGGGGTTGATCCTGCACGAGGTCGGACATGCGCTGGGCTTGGACCACCCGTTCGACGGTGTTGCGCTCGACCCGGATTTCGACACGAACCATTACACGATTATGTCTTACACCGACGACCCCACGCCCGGGATCGGTGAGACATCACGCATGATGGTTTACGACTTCGTCGCACTGCAGGACATCTGGGGTGCGACCGCGTTCAATGCGGGCGACACGGCCTATCTTGGCCCTCGCGTGAACGGGGTGGACGTGATCTGGGACTCCGCCGGAACCGACAGCCTCGATGCGCGCGGCTGGGCCCGTGGGGTCGAACTCGACCTACGCCAAGGCGAGTTCTCGGAATGGATGGGGCGCGAGGATATGGCGATCGCCTTCGATGTGCGGATAGAGAATGCCTATGGCAGCCTCTATGGCGATACTTTGATCGGGAACGCCCTTGCCAATGCGCTCTACGGCGGGCCGAGCGGCGATCTCCTGCGCGGCACGACGGGGGACGATATTCTCGACGGGCAGGCCGGAAATGACACTCTGCGCGGCGGACGCGGGGCGGATGTGGTCGAGGGCGGGGCCGGCAACGATACCGTCAAGGGCACACGCGGGCGCGACACGGTGCGTGGCGGCGAAGGCGACGACCTCGTGAAGGGCGGCGGCGGGCGCGACAGCCTGTTCGGTGACGGAGGCGACGACGATCTGCGGGGCTGGCGTGGGGCCGACCGGCTCGACGGCGGAACGGGCGCCGATACCCTGCGCGGCGGACCGGGGGCGGATACCTTCGTGTTCCGTCCAGGCTACGGTGCCGACCGGATCACGGACTTCGGCAACGGCAACGACCGGATCGAAGTGACGGGGTTCGGGGACGCGGAAGCGGTCATGGATCTTGCCCGCGCCACCGGTGGCGATGTCGTAATCGACTTCGGTGAAAGCGACGCGCTTACCATCGAGGATACCACGCTTTCGGCCGTCGAGCAGGCGCTTGTCGTTTGACGCGAGTGCGTCACGCGCTGACACGGCTTCGGTAAACGCATCGTAAACGGTCAATTTTGAACGATTTTCATCGCACGCGTTAAGGCGGTGCTGACCCATTTCGCCATAGGACCTTCGCCATCGCCCGGCCCCTCCCGGGCGCCAGCGCGAAGGAAGAAATCCTATGGCGACGCCATCCCGGTCCACCATCATCTCAGCCCTGCAGTTTCCCCTTTTTCGCTCCAGCGTCGCGATCAACGGCGACGCACCGCAGGCGCGACAGCAGATCAGCTATGCCTTCAACGACACCGGCGCGACGTTCGAGTTTTCGGGATCTGCCTCCTTCTCGGGCTTCGCGGCGTGGGAGGCGCGCGAGGTCTTCGCGGTGCGTCGCGCTCTCCTGCATATCGAAACCTTCCTGAACGTGGACTTCGTGGAGGTTTCGGCAAGCCTCAATCCCGATCTCGATTTCGGCTTCGCCGCCCTGGACGATGGAATCGCGGGATACGGGGGCTGGAAAGCCGAGACTTCGGGAGACCGGATTACCGGCGTCGACAGCTTCGCGGTGTTCGACCGGGACTTCGATATCGTAGGCGACCGCCATGCCGTCGTCCTACATGAGATCGGGCATGCACTGGGCTTGCGCCATTCGTTCGACACCGACCTGTTGCCCAAACGGTTCGACACGACGAAGTGGACCACGATGTCCTATGACGAGCATCCGGGGACCGGCGTTTCATCGGATGCGATGGGGGTGTTCGATGTGCTCGCTCTTCAGGACATCTGGGGCGCGGCGAGCTACAGCACAGGCAACACCACCTATACCGGGTCGCGCACCGCGACGACGGACACGATCTGGGACACCGGCGGGTGGGACATCTTCGATGCCAGTGCGAGATCGCACCGGGTCAAGCTCGACCTGCGCGAGGGTGAGTATTCCCGTTTCGGCCCGCATTACGAGGATGTTGCGGTCGCCTTCGGCACGGTGATCGAGGCTTCGGCGGGCGGGAGCGGCAACGACCGGCTGGCGGGCAACCCGGCCGCAAACACGATCCGGGGAAATGCCGGAAACGACATGTTGAACGGCAAGCAGGGCAACGACACCCTGCTCGCCGGGCCGGGCGATGACCGCATCCGCGGGGGCTTTGGGCAGGACACGATCAACGGGGGACCGGGAGACGATATCCTGCGCGGAGGCGGTGGCGCCGACACTTTCATCTTCACGAGCGGCGAGGACCATATCCGCGATTTCGAGAACGACCGCGACCGGGTCCGCGTCGACGGCCACGGCACGCTCGAGGAGATCCTCGGGCGGGGGCAGCAACGCGGTGCCGATATCTGGTTCGATTTCGGCGGTGGCGACATACTGGTCATTCACGACACGACGCGTGCGGCCCTCTTCGACGGGGACCTGTACGTATGAATAGTCGATTGTGCGGCAGCGCAGAAAAACCGTGCGTTACTCTGCAGATGGGCCGCCGAAAGAACCTCGACAGGCTTCCCTTGCGAGACTAACCCTCTCGCATGAGTGAATTTCCTCCCGCGCGGTTCCTCGACCGGGGCACGCCGCCGCATGTATTTACACTGATCCTTGTCACGGGCGTCGCGGCGCTTTCGATGAGCGTTTTCCTCCCGGCCCTGCCTGTCATGGCCGACGACCTCGGTACGAGCTACCAGGTGATGCAGCTCTCGGTGGCCATCTATCTCGCCATGAACGCCCTCCTCCAGGTGATTCTCGGACCCATTTCGGACCGTTTCGGACGCCGTCCCGTCCTTCTGGTCAGCTTCGCGATCTACGTGGTTGCGAGTATCGGCTGCATGGTTTCGGCCAATATCGTGGTTTTTCTGATCTTCCGCATGCTGCAGGCCTTCGTGGTCACCGGGCTCGTGCTCAGCCGTGCCGTGATCCGCGACATGCTGCCGCCCGAGCAATCCGCCTCGATGATCGCCTACGTGACGATGGGCATGTCCCTCGTCCCGATGGCGGCGCCGGCGGTCGGGGGTCTCCTTGCCGACCAGTTCGGGTGGCAGTCCACCTTCCTGCTCCAGATCGTCCTGGGCATCATGGTGCTCGTCCTCATCCTGCGCGACCTCGGCGAGACCCATCCGCGCGGCGAAGAGAAGCTGATGGACCAGGTGCGGGCCTATCCCGAACTACTCAGCTCGCCGCGTTTCTGGGGTTACAGCCTCGCCGCGATGTTCTGTTCGGGCGGTTTCTTCGCTTATCTCGGCGGCGCGCCTTTCATCGGAAGCGAAATCTTCCAGATTTCGCCGTCTCTCCTCGGCGTCCTGCTGGGGGCGCCTGCCGTGGGTTACCTCTTCGGCAATTTCATCGCCGGGCGTTACTCGGTGCGCACCGGGATCAACCTGATGATCCTCATGGGCGCCAGCATCTTTTTCGGCGGCCTGCTCCTATCGCTGATCCTGCACCTCGCAGGTCTCAGCAACGCCTATGTCTTCTTCGGCCTGATGACCTTCGTAGGGCTCGGCAACGGCATGGCGCTCCCCAATGCGAATGCGGGGCTTCTGTCGGTGCGGCCGAACCTCGCCGGCAGCGCTTCGGGCCTGGGGGGTGCGCTCATGATCGGCGGCGGCGCGGCAATTTCGGCCTTCGTGGGCACGCGTCTCACGGCCGAGAGCGGGCCTGACCCGCTCCTGTGGCTGATGCTGACCTCCGCCGCCTTCGCCGTGGCTTCGATCATCCTCGTCATCCGCCGCGAGAAACGGCTGGCCGCGCTCGCCTGAGGCTTGCCGCGCCTTTTTGCAAAGACTACACCTCGTCTTTGCAAAGGGAGGCCGCGATGGCGACACAGAAACTCTATGCGGGCGTCAAGTTGCGCGAGACCCGCACGCGGCTGGGACTGACCCAAAAGGCTTTCGCCGAGAAGCTGGGCGTGAGCCTGCCCTACCTGAACCAGATGGAAAACAACAACCGCCCGGTCTCCACCGGCGTGGTCCTCGCCCTCGCGCAGGAGTTCGGGTTCGACGTGGCGGAGCTGTCCACCGGAGATGCGGAGCGGCTTGTGTCGGACATGCGCGAGGCGCTGGCGGACCCGGTATTTGCAGATACCGCTCCGCCGATCGCGGACCTGCGACTCGTAGCGTCCAACGCGCCCGCGCTCGCCCGCGCGTTCCTCGAGGTCCACCGGGCCTATCGCCAGGGCCACGAACGCCTCGCCTCGCTCGACGAAGCCCTTGGTCGCGAGGGGGGAACGGTGCAGGAAAGCCCGTGGGAGGAGGTGCGAGACTTCTTCCACTACTGCGATAACTACATCGACGCCGTGGACCGGGCGGCCGAGCATTTCGTGCGCGACGCGACGCCCGAGGCGGCGGCGCAGAATTACCTCACGCGGCGGGGGATCGAGGTGGTCCTATCCGACACACCGGCGCTGCGTGGCTATGACGCCGAGGCGGGGCGTATCACGCTGTCGGCGCTTTCAGCTGCTGCCACGCGGCGCTTCCAGCTCCTCCACCAGGTCGCGCTGATTGCGCAGAACGACCTGCTCGAGGCGACGCTCGACCTCGCCCGGTTTCAGTCCGACGAAGCCCGCGCCATCGCCAAGATCGGTCTGGCCAACTACTTCGCGGGCGCGGCGCTCTTGCCCTATGGCCGGTTCCTCGAAGCTGCACAGGAGACACGCCACGACCTTGAACGGCTCGCCGACCTGTTCGGCGCGTCGGTCGAACAGGTGGCCCACCGGCTCTCGACCCTCCAGCGCCCGGGTGCCAAGGGCATCCCCTTCTTCTTCGTGCGCGTCGACCAGGCCGGCACTATCACCAAGCGGCACTCGGCCACGCGGCTCCAGTTCGCGCGCTTCGGCGGAGCCTGCCCGTTGTGGAACGTCCATCGCGCCTTCGAGACGCCGGGCCAGTTTCTGCGACAACTTGCGCAGACGCCGGACGGCGTGCGCTACATCTCGCTCGCCCGCGACGTGTCCAAGACGGGTGGCAGCTTCAAGGCACCCATCCGCCGCTACGCCATCGCGCTGGGCTGCGAGGTCAAGCACGCAGGATCGCTCGTCTATGCCGACGACCTCGACGTGACGAACGCCGCCGCGTTCGAGCCCATCGGCATCTCCTGCCGCATCTGCGAACGCCCCGATTGCCACCAGAGGTCGGTCCCGCCGCTAGAGCGGAAACTGCGGGTGGACCCGGACCGGCGCGGCCTGCTTCCCTATGACATCGCCCGGTGACGGGACCGCTTTACCGCCGAAGGAGCCGCGTCTAGGATCGGTCGGGCCAACAGGGAGGTGCGCCATGGAAATGTCGGGGAGCCGCACGATCGCAGCGGATCGTGAAACGGTCTGGAACCATCTGAACGACGCGGATACGCTGCGCGCCTGCATCCCGGGTTGCGAGGAACTCGAAGGGTCGCCGGACGAGGGTTTCCAGGCTGTCGTGAAGCAGAAGGTCGGCCCGGTGAAGGCGACCTTCAAGGGTGAGGTCACCCTGGAGGACATTAACGCTCCCGAAAGCTACCGAATCGTAGGTGAAGGCAAGGGCGGTGTCGCGGGCTTTGCCAAGGGCAGCGCGGCCGTGTCCTTGAAGGATGTCGAGGGCGGCACCGAGCTGTCATACGACGTCGAGGCAAAGGTCGGCGGCAAGCTCGCCCAACTCGGGAGCCGGGTGGTCAACGGTTTCGCCAAGAAGATGGTCGACAGCTTTTTCGAGCGTTTCGAGCAGGTTGTGGAAGAAGGGCGCGACCCGGAAGAGGTCGCCGACGAGGGCGCAGCCTAGACTCGCGAAATCGTGCCTGCCCTAGGGTCGGAATTCATTCGCCGTTGAGCGAAAGTTACGTTAGGGTAGATGAGACTCGCGATACCAACAGCGGGTCCGCTGCCCTCGTTCCGAAAGCACCTCATATGTCTGAAACGACCCTGCAAGAACGGGACGAATTCGAAGAGTTCGCTAAAGCCGCAACAGAGGTACTCTCGGCGGACCTGGGCCTCATGCAGGAAACGCAGCGAGCCCAGAACGAGATGTTTACGCGCAACAGCGCGGTGGACGAGCCTGTCGATGAAATGGATGTGACGGGCGCGAGGCCGCTGGTCCTGCGTCTGGCCGAACGTCTCGGGTTCGGCCAGGGCAGGCGGTAGGGCTCAGGCCTCGGCCGTCAGCAGACGGTACAGCTCATCCTTGAGCCGGGCGCGGTCCTTGCGCAGCTTTTCCTCGTTGAACTGGTCCGTCGGCTCGACGTTGGTTTCGGCGCGATGCACCGCGCGGTTCACCTCGTGATATTCCTCGTAGAGCCGGGCGAAGTGGCTGTCCTGCGTCTTGAGCGCGCTGATGCGGTCGGCGTGCTCGGGGAATTCTTCGTGAAGTTCGTGGGGCGTGTGGGCCATGTCTGTCTCCTGTCAGCGTGTGGATCGAGACTAGGAGGCGGAGCGGGCGCTCACTTTGACGCGGATCAAGTCAGTGGAAATTCTCGCCGTGAGCGAGGATGAGCGGCACGACCACGTCCTCCTCGTCCGTCAGGTGGCGGTCCAGGAACCGCTGGAATTCGCTTTGCACCCCGTGCAGACGCCCCGCCGGGACGCGCACGTCCTCGCCCTGTTGCAGCGGGCGCAGCACCGCGTTGGTCGCATCGGCGAGCGCGTTCATGTGGTGGGCGAGCGCGTGGTGATCGGCGTCGAGCAGGTCGAAGGCGCGCTCCACCCGGTCGTCGAGCTTCATCATCTGCGGGAAATAGTGGTGATCCTCGATGTTGTGATGGCCGTGCAGCCCCTCGAGGAAGAAGCCTGTGTAGCGCGAGGTATGGGCGCCGAACTGCATCGGCTCGGCCTTCTCGTCGAGATACTCCTGCGTCAGTCGCAGAAGCTCGGTCTGTACCGCGCGGAACTTGCCGTGCATCTGGAGCCAGAAGGCGGTGAGGCCCGAGAAATTCGGGTGCCCTTCCCACATTTCGCGGGGGTATTCGTCCACGAGAACGCGCATTTCCGGCGGCAGGCCCTCGCGGGCGTCGAGTTTTAGGTCGTCGGCCATACCCCTGATCTATGTCAGCGCTGCGCCGTCCGCCAGTCCGGGTTGATCCACGGGCCCCGGTTGTCACGCGCAAGGGGCGTGCGCCCAAGCACATGATCGGCGGCCTTTTCGCCCACGAGGATCGAGGGGGCGTTCGTGTTGCCGTTGGTGATGCGTGGAAAGATGGAGCTGTCGGCGACGCGCAGCCCCTCGACCCCGATCACGCGGCACTCCGGGTCCACGACCGCGCCTGGGTCGTCTTTGGCGCCCATCCGAGCCGTGCCGCAGGGGTGGTAGGCGCTCTCGGCGTGTTCGCGGATGAAGGCGTCGATTTCCGCGTCGGTGTCGCCGCCGCCCGGCTGGATCTCGTGCTTGACGAAGTCCTGCATGGCGGGCTGGCGGAAGATTTCGCGGGTCAGGCGCACGGCCCGGCGCCATTCGGTCCAATCGTCCTCGTGGCTCATGTAGTTGAACGCGATCTTCGGGGCCTCGGCGGGATCTGGGGAGGCCAGCGTGACGGCCCCGCGCGACTTCGAGCGCATCGGGCCCACGTGGGCCTGGAACCCGTGCCCTTCGGCGGCGGCCTTGCCGTCGTAGCGCACGGCGATGGGCAGGAAGTGGAATTGGATGTCCGGGTATTCGACGCCCGCCTGCGAGCGGATGAAGGCGCAGCTTTCGAACTGGTTCGACGCGCCATGTCCGGTGCGGGTGAAGAGCCACTGCGCCCCGACCCAGGCTTTGCCGAGCAGGTTCCAGTAGCGATAGAGCGTGATCGGCTTCTTCGAGGCGTATTGCATGTAGACCTCGAGGTGGTCCTGGAGGTTCCGACCCACGCCCAGCCGATCCGCGCGCACGTCGATCCCGTGCTTTTGCAACTCCGCGCCCGGTCCGATGCCCGATAGCATCAGGAGCTTGGGCGTATTGATCGACGAGGCGGCGAGGATCACCTCGCGGTTGGCGCGAATGGTCTCGTCCGCGCGGCGCGCGACCTCGACCCCGACCGCCCGGTTCCCCTCGAACACCACGCGTTTGGCAAGCCCGTTGACCAGCGTCACGTCCCACTTCGCCATCGCGGGCTTGAGATAGGCATTCGCCGCCGACCAGCGCCGCCCTTGCCAGACGGTCATGTCGAAGGCTGCGAACCCCTCCTGCTGATGGCCGTTGTAGTCGTCCGTCACCGGGTATCCGGCCTCACGTCCCGCCGCGACGAAGGCATGGAAGAGAGGGTTCCACTGCCGCGCCTGCTGGACGTGAAGCGGACCGTCGGTGCCGCGCCAGTCGCTGTCACCCCTGCCGTGCCAATGCTCCATCCGCTGGAAGTAGGGCAGGACGTCGGCGTAGCTCCAGCCGCGCGCGCCGCTGTCGGCCCAGTGGTCGTAGTCCTTGGCGTGACCGCGGACATAGACCATTCCGTTGACGCTCGATGATCCGCCGACCACCTTGCCACGCGGCACGGCCATTCGGCGGTTGTTCAATTGCGGCTCCGGCTCCGACGAAAAGCCCCAGTCGTAGCGCGGCATGTTCATCGGGTAGGAGAGCGCCCCGGGCATCTGGATGAACGGCCCCGCGTCCGAGCCGCCATGCTCGATCACGATGACCGAATGCCCGGCTTCGCCCAGCCGATAGGCCATGGCGCAGCCGGCGGAACCGGCGCCGACGATGACATAGTCTGCTTGCATTTTTCCGGCCTTTCAGCGCCTAGAAGGGGGCTTCCACATCGCCCATTCGCACATAAACCGACTTCACCTGGGAATAGTGGTTGATGGCTTCCTTGGAGTTCTCGCGCCCGAACCCGGAGGATTTGACACCCCCGAAGGGCGCCTCGACCGGCGCGTCGTTGTAGGTGTTGATGTAGCAGGTGCCCGCCTCGAAACCTGCGGCCACGCGGTGCGCGCGGGTCAGATCGCGGGTGAAGACCCCGGCCGCCAGACCGTATTCCGTGTCGTTGGCGCGGGCCATGACGTCCGCCTCGTCGGTGAAGTCGAGCACGCACATCACGGGGCCGAAGATCTCCTCGCGCGCGATGGTCATGTCGTCGGTGACATCGGCGAACACGGTAGGTTCCAGGTACCAGCCGTCGCGGTCCACGCGCTTGCCGCCCGCGACCAGCCGAGCGCCTTCTTCCACACCCTTGGCGATGTAGTTCATCGCGATGTTCATCTGGGCTTCGCTGACCATCGGGCCGAAATTCGTGGCCTCGTCCAGAGGGTCGCCCATGACAGCGGTGCCCAGACGCTCGGCCAGCCGCGCAAGGAACGCCTCCTTGATGTCGGTGTGGACGAAGACACGCGTGCCGTTGGAGCAGATCTGACCGGAGGAGTAGAAGTTGCCGAGGATTGCCCCCGAGATCGCGTTCTCGATATCCGCGTCCACGAACACGATCATCGGTGACTTGCCGCCAAGCTCCATCGTGACGTGCTTCATGCTGGCGGCCGCCGCCTGATAGACCTTGCGCCCCGTCGGCACCGATCCGGTGAGGGAGACCTTGGCGACCCGCTCGTCGCCCACCAGCGCCGCCCCGACCTCGCCCGCGCCGTTCACCACGTTGAACACGCCGTCGGGGAGGCCCGCCTCCTTCAGAATCTCCGCGACCTTGAGGGCGCAAAGCGGGGTGGTCTCGGACGGTTTGAACACCATCGTGTTGCCGCAGGCCAGCGCAGGAGCGGCCTTCCAGCAGGCGATCTGGGTCGGGTAGTTCCACGCGCCGATGCCCACGCAGACCCCGAGCGCCTCGCGCCGAGTGTAGACGAAATCGCCATCCGCGAGCTGGATGTGCTCACCCGTGAGCGACCCGGCAATCCCGCCGAAATACTCCAGCGCATCTGCGCCTGATGCGGCATCCGCCACCAGTGTTTCCTGTAACGGCTTGCCGGTGTCGAGCGTTTCCAGTTCGGACAGCTCGCGGTTGCGCTCACGAATGATGTCGGCGGCCCGGCGCAGGATGCGCCCCCGCTCGGTCCCGGACATCGCGGACCATGAAGGCTGCGCGCGTTTCGCGGCGGCGAGCGACCGGTCGACGAGGGCAGGCGTGGCCGCATGAACGCGGGCGATCTCTTCGCCCGTTGCGGCGTAGATCACGGGGATCAGTGTGCCGCTGTCGTCCTCGGCATATGCGCCGTCGATGAAATGGCTGGCGGTCGGTTTCGGGTCGATCATCATCATTCTCCACGGGGAAAGCGCTGGCTTTCCTCGACATCGTTCAGGTCCATGTGATTGCGCATGTACCGCTCGGACGCTTTCTGGAGCGGCTGGAAGTCCCACGGATAGTAGCTGCCGTTCCTGAGCGCCTCATAGACGACCCAGCGGCGCGCCTGCGACGCGCGCACGTCGGCGTCGAACCGGTCGAGATCCCAGTATTCGCTCGCGAGGCGGCGGAATTCGGCGAGTTCCGAGCTCTCAGGCTGGCTTTCTGCGAGGTTCACCAATTCGTTCGGGTCCGCCGACAGGTCGAACATCTGCTCCGGATCGAGCGCGCAGCGCGTGAACTTGTGCGTGCCGGAGATGAGCGCGACCAGCGGCGCATAGCTCGCCTCGGCCGCGTATTCGATCCGCACGGGTTCGGTCCGCGTCTCGCCCTTGGCCAGCGGCACGAGCGACATGCCGTCGACCCAAGGCTCGATCTCGGAAATGTCGACACCGGCCAGTTCGGCCAGTGTCGGTGTCATGTCGATGGTCGAGACCGGCGTGGTCTCAAGTCGCGGCTCCAGCCCCGGCGCCGAAACCATGAGCGGCACGCGGGACGAGCCCTCGAAGAAGCTCATCTTGAACCACAGCCCCCGTTCGCCCAGCATGTCGCCGTGGTCGGAAACGAAGAAGATGATCGCCTCCTGCCGCGTCGCCTCCAGCGCCTCCATGATCTCGCCGATCTTGTCGTCGAGGTAGGAAATGTTGGCGAAATAGGCGCGGCGCGAGCGGCGGATGTCATCCTCGGTGATGTCGAAGTTGCGCCAGTCGTTCGCGTCGAAGATGCGCTTGGAGTGGTTGTCGTGGTCCTCGTAGTCCATCGCAGGCACCTCGGGCAGCAGGTGCTCGCAATCCTCGTAGAGGTCCCAGTATTTCCTGCGCGCCACGTAGGGATCGTGCGGGTGGGTGAAGCTGACTGTCAGGCACCACGGGCGGTCGTCCTTGCCGCGCGCGAGGTCGTAGACCTTCATCTTGGCGAAATGCGCGACCTCGTCGTCGTATTCCATCTGGTTGGAAATCTCGGCGACGCCCGAGCCGGTGACCGACCCCATGTTGTGATACCACCAGTCGATCCGCTCGCCGGGTTTGCGGTAATCCGGCGTCCAGCCGAAGTCGGCCGGGTAGATGTCGGTGGTCAGACGGTCCTCAAACCCGTGCAGCTGGTCGGGGCCGACGAAGTGCATTTTGCCGCTGAGGCAGGGGTAATAGCCCGCGCGGCGCAGGTGGTGCGCGTAGGTGGGAATATCGGAACGGACTTCGGCGGCGTTGTCATAGACACCGGTGCGCGACGGCAGCTGCCCCGACATGAAGGAGGCCCGGCCCGGCGCGCAGAGCGGCGACGCGGTATAGGCATTGGCAAAGCGGGTCGAGCGCGCCGCCAGCTTTTTCAGGTTCGGCGCGTGCAGCCAATCGGCGGGACCGTCGGGGAACAGGGTTCCGTTCAGCTGGTCGACCATCAGGATCAGGATATTCGGAGCACGCATTGCGGACCTCTCAAACCGGGCAGTTTCTGTAAAGGCGCCCGGCAGGCCCGAAGGCGCTGCCAGGCAGTGAAGGCCGCCCCCGTTATCGGGGAGACAGGGGGGCGGCCAAAGTGAATGGCATCAGTGGGCCAGTTTGATCTTTTCAAAGTCGAGAGTGTTTTCCTCCGGCGACGAAGTGATCGCCATGACCTCGCGGCGCTTGAACAGCACGATATAGCCAAGGCAGGCGACGTAGATGCCGATCACCACGGTGCCGATCCACTGGATCTGCAGCCATTGGCT
>CAXRHZ010000015.1:0-39658 GCA_964230745.1 Maritimibacter sp. | reverse complement strand
GTGCTGGCAGACTAATTCGAACCAGTCTCAGCTAGGGCAGGTTCGCTGTCCTTTATTCCGCGCAGAGACCGCGCCACTCGGTCAGAGCGGCGGCGCGGTTGGCCTTGAAAACGGGTCGGCTCGAGAGGCTGCGTTCCTGGTTGAAATGATTTGAGACAGAGGCGTGGACGGAGGCGAACTTCTGGAGACTTCGTATGCGCCGGAACCGGAGCATCGCCCTTTCGCGTCGTCGGAATGGCAGATGCGAGTTCTCGGCGCGGTTGTTCAACCAGCGGCCCGTTTCCTGCCGCGTATCAGCTCCGAGCTCTTTCAAAGCGGCACCGTAGGACCGGAGCTTGTCGGTCACAATCTTCTCCAGGCCGCCATGCTTGCGCATTCCTTTCTTTAGAAACTTCAGGGCCGCCTTCCTGTCGCGGGTCTTGGCAACAAAGCTCTCCAGGATCTCTCCTTCGTGATCCACGGCGCGCCAGAGGTAGTGCCGTTCCCCGTTGATGTTCACGAACATTTCGTCGAGGTGCCACCGCCAGCGACTGGAACGCATGCCGTCAATCCGGCGTTTGCGGATCTCGGCCGCAAACATTGGCCCAAACCTATGCCACCAGTACCGGACGGTCTCGTGGCTCACGTCGATCCCGCGCTCATGGAGCAGATCTTCCACATTGCGCAGCGAGAGCGGAAATCGAACGTACAGCATCACCGCCAGACGGATGATCTCGGGCGACGTTTTGAAGTATCGGAATGGGCTCGGTTTGGACATATTCAAACGCTGACCATCCCCCAGAGGGAGTAGATTTTGAAACTGTCGTTCGAAAGGGGGCAGTACATCGTCAGATCGTAAAACTGGCGAAAGAACGGAAAGTCGATGTGATCGTGATGGAATCCGCCAACCCCAAGGTGCAAGACTACCTCTTGGGTACCACGGCGAGCCACGTGGTTACTCACGCCAATTGCTCCGTTTACGTGGTGCGCGCATAGTTCCTTCATGCCGACTGCGGAAGGACAACGACCTCTGGATAGAATATCATTGCCGATTTATCGGATCGCCAGCCAATAGGTCCCGGACATCTGGTGGCCAATCATGCTGCTCTGCGGTGGCGGTACCAATCGCAAAGGGCAGCTAGCGGCCCAAACCTGCCGTTCAGTCCATGGCCGATCGCTGCGGTGCAGCTTCACCAGACCAGTCTTTCGTCCATCGTGCAGCTTTTTCGGAGGATGAAGGTCGGCAGTGCGGACAGAACTACCGTTCCTGTTATAGTAGTCGTGTCCGCTTCCGATCCTGGTTGCGGACATAGCCGATCCGATGGCATACAGTTCTGCACCATCCAGTGGGGACACGCATGAAACCGAAGCAAGTGGTGAATCGCTGGGTCGAGCGCTTCAATCTTGGAGACGCTTCCGGGCTTGCTGAACTCTACCACGACGACGCAGTGAACCATCAGGTGACACAGGAACCTGTGGAAGGGCGTGAAGCCATTAAGGCCATGTTCGAACGTGAATTTTCATCTGCGGAGATGGTCTGCATACCTGAAGAAATTCATGAAGCAGGGGAAGTCGTTGCACTGGAGTGGCGCGATCCGTCAGGCCTGCGAGGTTGTGGGTTCTTTACGGTTCGAGATGGCCTCATCGCATTTCAACGCGGTTACTGGGACAAACTCTCGTTCCTCAAGATGCACGGCCTGCCAATCGAGTAGCGACAGCAGCTTCCCATCCATTGCTGATCTCGGGTCTTCACGCAGCGATAAACTGGATGAGCTCGAAGCGGACCTTCGCGGCAGATCGATGGTATAGTTGGGCGTCGGCGAAGTTCCGAAGACGAGGTGGGACCGGTGGAGTGGAGGAACCGCCATGTCTACCGCCAACCTACCAGCAATCCGTGCCTGCCGTCCCGCTTGGAACAAAGGGCGCATCGTCGGCCAGAAACGTCCGCTGCAACCGAAGCATGTTTGGGCTATCAGGGTCCGGCTGGAGATCGCCCATCGGACCCGAGAACTGGCGCTCTTCGATCTCGCCATCGACAGCAAATTGCGTGGCTGCGACTTGGTGCGGCTCAAGGTCGCGGACGTCTACGCGGCGGGGCAGGTCAAGCACCGCGCTGCGATCGTTCAGAGCAAGACAAGCAGGCCCGTCAGCTTCGAGATTACCGAAGGGACCCGCAAGGCAATCGAAGCTTGGCTCGAATCCCCGTTAATGGTCGGGTCGGAGCATCTCTGGCCGGGACGGTTTCACGAACGACTTCACATTTCGACGCGGCAGTATGCTCGCCTCGTCCGGGACTGGGTGGTCTCCATCGGTCTCGAGCCGTGCGCCTACGGCACCCATTCCATGCGTCGCACCAAGGTTGCGCAGATTTATCGGAAGACAGGAAATCTTAGAGCAGTGCAGCTATTGCTTGGCCATACGAAGATGGACAGCACCGTGCGTTACCTCGGCGTCGAACTGGAGGATGCGCTCGCGATTGCAGAGTCGGTAGAGATTTGAGCGCCTTGGGCCGGTCCGTCGCGGCCGGCCCACTGCGGACGTCGACAGTCAGTGGAGCGAATGTGGGCTCTTACCCGCTTCGCCCCGGCACCTCACAGTTTTGACAAGCTCAACCGAAGCGCATTGCCGATCACCGAGACGGACGACAGGCTCATCGCTGCGGCGGCCACGATGGGTGATAGGAGCACGCCGAAGAACGGGAACAGGATGCCCGCCGCGAGAGGGACGCCGCCGGAGTTGTAAACGAAGGCGAAGAACAGGTTTTGCTTGATGTTGCGCATCGTGGCTTCGGCCAGTCGCCGTGCGCGCACGATGCCGCCGATGTCACCTTTGACCAGCGTAATCCCGGCGCTTTCGACCGCCACATCCGCGCCCGTGCCCATGGCGATACCCACGTCAGCCGCGGCCAGCGCAGGTGCGTCGTTCACGCCGTCGCCTGCCATCGCGATGGACAGGCCTTCGCCGCGTAGTTTTTCAACCAGTGCCTGTTTGTCCTCGGGACTGACGGCTGCGTGAACCTCGTCGATGTTCAACTCCTTCGCGACGGCCTGCGCGGTGGCTTCGGCGTCGCCGGTGGCCATGATGATCCGCAGGCCAAGGTCATGCAGTGCACGGATGGCGTCCGGTGTCGTTTCCTTGATCCGGTCGGCCACCGCGATGATCCCGGCGGGCTTGCCGTCGATGGCTACGAACATGGCAGTCTTGCCTTCGGATTGCAGAGCTTCCACCCGGTCCGCCAAGGCCTTGGTGTCGATGCCCGCGTCGGACAGGAGTGCTTCATTGCCCAAAAGCACCTCGGCCCCCTCCACGCGACCTTTTACGCCTTTGCCTGTCACGGCTTCGAAGTCCGTGGCCTCGGGCATGTCGACGCCCGCCTCTTTCGCACCTGCCACGATGGCCTCGGCCAGCGGGTGTTCAGAGCCACGTTCAAGTGAGGCCGCGAAGGACAGGAGCTTGTCGCGCGTCACGTCGCCCTCCGGCTCGGCATCCGTGAGGGCGGGTTTGCCCTCGGTCAGGGTGCCGGTCTTGTCCACGATCAGCGCATCGACCTTGGCGAAGCGTTCCAGCGCCTCGGCATCGCGGATCAACACCCCCGCCTGCGCCCCGCGACCCGTGGCCACCATGATCGACATGGGCGTGGCGAGGCCAAGCGCACAAGGGCACGCGATGATGAGGACGGACACGGCCGCCACGAAGGCATAAGACAGCTGCGGGTCGGGCCCGAAGATCATCCAAGCAATGAAGGCCAGAATGGCAACCCCGACTACGGTGGGCACGAAGAACAGCGATACTCGGTCCGCCAGCCCTTGAATCGGCGCGCGGGAGCGTTGGGCGTTGGCGACCATGTCCACGATCCGGCTGAGCGTCGTGTCCGCACCCACGCTTTCGGCCCGCATTAGGACCGAGCCGGACTTGTTCAGCGTCCCGCCGGTCAGGTCGTCGCCTTCGGTCTTTTCGACTGGCACAGGCTCGCCCGTTATCATGCTTTCATCGACCGAGGTGCGCCCTTCGATCACGGTGCCGTCCACCGGAACGCTTTCTCCGGGGCGCACGCGCAGGATGTCGCCGGTCTGGACCACATCGAGTTCGACATCTTCTTCGCCGTTGTCCGTCACACGGCGCGCGGTTTTGGGCGCAAGGTCCATGAGCGCGCGGATGGCGTCCCCCGTGCGGTCGCGGGCGGCGAGTTCCAGCACCTGCCCGATCAGAACCAGCACCAGGATCACGGCGGCGGCTTCGAAATACACCGGGGCCATGCCCATGTCGTCGCGCACGGCCTCGGGGAAGACGCCCGGTGCGATCAGGGCCACGATGGAAAAGAGGTAGGCCGCGCCGGTGCCAAGCGCGATCAGGGTCCACATATTCGGGCTGACGTTCACGATGGACGACCAGCCGCGTTTGAAGAACGGGTAACAGATCAGCACGACCGGCGTGGCGAGCGCGAATTGCACCCAGCCAAAGGCCGTATGTCCGATCCAATCTGCGAATGGCAGGCCGATATGGCTGCCCATTTCGAGGATGAAGACGATCAGCGCGAGCGGCCCGGTAATCCAGAGCCTGCGACGAAAATCGACCAGTTCCGGGTTCGGCCCCGTATCGGCCGAGGGCGTCACGGGTTCCAGAGCCATACCGCATTTCGGGCAATCGCCGGGTTCGTCGCGAATGATCTCAGGATGCATCGGACAGGTGTATTGCGTGCCCTCGGGCATCTCTTTGGCGGCAGGCTGATCGCCCAGATAGGCCTCCGGGTCTGCTTCGAATTTTGACTGGCAGTTTTCCGAGCAGAAATAATGCCGCGCGCCCTCGTGCTTGGTCATATGCGCGGCGGTTGATCGGTCCACGTCCATACCGCAGACCGGGTCTTTGGCGGTTAGATAGGCGTCAGGATCGGCCTCGAACTTGTCCCGACATCCCTCGGAGCAGAAGTGATACCTGTGGCCGTCGTGGTCGAGACTGGGCTTCCCAGCCTCAGGATCGACTTTCATTCCACAGACCGGATCGCGAATAACGTCGGCCTGTTTCGTATGATCATGCGCCATGGGTCAGCTCCGGTGAAATGCGTTCTGCCACAGATATGCGGCCTCCAGTCGCTGGAAGGTCAAGGGCTGTTCACGGGCAGAACTGGGTCTGCCGCGTGTCAGTTCCCGGATGCATGGCTTCGGGCCTGCTGCACATCCTGCACGCGGGCGGGCCAGGTTGACCGGATATAGCCGAGGATATCGCGAATGTCCGCATCGCTGAGCGTGTCGCCAAACCCCGGCATTCCACTCTCGAACCCGGCCACGCCTCGTGCCGCCAAGGCCGCTTGCCCGCCGAACTTGGTGTAGTCGAACAAAAGCTGGCTGTCGTGGTGCCAGGTATGGCCACTTACGTCATGCGGCGGGGCCGGCAAAAGACCATCCGGTCCGGGCGATTGCCACGCCGGTTGCCCTTCAAGATCGGCGCCATGACAGGCGGCGCAGTGCTGGCCATATAGGGCCTCACCCGATCCGATGTTCGCGCCGCCCAGAATATGCTCGGCTTGTGCCATGGCAGGCACAAGCACAAGACAGGCCGCCAGCGCCCGGGTCATTCGCGATAATCCGCGTGACAGGCCCGGCACGCCCCGGCCAAGTCACGCATCAAGGGGCGCAGATCGCCTGCGGATTGCACTGTGCCGATGCTGTCGCGGGCGAGCGTTTCAAGGGCCGCGGCCTTGTCCGAAAAGCCCTCCATTTCTTCCCAGATGACCGGTAGAGCCTCGGATTTTTCGGTGACTACCTCGGTTTCAAAGCGCGTCGGAATATTGCCCGCGCGGGTTTCAATGTCCTTCAGCGCCGCGTCGATGGAGGCGGCGTCGAACTCCGTCCCGCCTTTCGCCATTGTGCCGATGACCTTCACCGCGTCGGCAATGGCGGACATGCCCTTCATGCGCGCCAGAACGTCTTCGTTTTTCACGCCGGTGTGGGCAAAGGCCGTGCCGCCCAGAGCGATCATGATAGCTGCGATCTTATACTTCATTCTTCCTCCTCAAGCTGTGGCTCAGGCTACGTTGATCCATGTCGTCATACCGCTCGCCGCATGGCCGAGCATGTGGCAATGGAAAAGCCACTTGCCCGGATTGTCGGCGGTCAGCGCAATCTCGGTCGTCTCGTTCGGTATGCTCAGGACCGTGTCTCGCAACGGGCCGAGCGTGCCGTCGGTCGCAACCTCCCGGAAATGCATCCCATGCATGTGCATCGCATGGGGGAATACGGTGCGGTTCTCGATCCGGATGCGAACGGGTTCGCCCCGCGACAGGTCGGCAAAGGGCGTTTCAGGCATTCCGACTTGCCCGGCGAGCGCCCAGAACTGCCCCCGGTTCACAAGGTCGCGGAACCCCAGTTCGTCCCCCTCGAAGGTCGCGCTGCTCAGCCGCCCCATCGCACCGCCTTCCATCAACATGTCGAGCCTGAGCGCTGCACCAAGATCCGGCAAGCCGGTGTTCGGGGTCGGGGGCAAGGGGGCGGGTGCGCCGCGCGATGCCGTGGCGTGGGTGCCCTCGACCGGAAAGCCCACCTGCGTGCGCCATTGGTCGTCATCGTCCAGCCGCAGGATCGCGGCCATCTTGCCGTCTGGCGCGGTGACATCGACGATCAGGTCAACGCGCTGTGCAGGCGCAAGCACGATCTCCTCCATCACGGGCGCGGGCCGCTCCAGCGGCATACCGTCCAGCGCCACGCTCCATCCGGACAGCCCTTGAAGGCGCAGAATGAATATCCGCGCATTGGCCGCGTTGATGAGACGAAGGCGCATCCGCTCGCCACTTTTAGCAGGCAGTTCATGGCGATACGTCCCATTGGTCCCGATCAGGTTCCCTTGGCGCCCCCCATGGGACAGCGTCATGGGTTGATCGAAATCGTCAAAGATCTGCCCGGTGTCCGGGTCGATCAGCCAATCATCGAGCATCAGAACTTCGTCCCGGTCCACGTCCGGCGCGTCCGCTTCTTCCACGATCAGCGGGCCCGATAGGCCACGCGCCACCTGCTCCATCGAGTTAGTATGGGCATGATACCAGTAGGTGCCTGCGTCCGGCAGCGCGAAGTCGTAATCGAACGACCCGCCCGGCGGCACCGCCTCCTGCGTCAGCCCCGCGACGCCATCCATCGCGTTGTCGATGCGGATGCCGTGCCAGTGGATCGAGGTCGGCGCATCGAGGCTGTTGACCAGCCGCCGCGTCAGGCGCTCGCCTTGCTGCGCGCGGATCAGCGGTCCGGGCAACTGGCCGTCGTAGGTCCAGACCCTTGTCGCCGGGTATTGCGCTGGCAGGAGCTGCTGCGTCGCGTCTTGTGCAGTCAAGGTGATCGGATTGGTTGCTGCAAAGCCGGGTCGCAGGGAAAGCGCCGCAGCGCTCCCCAAACAAAAGGCCCGGCGCGTCATGTTGAAAGAGGCCATCAGTTGATCCCATTCTCACGCTGGAGTTCGCGCACATAGGCGGTGATTGCCATCACATCCGACTGGGTCAGCCCGTCTTGCGGGGGCATGTTCCCGAACTTCCAATGATGCGCGCGAACGCCGTTTTGCACGGCGAGTTGAAAGGCCATATCGCCGTGATGTGAAGGCTCATAGATCTTGTGAATCAGCGGCGGGGCGAAGCCTTCTTTGCCGGCCGCGTTCTCGCCGTGGCAATCGGCGCAGACGGCATTGAATGCGGTTTCGCCCATCTGAGCGGTTTCCGACAGAGTGGCGGGAAGCGCCACTTCGACGATCGGCGCGCCCTCGACGGACGGCGCTGTGTCGGCGGTCTCGGTGGACGCGTTCGGCGCAAGGGCGACGTAGCCGATGCCAGCGAGCGCAATGGCCCCAAGGGCCAGAAGTATGGATTTGTTCATGTGTGAGATCCGGTAAACGTAGCTGTTTTCCGGGCACCGCTTTTGCGCGGGCCGGCGCGTGACAAGCTGCGTTCAGGATCGGGGCGGCGGCAGGATCAGGGGAATATCCGCCTCTGAGAGCGTGATCTTGATACGCACCGTGTGGGTGCGTTCGGCCAATCGCGCCGAGAACTCCGAAACGCTACTTGGCAGCACGACGATCGCCCCGCACCCCACGGCGCTTGCACACGCCCCGGCCTTATGGACCCCGCGATGGCCCGTGTCCGCGTCAGGACAAGCTTCGCAGACCGGCGCAAGGGGCATTTCTGCATGATGATCCTGCGCCATACCGACCGACGCAACATGAGGCCCGCCCATGAGGGCGAACACCATGAGGCATATCATCAGAAGGCGTGTCACGGCGGGGCGGACCTGTGCTGTCTCAGTCGGACGACAATCTTCACCTTTAGATAGCGCCTGTCAAATCACCGAAGACAGGATCACGCAGGTTGGTCCCGGCTCCGGCGCCACTTTTGACCGAAGCTCAAGCGCACCTTGGGGTGGCGATCACTTTGGATGTCTGCTCTGAACCTCTGCCAGCCATCTGGAGTTGCTCGCAGCGAAGTCCACTTTCCGCCCAACCTACCAATTCCGAACCATCGAATTCTGATGGGACTCCTTGCGCAAACAGAGCGTCACTGCTCCCACGCCCGGCCGCCCCGGGCGCGCCTCGGTACCGGTGGCGGCATCCCGCTGCGCCCGCGACCAGAGGAGAAGACCATGACCAAACCCAAACAGACGAAGAAAGCCAAGGTCCGCGCGATGCTGGAGCGGCCGGACGGGGCGACGCTGGAGGCGATCTGCAAGGCGACCGGGTGGCAGGCGCACTCGGCGCGGGCGGCTCTGAGCGGCTTTCGCAAGGCGGGCCACACGGTCGAACGCATCACACCGGGCGACGGCAACCGGACGGTCTCGTGGCACACGTCGATCCCGCGCTCATGGAGCAGGTCTTCCACATTGCGCAGTGAGAGCGGAAATCGAACGTATAGCATCACCGCCAAACGGATGATCTCGGGCGACGTTTTGAAGTATCGGAAGGGGCTCAGATTGGACATTTTCAAGCGCTAACCAGCGCGCTGCCCCGCCTCAAGCCAACTTCCTCTGACAGGACCCAACCTTGGCTTTAGCGCAGGCTAGACCGGTTGAGGTCGTCGGATTCGTCTTTCAGATCCACGCCGGTCCGCCCCAGCCTCAACGCGGACCGGACCAACCAGTCGATTCTGGAGGCCGCCTCCTTCAAGCTAAGCCCGCCGGTGCGATGGATGTTGGAAACGCAGTTGCGGGCACTGTCGAGCGTACCGGGCGCCGGGTTCATCGTGATATAGGCACCGAGGCTGTTCGTGACAGAAAGTCCGGGGCGCTCCCCGATCAGAACAACGACGATCCGCGCGCCAAGCGTGACGGCGATTTCGTCACCAATCCCCACGCGCCCCTGTTTCACCAGCACGACGGGCGCCATGGAAAGATCCGCGAAGGCCATGGACAGCGCATTTACCATGGCCGCACCGCTATCGTGCACAGCGTGGGCGGACAGTCCATCTGCAAGGACCAACGCCACGTCGCCGGCGCCGGCCGAGAGGCTATCGAGGTCGGCCGGCTTCACGCGGCGACCGAGGTCCGGCCGGCGCAGGTAGGTCTGTCTGTGCTCGGCTCGGCTGCTTACCGTGATGACCGGTTTCGGCACGAGGGCGGCCTCGACGACGTCCCACTCGACGGGCTGATGGATCGCGTCCTTCGCGCGGGCATGGCTTTGCTGTAAGTCCAGCACGCTAGACAAAGGCGCGGGTCCGCCACTGGGTTCGAGCCGCAAACGTGCCGGCGTCAGGTGGGCGAAACGGCCCGCGATAGTCGGTACATGCGTCATGTATTGAGCAGCCCGGCGCGACGGACGAAGTCATCGATCATGGGTCGGGTCGCCCCGCCATCCGGGCCGAGCCCCATCCGGTCCAGCCAAGCCTCGAACTCCGGGGCCGGACGGGTGGCAAAGGTTCGGTGCATCCAGTCGGCATCCTCGAAGGCGAGTGACTGGTAGCTCAGCATGACATCGTCCGATCCCGGGACGCAGATCACGAAGTTTACCCCGGCCGCGCCGAGCAGGCACATCAGTGCGTCCATGTCGTCCTGATCCGCCTCGACGTGATTGGTGTAGCAGATATCGACCCCCATCGGCAGGCCCAGAAGCTTGCCGCAGAAGTGATCCTCCAGTCCGGCGCGGATGATCTCTTTTCCGTCGAACAGGTATTCCGGCCCGATGAAACCAACGACCGTGTTGACGATCAAGGGATCGAACGCACGGGCGACCCCGTAGGCCCGGGCCTCCAGGGTCTGCTGGTCTACACCGTGGTGTGCATTCGCGGATAGCGGGGCGCCCTGCCCCGTCTCGAAGTACATGACATTGGTACCGACGGTACCGCGCCCGAGCGCCAGTGCCGCCGCCCGGGCCTCCTCGAGCATCGAAAGGCTCACGCCGAAACCCGCATTCGCGGCCTGGGTTCCCGCGACCGACTGGAACACGAGGTCCAGCCGGCTCCCCCGGTCGATGAGTTCCATGGAGGTGGTCACGTGGGTGAGCACGCAGATCTGGGTGGGGATGTCGAATTCCGCGCGCAGGTGGTCGAGGACCGCGAGGAGTTCGGCGCAGGACCGCGTGTTGTCTGAGGCCGGGTTTACCCCGATCACCGCGTCGCCTACGCCCTGCAGAAGACCGTCCAGGATCGCGGCCGCAATGCCGCGCGGGTCGTCCGACGGATGGTTCGGCTGAAGCCGGGTCGCGAGCCGCCCTTTCTGGCCCAGCGTATTGCGGAAGGCAGTGACGACCTCGACCTTGGCGGAAACCGAGACGAGGTCCTGGTTGCGCATGAGCTTGCTGACCGCGGCCGCCATTTCGGGCGTCAGGCCCCGGCTCGCTGCCAGGATCATGGCGCCATCGGTATCCCGGTGCAGCAACCAGTCGCGCAATTCGCCCACCGTCATGGACCGAAGCGGCGCAAAGGCCCGCGTATCGTGGCCGTCGATGATCAGCCGCGTCACCTCGTCGTCCTCGTAAGGCACGACGGCCTCGTTGAGGAAAACGGTAAGCGGCAGGTCCGACAGGATGAACCGCGCCGCAACCCTTTCGGCCTCGGACCCGGCGCAGAGCCCCGCAAGCTCATCGCCCGAACGTCGTGGCGTAGCCGCCGCGAGAAGCGCCGCGAGGGTGTCGAACTGAAACGTCTCGCCCCCCGCTGTGCGTCGATAGGTCACTTCGGCGCCCCCCCTGGTTCCGTCAGCGTAGCGGCACCGCCGGGTGCGGCAGGGGGATCATACGTCACCCGTCACCCGGCGTCGCGCAGACGATCGGCATCGCGCGGCAGTGTCGCCGCGTCCCGGTACAGGATAACCCATTCCGACGCCTCAGGCACGGCATCTTCGGCCCGGGTCCGGACCACGCCGAACCGTTGCGCGAAGAACTCGGCGACCAGCGCGGCAGCGCGCGGCGTGCCCGCCGGTTTGCCCAAGAAAACGAAGCCGTCCGGATCATGCCCGCCGCGCGAGAGCGTCTCGGCCGGTGGCAGGTCGGACAGGACCACCGACCACTTGCTGCCGTCGGAGTCGAATTCTTTGATCGCGTAGAGGAACTCGTACTTGATCTGCTGGATGCTGTAGCGCATTGGCGCCTCTCCCTCGGGTTACTTGGTGTCCACCCGGAAGCGCGGGCCCATTTCGCCGGGGCCGGCGTGCTCCGCCATCCAGGCGTTCACCAACTCCTGCCCGTCATGGAGTTCATCCGGCGACATCTCGGACACCAGCCCTTCCAGCATATTGATCGCGGTGCCAGCCCCGTGCTGAGCGGCGAGCGACAGCCAGAGGAAAGCCTTGCGCCGGTCGCGGGCCACGCCAAAGCCGTTGCGGTAGCAGAACCCGAGCCGCGCCTGGGCGGGGAAGTAACCGCTCTCGGCCGCCATGCGGTAGTAGGTGACCGCGCGGGCCTGATCCTTTTCGACCGCTTTCCCGGCGGAAAGAAGCGTCGCGGCGTTGAACTGGGCGCCCGTGTCGCCGCCATCGGCGGCCCGGCAGAGCCAGTCGAGCCCTGCTTCGGGGTCCGGGGCGACGCCGTCCCCCTGCACGAGCATCACGCCGAGGTTGGTCTGCGCCTGAACGTTGCCCAACTCGGCGGCCCGTTTGCAAATATCGAAACCGCGGGCCTTGTCCATGTCCACCCCGTCGCCGTGGATGTGCATGATCGCGATCCAGAAAAGCGCGACGGGATCATCCTGCTCGGCCAGCGCCGAGAACAGGGCGAAGGCTTCGGCGTAGTCGCCGGCTTCGTAGTGGCGCACCCCCTCCTCAAGGGCGGGGGCCATCGCTTGAGCTGTGTTCATGTCGTTCATATCAGGTAGTTCTCCACATTGCGGAATATCGGGATGTCGCTTTCGACGCGGGGCATGGTGGCGAACCGGTCGATCAGCCGGTTCTGGAACCACCAGGCCGCCGGATCTTCCTGAATCGGCATCAGGACTGCCGGGTCGGCCGGGTCGAGCGCGGCTTTCGTCGGGATTTTGGCCTGCGCCCGCTTCGCCCTGGCCCCGGCCGTGCTCAGTTCACCGCGCCAGAAGGCCAGGCGGTCTTCGGTCATCGGCCGATCGGACAGGATTTCGACCCGGAACATGGTCTGACCGATCGCGGTGTGCTGGAGCACGACCACGCAGGCGTCGATCCGGGTCGAAAGGATCACCGCGTTGGGGAAGACCCAACGGATATCGAGCTGCGAGCCATCGTCGGTCTCGCGCATTCCACGCAGGCCTTCGTCGGTCGCATCGGTCACGGTGTCGACGGCGGCGAGCGCTTCACCGGCGAATTTCCAGTTCGCTTCGAACTCGATCCATTCACCGTGCACACGGGTGGCGTCGGGCCTGGACACGAGCGGCGGCAGCATGGTTTCGGCCGGCGGTTCCTGCCGGGGATCGGGGTCAATGTTCAGAAACAAAAGCGCACCCCTACGCGCGACCTGCACGGGATGCAGGCGCTCGGGGCGCAGGCCGACATACTGGTACATCGTGCGCTGGTCGTCATGGCCCTCGCCGGCCGGCATCGGTCCCCGGTCGCGGCTGTAACCGCAGGACGTGAAGGAACAACTCGTCCGCTTGCCCTGCTGGCACTGCGTGGGCACCACCCGGCAGCCGCCGTGTTGCGCGAGGTTGAATCGGCCCTCGAAGGTGCCTCCGCTCATGCGCTGAAGGTGGACGCCGTGATAGCCGAGGGTGAAAGGCAGCAGGTCGCCTTCGCCGGGAATTTCATGGACCGTCCCGACCGGGATCCAAGCCCGGGTCCAGAGTGCCTCGTCCTCGAGATAAAGAAACTGCATCGACCGATAGGCCGCGCGTGGGAACGTACGCGCCTCTCCGAAAGGTCGGCGCTGCCGTGCGAAACTGTCCGGATCGGCGAAATCCAGCCCTTCGTCGCTGTATCCGAGATCGGGTCTGCGAACCATTTTGGCCTCCTGCATGTCCGTCCGGGTCTGTCCCCGGTGTCCGGACCGGCCCCGTTGGGGACCGGTCCTTTTCCTTTGGTCCGGCTCACTCTGCCGGGATCAGCGCCTTGTTGCCCGGATCGCCGTCGGCGCGGCCGCGGGCGCGGACTTCTTCCGTCGGCGCTTCGGGCAGCGGGCCGTCCACCATGAAGTGGTTCAGCACGTTCGCGGTCATCTTCGAGATGTTGTTGTCGCAGTTGTTCCACGGCAATGAGCCACAATAGGCGATCGAAGAGAACGAGAAGCAGGCACCGCCGTTCGGGGTCTCGTGAAAGGCGATGTCTGCACGCACGCGCGGGTGGGTCGTGCCGTCGAGGCCCTGCTGGTTGAAGCCGAAATCCTCGGTGACGAGGAGGTAGGCCTCGGTATGGCGTCCCGCCGAAGTGGCGACGGTCAGAGTATGGGGCGGCGAGCCGAGCGTGAAATCGACGATGTCGAGTTCGAGACCGGCAGCACCGCCGCCGACGAGCCCGAAGTTGCCGAGCTTCTCGTCGTAGTCGATCCCCTCGAACGCCCACGACACGCGCGGATTGTTCGAGTCCGGGGTCCGCGAGAAGTAGCTCGACACATCGAAACCTTCCGACGACATGCCCACGCCCGCGACCGAATGCAGGTAGCGACCGCGGAAACGCCACATACCACCAAGTTCGCCGGTGCCCGCGTGGTAGTACTCTCCGGGATCGGCGCGCCAGGTGCGGATACCGCTTTCGCAGCGCCGCATCTCGGTGATGACACCACGACCCTTGTCTTCGTAGGCCGGGTGGTAGGAGTGGACCCAGTACCAAGCGTCCGCGCCCATATACATCAGGCGGCCGCCGCGCTGAGTGTAGTTGTGGAGCGCGTCCAGCTGTGTCCCCGAGTTATGCTCCGGGTGCGAGCCGGTGATGATGACGTTGTAGTTCTCGAGCCGGGCGAGACCGTCGTAGGTCACGTCCTCGTCGGTGATGACGTCGTATTCGTAACCCATCGTCTCCAGCCAGTAGATCAGGTGGAGGTCCGCTGGATACTGCCACGGCGCTTGCGCGAGGAAGTGGTCGTATTTGGGACGGATCGACAGGATCGGACGCAGTCGGGACGAGAAGCAGATGCCAGTGCCGTCGGTATGCGTGTCGTAGATCGACCCGCCGTATTCCCGATGTTCGGCCAGGAACATGTTCTGGTGCTGCATGATCGGCACGCGGTAGACGAAAAGCTCCGCCGCACCCGCGTTGCAGGCCACGTGCTCATTCGCGTAGGCCATGTAGCTGATCGTGGGCACCATGACAGCGATCTTGGACTGCTCCTTGCCGATTTCCGGCACGACCCAGAAGGGCACGTAGTCTTCGTCGCCCTCGTCGGTCGTGATCTTGGCGGCGTAGAAGCGGCTCTTGCAGTCGGCAGGTACTTCCCACTCGAAATCGACTTCCCAGCGAGCGTCGTCGATGTCGTCGTCGTGGAAGCTGATCGCGCTGTATTCCTTCGGCGCCTGTTTCCAGTCGAAGGTCACGCCGCCCCAGTTGTACCCGGTCATGCCCCGCGTCGGCAGGTTCACGAACTCGAGGTCGAGCCGGTAGGGGCCGCAGTCCTTGCCCTTGATCGTGTCGATCCCGACCGAGAAGTCCCACGAGGCGACGATGACCTCGGACAGGGGACCCGTGGGGCCGGAATGCCGCCGCTCAGTGAGGCCGGGCTGCGCGCCCAGCTTCATGGTCTCGATTTCCCGGCGGGAGAGCGCGACGTTGCAGATGCGCGGGCTATCGATCTTGCCGTTGTACTTGCCGGCCAGAACGACGCCGGCGGGCACGGAGGACTTGGCTGTCGGATCGTCCGACAGACCCTCGACATAGGCCGCGACGGCCGCCGGGATCGGCATGTGCTCGATCGCGCCGGAGACCTTGGCCGAGACTGGTTCGATCACCGGGTCGAGCGCATAGTGCACCTGCGGCTCGTGATACAAGATCAGCTCGCCCGTCTTGGCGTCGAAGGTCGCCGCGACGAAGTGCCAGGCGTGGTCGCGCACCGGCGTCGGGCTTTCGAGCACCGTGTCATTCACGCGGACCTCGACATGGCCCTTCTCGTTGATGAACAGACCATACCCCTTGCCGCCCGACCATTTGGTGACGAGGCCCTGGGCGCCGTGCTTCCAGTATTTCGGATGGGTTTTGGGCGCAGTCGGCCAGATGTAGCACTGAAGCGTGAAGCTTTCGACGCGGAGTTGCTTGCAGTCATCCACGTAGCCGTAAGAGCCGCTGTGGATCACCTGCTTGCGGCCCGGAATGGTCGCATCTATGCTGCCCGGAACGGCTTTTTCGATAAAGCCGGGACCGCGAGGGTTGGTGTCGCCATTGATCATCTGAACAATTTCCGCTTTGAATTCAGACGGACCATCGCAGTTGATCATGAACTTGATCGTCTCTCCTGGGTGAACGCCGAACTTGTCGGCATATCCCGCGAGTCGCATCGCTGCAGACATTTGAACTTTCCTTGTTTGCTCAAGCGAAGGCACCCGGAAGTCTGGACCACTTCCGCCTTCGCGGTTTTTCAGTTGCCCGGATGGGGCGTGGTTGGCTTTGTAACTGAGACGATCAGGTGACCGGCCAGTTGTCGTCGCGGTGTTTCCACCCTTCGACGTAGTGCTCCGGCATACCTGCGGTTTCGGGCAACTCGTCGAGGCGCATCAGGAAGATCGCGTGCTGCGCGTCCTGTTCGTCGGTGAACACGCGGTCATCCACGAATTCAGGCGGAACGCCACGGATCCCCGAGAGCCGGGCAATGCGCCATTCCTTCTCGACCTCGGTGCATACGATGATGAGCTTCCCCGCCATCGACTCGCCCCGCATTCGAAGCAGAACCCGCTTGAGCTTGGGGTTGTCGTGCACGCCGCCGCTGATTTCCGTCGTATCGCCGGGCGTGGCGCATTTCAGGATCGAAAAGCCGGCAACGCCCTTCATCGACTCTGTGCATTCAAGATGCTCCTTGATGAGCGCCTCCCGCTCCGGGCTTCCTTTTGGTGGTATCGATTCCATCTTCTTCTCCTGTTGAATGTCCGGCAGTTCCGGACGGTTAAACCGTCATGTGTCGGTCGACCAATTCGTCGGTCAGGTCCGCGATCGGTCCGGTTTCAACGATCCTCCCGTTGTCCATCATGACGAAGCGATCCCCGAGTTCGCGCGCGACCTTGATGTGCTGTTCCGTAAGGATCATGCTGATCCCCATCTCCTTGTTGAGCTTGGCGAGGGTCTCGCCTATCTCGGCGACGATGTTGGGCTGGATGCCCTCGGTCGGTTCGTCGAGAAGCAGGAGCTGCGGGTCCACGGCCAGAGCACGCGCGATGGCCAACTGCTGCTGCTGACCGCCGGACAATTCGCCCGCCCGCCGGTTCAGGTTGTCGCGCAGGTAGGGAAACAGTTCGAGGCAGAGCTCCGGTATGGTCCCGTCACGGTTCTCTTTTGCGAATGTGCCCAATAGGATGTTCTCGCGAACGGTGAATTTGCCGAGGATCTGGCGGCCCTGAGGGATGTAGCCCAGCCCGTGCTTGGCCCGTACATCCGTGCGGGCGTTCGTCAGATCGTCGCCCCTGACGGCCATCGTGCCGGTCATCTTGTCGACCAGCCCCATGATCGTGCGCAGAAGCGTTGTCTTGCCCATGCCGTTGCGGCCGAGCACACAGACGCAGGACCCCTCGGGCACTTCAAAATCAATGTCGCGCAGGATCTGGGTGCGGCCGTAGAAGGACGAGACCTTGTCGAGTTCCAAGAGCATCAGTGTGCATCCTCCGTGCCGAGGTAGACCGCGCGGACGCGTTCGTTCTTCTCGATTTCTTCCAGCGTGCCCTGTGCGAGCAGCGCGCCCATGTGCAGCACGGTGACGATGTCGGCGATCTTGCGGACAAAGTTCATGTCGTGCTCGACCAGGATGATGGTGTGGGTACGTTTCAGCCGGTTGAGAATGTCGACGGTCAGGTCGATCTCGTTCTCGGTCATCCCCGCGACCGGCTCGTCCAGGAGTAGGATCTCCGGGTCCTGCATGAGCACCATACCGATCTCGAGCCACTGGGTTTCCCCGTGTGACAGAAGCCCGGCCTCCGCGCCAAGTCTGTCGGTCAGGCGAACCTGTGCGGCCACCTCTTCGAGCTTCTGCGCACACCCCTTTGCCTTGAGCGAGAACATGTTGCGGATCACGTTCGTATCGCGGCTATAGGCCACTTCCAGGTTCTCGCGCACCGTCAGGCCCTTCAGCACCGCCGGGATCTGGAACTTGCGTCCTACCCCGCGCCGGGCGATCTCGTGCTCGCCCAGCCCGGTGATATCGTCACCCTTCAGCCAGACCTTGCCGGAGTCCGGGTTCTGGCGGCCGCTGATCAGGTCTATCGTAGTGGTCTTGCCGGCGCCGTTGGGGCCGACGAGACACTGCAACCGGCACTCCGTCACATCGAGGCTGAAGTCGTTGATGACGCGGTTGCCGCCGAAGCTTTTTTCGAGATTGCGGATCTTCAGAAACCCGCCGACCATGTCGCCCTTCATTTCGTTGCTCCCTTCGCGCTCTCGAGATCGAAGTCCTCTTCCGTTTCCTTGCGCTCCGCGACCCGGCCCAGGATTGTCTCGACGAGCCCCGCGAAACCACCCGGCAGGAACCGCACCACGAGGATGAACGAGAAGCCGAGTATCAGAATCCAGGTATTGAGGAAGGCGTCGCCGGCATAGCTCTGCGCGCCCTGCACCATGAAGGCACCCAGCATGGCCCAAAGCAGAGAATTGCGGCCCCCGATGGCGGCCCAAATGACAATCCCGATCGAGAAGCCGACCTCGAACTGGGCGGGCGACACATATTGCGTCAGGACCGCAAAGCTGGCCCCGGCCGCCGCGGCCATGAGACCCGAAAGGGCATAGACCGCCGTTTCGTAGACCGCAACGTTGTATCCTAGGAAGCGCACTCGCTCAGGGTCGTCCTTCAGTGCGCGAACCACGAGGCCGAAACGGCTTTGGTTGAGCAGTTTCGCGGCGAAGGTAAAAAACAACAGCAACGCGAAGACCACCCAGTAGGCGAGCGAGGAATAGGGATCAATCATCACTTCGCCGATCATCAGTGCGCCAGGAGGCGATATGCCGTTCACGCCGTTCGTGTAGGGCTGGAGCGCCACGAAGACCGTCGCGAGCGCGCTCAGGATGGCCAGCGTCATGATGGCGAAGAAGGGCCCCGAGACGCGGGCGGCGAACATCAGCCCTCCGAATACCAGGTAGAACAGTGTGGGGACGAGCAGCGCCAGCACGATCCCCAGGCCCGTGTTCCAGAATGGCTCCCAGAAGATCGGAAGTTCTTCCAGCGCGTTGTTGGCCATGAAGGGGGGGATGGTGCCCGGAGCCTGGCTTTGCATTTGCATGGTCATCGCCATGCCGTAAGCGCCGAGCCCGAAGGCGATCCCCTGGCCTAGGTTCAGGATGCCGCCGCTGCCCCAGCACAAGCTTATTGACACGGCCAGCAACCCGTAGACCCCGTATGTCGCCAACTGGTTCAGGAGGAACGCGTCGTCGGTGATCAGGGGGACGCTTCCCAGCACTGCAAAGACCACCAGGTAGGTCAGCCATTGCAGCTTCTTGTTATGATAGAGGTTCTTTTCCATGCGTGCCTCGCGGGTTTCGCCGTTTCAGGTCAGCGCCGTCCGCCGCCTGCCGAGATCAGGCCCTGGGGCCGGAAGCGCAGGAAGACGACGATCAGGATGAAGATCAGGAACCGGGCGAATGTGTCGTTCAGGATCATTGCGAAGATGGACTGCAGCTCGCCTGTCGCGACACTCGCGATAGCGCTGCCGAGGAGGGCGCCCCCGCCGGTGACGACGATCAGGAAGGCCTGCACGACATAGCCCATGCCCATGGTGGGCAGGACGATGTTCAGCACCCCGAAGAGTGCACCGGCCACACCGGCAAGACCCGCGCCGAATGCGAACGTGAAGGAATAGACCTGCTTCGAATTGATCCCGAAGGCCGCTGCCATTTCGCGGTTCTGCGTGACGGCGCGTATCTTGATGCCGAAGTCGGTCTTGTAGAAGACGAACCAGACCAGTGTGATCAGGGCGAGCGCCGCGAAGATCACGAAGATGCGGAACGCTGCGAGGCTGATGCCCCCGAGTTCGATGTTCGAGGCGAGAAACCCCGGCATCTGGATGTACTTGGGATCGCTGCCGAAGATCAGGCGCGTACCCTGGATCAGCACGAGAGACACGCCCCACGTCGCCAGCAGCGTGTCGAGTGGTCGGTGATAGAGATGCTGAATCAGTAGTTTCTCGATGACGAAACCGATCGCGGCGACGATGACGAAGGCGATCGGAATGCACAGGAAATAGGGGACGCCGAAATACGCCTGCATCGCGTAGACGGAATACGCGCCCAACATGATGAACTCGCCGTGGGCCATGTTGATGACGCCCGCTGTCCCGTAAATGATCGTCAGCCCGATGGCTGCGACCAGGAAAATGCTGGCGATGCTGAGTCCGAGGATGAGCGAATTCGCGATCGCAATGGTCGATATGTCCACGGTGGTTCCCTTTTGCTGGTTGGCAGGTCGCCGGCGGCAGGGATGCGCCGCCGCCGGCATTCGGGATCAGATGACGTCGGTACGCAGGGTGCCGTCCGGGGCCAGGAGACCCTCCGCGGTGCAGGTGCCGGCATCGGGGTAGATCGAGTACGGATCGGGCTCCACGTGGGCGTCCGCCTGCTTGACGATCTCGAAGCTGCCGTCGGCCTGGCAGTGGCCGATCTTGGGGACGAGCCAGGTGTTAAAGTTGTTCTCGTCGATCCAGATTTCGCCTTCGGGCGACACGTCGGCGCCGACACGGATCCCGGCGCAGGCATCGCGGATCGCACGCGGCGTGACCTCCTCGATCCCCTGTTCGGCGATGACCTTCTCCAGCGCGTTCTTGAACACGTAGGCGGAGAGATAGGTCTCTTCCATGTTGTAGTGCGTCACCCCGTTCTTGCCGTACTCGCTCGACAGGAAACCCTCGACGAACTTCTGGTTCGTCTCGTTCTCCAGCGCCTGGAAGTAGGGAGCGGAAAGGAAGTGACCGGCAGCCGCATCCGCACCCATGGCCTTATTCTCGATCTCGCCCGTGGTGAGCGAGGCGATGGGCATGTCGTCGGCCGAGAAACCTTCCTGGCGGAACTGGCGGTGGAACGCGATGTCCGACGCGGCCACGACCGTCGAGAAAATGAAGTCCGGTTCGGCGGCGCGGATCTTGGCGAGCACCGGGCCGAATTCCGACGAGCCGAGCGGCACGTATTCTTCGCCGAGCAGTTCGCCGCCGGCGTTTTCGAGCCAGATCTTCGCGTTTTTGTTGGATTCTTTGGGCCAGACGTAGTCAGAGCCGACGAAGAACGCGCGCGGACCGAACTGTTCGACCATGAACGGGATCAGGTCCCGCGAGTGCTGGTTCGCGAGCGGGCCGGTGCAGACGGTGTTCTGCGTGCATTCGGCACCCTCGTAACAGGTCGGGTAGAAAAGCAGATTGTCGCGTTGCATCACGGTCGGCAGAATGGCCTTGCGGCTGGCCGAGGTGTAGCAGCCGAAAATCGAGATCACCTGGTCACGCAGGATGAGCTCGCGGGCCTTCTCCGTGTAGACCGAGAAGTCCGACTTGGCGTCGATGATGATCGGCTCGACCGGGTGGCCAGCGATACCGCCGTTGGCGTTGATCTCGTCGAAAGCGTACTGCAGAACGAGGGTCGAGTCCTCTTCCGGAACGGCGAGGCCGCCGGTCAGAGAGAACAAGAGACCGACTTTGATCGGCTCGC
The DNA here is from genome assembly GCA_964230745.1 of Maritimibacter sp. GTDB lineage: Bacteria > Pseudomonadota > Alphaproteobacteria > Rhodobacterales > Rhodobacteraceae > Maritimibacter. Next base: position 18,515 of record CAXRHZ010000015.1, on the reverse strand, counting down.
CTTCACTCAGCGTCGCACCCCAGGATGCGCGCGATGACGGAAGCCAGACGCTCGGCGCCGCGAGGGCACCGGTTGCCAAGGCTGAGTTCTTCAAAAACTTGCGTCGTGTCCAAGACATATTCGTCTCCTCTGGTTGGTTGCATCGGCCCGGTGAACGGTTTGCTGGGCCACTCGTTTCTTGTTGTTCCTTCGTCAATTCGGCGGTCGGAGCGTGTTTCGGTCAAGCTATTTTCAGGAATTTTTTATTCTTCTTAAGAAATTTTTGTCCATTGTGAGGTTTTGTGGCAGATTGCTTCCAACCCTGAGCCACCATGCTCATTTTTTGGACGCTCGAAAAAGTTTTGGAAAACTTTTTATTTTATTTTCAGAGACATAGGCAATATTGACCCAAGGGCCTTGCTCTGATTCCACCGGGATATCGCCGCCGAAAATCCCGATCATTTTTTTCCTGCCGGTAAATTTCTCCGACTCAGCGGCTGGGTTCTCTAGTTCGTCCTTCCGTCCTCCAAATCCCTCATCGCGTCATCTTCAGGTACGCCGCCGAAAGCTTCTCAGGCAGCTGTTCCAGGTCGGTGATGCGGGCGAAGCCGCGTCGACCGAAAATCTCTTCCAGCCGGTGCCCGGCTGACGCGCCGAGCGCGATACACTGGGTATCGGTACCGCGCGCGCGCAGCGCGTGAACGGCACGCTGCGCGTCGGCTTGCAGGTAACCGGGCTCGGACACGTCGACGTCCGATGGCTCGCCGTCTGTCAGGAGCAGGACGAGCCGGTGGTGGCGGGGCTGTTCCGCCAGCGTTTCGCCCGCGAACCGCAGGGCCGCGCCGATCCGCGTCGAATAGCCGGATCGCAGGCCCGACAGCCCCATGCCCGTCATGAGCCCAAGCTCGTCCTCAAAGCGTTTGACAGGGACGAGACGCAGGTCATGACGCCCGTCCGAGGCGAAGCCCGTGATCGCGAGCGCGTCGCCCAACCGGTCCATCGCCTGCGCGAGGATCGCGGCAGCGTCGCGTTCCATGTCAAGAATGGTTGCCCCGGCCCGCACCGCATCGGCCGTGGATTGCGACATGTCGAGCAAGAGGTGCACCGCGAGCGATCGTTCCGGGAGTGCGGTACCCTCGTACACGCGGTGATCGGGTGTCTGCTTCGCGCTCATGGCCACCGCGGCGTCGATGGCCGCGTCGAGGTCGATCTTCTCGCCCTCGGCCTGACGCTTGAGGCGGCGCACGCGCCCGAGCTCGGCCTTGGAGATCATCGACTTGAGCCGAGCGAGAGTCGCCGCATGGCGATGACTCACCCCATCAAGGTAGAGCGGATCGCCGAGTGCCGGATCGTAGACGTTGGCGGTGACCCAGTCCGGGCGCTCGGCCATCGTGGCGCGGTCGTATTCGGGCAGGCGCAGAAGCATCCGGCCCGCGCTGTCGGGCGGCGTCGACGGTTCGGCCTCCACCGTGTCGTCGGGCTTGGCCGGCACGATTGTAGGTGCATCCTCAACGTCCACGATCTCGGTCTGGCGGCCCTCCGACAGGTCGGCGGTTTCGGTTTCCGGGCTGGCATGGGCGTCATCCGGCAGTTTCCAGAGACCGCGATTGTCGTCGCGGTAGACCGGCAGCACGAGGTAATTGCGGAAGTTGAACTGCACGCGCGTCTGGCCGAGATCGTTGGCTAGGATATTGCCGATCAGCCGGGCCTTGGACGCGTCTTTTAGGTTGCCGAATTCCTCGCGGAACAAGCGCACGCCCTTCGCCACCCATCCGTCGCGGACCGGAAAATCCGGATCGAATAAAGCGTGCGCAAGGCGCGCGAAGAGCGACGGCGCAGTCGCCACGCCCTCCGGCGTGCAGTCGTGAAACGGGGCCCAGAGGCGGCGCAGCCCCGGCATTTCGGCAATCGCGAGCGCTTCGACCCGCGCATCCTCGATCAGCGAGATCACCGCGACATGCATGGGTTTGAGCTGGGCAATGGGGAACAGATCGCCCCCGAATTTTTGGTGCGCCCCGATATGGGCGAGGCTCGCGCGGTAAATCTCGCGCTCGCGCCCGCGATAATCCGGGAAGCTGGACGGGAGCCGGATCTGCGCGCCGGAAAAGCTCGCTTGCCGCGCGTCTTCGGCGGCTTCGCGCAAGAGGGGCCGCGTGCCCCAGATCGCCGTGTGACCGGCCGAAAGACCGCGGCGCAGGGAATGCAGGCTCTCGTCACCGGCGTGGCGGGCAAGCTGGCGGCGCGCCTCGGGCGTTTCGAGCCGGAAGAACGCCCCGCGCGCGCGGGCGTCGCCATCCGTTTCCAGGAGCCCCGTGCGCACGAAGTCCGCGAGCGCGTCGAGCGTCAGGCGGTCGAGCAGCTTGCCCGAGGTCTCGAGCAACGGCTGAAGCGCGTCGGCATCGGATTTCAAAAGACCGATATGCAGGGTGCGCCATGCCTCGAACGCGTGCTCATCGCCCAGGCGGGCGGCGACGGCGGCGGCGGTGTCGAGGTAGAGCGCGGCATTGCGCGGCCGTGCCCGGATCGCGACACGGGAGGCATCGTGGGCCAGGGCCAGCACCGCCTCCGCCCCGGCAGCCTCCGCCACGCGCGGCGCGGCCGACAGGAACGCGCGGGCCGTCGCGGGGCCGTAGCCTGCGTTGACCAGGCGCGCATGGGCGACGAGCACGCGGTCCGTCAGACCACCCGGTAAAGCTGCCCGAAGCTCCGGCGTAGCCGGAACCGGGGATATGCGCTCAGCGGCAGGCATCGACTGCGGCGGACAGGGCGGAGCGCATGTCCGCGTCGTCGGTGATGGGCGTGATCAGCGCGAATTCGCAGGCTTTCTCAAGCGGCAGGCCCGAATGCATGAGGCGACCGGCATGGATGAGCATCCGGGTGGACGCTCCTTCATCCAGCCCCTGCCCGCGCAGGTTCCGGCTTTTGCCCGCGATCTGGACAAGGCGCTTGGCGTCCTGCGTCGACAGACCCGCCTGCCCCGCGACGATCTCGGCCTCGATCTCGGGCGCGGGATAGTCGAAGTCGAGCGCGCAGAAGCGCTGCTTGGTCGATTCCTTGAGGTTTTTCAGCACCGACTGGTAGCCGGGGTTGTAGGAGATCACGAGCTGGAAATCCGGGTGCGCGGTGACGAGTTCGCCCTTCTTCTCGAGCGGAAGGATGCGGCGATCGTCGGTCAGCGCGTGAATGATGACGGTGGTGTCCTGCCGGGCCTCGACGATCTCGTCGAGATAGCAGATGCCCCCGTGGCGCACGGCCAGGGTAAGGGGCCCGTCCTGCCAATGCGTGCCGTCCGGGCCGAGAAGGTAGCGACCAACCAGGTCGGAGGCGGTCATGTCCTCGTGGCACGACACGGTGACCAGGGGCTTTTCCAGACGCCACGCCATATGCTCGACGAAGCGCGTCTTGCCGCACCCCGTCGGCCCTTTGAGCATGACCGGAAGTCGCGTCTCGTAGGCGGCTTCGTAATAAGCCACCTCGTCGCCGCTGGGGTGATAGCTCGGCTCGTCGTGGATGCGGTAGGCGTCAAGCATGACCGGGTCTTTCGTCTGGACTATTGCGAGGGGCAGCGTGGGCCGGCACCGGGCCGGCCCATGCCGAGAGCGATCAGCGGTGCTCTTTTTCCGTGCCTTCGTTGGGAATGCCGTCGATCGGGCATTCCTCGACCCCCACGGTCGGGCGGGTCATCGCCTCGACCATCTCGCGGGTGCCCTCGGGGTCTTCGACCCACTTGCGGTAGAAGTCGTAGGGCATATCGGCCGTGCCCTTGTCGCCATCGCCGGAGTTGATCATGCCGGTGTAGCCGCGGTGGACGAGCTTGAAGAGGTGGTTGTTCGACTGCATCGTGCGCCGCGCTTCGCGGATCGCCGACACCGAAAGTTGGGCGTACTGGATGCCCATTTCCTCGGTCCCGCATTCGCCCAGCGTGCGCCCGTCGAAGCCGCAGATCGTGGAGTGGCCGAAGAAGGTATAGACCCCGTCGAAGCCGGTCGCGTTGGACACGGCGACGTAGGAGTTGTTGGCCCAGGCCATCGCCTTGGCCATCGTGATCTGCTGCTCCTTCGCCGGGTACATGTAGCCCTGGCAACGCACGATCAGTTCAGCGCCCTTCATCGCACAGTCGCGCCAGATCTCCGGGTAGTTCCCGTCATCGCAGATGATGAGCGAGACCTTCAGACCCTTCGGGCCTTCGCTGACATAGGTGCAATTGCCGGGATACCAGCCTTCGATCGGCACCCAGGGCATGATCTTGCGGTATTTCTGAACGATCTCACCCTTGTTGTTCATCAGGATGAGCGTGTTGTACGGGGCCTTGTTGGGATGATCCTCGTGCCGTTCGCCGGTGAGCGAGAAGACGCCCCAGGTGTCGGCATCGCGGCAGGCGGCGGCGAAAATCTCGGTCTCTTCGCCCGGGATCTGCGCAGCGGTCTCGTACATCTCGGTTTCGTCGTACATGATCCCCTGGGTCGAGTATTCGGGGAAGATGACCAGGTCCATGCCCGGCAGACCTTTCTTCATCCCGCGCACCATGTCCGCGATCTTGTGGCAGTTCTCGATCACCTCGGCCTTCGTATGAAGCCGCGGCATCTTGTAGTTGACGACGGCAACGCCTGCCGTGTCCTTGTTGCTTGCGATATCACCGTGTTGCATGGGTCCTCTCCTCGTGTGTCTCGTTTGGTCGGGGTTGGTTTCGTGAGGTGGCGCGTGTGGGCCTTATTTCCGTCGGGGTGGCGGGGGCCGACCGCGCAGCGCCAGACGCGCGGCGGCCCATGTTTCACGAAGCGCGCGCGACAGCGCGACACCGTCTTTGGCGAGAAACCGAATGATCGCGATGTTGCGATCGGCGAGCGTGGACAGCCCGGCGTAGACGCCATCGAGGGTCTCGAGCGCCTCGGCCATCGCGGGCCCGGCCTGGGGTGCGCCGGCCACGATGGTGACGCCCGCGCAGGGGTAGCCCCCGGTACGCGCCTGCCAGTGCCGACCGGCAAGATCGAAGCGGTCGATGAAGAGCGGGCCATCCGGCCCCGAAATACGCAATTCGCTGTCGAGTGCGGCAAAGGGCTGGCCGTCGCCATCGGGGTCGTGGCACAGCTGCGCGTCGCTCATGATCAGCACGGCGTCCTCGGCGAGGTCCGCGGTCACCCGGTTCGTGAGCGCGGCACCCGACATGAGGATCGCGGGGTCAGGGCAGTATTCCAGCCATGCGCCGGCGCCGAGGGTCAGCCGCACGTCCTGCCTGGCGCCGGCCCCACCGCGCGCGTCATGCACGATAGTGGCGGCTTGGGTGGTCAGATGGACCTGCGCGCCGTCGACGAGCGTCACCTGCAGCCCGAGGTCGTCGCCGCGATAAATGCCGCCGGACGAGCTTTGGAGGTAAAGCGTCGCCATCCCGTCGGGGTCGGCAGGGTCGTTGTAGGGAAGCGTTATGTGGAACGGGTGTGGCGTGAACTGGCGGCCAAGATAGGTGCGCCCCCCGGATGTCGCAAAGGACAACCGGGCATGCGCCTTGGTCGACAGGGATATGCCCGGCACCATGTTCACGCGGGAACGTCCCGAAACAGAAGGTCGCGCTCGATCAGGCGCACCACATCGTCCAGCCCGGTCTGCGCCCGGCCTTTGCACACAGTTCCGATCACCGGCCTTTCGCCCCGGATAACACGCGCCTCGGCCAGCGTTGCGGGGCCGTCGACGAAGACATGCGGCGCGAGGTCGAGCTTGTTGAGCACTAGCAGGTCGCTCTGCACGATGCCCGGGCCGCGCTTGCGCGGGATGTCGTCGCCCTGCCCCACGTCGATCACGAACATCCACCAATCGACCAGATCGAGCGAGAAGGTCGAGGCGAGGTTGTCGCCCCCGCTTTCGATCAGGATCAGGTCCACGTCAGGGAACCGCGCCTCGAGGTCGTCGGCTGCGGCGATGTTGAGCGTCGGATCCTCACGAATGACGGTATGCGGGCAGGCCCCGGCCTCCACCGCCACCACGCGCTCCGGGTCGATGAGCCCCGAGGCCTGAAGCCGGCGCGCGTCTTCCTTTGTGACAAGATCGTTGGTCACGACTGCCAGCTCGACGCCACGCGCATGGAACAGCGGAATGAGCGCCTCGATCAGCGCGGTCTTGCCCGAGCCGACAGGGCCGCCAATCCCGATACGGGCGGCTCCCGGGCGGTCGTCGGATTGCGTGACTGGGAAAACACGTGTCATCGCAGCATGTACCTTTGCGTGAGGGGGAGTTCGGTCGCCGGCTCGCAGGTGGCGAGTTCGCCGTCGACGAAGACCTCGAAGCTCGCCGGGTCCACCGTGATGTCCGGGCAGGCATCGTTCAGATGCATGTCTGATTTACGAAGGTCGCGGCAGCCCACGGCGGGCAGGAGCGGCTTCGTCAAGCCAAGTCGGTCCGACAGGCCGCCCTCGATGGCGCGTGGGTTCACGAAGCAGGCGCTCAGCGCGGGGGCGGCCTTTCCGAACGCGCCCCACTGGGGCCGCATGATGAGCGGCTCGCAGGTCATGAGCGAAGCCGCGCTGTCACCCATCGCGCCCAAGGCGATGAAACCGCCCTTCACGACCAGTTCCGGCTTGATGCCGAAATACCCGGGCCGCCACAGCACGATATCGGCCATCTTGCCGGGTTCGATGGAGCCCACATGCTCCTCGATCCCGAAGCAGCGGGCCGCGTTGATCGTGTATTTCGCGATGTAGCGCTTGATGCGAAGGTTGTCGCCCTTGCGCGATGTCTCGTCGGGAAGGCGCCCGCGCTGCACGCGCATCTTCGAGGCCAGCTGCCAGGTCCGCGCGATGACTTCGTGGATGCGCCCCATGCCCTGGCTGTCCGACCCGAGCATCGAGATCGCGCCGATGTCGTGCAGAACGTCCTCGGCGGCGATGGTCTGCGCGCGGATGCGGCTTTCAGCAAAGGCCACGTCTTCCGGCACGCGCGGGTTCAAGTGATGGCACACCATCGTCATGTCGAGGTGTTCGTCGAAGGTGTTCACGGTGAAGGGGTTCGTCGGGTTCGTCGATGAAGGCAGGCAGTTCGCCACACCCGCGACGCGGATGATGTCGGGCGCGTGGCCACCCCCGGCCCCTTCGGTGTGATACATGTGGATCGCGCGATCCCCGATGGCTGCGAGCGTATCCTCGACGAAACCGCTTTCGTTGAGCGTGTCGGTATGCAGCTGCACCTGGAAATCGAGTTCGTCCGCGACGGACAGGCAAGCGTCGATGGCCGCGGGCATCGCCCCCCAATCCTCGTGGATCTTGAGCCCGAGGCAGCCATTCTCGATCTGCTCGTGCATCGCTTCGGGGCTGTGCGCATTGCCGCGCCCGAGAAAGCCGAAGTTCATCGGCCAGTGCTCGGCCGCCTGCAGCATCTTTCCGGTGTTGAAGACGCCGCCGGAGTCGATCCCGACCGTGATGGGCCCGAGGGAGCCGCCGAGCATGGTGGTGATCCCCGACGAGATGGCATGTTCGACAAGCTGGGCGCTGTCGAAGTGGACATGCACATCGATGGCGCCGGCCGTGGCGATCATGCCCTCGGCATCACGAACGGTCGTCCCGGCCCCGACGATCAGGCGCGGGTCCACGCCCTCCATCACGTCCGGGTTGCCCGCCTTGCCGATGGCGACGATCTTGCCATCCTTGATGCCGATATCGCCTTTCACGATCCCGGCCATGGCGTCGATCACAACGACGTTGCAGATCAGCATGTCGAGCGCGCCGTCGGCGTTGGTGACGCCAACGGCCAAGCCAAGCCCGTCGCGCAACGTCTTGCCGCCACCATGGAGGCATTCATCGCCGTAGGTCGTGTAGTCGTGCTCGATCTCGGCCCAAAGCTCGGTATCGCCCAGCCGCATGAGATCGCCGGTCGTGGGCCCGAACATGGCCGCGTATTCCGCGCGGGTCATCGTCGCCATCGCTCAGGCCCCCTTGAAACCAGCAGCACGGGCTCGATCCAGGGCGTCCGCCTTGCCCTCATCGCCCATCTTGCCTTGCGTCAGATTGTTGAGGCCGGACAGGCGCTTGTTGCCCCCGAAGGTGCACAGCGCGACCTCCTTTTCCTGCCCCGGCTCGAAACGCACGGCAGTGCCCGCGGGAATGTCGAGGCGGAAGCCGAACGCCGCGTCCCGGTCGAAATCCAGCGCCTTGTTGGTTTCGAAGAAATGGTAGTGGGAGCCGACCTGAACCGGACGGTCCCCGGTATTCTTGACGGTCAGGACGCGCTTTTCACGGCCCGCGTTCAGTTCGACTTCGCCTTCGGCGGCCCGGATTTCACCCGGTTTGCCGATGGGGCTTGCCTCGCCGGAGGGCCCCGGACGGATCGGATCGTGGACGGTGACGAGCTTGGTTCCATCCGGGAACATGGCCTCGACTTGAATCATCGGAAGGAGGTCTGCGACGCCCGGCATAACGTCATCGCTGTTCAGGATCGTGGAGCCTTCCGAGATCAGCTCGGCCACGCTCTTGCCGTAGCGCGCGCCCTCCAGGATATCGTCGGATATGATCGCGACGGCCTCGGGCGCATTTAGGCGAAGCCCGCCTGCGCGGCGTTTCCGGGCAAGTTCCGCGGCTGTGTAGATCGTGAGCCGTTCCAGTTCCGTGGGCGTAAGAAGCATCGTATCCTTGGGGTTCAGGTGGCAAAAAGGCTGGCGCGCTCATCGGAGCGGCGTAGCGCTGCGATTTCGGCCAGGGGTGAGAAGGCGCCGGCCCGCTCCGGGACGGGCGCTTTGAGCGCTTCGGCGAGACCGGGGAGCACGCGGGCGAGAAGCACCTGTGCCTCGATGGCACCGAGCTGACCCAAACGAACCGCGGCTGAGAGAAAGTTCATGATGACCGAGTGAAGGGCACCGGCTTCGGTCTCGGGAGGGTTAAGCCCGAGACCGAAGCCGATCACACCCTGCACCACCGGCTCGTAGCCCGCGCTGTCAGCCCGCCCGGCTTCGAACAGCGCCGTGCGATAAGGCACGACGCAGGGCGTCTGCATCTTCGCGTGAACCGTGAGCAACGAGCGTCCGACCCGACGGGATGCTTCGGCAAGTCGGTCCGCACCGGATTGAAGGTGGCACTGGTGATCGATGTCCAGGAGCCGCGCGGGGTCGTCCGCCGCCGCGCAGGCCCGGTGATGGAAGACGCGATCGAACTCGAGCCAGCGGTCGAGTATCTGCGTCTCGAGAATACGCTGCACATCCTCCGCTCGGGTCACATGCCCGTCGTCGCCAAGCGACTCGAGCCCCGAGGAGAAGGCAAAGCCGCCGGACGGAAAGGCCGTGTCAGCGCACTGCAACATCCGGAGATGTGCAAGGGCATTCATGGGGCGCCTCCCTGTTCGGCCAGCGCCACGTCGCCCGCGTCAAGCATCGGGGCGAGGCGGTCGAGGTAGAGACGCTCTTCGGTTTCGATGGCGATCAGGAGCGTCTCATCCTCGAACCGGACACGCCAGTGGAGGTTGCCACAAAAGTACCCGAGGCGGAGCGCCATGCCCTGATCCCTCGCAGTCAGGCGGAGCCATTGCTCGGTCTCCACCCTCACGACGAGCGCCGCGTGATCGTCCAAAGCAAGGACGGCACCGTCGAAGAGTTGCTGATCGCGGGGGAGCGCGATGGCCACGTCCTGCCCCTTCTCCGTCACGGCGCGTAGGCGACGGCGGGACAGGTCACCGCGCGGCATGCGCAGGTGATCGACGGCATGTGCGTGTTCCAGCGCATGCAGCGCATCGTGAAACGCGTCCGCACTCGCGTCGCCGAGGATCCGGTTGTAAACGCGCGTCCCCCGTGCAGGCACAACTGTGCCAGCATCTGGCGCGCGCGCAGGCGCCCTGCCGAGGCTCATGGAAGCCCCCTTTGCTCAAGAATTATTCGATATGCCGACGCGTGACGCATCAGCGGCTTTACGTGTGACCGTGTGAAGACGCACGGACCCTGGCATTGTGCCGATCAGGTCATGTGCGGATGCGCTCTCACGCCTGGCTGGGCGTCTGCGCCCGCGACATCGCCGGTTCCCGGCGATGGTGGTCAGCGTTCAGTTGAACCGACCCTCAGAGCGCTCCATCGCGCCCTTCGCCTTGTTCATACCTCCTGCCGCGAAAGTCCGGCGTGCAGGGGTCTGCATTGGCCCAGACATCATTGGCCGGACCGTGATTCGACTATACGTCCCTTGGTTTAGCTGACAAGAGTTCATTTGCATTGATGATGGCCTGTGCCATCTCTTCGATCGAAGTTCGCTTGGACATTGCTTGGTCTCTGATCATTTTATGAGCATCAAGCTCAGACATTTGGTGCATATCCATCAGAATCGACTTCGCCTTGGCGATGATCTTCTGTCCCGTGAGCTTCTTTTCGAGTCGCGCGACCTTCGTTTGTGCCTCCATGTTCTCGCGCCATGTCGCCCGCGCGATAACCAGGTTCGTCAGCATGCCGAAGCTGTGCACCGGCTTCGAAACTGCGCCCGTCGCACGTATGTCGAGCAGGAGTTCGAGCATGGTCGGGTTCTCGTAATCGATGACACCGATGATCGTCGGACCCGGCTTCTCTGCCTTGCGCAGCATAGCCTTGACCTCCTCCTGGCTGTCGAAAAACAGACCCAAAAAGAGCACGTCAGCTCCCGGTGGAAGTTCTTTCGTCGCAGGCCAGACGAATTCCGTTCGGCAGCCGATACGAGTGAGTTGGTCGCGAATTGTCTTTCCATCTGTATCGGGTGGATGGACGATGACCACTCTCAGACCGCGCAGATCCTTGAGACGTACGCGTGCCATTAGACTTTTTCGCCCTCCGTCTTGGATCCCGGCATTTCGATCGGATCGTCCAACTCCATCAGGTAGGGGGCCGGCGCAACCGGTCCGGACGCTTCTCGGACAATCTCGAATTCCCCGTCCGCCCGGACGATCGCCACGCGCGGCCAGACCGAGGTGTGATGGGTAATCTCGTCCACACGGACCGGCCCCTGCGGCGCTTCGAAGGAGAAGGTCGGCAGGACCCGCAGGACGTCGTCCCGGTGGAACGTTCCGACCCGCCGCACCGCCTCTGCGAAGAGCTTTACCTGGAAATAGGCTGCTTCTGACTCGGCACAAAGCGGAACGGCTGTGCCGAAGCGCTCGGTGTAGGCCTTGACGAAGGTCGCATTCGCCTCACTCTTGATGACATTGAAATACGGCGCCGCCTTCACGTTCCCGATAGACGCAGCTTTGCCGATGACTTTGAACTCCGGTTCGCCGGTCGTCACGGAACAGATCGGCGACGTTCGCCGGTCGAAGCCGGCATCGTGATAAGCCTGATAGAACTGGATCGCGCCGTCGCCCACCAATGTTGAAAAGATGATCAGCGGCCCCTCCGCCGCCGTGGCCGCCGCGATCTTGCCGATCACCTTGTCGATATCGGCTTGCGTCGAGTCGAGCGGGACGAAAACTTCGTCGACAACCTCGGCGCTGCGGTTGGACAGCAGGTCGCGCATGATCCGGTTGAGCTCGTAGGGAAACACGTAGTTCGACCCGACGAAGAAATATCGCTTGCCGTAAGTCTCGGTCATGAAATCTGCGAGCCACCGGGCGTTCTGGTTTGGCGCGGCCCCGGAGTAGATGCAGCCCTTGGCGTATTCGAACCCCTCGTAATGGGTCGGGTAGAACAGCATCGAACCGTGCGCCTCGACTTCACGAAGGACCGGCTTGCGCGTCGAGGACATGTAGCATCCGAACAGTGCGACGACCCCCACTTTCGTCAGGAGCCGCTCGGCCTCGGACCTGAACCGTTGCGGATCAGAGCCGGTATCGCGCCCCTCGATCCGGATTTCGCGCCCAAGCAGGCCTCCCTCCGCGTTAATTTCTTTGACAGCGAGTGTGGCCGCAAGCTTCTGCGCGCTCTCGATCACCGAGGTCACCCCAGTGTCGGAGAAAAGAAAGCCGATAGTGACCGGATCATCTTGAAAACTCATCAATTCGTCCGCAGGTTTTTTGGCTCCGTTGGAGGTCAACGGGATTAAGTTTGATCGGTCACAAATCATCGCTAGCTCAACCAAATCGGGCGGACAAGATGCCTCGCATTGCTAATCGACCGTGGATGGAATAAAGGGCAAAATAATCTCGCCATGCCAAATCTTTGTGCGGGTACGGCACCTGTTCGTAAATCCTGAACCGAACCATGCCGTGGACGTGACCAGACTGTCCCTATGCCAATCATCTTCGCAGCTTCAACCCGACCGTGACCGGGGGGAATTTGCCGCTTCTGGTCTATCAGGACAGGGTGGTGAATCCGAAGGTTCGGATCGACTCCGCGATCTGCTTGAGTTGTTTCTTGGAATGCTTGCGCGCGTTACGTTTCCAGGGCTCCAGGCTGTGGGGATACAAATGCGTCAGATGCTCAAGTTGTTCGCCTTGGAGCTCTTTCTTGAATTCACTCAACGTCTTCATGCCCTCTGCCTGGGCCGTCGCCGTTCCGTCCTGACAAGCGACCGCAGATTTCAAAAACATTTGCGCAGACTTGGAAACATTCTAAATCCTTTCTCTCCAATCCCCACTGGACTCCCTGCGCAAACAGAGCGTCACTGCTCCCACGCCCGGCCTTCCCGGGCGCGCCTCGGTACCGGGGGCGGCATCCCGCTGCGCCCGGCAACCAGAGGAGAAGACCATGACCAAACCCAAACAGACGAAGAAGGCCAAGGTCCGCGCGATGCTGGAGCGGCCGGACGGGGCGACGCTGGACGCGATCTGCAAGGCGACCGGGTGGCAGGCGCATTCGGCGCGGGCGGCGCTGAGCGGCTTTCGCAAGGCGGGCCACACAGTTAAACGCTTCACGCCGGGCGACGGCAAGGCGGGCGCGGCGCGCTACCGCATCACGGCGTCGCCTGCGGCGGCCGAATGATCCGCGTGGAGGAACTGGAGACCATGGACCGGGCCGCACTTCTCGCGGCCTGGTCGGAGGTCTTCAAGGGCCCCGCGCCCAAGGGCATGAGCCAAAGCTTTCTCCGCCGCTTTCTCGCCTTCGAGGTCCAGGCGCGCCAGGCGGGCGGTCTGCCGAAGTCCGTGCTGGCTGCGCTGCGGACAGCGCAGGGAGAGGCAAGGCCCAAGACATCGACCCCAGGCCTCAAGCCCGGCGGGCGGCTCTTGCGGGAGTGGAACGGCGTCACCCACGTGGTCGATGTGACCGAGGAGGGCTTTGCCTGGAACGGCAAGACCTGGCGATCGCTCTCGGTCATCGCGCGGGAGATCACCGGGGCGCACTGGTCCGGGCCGCGGTTCTTCGGCCTCACGGGGAAAGGCCGGTCATGACAGGGGCCACCATCCGCTGCGCCATCTACACCCGGAAGTCGTCGGACGAGGGGTTGGATCAGCACTTCAACTCGCTCGACGCCCAGCACGAGGCCTGCGCGGCCTATATCGCCAGCCAGCGCCACGAGGGCTGGAAGAGGCTGCCGGCCCGTTACGACGACGGCGGGATATCCGGGGGCACACTCGAGCGCCCTGCCCTTCAGCGGCTCCTGGACGAGATCGACGCTGGCCGGATCGACATGGTGGTCGTCTACAAGATCGACCGGCTGACCCGGTCGCTGGCGGATTTCGCGAGGCTGGTCGACCGGCTCGAGGCCGCAGGCTGCTCCTTCGTCTCCGTGACGCAGGCCTTCAACACATCGTCGTCGATGGGCCGGCTGACCCTGAACGTGCTCTTGTCCTTTGCCCAGTTCGAACGCGAGGTCACGGCCGAGCGCATCCGCGACAAGATCGCCGCCTCGAAGAAGAAGGGGCTCTGGATGGGGGGCAACGTGCCCCTCGGGTATGACCGACCTGCTGACGGGGCCACGCGCGTGCTCACGGTCAATCCCGACGAAGCCAGAGCGGTCCGGCGTCTCTTCGAACTCTATGCCGACCACGGTTGCCTGCGCCGGGTCGAGGATGCGGCGGGGCGGGAAGGCATCCGGTCCAAGGAACGGAACACCAGGGGTGTGGTTACAGGCGGCAAGCCGCTCTCGCGCGGGCAGATCTATCACCTCCTGCGCAATCCACTCTATCGCGGCCGGATCCGGCACAAGGACAAGGTCTGGCCCGGACAGCACGAGGCCATCATCGACGACACGCTCTGGGAGCGCGTTCAAACTCTGATGCAAACGAGCTCCGGTCGCTCCCGCACGCGACTCGGCGGTCATTCGGACACCAAGAGGACCGTGCCCCCGTCGCCGGCCTGGCTCACGGGCAAGCTGTGCGACGAGACCGGCGACCGGCTTACACCCACCCACACGACCAAGGCCGGTCGTCGTCTGCGCTACTACGTCTCCAACCGCCTGGTCTCGGGGGGTGCGGACCCGACCGGCTGGCGCCTGCCGGCCGCCACGCTGGAGGCGCGCGTCCGGGACCTCCTGATCGCACACTTGGAGTGGGCACGCAGGGAGCATCGGCTGCTTGCCCGACCGGATTCCGCCCGGGCCGACGAGATCGGGAGAGCCTTCTCCGCCGTGCAACAGGGCCTCGAAGACACCTATGGCCAGGATGCAGCGGCCCTGGTCGATCACGGTAGCCTGACGCGCAGCGAGATCCGGGTCACCCTCGACCTCGCGGCGCTGTCCACGCGGCTGGGGATTGCCGTCGCTGATCTCGATCCGGCGCTGGGGGATGTGTCCGCGCCGCTCCAGATCCGTCGCCGCGGTGTCGAGACCAAGATCGTGGTGGGCGAGGCGCCATCCGACCCCGATCCGCATTTGCAGGCCATGTTGCTCCGCGCCCATCGCTGGACACAGGCGCTAGCGGCCGGCATCTCCCTCGCGGAGATCGCGCGCCGTGAAGGGCAATCGGAGGCCTTCCTGCGCACGCGCGCCAAGCTCGCCTTCCTCTCTCCGAAGATCCAGGCCGCCATTCTCGACGGCACACAGCCCCCGGACCTCACCCTCACCCGGCTGGTGCGCCTTCCGCTCCCGCTCGACTGGCAAGAGCAGGAACGCGCCCTCGGCGTCTGACACGCGGTCAATCCGGCGTCTCAGCCCAACAGGCGGTCGATGATCGCGAGCGTCTCCCGCGTGCTCGCGAGATCCTCCTCCACGACGGCGCGCACGGCCGCGTCGCTCTCGGTCTCGAGCATCTGCTCCAGACCCTCCACCTCGCGGACCCAGTCCTCACGTCGCTGCTGCAAGAGCTCCACCTGCGCAACCTGCTCTTTCGTGGCCGGCCCCTCGATCCAGGCTTGCCCCGTATTCATGTCGATCTTCACCTGGTCCGGATGCGGCAGCGGCGCGGGCAGGTCCGTGATCCCGAGCTGCTCGCGGCGGGCCAGTTCCCGGTCCCATTCGACCTTGTAGGTGATGGCCGTCTCCAGCCATTCATCCGCCAGCGCCTTGTTCTGCCGTTCCGTCGCCGCGAGCATCTCGGCGAACAGGCGCTGAGCCCGGTGTTGCCCCTTGGCCGCGTTGACCGCCATCGCGCGCACGATCGCCTGCGCCATCGGAACCGTCACGCTGCGGCCCCCGTCCCGCACGGTGATGTCGCGGTAAGCCTCGTCCAGGATGATGTCCTTGAGACGTTCCTCGTTTAGGGCCGGCCGCTTCGACTTCGCCCCTCGAGGACGGCCCTTCGGATTGCCGGACTGACCCTTCGCAAAGCGCGAGGCGACCGGCGGCTTGCCATAGCCCACCTCGTAGGTCGCATCCGGACGCACAGCCGGTAGTGTCTGCTTGCCCCCGGTCATTCGGCTGCCTCCAGCCGTGCCGCGGGCGCGGACCATCCGCAGACCACCTGCTCCGCGTCATCCTTGGCATAGGCTTCCCACCGGGCCACGATCCGGTCGCAATAGATCGGGTCGAGCTCACACAGGTAGCCACGCCGTCCGGCCTTCTCCGCCGCGATCAGGGTGGAGCCCGACCCTCCGAACAGGTCGAGCACGATCTCGTCCCGCCCGGAGACATCGCGGATCGCGTCCGCGATCATCTGCACGGGTTTCACGGTCGGATGCAGCGCCAACTCCTCCATCCGGCCGGCACGTAACGTGTTCACGCCCCGGTATTGCCAGACATTGGTACGGTACCGCCCGTGCTGGCCCAGCTCGAACGTGTTCACATGGGGCGCGGTGCCCTTCTTGAAGGCGAAGATCAGCTCGTGACGCGAGCGGTAGAACGTCCCCATGCCCCCGTTGTCCTTGGCCCAGACGATGAGGTTCTTCAGATCGTCATAAACCGCCTCTCCCGCGGCCAGCATCTCGCCCATGTGGCGCCAGTCCATGCACAGGAAGTGGATCGACCCCTCCAGCGCGTGGTCCGCCATGTTCCCGAGCGCGGTCGCGAGGAACCCGGTGAAGGCCTCCGTGCTCATCTCGCCGGAGGCCATCGCGAACTCCCGATGCTGCACCCGGCCGGAGTTGCCCACATGCCCGTCGATCGGCACGTTGTATGGCGGGTCCGAGAACACCATCCGCGCGACCTCCCCCGCCATCAGGTCCCCGACCACCGCCGCGTCGAGCGCATCGCCGCACACCAGCCGATGACGCCCGAGCTGCCAGACATCGCGGGGATGCACCCGCCGCGACGCCTCCTCCGGGATCACTTCGTCCGCCGGATCGTCCGGCTCTTCCGGCGCCACCGCCTCCAGGATCCCGTCGATCTCCGGAATCGAGAACCCCGTCAGTCCCACGTCGAAGTCGAGCTCCACCTCCATCAGGGCCCCCAGCTCCGCCGCCAGAAGATCCTCGTCCCAGCCCGCATTCAGCGCCAGCTTGTTATCCGCCAGTACATAGGCGCGCTTTTCTGCGTCGCTCATGTGGTCGAGCCGTAGGCACGGCACCTCTCCAAGCCCGAGAAGCTCCGCGGCCGCGACCCGGCCATGGCCTGCAAGGATCATTCGGCGCTCGTCGATCAGGACCGGGTTGGTGAACCCGAAGGTCTCGATGGAGGCCGCGATCTGGCGCACCTGCTTCTTCGAATGCGTTCTGGCGTTGCGCGCCCAGGGGGTGAGGTCGCCCAGGGCGACGTATTCGATCTTGTCTCGGGTCATTACTGACCTCCTCAAACTGCTCGTTCGACAGAATCGGCTCTGCCTGCCTGTGGTGTATGATGTATCTTACGATTGCGCTCCGGTCAATCTGGGCGTATACGGTCGTCAGACATGGCGAACGGGGAGGATCCATGGAGATCGGGGAACGTCTCATGAGACTGCGCCAGACCTCGGGCCAGTCGCTGCAGCAGGTCGCGGACGCCGTCGGCGTCTCCAAGGCGCATGTCTGGGAACTGGAGAAAGGCCGCAGCCGCAATCCGTCCTTCGAGCTCGTGCGCAAACTGGCCACACATTACGGCGTGAGCATCGACGTCCTGACCGGCACGGCGCCCGAGCCGGCGCCCGAAGACATCAAGGTCGGCCGGATGCACCGCGACCTGGAAAGCCTGACCGAACGGGACCGGGCGATCGTCGAAGAACTGATCGCATCGATGAAGGCCAGGGCCTCGGAGGGCCGCTGAGCCTTGGCGCTCGACCGGATCGAC
The DNA here is from genome assembly GCA_964230745.1 of Maritimibacter sp. Classification (GTDB taxonomy): domain Bacteria; phylum Pseudomonadota; class Alphaproteobacteria; order Rhodobacterales; family Rhodobacteraceae; genus Maritimibacter. Next base: position 1,107 of record CAXRHZ010000015.1, on the reverse strand, counting down.
CTCGCGGATATCCACGCGCCTGAGCGATTGGCGGCACGCCTGCACGCCCAGCTGGGCCCGGTGGCTGCGGCGGTTCCGGTCGTCGAGATCGCGCTCGGTCTCGACATCTCGGAGGTCCGGATCGACAGGTTCGACGGGTTCGAGGGCATGCTCCTGACGGACCGGGTCCGCAGCGATGGCGTCATCCTCGCAAACTGTCGCCTCGGAGATCAACGCGCCCGTTTCACGATCGCCCACAAGCTCGGGCATTTCCTGCTCGAACGTCACGAGATCTCCGGCGAGACCGGCTTCCGTTGCACCACCAGCGACATGCGCGAGACCCGTGAAGGACCCCGGGAGCTGCGCCAGGAGGCCGAGGCCAACCGGTTCGCGATCGAGCTCCTGGCCCCGCCCGCCATGTTCGACCGCCATCTCTCCCGCGACCCGGACCTGCGAGACGCCCAGCACTTGAGCCGCGCCCTCGACCTCAGCGGCGAGGCCTGCATCCCTCGCATGGTCGAACGGCGGGACGAGACCCTGGCCGCGATCTGGTCCCACGAAGGCCGGGTGCGGTATTCCGTCCGCGGAGAAGGGTTCCCGTACCTCGCGCTCAAGAAGAACGATCCCCTGCCAAAGATCACCCGGGCCTTCCAAGTGGTCTCGAAAGGGGACCGGGGCATTACGGCATTCCGGGAGACCCACGCGGCGGCCTGGACGCGCCGCCCGGAGATCGAGCTCTTCGAGCAGACCCGCGTCGGTCGGGACAGGCATGCAGTGACCCTGCTTTGGGCGGACTTGCCCCCCTATGCCGACGACGAAGACGACGGCCGATTGCCCGAGCTGGGTGCGCCCGGCTTCCGCTGAACAGGCGGCCGAAACGGGTTCCCTGTTCTTGCCGCCTCATTCCCTGTTTCCACCTAATGGATTCCCTGATCACGGGATTGGAATTCCCTGTTCTGGAAAGAACAGGGAATTGCCCCGCAAACCCCTGAAAACACGTGCCTATCCGGGGCAAGAATCCGCGGAATCGCGTAAAATCAGCCTCAGAAATCGGAATTTCCCTGTTAATTCCCTGTAAACCGCAAAATCCAGCCAAAACCGAACCCGCGAAAACGGCGGACAGAGACA
>CAXRHZ010000014.1:0-8473 GCA_964230745.1 Maritimibacter sp. | reverse complement strand
GGAGGCCAAAGGGCTGTCCAGCACCGTGAAGCAGGCCAAGAAACTGGTCGAGAAAGAGCGCCCCGAGGTCTGGGACATCCTCGACGAGGTCATCCGTGAGCACCCGGTTCTCCTGAACCGCGCGCCCACGCTGCACCGTCTGGGCATCCAGGCGTTCGAGCCGATGCTCATCGAAGGTAAGGCGATCCAGCTTCACCCGCTCGTCTGTTCGGCGTTCAACGCGGACTTCGACGGTGACCAGATGGCCGTCCACGTGCCGCTCTCGCTGGAAGCCCAGCTGGAAGCGCGCGTGCTGATGATGTCGACCAACAACGTGCTGTCGCCTGCCAACGGCGCGCCGATCATCGTGCCGTCGCAGGACATGATCCTTGGCCTCTATTACATCACGATGGAGCGCAAGGGCATGAAGGGCGAAGGCATGGTCTTCGCCGACGTGGACGAAGTTCAGCACGCCCTGAACGCGGGCGAGGTGCATCTGCACTCCAAGATCCAGGCACGCATCAAGCAGATCGACGAAACCGGCCAGGAAGTCTTCGTGCGTTACGAGACGACCCCGGGCCGCGTTCTGCTCGGCGCGCTGCTTCCGCTCAACGCAAAGGCGCCGTTCGACCTCGTCAACCGGCTCCTGCGCAAGAAGGAAGTGCAGCAGGTCATCGACACCGTCTACCGCTACTGCGGCCAGAAGGAGTCGGTCATCTTCTGTGACCAGATCATGTCGATGGGCTTCAAGGAGGCCTTCAAGGCTGGCATCTCATTCGGCAAGGACGACATGGTGATCCCGGACTCCAAGTGGACCATCGTCGACTCCGTGCGCGAGCAGGTGAAGGAGTTCGAACAGCAGTACATGGACGGCCTCATCACCCTTGGCGAGAAATACAACAAGGTGGTGGACGCGTGGTCCAAGTGCTCGGACCAGGTCGCCGACGCGATGATGGCCGACATCTCGGCCGTGCGCGTGGACGATGCGGGCGCCGAGATGGAGCCCAACTCGGTCTACATGATGTCGCACTCCGGTGCCCGGGGTTCCCCGGCCCAGATGAAGCAGCTCGGCGGGATGCGCGGCCTGATGGCCAAGCCGTCGGGCGAAATCATCGAGACGCCGATCATCTCGAACTTCAAGGAAGGCCTGACCGTGCTCGAGTACTTCAACTCGACCCACGGCGCCCGTAAGGGTCTGGCCGACACCGCGCTCAAGACCGCGAACTCGGGTTACCTGACCCGCCGTCTCGTGGACGTGGCGCAGGACTGCATCGTGCGTGACCTCGACTGCGGCACCGAAAACGCGATCACGGCCTCGGCCGCGGTCAACGACGGTGAAGTGGTCGCGACGCTGGCCGAGCGTATCCTCGGCCGCGTGTCGGCGGACGACGTGCTCCACCCGGCGACCGAAGAGGTGCTGGTGGCGCGCGGCGAGCTGATCGACGAGCGCAAGGCGGACCTCATCGACGAGTCGGGCGTGGCCTCCATGCGCATCCGCTCGCCTCTGACCTGCGAGTCCGAAGAGGGCGTCTGCGCGGCCTGCTACGGCCGTGACCTCGCCCGCGGCACCAAGGTGAACGTCGGCGAAGCCGTCGGCATCATCGCGGCGCAATCCATCGGCGAACCCGGCACGCAGCTGACGATGCGGACCTTCCACATCGGCGGCATCGCGCAGGGTGGTCAGCAGTCCTTCCAGGAAGCGGGGCAGGGCGGCACGATCGAGTTCCGCAACGCCAACACCCTGACCAACGCGTCGGGCGAGCTCATCATCATGGGCCGCAACATGCAGGTTGCGATCATGGACGAGAACGGCGTCGAACGGGCGAGCTACAAGCCGGGCTACGGCTCCAAGCTCTTCGTGAAGGACGCGCAGAAGATCGAGCGGGGCGACAAGCTCTTCGAATGGGACCCCTACACCCTTCCGATCATCGCGGAAGCGGGTGGCACGGTGAAATTCGTCGACCTCGTCTCGGGCATCTCCGTGCGGGACGAAACCGACGACGCCACCGGCATGACCCAGAAAATCGTGACCGACTGGCGCGCCGCGCCGCGTGGCTCCGACCTCAAGCCGGAACTCATCCTCGCGGACGAGAACGGCGAGCCGGTGCGTAACGACCAGGGCAACCCGATCACCTACCCGATGTCCGTGGACGCCATCCTCTCGGTCGAGGACGGGGCCGACGTGCAGGCCGGCGACGTTGTCGCCCGGATCCCGCGCGAGGGCGCCAAGACCAAGGACATCACCGGTGGTCTGCCGCGTGTGGCCGAACTGTTCGAGGCGCGTCGTCCCAAGGACCACGCCATCATCGCCGAGATCGACGGCTACGTCCGCTTCGGGCGCGACTACAAGAACAAGCGTCGCATCTCGATCGAACCCTCGGACGAGAGCATGGAGCCGGTGGAATACATGGTGCCCAAGGGCAAGCATATTCCGGTGGCCGAAGGCGACTTTATCCAGAAGGGCGAGTACATCATGGACGGCAATCCCGCGCCGCATGACATCCTCGCCATCAGGGGGGTCGAGGCGCTTGCCGAGTACATGATCGACGAGGTGCAGGACGTCTATCGCCTGCAGGGCGTGAAGATCAACGACAAGCACATCGAGGTCATCGTGCGCCAGATGCTCCAGAAGTGGGAGATCATGGATTCGGGCGAGACCACGCTGCTCAAGGGCGAGCACGTGGACAAGGCCGAGTTCGATGCGGCGAACGAGAAGGCGATCTCCAAGGGCGGCCGCCCGGCGGAAGGTCAGCCGATCCTGCTCGGGATCACCAAGGCGTCGCTGCAAACCCGCAGCTTCATCTCGGCGGCGTCGTTCCAGGAGACCACGCGGGTCCTCACCGAGGCTTCGGTGCAGGGCAAGCGCGACAAGCTCGTCGGTCTCAAGGAGAACGTCATCGTGGGTCGCCTGATCCCGGCCGGCACCGGCGGGGCCACCATGAAGGTGCGCTCTATCGCGCAGGAGCGGGACCGCAAGGTCATCGACGCGGCACGGGCCGAGGCGGAAGCCGCGGCGGCGCTCGCGGCCCCGGCGGAAGACGTCGATCCGTTCGGCGACAGCGGCCTGGTGGAAACGCCGGAAAGCGGCGACGAGCAGCCGTAAGCCACGAACCAGAAACAAGAAAAGCCCCGCCGAACCGGCGGGGCTTTTTCGTTCCAACTACTCGGTTCGCCAGGCCCCGTCCCCTTTGGTCGGGCGTGCATGGGCGGGCAGGGCAGCCGCCGTTTCCCGATGCGCCGCGATGGCCGGGTAGGCCGCCTCGTCGCGACCGAGCTTCGCGGCAATGGCGGCAAGGTAATCCGCGCAGCACAGGTGATGGAGCCGCAATACGCCGGGGATCGCCGACAGCCGGGCATATTCCGCATCGAACCGGTCCGCGTATTTCAACGCGGAGGAATCCGTTTCCTCGTTATGGTCGAACCGTGCGAAGAAATCGTCCGTGTACCGGTCCAGATGCGCAGCGGCGCCGAGCGTGCCTTTCTTCAGAAGGAAACGCTCACGCGACTGCAGCGCGTAGTGATTGACCTGTGCCAGCTCATGCGTGATCCGGTCGCGCGCGGTGCCGTTCGCGGGCGATTGTTCCGGCGAATAGCCCGAGAGCGCGGAGCGATCGGCCAGCACCATCCGGTTCTCCACCTCCTCCCACGTGCCGGGACCGCGCCAGCCTTTTGGCCCGTGCGAGCGCAGCCAGTTCCAATTCGCCGGGGTCCGGGTCAGGCATTTGAACTGCGTGTTCTGCTGGGCATCCGTTGCCGCGCAGCGGACCGATGACCGGTGGACGAACTGGTCGACCCAGCCCTCGGCGCCGTCCGTCCCGTAAATCTTCCAATGCACCGCCATCGCCTCGGCCCCCTCGGGCCAGGCCGCGATCAGATCCGCGAGCAGACCCTCACCGGGATGGATCACGAGAAACTCGTCGGTGTCGCAGACCCACGCCCACTCGGCCTGCCGCACGAGATCCTGCCGCGCGGCCAGCCGGTGCGCCTGCGGCTGCGGCGGGCGCTCCGGGTCCGGCTGGTGCTTTTTCTGCGTGAGAACTCCCTCGCGCTCCAGCAGCCTGAGAAGCTGCGGGGAATGGTCGGTGCAGTCGTTATGCATGACGAGGATGCGGTCGAAACCGAGCATCCGGTACCATGCGACCCATTCGAGGAGGAACGGGCCTTCGTTGCGCACCGACAGGAGCGCGAGGCTGTTCGGGACAGTGGCCACGGCGCGCGCCGGGTGTCAGTCCTGCTCGACGAGGAAGAATTTCCCGTCGTCCAGCGCGAAGGAGAAGCCGCCGGTGCCGCTGCCCGTCGCCGTCCCCGTGGCCGCGCTGGCCCGGCCCTGGCGCGAGATGTCCCGGAACGCGCCGTCGAGAGCCAGCGTCGCGTCGGTTTCCAGCCCGGTGGCATTGTCGCGCAGGTTGTCGTTACCCGTGGCGGTGAGCCCGGTGCCTGCAACGTTGCCGTCCATCAGGATGACGCCCGAGAACGTCCGGTTCCGCGACCCGTCGGCATTGTAGAGCGCGAACTCGTCCGCCGTGCCCGAGACCGCGCCGTTATTGAGGTTGGTCACCGTCATGCTAAGGGCGCCGGTCATGAAGCCGTCGATATCGCCCGAGGCGTCGGCGCCGAACCCGCCGAGGTAGGAGGCGCTCCCCGAACTGGGCATGTTCGTGGTGGCGTTCTGGCCCTGAACGTACTGGAACGCCGTCTGGAAATCGGCCTCGCCCTGCGGGTCGTCCAGACGGGACACGTCGACGCCCGGAGAACTGTCGATCAGTGCGGCGCCTTTGCCGGAGATCGGCTTGCCGCCGAAAATGGCGCAGCCGCTCACGGCCACACAAGCGGCCAGGGCCGCGGATATCCGAAGAAGTTTCATTGTTTGCTCGCCTCGATTGCGTGAATGCGGTGGGCGGTTGTTCCACCCTACCGGATTGCTTGAATCATCCTCCCAAAACCGCTTTTTTGCAAGGGTCATGGGCTTTTCACGGGGCGCTCGCGGATTCTGGCCCATCGGCGTTGACAAGCCATCCGACTCCCCATATACGGCGCGCACCCGGACAACAGGGGAAGTGTCTCCGCCCGTCCGTCTGCAGAACTGAAGTGGCCATGATCCGGGCCTCACCGCCCCGATCCTCTGATGAACCCACCGCGTCGCCCCGGCTGACTGGGGCGGGTGCGGTATCTTGCGTTTTTCGGACGCGAAAGGCGCTGAAATCTGAACGAACCGGGGCGCGCGCCCCAGAACATAGTGTTGCAACACGGGGAAACGAGCCCAATGCCAACGATCCAACAGCTGATCCGCAAGCCGCGTCAGCCGAAACGCCGGACCAACAAGTCCATGCACCTCGAGGGGAACCCGCAGAAGCGTGGTGTCTGCACCCGCGTCTACACGACGACCCCGAAGAAGCCGAACTCCGCCATGCGGAAAGTCGCCAAGGTCCGCCTGACCAACGGCTACGAAGTCATCAGCTACATCCCCGGTGAAAGCCACAACCTGCAGGAGCACTCTGTCGTGCTCATCCGTGGCGGCCGTGTGAAAGACCTTCCGGGTGTCCGCTACCACATCCTGCGCGGTGTGCTGGATACCCAGGGCGTCAAAGATCGTAAGCAGCGTCGTTCGAAATACGGCGCCAAGCGTCCGAAGTAAGGAGAGACTGGTATGTCCCGTCGTCACGCTGCTGAGAAGCGCGAAATTCTGCCTGACGCCAAGTATGGCGATAAGGTTCTGACCAAGTTCATGAACAACCTGATGGTCGACGGCAAGAAATCCGCCGCCGAGAAACTCGTCTACAACGCGCTCGGTCGCGTCGAGGACAAGGTGAAGCGCGCGCCGGTGGAAATCTTCCACGAAGCGCTCGACAACATCAAACCGTCGGTCGAGGTCCGCTCGCGCCGCGTCGGTGGTGCCACCTACCAGGTGCCGGTCGAAGTGCGCCCGGAGCGCCGCGAAGCGCTCGCGATCCGCTGGCTCATCACCGCCTGCCGCGCCCGCAACGAGAACACGATGGAAGAGCGCCTTGCCGGCGAGCTGCTGGACGCCGTGAACGGCCGCGGCACTGCCGTGAAGAAGCGCGAAGACACCCACAAGATGGCCGACGCGAACCGCGCGTTCAGCCATTACCGCTGGTAACCGAACACTCCCGAGAGGCCCATTCACATGGCACGCGTATATCCCCTCGAACGCTACCGTAACTTCGGCATCATGGCGCACATCGCTGCCGGCAAGACCACGACCACGGAGCGGATTCTTTACTACACCGGCCGGTCCCACAAGATCGGCGAAGTGCACGACGGCGCCGCGACCATGGACTGGATGGAGCAGGAGCAGGAACGGGGGATCACCATCACCTCGGCTGCGACCACGACCTTCTGGCAGTGGCAGGAAGATCCGACCGACGCCGGCACCGATGACGTGAAGGTTCGCTTCAACATCATCGACACTCCCGGCCACGTGGACTTCACCATCGAAGTCGAACGTTCGCTCGCCGTTCTCGACGGCGCCGTCGCGCTGCTCGACGGCAACGCGGGCGTCGAGCCGCAGACTGAAACGGTGTGGCGTCAGGCCGACCGTTACAAGGTTCCGCGTCTCGTCTTCGTCAACAAGATGGACAAGATCGGCGCCGACTTCTTCAACTGCGTGCAGATGATCAAGGACCGCACCGGTGCGACCCCGGTTCCGGTGAACTTCCCGATCGGTGCCGAGGACAAGCTCGAAGGCATCGTCGACCTCATCACCATGGAAGAGTGGGTGTGGCTCGGCGAAGACCTCGGCGCCTCCTGGGAGCGCCGTCCGATCCGTGACGAGCTTCAGGCGACCGCCGAAGAGTGGCGCTCGCACCTCATCGAGAACGCCGTCGAAATGGACGACGACGCGATGATGGAATACCTCGAAGGCAACGAGCCCGACATCCCGACCCTGCGCAAGCTGGTTCGCAAGGGCTGCCTCGACCTGAAATTCGTCCCCGTGCTCGGTGGTTCGGCGTTCAAGAACAAAGGCGTTCAGCCGCTGCTCAACGCGGTCGTCGACTTCCTGCCGAGCCCGCTCGACGTTGTCGATTACATGGGCTTCGCGCCGGACGACGAAACCGAGACCCGCAACATCGCCCGCCGCGCGGACGACGACATGGCGTTCTCGGCCCTGGCGTTCAAAATCATGAACGACCCGTTCGTGGGCTCGCTCACCTTCACGCGCATCTACTCCGGTGTGCTGAATAAGGGCGACAACATCATGAACTCGACCAAGGGCAAGAAAGAGCGCATCGGTCGTATGATGATGATGCACTCGAACGACCGGGAAGAGATCGAAGAAGCCTTCGCGGGCGACATCATCGCGCTGGCCGGTCTGAAAGAGACCACCACCGGTGACACCCTTTGCGCGACCAACGCGCAGGTCGTTCTCGAAACCATGACCTTCCCCGATCCGGTCATCGAGATCGCCGTCGAGCCCAAGACGAAGGCCGACCAGGAGAAGATGTCCCAGGGCCTCCAGCGTCTCGCTGCCGAGGACCCGTCCTTCCGCGTCGAGACCGACATCGAGTCCGGTCAGACCATCATGAAGGGCATGGGCGAACTTCACCTCGACATCCTCGTCGACCGCCTCAAGCGCGAATTCAAGGTCGAAGCCAACATCGGCGCCCCGCAGGTGGCCTACCGCGAGACCATCGGTCACGAGGTGGAGCACACCTACACCCACAAGAAACAGTCGGGTGGTTCGGGTCAGTTCGCCGAGGTGAAGATGATCATCTCGCCGACCGAGCCGGGCGAAGGCTACTCGTTCGAGAGCCGCATCGTCGGTGGCTCGGTGCCGAAGGAATACATCCCGGGCGTCGAGAAGGGCATCAACTCGGTCATGGACTCCGGTCCGCTCGCCGGCTTCCCGGTCATCGACTTCAAGGTCGCTCTGATCGACGGCAAGTACCACGACGTGGACTCGAGCGTTCTCGCCTTCGAAATCGCCTCCCGCATGTGCATGCGCGAAGGTCTTCGCAAGGCGGGCGCCAAGCTGCTCGAGCCGATGATGAAGGTCGAGGTCGTGTCGCCGGAAGAGTACACCGGCAACATCATCGGCGACCTCACCTCCCGTCGTGGCCAGGTGACCGGCCAGGAACCGCGCGGCAACGCGGTGGCGATCAACGCCTTCGTGCCGCTCGCCAACATGTTCGGCTACATCAACAACCTGCGTTCCATGTCCTCGGGCCGCGCGAACTTCACCATGCAGTTCGCCCACTACGAGCCGGTGCCGCAGAACATCTCGGAAGAGATCCAGTCGAAATACGCATCAGCAGCGGTGCGGGGGAGGCCCCCGCACCCTACCACACCGTAGGGTGGGCCCGAGAGGCGCACCGCCAAGAAAAAGGAGGCCATTATGGCTAAGGAAAAGTTTGAACGCTCCAAACCGCACGTCAACATCGGCACGATTGGCCACGTTGACCACGGGAAGACGACGCTGACGGCGGCGATCACGAAGTATTTCGGTGATTTCCGTGCGTACGACCAGATTGACGGT
>CAXRHZ010000013.1:0-41246 GCA_964230745.1 Maritimibacter sp. | reverse complement strand
ACCGTCAATCTGGTCGTACGCACGGAAATCACCGAAATACTTCGTGATCGCCGCCGTCAGCGTCGTCTTCCCGTGGTCAACGTGGCCAATCGTGCCGATGTTGACGTGCGGTTTGGAGCGTTCAAACTTTTCCTTAGCCATTGGCCATGCGCCTCATATCTCTGAGGGGCCCACCCTGGGCCCGGTTCCATGCACGGGGGGGCAAGTAGCCAATGCACCGGGGAAAATCAAGCGCTGATGGCACCATGGCGGGTGTGACCCGTGGCGCTTTTGCACGCAGGCTCTGGGCGTGGGGAACCGGTGTCGCGGGATGCGGGACTGCCGCGACGGTCGCGCCGCGGCAGAGCCGGTCTCAGGACGAGGATTCGACGATGGTTTCGCCGGTGGTCGTGGTTTCCATCTCGCCCGGCGTCTCGCTGCGCACGCCCGACGAGGTGCCGCCGACCTCTTCGCCGCCTTCGAGCACCGCACCTTCGCTGCCGGTGCGCACGCGGGCGAACTGCGGCGGGACGGTCCCGGCGGTCGGCGCCGGCCGACCCGCGGAAGTGGTGGCCGGGTCCATGAGGGACGCGTCACCGAACCATTCGACGTTTTCCAGCATGTAGGACTGAACCGACTTGGCGAGCGAGCGCGACAGCGACAGCATCTGCTCGTCCGCGGTCTTGGTCAGGCCGGTGCCGATCAGCGCCTCGGGCGACAGCTCTTCGGAGACCGTGAAGATCTCCGGCTCGTTGATCGGCTGGCCTTTCTCGTCGTCCCAGATGGTGACCGAGGCGACGAGGACGGATTTCGGCGTGAACACGACCGGGATACCGATCATGGCGAGCGCGTAGCCGTCCACCTTGGTCGCGATATGGAAATACTTGTCGCCGTCGTAGCGGCCGAAGCGTTCCTCCATCGCGAAGTTGATGGCTTCCTGCCATGCCTCGTCGGTCGCTTCGCGGGAGAACGGGCCGATCTCGGGCTCGTCGACGACGGTCACGCTGTGGCCCAGAAGAAAGCGCCCCATTGGTTCGGGCACGTTGGCCAGGTCGTTGGTGACGGCGCAGGCCGACAGGGAAACGGCCGCGGCGGCCAGTGCGGCGAAAGTCGTCAGGCGGGGCATGCTCACTCCTCGTAAGATTCACTCGTGCATACCCGTTGCACCCCGTTAGTTCAATTCACGTCCTTGCCTGCGGTCGTGAAGGCGGCGACAGTGATGCCATGACGACGAAACGCACCCCGGTCGCGGTCCCGATCCCGGAAAAACCTCGCGGCTTCCTGAACGCGGTTCGCGCGATGCAGGAGAACGCGCTGGCGCTCCTGCCCCGGATCGCCTTTACCCAGCCGATCGTGTCGGGTCATGTCGTGCGCCGGTTCCACATGGTGATGGACCCGCCGTCCTTGCGCCGAATCCTCAAGGAAAAGGCGGACAGCTACCCGAAATCCGAAGAAGCGCAGGCGATGCTGCGCCCCGCGCTCGGCAACGGGCTCTTCCTTGCCGAGGGGGCGCACTGGCGCTGGCAGCGGCGCGCGGCCATGCCGATCTTCGCGCCGCGCAACCTCACCGCGCTCACGCCGGTGATGACGGAGGCCGCCGAAGACACCAGTCGGCGGATTGCCGCCCGCCCGGGGCCGCAGGACATGTATGGCGAGATGTTGCGCACCGCCTTCGACGTGATCGCGGCAGTGTCGATGTCGTCCGACACGGCGATTCCGCGCGAAGTGGCGCATACGGCCATCGACCGCTACCTGGAGACGGCGGGGCGCGCCTCGCTCCTCGACATCCTGAGGGTGCCGGCTTTCGTGCCGCGACCCAAGCGGGCGGTGGCCAAGGTCATCATCTCGGATCTCATCAAGGCGACGGATGCGGCGATCGAGGCACGGATGGGGCGCCCGCCCGCCGATCCCCCGCCGCTCCTCGACCTCCTGATCGGGGCCTCGGACCCCGAGACGGGGCGCACGATGACAGCGGAGGAACTGCGCGACAACCTCCTCACCTTCCTCGTCGCGGGGCACGAGACGACGGCCCTGACGCTGAGCTGGGCGCTCTACCTCATGGCCTTCGACGAGGACGTGCAGGAGAAGGCGCGCGCCGAGGCGCAGGCGGCGTTGGGCGACCGGGCCGCGGGGGCCGCGGATGTCGAGCACCTGCCCTACATCCGCCAGATCGTGCTGGAAACGATGCGGCTCTACCCACCGGTGGCCATCCTGTCGCGCACGGCGACCGAGCCCGACATGCTGCGCGACCGCGAGGTGAAGCCGGGCGATGTCATGCTGCTGCCCTTCTATGCGCTCCATCGCAACGAATGCATCTGGGACGAGCCGAACGCCTTCGACCCGGACCGGTTCGCGGACCCGAAGTCCGTGGACCGCTTCGCCTACCTGCCGTTCGGGGCGGGGCCGCGGGTCTGCCTCGGCATGGATTTCGGCCTGCAGGAGGCGATCATCGTGCTCGCCACCCTGCTCGCCCGGTTTCGGTTCACGGCGATCCCGGGGCGCGATCCGGAGCCGGTGATGATCCTGTCGCTCAGGCCCAAGGGCGGCGTCTGGCTCGACGTGCAGCCGGTGGAGGGGGCGTAAAATCCGTGAAGGTTTTCGGCCGGCCTCAGTTCCGTCCGCCGAGGCGACCGCCCCGCGCGTCGTCGGCGTCGGCATCCTCGGCCGGGTCCGGGGCGTCCTGGCCGCACATGGTCTGCATCGCACGCCACTGGGCCGGGGTGATGACGGGCAGACCGTAATTGCCGCCCTCGGAGGCCTGTTGCGCGGCCTCGATCCGCGACACCATCTGGGGGTGGGAGGCGAAATGGGCCATGATCCCCTCGGCATCGCCGTACTCGTCCATCAGCCGCCCGAAGAACGTGCCCAGCGCGCGCGGATCCACCCCCGCTTCGCGCATGAGCTGGTGCGCGTAGTCGTCCGCCCCCGCCTCGGCTGCCTGCGAGTATTTGGCGTTGATGAGCTGGTTGGCGAGCATCAGGACCACGGTTCCGCCCGCGAAATCGCCGAAGATCAGGCCCAGCACCCCGATGGACCCGGCCGAGCGCAAGGCGTCGCGGGTCGGGTCGCGGTTCACGACGTGGCCGATTTCATGGGCGAGGATCGATGCGACCTCCTCGGGGTTTTGGGCTTCGTCGATCAGTCCCCTGAACAGGATCACCCGTCCGCCCGGCAACGCGAACGCGTTGACGAGTTCGTGGTCGAGGACGGCCACCCGCACCTCGTAGGGAAGGTCGTCGGACGGATCGAGCCGTGCCATCATGGCGTCGACCGCTGCCAGCCCGTCCGCCTCCTCGCACAGACGCACCGGCGAATTGGCCCGGCCCAGCGCGCCACGGATCTGCTCGAACGTCGCGTCGCCCAGCGCCCGCTCGCCGTCCGGCGGCAGGTAGGTGGCAAGCTGGTCGGCCATTATCGGCACGAGGACGAATATGATGAGCGCCACGCTCGCAACTGCTCCCCCGGCCCAGGCTGTAATCCGTCCCCAGTTGGTCACCGGCTGGCGCTGGTCCAGGTTCGGCGCGGCCGACCGCAGGTCGGCGGCGACATAGGGGTTGTCCACCACCAGCCTGGCCATGTTGTCGAAGCCCTCGGTCAGGACGATCCCCCCCGAATGCGCTTGGTCCCGGAGCGCGCGCAAGGCATCCAGCGGCCAATAGACCCGTTCGCCGTCCGGAAGGATGATGTTGAGATGCGTGCGCGACAGTTCGAGCGACACCCGGTGCATGACCGCGTCCGTCCCGTCGACATAATTCGCATAGACCGCCGTCTCGGCCGGTTCGGGCACCTGCGCGGGCGTGCCGGTCGTCTCGTCCGTCAAAACGCATCTCCCAGCGGCAGGGCATCGGCGAAGCCCTCGGCCTCTTCGAACTCGTCACGGGCGCGCTGGCGCACGGCCATGAGCGCACCGGGATTCACGATCTCGGTCTCCTCGGCGAAATGTTGGGCGAGCGGGAGGGTGATGAAGGTCTCCTTCAGCACGTTCCAGAACACGAAGATGCCGAAATAGACGATCAGGCCCGCGACGATGGGGATGATCCTGGGGAGCGCGCCGAGCGTCGTGAAGTAGCCTTCGTCGAGCACGTCGCTGTCGAACCCCGTGATCGCGGCGAGGATGCCGACCACGATGCCGCCCGCGATCATACCCGCGAGGAACAGGCCGCTCATCGCCGCCCAGCCCCCGGCGTAGATGCCGATGATCCGCCCGGTGCGCGGGCGCGTGCGCAGGCCGACCTCGCCCAGCGTCTTGGTCTCGGTGAGCGCCTTGAAGCTCCCCGCCTTCCATGCGGCGAGGCCATAGACGAACCAGCCGAACCCGAGCGGGATCAGCGGGCCGAGCCGTGGTTCGCCGGTCGCCGCGATCAGCGCGCCGGTGCCCGCCATCAGAGCCACCGACAGGTAAAGGTGCAGCATGGGCCGGATCAGCATCCGCCACGACCCCCCCTGGTGCATGCGGTGGTCACCGTAGAAGGTCCGGTCGACGCGGTATTTCTCGAGATAGTAGGTCTTGACCGGCCAGTAGAGGCCGAGCGTGAGCACCGTGAGCCCCCAGTGAAGCATGGAGCGCCAGACGAACCCGGCCACCCCCGGCTCCAGCCCGAAGCGGATACCGCGCCACCGGGTCCGGGCGAGCACGTAGCGCCGCGCGCGGTACTGGGCGAAGAAGATCATCGGCGTGATCCCGATGACCGAGACGATATAGGCCGGGGCATTCCCACGAAACAGCGAGAAGGAGAAGAACATCAGGATCAGGTTCACGATCCCGATGTAGAAAGCGAGAATCACGACGGCGGTGAGGAACCCAAGCAGCTTCTCGGTCGGTCGCCCGACGTATTCGAGCGGCATTCCCCCGGGCCGGATCGCGCTCCAGTAATACCGGCGCATCCGCGTCTTCATCCAGAAGCGGTAGAACCCGGCGGTGAGTACCGTGAAGACACCCGTCACCATGGCGAGACGGAAGATCGGCGACTTGGCGCCTTTGTAGTCCGTCGAAAGGTCCGCGAAGGTCATGGGTCAGGGCCGCGTTTCGGTCTGTTGGAATACGGATCGGAGCGAGACGCCCCTGTTTCAGGTTTGCCGATCCGCGGTCGCATGTCCACCACCGCGCACGACCGGGGCCGCCGGCCATTGCGCGCGGGACACGGAGCGTCGGAGCGCGCTAGCGGACCTGGATGCGCGACACCCGTATGTTTCGCATCTGGACCGTGAAGCCGCCGTCGGGTGGGATGCGCCCCGCCGGGTTCAGCCCGTCGCGCCGCCCCCGCTCGCCATACCCGCGAAACAGGATGCCGAGCTGGAACTGCACCGGCTGGTTTATCTGCTGAAGGGCCGGCTCGCACTGAAAGACTCCGGGTTGACCGCAGTCACGCGGAATCGCCGTCTGGCCGCGATAGGCGATGACCGGCCTGCCGTCGCAGATCACCTGCAGGAACCCGTCGTCCCCGGCGGACCATTTCACCTGCACCGTGATGCTGCGCCACGACCCGAAGCCGCTCGGCGGGATGCAGCGCGTATCGTCGAAGGCGATCCCCTTCACGCTGTCGAGGTGGAGCGTGTGGATATGGTTCTTGATCGTGTTGATGCGCTGCCATTCGGCGATTTCCAGAAGGCTGCGCCGGTTCGGCCCGCCGCCGAAGCGGAAACCCGCGGGCACGAGGACCTCGAACGCGTATTCAAGGCTTTGGCCCAGGTTCGCATGGCTGCGGTAGGCGATGCGCGACCTCAGGTTCCCGTTGAAACAGTCGCTCTCGCCGCGTCCATCGCCGTACTTGCGGCTGCTGCAATCGCCCTGGTCGACATGAAACGTCACCACGCCGTTCTGCGTGACGGGCGCGCGGCCATTGAACACGTGGTTCTGAAACCCGTTCGGCGCGCCGCTCGCGATGGCGGGCAGGACGGACAGGACAAGGACGAGGCGCGCGAGGACGGCGGTAATACGGCTCATTTCAAATCTCCCCAAAAGCTGTGTGAGGAGCTTACGCGGTTTCGCCTGTCCGGCCAAATTCAGGTGAAGGTGTTGGACTTCGGGAACCCGTGCGGGGGCATCTTGCCCACGCCGGCGCGCTTGCCGATCCAGGGGCTCATGTCCACCTCGGTGCGTGTCCGGTCACCCGACGCCGCCCAGCTCAGGCCGGCGGCGAGGTCGAAGGTGGTGAGGTCGGACAACCCACCGTCGATGTCGAGCGTTCCCTGCCGTCCGCGCGCGCTCCCGTACTTCTGGAGGCGAACGCCCTTGCCACGCCCCATCTCCGGCAACTCGGCCAGCGGGAAGACGAGGAGCTTGCGGTTCTCGCTCACCACCGCGACGTGATCGCCCGCGACGGGACGCACGAGTTTCGCGACGGTGCCGGAGACGTTGAGCACCTGCTTGCCGTTCTTCGTCTGGGCCACGACCTCTGCCTCGGGCACGACGAAACCGTTGCCGGCCTTGGAGGCGACGATGAGCTTGCGGTCGGGCTGGTGGACGAACATGTCCACGATTTCGACATCGTTGGGCAGGTCGACCATGAGCCGCACGGGTTCCCCCATCCCGCGCCCGCCGGGAAGGTTCGCGGCGGAGAGCGTGTAAAACCGCCCATTCGCGCCGAACAGGATCACCCGGTCCGTGGTCTCGGCATGGAAGGCGAAGCGTGGACCGTCGCCGTCCTTGAACTTGAACTCGCGGCTAAGGTCGACATGGCCGGACATGGCGCGGATCCAGCCCATCTGGCTGCACACGACCGTCACCGGCTCCCGCTCGATCATCGCTTCGAGCGGCACGTCGGGCACTTCGGCGGCCTCGGCGAACTGGGTGCGCCGCGCGCCGCCCTCGTAGTCCTTGCCGAACTTCTTCTTCGCGTCCTTCAACTCTTCCGAGATGCGGCCCCACTGGAGCTCTTCGCTCTCCAGCAGGTCCTCGAGCCCGGCCCGCTCTTCCATCAGCGCGTCACGTTCGCGGATGAGCTCCAGCTCCTCGAGACGGCGCAAGGACCGCAGGCGCATGTTGAGGATCGCGTCGGCCTGCACGTCCGACAGACCCTCGGAGCGACCGACGAAGCGCCTGGGCGTTGCGCCGGACCCGGTGTTCTCCGTGATGATCTCCGGCGCCGTTGCGCCCGCATCCTCGCGCAGTTCGAGCGCGTCCACATCCACACCGGCGAGCGGCGAGACATAGTCGGCCTCGGAGGTCGCGCGGCGGATCGTGTCCTGGTGCGGACGCGACCAGTCCTCGTACATCAATGCGGCCTTGGGATCGTCGTCGTAGCGGATGATGTCGATCACGCGGTCGAGGTTCAGGAAGGCGATGATGAAGCCTTCGAGCACTTCCAGCCGGTGGTCGATCTTTTCCATCCGGTGCTGCGAACGGCGGATGAGCACCTCGCGCCGGAAATCGAGGAAAGCGCGCAGGATGTCCTTCAAGGAACAGACCCGCGGCGTCACACCGTCGATCAGCACGTTCATGTTCAGGCTGAACCGCACCTCGAGGTCCGAGTTGCGGAACAGGAGCCCCATGAGCATCTCGGCCTCGACGTTGCGCGATTTGGGCTCCAGCACGATACGCACGTCATCGGCGCTCTCGTCGCGCACGTCGGCCAGAAGCGGCACCTTCTTGGTCTGGATGACCTCGGCCAGCTTCTCGATCAGCTTGGATTTCTGGACCTGGTAGGGGATCTCGGTGACGACGATCTGCCACTGGCCGCGGCCCAGATCCTCGACCTCCCACTTCGACCGCAGGCGGATGGACCCCCGCCCGGTGCGATAGGCCTCGGCGATGTTCTCGCGCGGCTCGACGATCACGCCGCCGGTCGGAAAATCCGGGCCGGGAATGTAGTTCAGAAGCGTGTCGTCGCGCGCGTCCGGCGTCTTGATGAGGTGGATACAGGCGTCGACCAGTTCCGCGATGTTGTGCGGCGGAATGTTCGTCGCCATCCCCACCGCGATCCCCGCCGCGCCGTTGGCGAGCAGGTGCGGAAAGGTGGCGGGCAGAACCACGGGCTCGCGCAGTGTGCCATCATAGTTCTCGCGGAAATCGACCGAATCCTCGTCCAGACCTTCGAGAAGCGCCTCCGCCACGATGGTCATGCGCGCCTCGGTATACCGGCTCGCCGCCGGGTTGTCCCCGTCGATGTTGCCGAAGTTCCCCTGCCCGTCGACGAGCGGGTAGCGCACGTTGAAATCCTGCGCGAGCCGCGCCATCGCGTCATAGATCGCGGCATCGCCATGCGGGTGATAGTTGCCCATCACGTCGCCCGAGATCTTGGACGACTTGCGGAACCGCCCGCCGGAGGCCAGCCGCAACTCGCGCATCGCGTAGAGGATGCGCCGATGCACCGGCTTCAAACCGTCGCGCGCATCGGGCAGCGCCCGGTTCATGATCGTGGACAGCGCGTAAGTCAGGTAGCGATCACCAATCGCCCGGCGCAGCGGCTCGGCGACTTCGGAGATCGGGTTTTCGGGGTCATCCACCTGGTCGGTCATGGGAACCGGAATACTGAAGGAACGGAATCGCGTAAAGCGCGTTTCACTACCGGAAGACGGGCGTGACCATGCTGCCACCAAAACGACGGTTTCACCTCGTATCTTCCTGCCGAATCATTGCCAGCCGCGCGGGGCGGCCGGTAGCTTTGGACTCCTTGGGGGATTACTTCGCATGCGACTCGTCCGTCTTTCCGTTCTCACGCTCGCCGCGCTCGGCGCGTCGATGTACTGGTTCGGCCGGGACGAGGGGCTTCCAGCAGACCCGATCGGTCGCGAAACCGCGCTGATTTCCGACGATCTCATCACCGCCATCGCCGGCAAGGCACCCGAAGCGGAAGAGGAGGACCGCCTCGCGCTCGCCCTCGCCTCCGACGCCAGCCCGGAAACCGCAACGCTTGTCGCGTTCCGTCCGGAACGTGACAAACCGGTGGCCCAGCCCGCCGTGGCGATGGTGGATGACGGCGACACCGCGGTCGTGGGCACAGCATCGGAACCCGAGGCGTCCGGGCCGCTCACCGGCACGGAAAAGGCCGAACCTCCCGCCGACTACCTCTACGTCACCGGCTCGCGCGTGAACGTGCGCGGCGGTCCCTCCACCGCATACGGCGTCATTTCCTCGCTCAGCCTGGGCACCAAGGTCGAGGATATCGGCGATGCCGGCAACGGCTGGCGCCAGGTGGTGTTGACGGACACGGGTGAACGCGGCTTCATGGCCGGACGTTTCCTGTCGTCCGAGCAACCTTGATCCAGCAGAAATCTATCCTCATCACAGGATGTTCCTCCGGCATCGGCCTCGATGCCGCACGCACCCTGTCTTCCCGCGGCTGGCGCGTTTTCGCGACCTGCCGCAAGGACGCGGATTGCGCCCGCCTGACCGACGAAGGCCTCGAGAGCTTCCGCCTCGACCACCAGGAGCCGGACAGCATCGCCGCGGCGATCACCGAAGCGACGGGGCGCACCGGCGGCACACTCGACGCGGTATTCTGCAACGCGGGCTACGGCGTGCCCGTGCTGGCCGAGGACCTGCCCACCGCCGTGCTCAAGGACATGATGGAGACCAACTTCTTCGGTGTGCATGACATCGTGCGGCGCGTCATCCCGGTCATGCGCGCGCAGGGCGGCGGACACATCGTCAACTGCTCCTCCACCCTCGGTCTCTCCGCGATCCGCTGGCGCGCGCCCTACGTCGCGTCCAAGTTCGCGCTGGAGGGCTATACCGACACGCTCCGGCTTGAGCTCGCCCCCGACAACATCCACGCGGTCCTGATCGAGCCCGGCCCGATCACCTCGCGCTTCCGCCTGAACGCCAAGGCGCAGTTCGAAGCGCACATCGACTGGCAATCCTCGGCGAAACGCGCGGAGTACGAGGCGAAGATCCTGCCCCGGTTCGCCCGCGACATCGACGCGAAGGACCCGTTCGAAATGCCCGCCTCCGCCGTCACCGCGAAACTCGTGCGCGCACTGGAGGCGCGGCGCCCCAGGCCCCGCTACCTCGTCACCACGCCCACCTACGTCTCCTACTGGGCGCGCCGCCTGCTGCCCACGCGCCTCGCCGACTGGTTCCTCGCCAAGGCGTGACGACGCGCCGCTCGCATCCCGACGCCAGACACGCTATCCCTCGGGCAAACCAAGGATTGTCCCATGTTCGAAGATCCCCTTCTCCTCATCCCCCTCGCCGCGGTCCTCATCGTGCTCGCGATCCTGCTCACAGGCATTGGCAGCTTCGGACGCGGCGGCGACTTCAACAAGCGCAACGCCAACAAGATCATGCGCTACCGCATCTATGCCCAGGCCGTCGCGATCGTGCTGATTCTCGGCTACGTCTGGCTGCGGCGGCAGGGGGGCTGATCATGGTCGTTCTGAACAAGATCTATACGCGCACCGGCGACAAGGGCGACACCGCGCTGGGGGACGGCACCCGCGTGCCCAAGCATTCCCCCCGGGTCGAGGCGTACGGCACGGTGGACGAGACCAATGCGACCATCGGCTTGGCGCGCCTCCACGCGACCGGCGACACGGACGCCGCCCTCGCCCGCATCCAGAACGACCTTTTCGACCTGGGCGCCGACCTCTGCCGCCCCGACATGGCGAAGGACGGTGAAGCCGAATACCCGCCACTGCGCATGACCGACGCCCAAGTGGAACGGATCGAGGCCGAGATCGACGTGATGACCAAGATCCTCGAACCCCTGCGCAGCTTCATCCTGCCGGGCGGCTCGCCACTCGCAGCCTACCTGCACCTGACGCGCACCGTGTCGCGCCGCGCCGAACGACTGGCCACTGAACTCGCGACTGTCGAAGACGTGAACCCGGCGGCGGTAAAATACCTCAACCGCCTGTCCGATTGGTGCTTCACGGCGGCGCGCATGGCCAATGACGACGGCAAATCCGACGTCCTCTGGGTCCCCGGCGCAAATCGCTGACCCCTTCTCCGGTTTCGAAATATCCCGGAGGTCTGGAGGCTGGCCTCCAGCCGCCCGTGATATCCGCAAGGATATCGCGGGCTCCCAAAGCGCGGGCGCGAGCCCGCTCCGCCTGAAACCTTTCCGCCCCGCCTCCCGTTGGTTCCAAGTGAAGGCCGCGTCACGGACGGCCGTCACCGGGAGGAAGGTCCCATGACCGACAGCACTGCGCAAAGCGCCGACCGGCGCGGCGACCGGGTGTATCGCCACTCCACCGGCACCCGCTTGTGGCACTGGACGACGGTCGGCACCTTCGTCGTGATGCTCATGTCCGGCCTGATGATCTTCAACGCCCACCCCCGGCTTTACTGGGGTCAGTACGGCGCCAACCCGGACCCCGCGTGGCTTGAGATCGGAAAC
This sequence comes from Maritimibacter sp., assembly GCA_964230745.1. Lineage (GTDB taxonomy): Bacteria > Pseudomonadota > Alphaproteobacteria > Rhodobacterales > Rhodobacteraceae > Maritimibacter. The sequence continues at coordinate 29,988 of CAXRHZ010000013.1, read as the reverse complement.
GAGGACCGGCGCGGCTACCTGCGCGTGGGCGATCTCGACGTGACGACCACCGGCGTGCTCGGCGTGAACAACACGCAGGACGGCGACCTTACGGCGCGCGCCTTTCCGTGGTGGTCGACGATCCCCTCGAACTACGACCTCGCCCGAGCCCGCCTCTGGCACCTGACATTCGCCTGGGTGCTCTCGCTCACCATGGCCGCCTATCTCGTCGCCACCGTCTTTGGCCGCCACCGACGCGATCTCCTGCCCGCCAAGGGCGAGGCGCGGCCCGGCCACATCTGGCAGGACATCAAGGACCACGCCCGCCTGCGCTTTCCGCGCGGGGAAGCGGCGGCGCGCTACAACATCCTGCAAAAGCTTACATATCTCGCGGTGATCCTCGTCCTGTTCCCCGGCATGATCCTCACCGGCCTCACCATGTCGCCAAACCTGAACGCGAAACTGCCGTTTCTGCTCGACCTGTTCGGCGGGCGCCAATCGGCGCGGTCGCTGCACTTCATCTTCGCTTTCGGGCTGGTGGGCTTCGTCGTGATCCACCTCGTGATGGTGGTGCTCGCAGGGCCCATCAACGAAGTGCGGTCCATGCTCACCGGCTGGTTCCGCCTGCCCAGGGAGAAAACCAAATGAACCGTCTCATCACCCGCCGTCGCCTCATCACCGGGCTGGGCTACACCGTCATTGCGGGCACCGCGGGCGGACTCGCCGTCAGCCCCGCCTTTCGCGATCTGGTGCTCAAGGGCGGCGAAACGCTGTCATATAACACGCACCGCCTCGTCGGGCGCGACGCGCTGGTGCGCGAGTATTCCGAGGCCGAGATGTCGCCGGATTTCCGCACCAACGGCAGCACGGCGGGCAGCACCGATGAATGGCTCGCAGGCCGCGAAAACGGTTTCGCCCACTGGCAACTCGGCGTCACCGGCCTCGTCGCGCAACCCGCGCAGTTCAGCCTCGATGCGCTCCGGTCCATGCCGTCGCGCACCCAGATCACACGCCACGACTGCGTCGAAGGGTGGAGCGCCATCGGCAAGTGGACCGGTGTTCCGCTCGCCGAAGTTCTGGACCGCGTCCAGCCGCAGCCCAACGCGAATTACGTCGTCTTCCGCTGCGCCGACCGGATGGGACTGTCGCTTTACTACGAGAGCATCGACATGGTCGACGCCTACCACCCGCAGACGATCCTCGCTTACGGCATGAACGACCAAGACCTCCCCGTCGGCCACGGCGCCCCGATCCGCCTGCGCGTCGAGCGGCAGTTGGGCTACAAGAACGCCAAGTACATCATGCAGATCGAACTGGTCGAAAGCCTCGCCGGCATCGCGGGTGGCAAGGGCGGCTATTGGGAAGATCGCGGCTATGAGTGGTATGCCGGGATCTAATCGACACGCTCCGGCATCTGGAACCCCCGCAGGAATTCACCCGCGTCCATGCCGCGCCCGCCGGGCTTCTGCGCCCGCGTGATCTCCACCGCGCCCTCGCCACAGGCGATGGTCAGTGGGCCGATGACCGCGCCCGGTTCACCGCTCCCGGCGACGAGGCGTGAGCCGAGGAGCTTCACCCGCACCCCGTCCATCTCGCACCACGCGCCCGGAAAGGGCGACAGCCCGCGGATCAGCCGGTCGACCTCGGCCGCCGGGCGGGACCAGTCCACCCGCGCCTCGGCCTTGTCGATCTTCTCGGCATAGGTCACGCCGTCCTCGGGCTGCACCTCCGGCGTGAGGTCGTCCAGCGCCCCGAGCGCCTCCACGATGGTCTCGGCCCCGAGCGCGCTCAGACGGTCGTGCAGGTCCCCCGTCGTCTCCTCTGCCCCGATCTCCAACGCCCGCCGCATCAGCACCGGCCCGGTATCGAGCCCTGCCTCCATCTGCATGATGCACACGCCGGTCTCGGCATCGGCTGCCATGATCGCGCGGTGGATCGGCGCGGCCCCGCGCCAGCGTGGGAGCAGCGAGGCGTGAATGTTCAGGCAGCCCCTCGCGGGCGCGTCCAGAACCGCCCGCGGCAGGATCAGGCCGTAAGCCACGACCACGGCGATTTCGGCACCCAACGCCGCGAACTTGGCCTGCTCCTCGGCCCCCTTCAACGACTTCGGATGGCGCACGGGCAGTCCCAGCGCCTCGGCCCGCGCCTGCACCGGGGTCGGGCGGTCCTTCTTGCCACGCCCCGCCGGGCGGGGCGGCTGGCAATAGACACAGACGACCTCGTGCCCCGCCGCGACCAGCGCATCCAGAACCGGAACCGAAAAATCAGGGCTGCCCATGAAGACGATTTTCATTTGTGCCCCTTATCTCTTCGCCTTGCGCGCCTTCGCGACCAGCCGGTCGCGCTTCAGCTTCGACAGGTGGTCGAAATACATCTTGCCGTTCAAGTGGTCGATCTGGTGCTGCACGCTCGTGGCCCAGAGCCCGACGAAATCCTGCTCGCGCACCTCGCCCGTCTCATCCATGAACCGGACCGTCACCGCGCGGGGGCGACTGATCGTGGCCCAGACGCCGGGCAGGTTCGGCGACGCCTCGTCATGTTCGCGCAGCTTCACGCTGGCATGAAGCACCTCGGGATTTGCCATCCGGACCGCCTTCCCACGCTCCTCGCTGGCATCGACCACCGCCAGACGTTGCATGATCCCCAGCTGCACGGCGGCCAGGCCGACACCCGGCATCGTCTCCATCGCGTCGATCATCTCGTCCCAGACCGCGCGCACCTCATCGGTCACCGCCGTGACCTCGTCGGCCGGGGTCCGCAGCCGCTTGTCCGGCCACATCACGAAGGGACGCGGCATCAGGCCCGCGCCCGCTCGCGTTTCAGCTTCTGGGACTTTCGCGTCATCATCTGGCGCTTCATTGGCGACAGGTAATCGATGAACAGCTTGCCGTTCAGGTGGTCGATCTCGTGCTGCACGCAAGTCGCCCACAGCCCCTCGAAGTCCTGCTCCTGCTCCTCGCCCGACCGGTCGACCCAGCGCACGCGCACGGCGGCGGGGCGCGTGACCTCGGCATATTGCTCGGGGATCGACAGGCACCCCTCCTCGTAGACGTTCGTCTCGTCCGACGCGGTCAGGACCTCCGGGTTGAACATGACCATCGGCTGAGGCGGCTCGCTCTCATCCTTGATGCAGTCGAGCACGATCAGGCGCTGCAACACGCCGACCTGCGGCGCGGCGAGCCCGATGCCCGGCGCGTCGTACATCGTCTCGAGCATGTCGTCGGCCAGCGCGAGCAGGCCGTCGTCGAGATCGTGGACCTTCTCCGCCTCTTTCTTGAGACGCGGATCGGGGTGGATGAGGATGGGTCGTATCGCCATGACGCTTCAATTATGCCACGCCGCCACATTTCGCAACGGCCCCTTGAACTCGCCGGTGTCGCAGGTAGCTTCCCGGGAAAATGCCGGAGGCAGTATGAGTTACGATTTCGACCGCGTCATCGACCGCGTGGGCACCCACTCCGCCAAGTGGGACAAGATGGAGCCGCTTTACGGCGTGTCGCCCGAAGACGGCATCCCGATGTGGGTCGCGGACATGGATTTCGCCGCCGCGCCCCCGATCCAGGCAGCGCTCGACCGGATGCGCGATGTCGGGGTCTACGGCTACTACGCCGACGACAGCGGGTATCGCGCGGCGGTGGGCTGGTGGATGGCCAACCGCCACGGGTGGGAGATCGAGAGCGACTGGATCTTCACCACCCACGGGATCGTCAATGCGGTCGCGCTGGCGATGGAGGCCTGTACCGATCCCGGCGACGGCGTGGTCCTGATGACCCCCGTCTACCACGCCTTCCACCGCATCATCAAAGCCGCCGGGCGCGAGATCGTGGAATGCCCGCTCGTCGTGAACGAGGGCCGGCACGAGATGGATTTCGAGGCCTGGGACGCGCAGATGACCGGGTCGGAGCGGATGCTGATCCTGTGTTCGCCGCACAATCCGGGCGGCCGCGTCTGGACCCGCGCCGAGCTCGAGGACGTCGCGGCCTTCGCGAAGCGCCATGACCTGATCCTCGTCTCCGACGAGATCCACCAGGACATCGTCTTTCCCGGTGCGACGCACATCCCCATGGCCCTGATCGACGGGACCCGGGACCGGCTCATCACGCTGTCGGCCACGTCCAAGACGTTCAACATCGCGGGCTGCGATACCGGCAACGCGATCATCGCGGACCCGGACCTGCGCGCGAGGTTCGGCGCGGTGCAGGTCGGGCTCGGCCTGTCGCCCAACGCCTTCGGCCTCAACATGGTGGAAGCGGCCTATTCGCCCGAGGGCGCCGACTGGGTCGATGCGCTGGTCGCGAATCTCGACGAGAACCGCCGCATCCTCGACGAGGGATTGAACGCGATCCCGGGCCTGCGTTCCATGCCGCTGGAGGCCACCTACCTGTCGTGGGTCGATTTCTCCGGCACCGGCATGGACGACGCCGAGGCGATCCGGCGGGTGCAGGAGGAGGCGCGCATCGCGGTGAACCACGGCTCCACCTTCGGGACAGGCGGGGCGGGGCATCTCCGGTTCAACTTCGGCACGCGCCGCGCGCTGGTCGAGGAGGCGGTGACGCGGATGCAGGACGCATTCTCGGACCTGCAGTAAAAAAAGGCCCCGGCGCGAGGCCGGGGCAAGAGCACCGTTTGGTACGAGGTAATTCGCGCCGGGGTTTCGCCGAAGCCGGCACCCGGCAAGCCGTATCACCTACGCCCTCGCGCGGGTGACCTTGATTTCGCCCATCGCCGCCAGGCCCGGGGCTGCCGTAACCGGGTGACTGCACGACGATGGGCAGGGGCGCGATGTCTCGGTGATCTCGTTGGCTATCTTGATTTTGATGTCCTGGCCACGCGCGATGGCAGTCAGGGTTCCGGTCTCATCCATCGAGATCGACGCAGCGGCCGGAGCGATCCGGACCTCGTGCGCCAGGACGTTCTTGGTTATGATGACACACGCCAGGGCGGCGACCAAGATCAGCCGAAACATCCACTGTCCCCCTGTTCCTGTCCTGCTCGACAGGTCGTTCTTTTCCCGGGTGGCAGCCCGGTATTCGGTATCCATACCTTGGGCGAATCACCCTGAAGGGTCAATATTTCGTATGATTCGCCGGGCGAATCGCGAAACGCTCCAAAAAATGAGTCGGACCAACGGGTTGACCCGGCGCCGGCCCGTCCGCCACAGGAAAACGGCGTCACTTTTCTCGCGATAGAGTCTTTCCCGCCACACCCGTTCGGTCAGGCATTCGCGCGCAGCACGTGTCCGGCGAGGTAGAGAGAGCCGCAGATCAGGATGCGCGCCTCAGGCGTCTCGGCCACGATGTCGCGGATCGCGGCGTCGAGGCTCTCGGCGGTCCGCGCCTCGATCCCCGCACCACGCGCTGCCTGAGCGGTTTCCTTGGCGGTGAGCGTCGCCGCCTCGCCCGGAATGGAAATCGCGGTGAGGTCCTTCGCATGCGGGGCGAGCGGACGCATGAAGCCGCCCACATCCTTGGTATTGAGCATCCCGCAGACGAGCCGCAGGGGACGGTCCGGCAGCCCGGCCAGAACGCTCGCCAGCGCCGCGCCCGCCGAGGGGTTGTGCCCGCCGTCGAGCCAGAGCTCCGCCGTCCCCGACGCCTCGACCAGCGGCCCCTCGCGCAGCCGCTGCATCCGGGCGGGCCAGGTCGCGTCGGTCATCGCAGCCTCACAGGCGTCCTCGCCGAAGCCCAACGCGCGCAGACCGGCGAGCGCGGCGCCCGCGTTCTCCACCTGGTGCGCACCGATGAGAGCGGGGCGCGGCAGGTCCAGCAGACCGGTCTCGTCCTGGAAGACGAGCCGCCCGCGTTCCTCCCACACCTGCCACTGCTGGCCGTGGGCGAGGAGCGGCGCGCCCAGGCGCTCCGCCTTCGCCTCGATCACCTGCATCGCCTCTTCGGGCTGCGGGCCGACCACGCAGGGCACGCCCCGCTTGATGATCCCCGCCTTCTCCCCCGCGATGGCCGCGAGCGTGTCGCCCAGGAACTGCGTGTGGTCGATGGAGACGGGCGTGATGGCGGTCAGCACCGGGTCCACCACGTTCGTCGCGTCGAGTCGCCCGCCAAGCCCCACTTCGAGGAGGGTGTAGTCCGCCGGCATCTCGGAAAACGCGAGCAGCGCGGCGACCGTCGTGATCTCGAAATACGTGATGCTCTCGCCGCCGTTTGCGGCATAGCAGCGGTCGAGCACGTCGGTGAGGTGCTCTTCCGAGATGAGTTCGCCCGCCAGCCGGATCCGTTCGTGAAACCGCGCCAGGTGCGGCGAGGTGTAGACGTGGACGCGCTTGCCTGCGCCCTCCAGCCCCGCGCGCAGCATGGCGATGGTGGAGCCCTTGCCGTTGGTCCCCGCGACGTGGATCACGGGCGGCAGCCGCCGTTCGGGATGGTCCAACGCCGCCAGAAGCCGCCACACGCGGTCCAGCGTCAGGTCGATGATCTTGGGGTGAAGCGACATCATCCGGTCGAGGATGATGTCCGAGCCTGCCTCGCTCACGCTTTCTTGGCCTCCTGCGGGGGCTTCTTCTGCGCGTCGGGCTTCGGCGCTTCCTTCTTCGCGTCAGGCTTGGCCTCCGGCTTGGGCGCGTCGGTCTTGCCCTCGGGCTTCGACGCCGGCTTGGCCTCCGGCTTCGGCGCCGGTTTCTCCTCGGGCGCAGGCAGGTCGCCGCGCACCGCCGGGCCGAGGCCCAGCATCATCCGCACGATGGTGATGAGTTCCTCGCGCAGCTCCTTGCGGTGCGTCACCCGGTCGAGCATCCCGTGGTCGAGCAGGTACTCGGCCCGCTGGAACCCCTCCGGCAGCTTCTCGCGGATCGTCTGTTCGATCACGCGGGGACCGGCGAAACAGATGAGCGCGTTGGGCTCGGAAATCTGCACGTCGCCCAGCATCGCGTAAGACGCGGTCACGCCGCCCGTGGTCGGGTGGGTCAGCACGACGATGTAGGGAAGCCCCGCCTCCTTCACCATGTCCACGGCTACGGTCGTGCGCGGCATTTGCATCAGGCTGAGACTGCCTTCCTGCATCCGCGCGCCCCCGGCAGCGGAGAAAAGGATCAGCGGGCGCTTGAGCTCGACCGCGCGTTGGGCGGCGGCGATGATCGCGTTGCCCACATACATGCCCATGGAGCCGCCCATGAAGCTGAAATCCTGGCAGGCCGCGACGATAGGCGTGCGCCCCATCTCGCCCTCGGCGACGAGCATCGCTTCCTTCTCACCCGTTGCCTTCTGCGCGGCCTTCATGCGCTCGGGGTACTTCTTCTGGTCCTTGAATTTCAGCGGGTCTTCGATCGGGGCGGGCACGCTCACCTCGGTGAAGGTGCCGCCGTCGAAAAGCTTGGCGAACCGCTCCCGCGGGGTGATCGCCATGTGGTGATCGCAGTTGGTGCAGACGTTGAGGTTGTCCGACAGCTCCCGATGGAACAGCATCGAGCCGCACTCGGGACACTTGATCCACAGGTTCTCGGGCACCTCCCGCCGCGAAAACAGCGAGTTGATCCGGGGCCGGACATAGTTCGAGATCCAGTTCATCGCGTCACCCTTGGCTCGTTCGCGCCCTACCTATGCCGCCGCGCGCGCCTTTGCAATCTTGTCCCGCCGGTTCATCCAGAGCCACCAGAGCGAGAACAGGATCAGCGTCACGACCGTCTGGCTCAGGATCGAGTAGGCGGTGTAGCCGGACCCCAGCTCCATCCCCACGACGAAGAGCGAGAAGCCGTCGAGGTTGCCGTCGATCCCGATGAAAACCAGCGCCGCGTTGTTCCCGAAATGAAGCCCCGCCGCCGCGCCGAGGTTACCCGTCCGGATCGTGATGAGGCAGAGCAGGATACCGGTGGTGGTCGTGTTCACGACATAGGCGAAGGCGTTGACCGTGCCATAGGTCGCCGCGTCGAAATGCAGGAACCCGAAGATCAGCGAGGGCAGCACCGCCCAGACGATCATCGAACGGAACCGCGCGCGCAGCTGCTGGAGGAGATAGCCCCGGAACAGCGCCTCCTCGGCAAAAGTCTGGAAAAAGATCAGCGCGAGCGCGGGGAGGAGCCAGACCGCCCATTCGCTCATCGGCCGGATCTGGCGCACCGTCGGCTCCAGCTCGTCGGGGATGAAGAACCGCTCGAGGAACATCACGCCATAAAGCCCGGTGGCGAGGGCGAGCGTGACGGCGGTGCCGATGGCGAAATGGCGCAGGTTAAGCCGCCGCGAGGGGCCGAAAAGGCTGAAGTATCCACGCCGGTGGAGGAGCGGCAGAACGATCAGCAGGCCGACGTGGAACCCGATGAAGGTCGCGAAAAAGACCGAGGCGGCGGCGGGCGATCCCCCGCCGAGCATTGCACCTGGATCGACGTCGAGCAGTTCCGCGCCCAGCAGGAACACCCCGGCCGTGCCCGCGAAGAACGCTGCGAACAACAGCACGAGGCCCAGCGCCGTGCGCCAGACCTGCACCTTGGGAAAGGCCGGGGTCCAGAAATCCTGCATCATTCGCTCCGCGTTCTCGGGCGGGAGCATAAAGGAGACGCGCCGGGTCACAAGCATGGCTTGCAACGGCCCATCGCGGGTCCTATCCGGGGAGCGGGGCAGGACAAGAAGGACAGGTGATGAAAGCGGCATTCGGGCTGGTATTGGGACTCGCATTTCTGGCCGGTTGCGTGGGCGGCGGGTCCGGCGGACCTACCCTTCGCGTGCTTGACGGGACCTTCGCGCTCGCCGCCCCGCGCGGCTTCTGCCCCGATCCTGCACAGCTGCGTGAGCGGGACGAGACCGCTTTCGCCCTCTACGGCACGTGCCAGGGGATCGAGGGGCGCGGCCCGGCTCCGCTGGCGCCGGCGGTCCTGACCGCGGCGGTTGCGAGGGAGGCGGGCGCGCTCGATGCGGGGGACTTCGCGGCGCTGGCCGACCACCTTGGCAGCGTGGCGGGCAAGGCCGCCCTCGCGCGGGGTGACGGCGCGGCCAATGCCGAGGTTCTTTCGCTGGAGCGCGACGCAAACCTCATCCTCGTCCACGTGAGGGATCGTGACACGATCGACCTGTCCGAGGATTACTGGCGCGCCGTCTTCGTGCAGTCCGGGGCGCTGGTCACGCTGACCGCCTCGGGCACGGCGCAGGCCGCCCTGGCACCGGACACGGGCAAGGCACTCCTCCTGGCATTCGTGCGCGCCGTACGCGCGGCCAATCCGGCCGCCGCAGAGGATATCCCCGAGGCGGAAAGCGCCGCTCGCCCCGGACTGTTCAAGCATTTGCTTAAGGTCAATAATTCTGGTGTAGATGAAGCGATTGCAGAAGATGGGTAAACGATAACCGATGCCTGACCGCGCCTTTGGCCCCCTCGACGCGCTCCTTCACCGGCTGGTGATGCGCCGCTGGCGCCGGATCGCGGCTGCCTCCGACCGGGTGGGGCTGGACAGCCTGCGGCGCCTGCGACTGCGCGCGCTGGAACTGAGGCAGGTCACCGACCGGCTCCTGTTCGTCTCGAACGGTCGCCTCGCCCTGCCCCTCATCGGGTCGAACTCGTTTCCCAAGCCGCTGCATTCCGACTGGTCCTGGCGGCCCGAGCTTTGGCGCGGACCGATCTTCCCGCCCGGACAGGCGGCGGTGGAAAGCAAGACGACCTTCGGCGAGGAGGTGAAAATCTTTCACGATTGTCGGATATCCGAGTTGACCGTCCGCCAGTTGCGCAACACGCATGAGGACGACCTCGCCCCGTTCGGCCTGCGCATGGACGTGTTCCGCTTCGACGGATCGTTCCTCTCGCTCGTGATCGAAATGCCCGAAAGCGCGATGCGCGGGCTGGGGCGCAAGCACCTGATCCGCATGAATGCGGTCGTCGAGACGGAGAAGCCGCTGGAAATCTTCGCCCGGCTCAACATCCAGCACGGCCCCAACACCGAACAGATGGTCCGCGAATTGCCACTGGCGGACAAGGAACTATCGGTGGATTTCGACCTCGCCTATACCAAGCTCAACGAGAAACGGGTGGAGCGGGCCTGGGTCGACCTGATCTTCGAGGGGCCGGAAATGAACCAGGTGATGCTGCGAGACGTGAACTTCTCGCGCCGCCCGCGCGCGGAGGTGTGACATGGCAGATCTCGTGCTGACCAAGACGCGAATTCACGCAGGAACGTGGGAAGGAGTGCTGACCGGCGCCGACACCCCGCCCGATATCACCGTGACCCACAACGGACAGGAGATCGAGGGGGCCACCCTACGCGAGGACCCGCAGGAAGAGGGTCAATTCCGCGTCGCCGTCCCGATCCCGCCGGAGCTTTTGTCGGAAGGTGTGCAGACCTTCATCATCTCCGAACCGGCGAGCGGCGAGCGCCTCGCCAGCTTCACGGTCGTCACCGGCCAACCGCTCGACGAGGATTTCCGGGCCGAGATGGAGCTTCTGCGCGCCGAACTGGACATGCTCAAGCGGGCGTTCCGGCGGCATTGCGTCGAGACCATGTAGGGTTCGGTCCCGCCACGGGCGGGCCGATCCGCGCGCGGCTGACCTCGCATCCCCGGGGTGTTTTCGGGCCTGGAAAGACGCAGACCGGCGAATGATCCTTTCCACACCGACACGCGTTTTCTAACAAGACGAAGAACACAGGAGTTGCCATGTCCGACCCCATCCTGCTCGGCATTCCCGGCGCGCTGCGCAAAGCCTCGACCAACCGCCTGCTGCTGAGGGAGGCCGCGCGGCTCTTCGGCCCCTGCACCTATGTCGAGGCCGACATCGATTTCCCCGTCTTCAATCAGGACATTCAGGACGGTCCCGGCATTCCGGAAGCGGTGCGCAAGCTCAACGATCAGATCGGCGCGGCGGACGCGGTCGTCATCTCGACGCCCGAGTACAACAAGAACATCCCCGGCGTGCTCAAGAACGCGCTGGACTGGGTCTCGCGCTGCGAGGGCAACGTCTGGCGCGACAAGCCCGTGTCGCTTATCTCTGCGTCCTCCGGCATTTCCGGCGGCGCGCGCGCGATGCACAACCTGATCCTGTGCATGATGCCGTTCCGCCCCAACCTCGTTTACGGGCCGGAGGTCCTCGTCGGCAATTCCAAGGACGCCGTCGACGATGACGGTCGACTCAAAAACGAGGTGTCTGTGAAGTTCCTTGGCGAGCTGATGGAGAACCTGCGCGCCGAGGTCTAGGACTCGCTGACCAACCAGTCGGCCAGACCGTTCAGGACCAGGTCCAGCCCGAATTCGAACTGGGTGTGCCCCTCGTAGTCGCCGCCCGCTATTTGGCGCGCGGCTTCGTGGAGAAACGGATAAACTTCGATTGGAATCGAGGGCAGATGCTCCGCGGCGGCGTCGCGGAACCCCTCCGGATCGACCGGGTAATTCACTTCCTGCAACACGTAGCCGTAAACATGACTGTCGATCGCGGTCTTGGCCCAGTCCGCTTGGGGATAGGTAAAGCCCGCCGTGACCAGACACCCTAGCGTCGCGTTCGCGTCGTGCAGGGTGGCTGGGCCATTGGTGATCCGCCCGATCAGTGGGACCGACGCCCAGTGGTGCCGAAAGAGCACCTCGCGCATGGAAACCGCCCGCGCGCGCATCATCTCGCGCCACGGCCCCTCGGGGTCGGGGCTTTCGATCTCGGACACGACCCGGTCGACCATCGCGTCGATCAGCCGCTCCTTGTTGGCGACGTGGTTATAAAGCGACATCGGTGTCACCCCCACGGCCTGGGCAACGCGCCGCATCGACAGGGCGTCCAGCCCCTCGGCATCGGCGAGGCGCATGGCCTCGTCCACGATCTTGTCTCTGGTCAGCGTGCGCCGCTGCGCGGTTTTCTTGTCACCATCCATGATCGACTTCTAGGCGGCCCCAAGCCGCTTGACAAACATACAGCGTATATTTAGCCAGACACCCACAAACATACGCTGTATACCAATCTGACAGGAGCCATCATGACCCTTCCCGCCAAGATCTCGACCCTCTGGGTCGTCGTTATGCTCAACATGATTTTCGCCGACATTCTCTCGCTGTTCTATCCTGGCACCGTTGCGCAATTGACCACCGGGACAATCGAGGGGATCACGATCACCCCCATGTTCCTACTCGTCGCGGCCGTGTTCATCGAAATCGCGATCCTGATGATCTTCCTCACTCACGCGCTCGCCCCACGCGCCGCACGGATCGCGAACCTCGTCGCGGTGGTGATCACAATCCTCTTCGTGGTGGGCGGAGGGTCGCTCTCGCCGCACTACATCCTTCTCGCCTCGGTCGAGGTGCTGGCGCTCCTCTATATCGGCTGGCTCGCGTGGGGTTGGCGGCCCGCACCGGACGCGGCCTTCGCCTGATCCTCAGACATTCTCGAAGCCCGGCGTGCCCCGGGCTTCGGGATGTTTGGCCACGTAATCGGCTTTGAGCCGTTCCGATCCGCCACCCGTGCCGTCATGGCGCCAACCCGGCGGCATCACGGCATAGCGCAGCCGGTCCCACAGGGTCAGCCCCGGTTGCCGCCAGTCGCGGAAGATGGCGACCCATTCATGGAACGCGACGCGCAGCGGGTTGAACGTGCCGATGTTGTGGACGAGGCCATAGTCCGGCTTGTCGTCCGCCTGCTCGGGCACGAAGGTGCCGAACAGCTTGTCCCAGATGATGAAGACGCCTGCGTAATTCGCATCCAGATACCGGGGATTTCGCCCGTGATGCACCCGGTGGTGGCTCGGCGTGTTCATCACCGCCTCGAACCAGCGCGGCATCTTGTCGATCGCCTCGGTGTGAATCCAGAACTGGTAGATCAGGTTCAGACCGCCGACGAACAGGATCATCGCCGGGTGAAAGCCCAAGAGCACCAGCGGCGCGGACAGGAGCATCATGAAGGTGAAAGTCCCGGTCCACGTCTGCCGAAGCGCCGTGGTCAGGTTGTAGTGCTGGCTCGAATGGTGGTTCACGTGGCTCGCCCAGACCCAGCGGATGCGATGGCCGAACCGATGCACCCAGTAATACCGCAGGTCATCCAGCACGAAACACAGCGCCACGACCCACCACGCGGTGCCGAGGTCGACGGGCGTGATCTCCCACAGGAGCATCAGGAAGCCGTAAGTCACGAAGCCCAGAAGGATGCCGACCACCACGTTCCCCACACCCATGGCGAGCGAGGTCATGGCGTCGCGTGCCTCGTAGCGACCGCCCCGGTGCTTCACGAAGATCCACGTCACCTCGACGATGATCGCGGCCACGAAGAACGGCACGGCGAGCGAGACGACATCCGGGTAGGTGAGCGTCGACAGGTCCATCAGGCTGCCTCCTCGATCATCGGTTTCCACTTGGCCTTCTCGTCCTCGGTAAGCGTGAGAGTCACGCGCGGCGCGGCGAAATCCGGAAGCCGCAGGGTCAGCCCGCCGTCGGCCTCGGTCACCTGCGCCTTGGCGAGATCATGGGTGGCCACGTCCTGCCCCATCACCCAGAGCACGTAGGTGGAGCCGCCCGCGAGGATCAGCGCCGATTGCCCCGACTTGGCCAGGTGGATGTCCTCCGGCACGAGGCCGGGGTTATCGATGGCGAACTCCTCCGCCGCAATATCGTGCGTGAGCATGAGGGACCTGTCGAAGCCGTAGACACGCATGATGACCCAGATCGCGGCGAGCCCGACGACGACGATGGTGCCCAGAAGCCAGAGCGGCATGATGAAATCCTCCGGGCGATATCGAAGCGAGGCGGGGCGTCGCTGTCAATCTTGGCGCTACGGAAAGCGCTCAGTCCGCCGCGGCGAAATGCGCCATCTGGTCGGCATGGGCCTTTTGAAACGCCGGGCGCGCTTCGCCCCGTTCCTTGTAGGCGCGACAATTGGGGAGGTCCGCCAGACGGTCGAACCGGTCGACCAGCCGCATCACGTCGACCATCAGGATATCGGCGACTGAAAAGCGGTCGGTCAGCCATTCGCGCCCCTCGAGCACCGCCTCAAGGTGTCCAAGCCGCGCGCCAAGGAACCCCTCGATCATCTCGCGGCCCGTCGCGCCCTCGCCCCCGAACTCCAGCAGGGACCACGGCAATGCTGCCATCTCCACCGAATTGAGCGCGCCGAAGATCCACTGGATCACCTGCATGCGTTCGGTGGGGTCGCGCGGCATCAGCATGTCCGAGCGTTCGCCCAGATGGATCAGAATCGCACCGCTTTCGAACATTTCGCTCTCGCCATCGGTGAGGAACGGCACCTGTCCAAACGGCTGGCGCGCGAAATGTTCGGGCCCGCGGTCCCGGAACGGGGCGCTCTCGACCCGATAGGGCAAACCGGCCTCTTCCAACGCCCAGCGGATACGAAGGTCGCGCACATAGCCGCGCGGCATGTCAGGCACCCAGTCGTAGGTGGTGAGAACGATTTCGCCCAAGCGTCAGCTCCCCGGCTGTTCGATCATCGCCGAAATGATAGCCATTGCGCTGTCGGATGCCCAGTCGGCGTCGCCCATGAGGCGTGCGACCTCATTGCCCTCGCGGTCGAGAAGCACGGTGACCGGAAGGCCCATGACCCCCATCTCGCGGGCAAGTCCCTGCTTCGGGTCCATGAGGATCGGCAGGTTCTCGACCCCGACCTCCTCGAAGAACTTCCTGATCGCCATTTCCTTGTTGCGACCCGTGGCGACCGTCACGACCTGGAAATCCTCGCCGCCGTATTCCGCCTGCAGCGCGTCCAGCATCGGCATCTCGTGGCGGCAGGGTGCGCACCACGTGGCCCAGAAGTTCAGGAGCACGACCTTCCCGCGGTAATCCGCGAGCGACAATTCGTTGCCCTCGGTGTCCGTGAAGGTCGCCGTGCCCGCGGGTTTGGCATCGGAGAACATGAGCTTCTTCATATCCCCGTCCTTCAACGCCTCGATCTCGGCCATGTCGGCGAAGGCGGCGTTTGCACCCAGCAAGAGGGCCGCGTATAGCAGCGTTCGAATGTTCATCCGGTTCTCCGAGGCTCCTGTGCCATGACAGACAACAACAAAAAAACCGCTAACGCCATGTGGGGCGGACGCTTTGCCGCGGGCCCCGACGCGATCATGGAAGCGATCAATGCGTCGATCGGCTACGACAAGCGGCTGGCCCCCCAGGACATCACCGGCTCTCGCGCCCATGCCGCGATGCTGGCGACGACAGGCATCATTACGGATAACGATGCCGAGGCGATCCGGGAAGGCCTCCTCACGGTTCTGTCAGAGATCGAGACCGGGGAATTCGCCTTCTCCACCGCGCTGGAGGACATCCACATGAACGTGGAAGCGCGGCTCAAGGAACTGATCGGCGAGCCTGCCGGACGGCTCCACACCGCGCGCTCGCGCAACGATCAGGTCGCGACCGATTTCCGCCTCTGGGTGCGCGACCAGGTGGACGCCGCCATCGAAGGGTTGGACGCGCTCATCCGCGCCTTTCTCGACCAGGCCGAGGCGGGCGCCGACTGGGTCATGCCCGGCTTCACCCATCTCCAGACCGCGCAGCCGGTGACCTGGGGCCACCACATGATGGCCTATGTCGAGATGTTCGGGCGTGACAAATCGCGGTTCGAGGATGCGCGCAAACGGATGAACGAATCTCCCCTCGGGGCCGCCGCGCTCGCCGGCACCGGTTTCGCCATCGACCGCCACATGACCGCCGAGGCGCTCGGATTCGACCGGCCGATGGCCAACTCGCTCGACGCCGTGTCCGACCGCGATCATGCGCTGGAATTCCTGTCCTGCGCCGCGATCTGCGCCATGCACCTGTCGCGCTTTTCCGAGGAGCTGGTGATCTGGTCCTCGGCCCAGTTCCGCTTCGTGACCATGTCCGACCGCTTCTCCACCGGCTCCTCGATCATGCCGCAGAAGAAGAACCCCGACGCCGCCGAGCTGATCCGCGCCAAGATCGGGCGGATCATGGGGGCGATGGTCGCGCTCTTCACCGTGATGAAGGGCCTGCCGCTCGCCTATTCCAAGGACATGCAGGAGGACAAGGAGCAGGTGTTCGACGCCGCCGACACGCTCATGCTGTCGCTCGCGGCGATGACCGGGATGGTGTCCGACCTCACCGCCAACCGCGCTGCGCTGGCCGCCGCCGCATCGTCGGGCTTCTCGACCGCGACCGACCTCGCCGACTGGCTGGTGCGTGAGCTGGGCCTGCCGTTCCGCGACGCCCACCACGTCACCGGCTCGCTCGTCGCAATGGCCGAGGGCAAGGGCTGCGACCTGCCCGACCTCACGCTCGACGACATGCGCACGGTTCATGACGGGATCAACGAGGGCGTGTTCGACGTGCTGACGGTCGATGCCTCCGTCGCCTCGCGCACCTCCTACGGCGGGACCGCGCCGGAGCGCGTGCGCGAACAGATCGCCCGCTGGCGCGCCGCGCTGGACTGACGCTCAATCCCTCTGCGGCGGTTCGATGTGGTTGGCCATGAGCACGGCCATGAACCGCGTCTGCGGGAAACTGGACAGCGCGATGACCAGGACCGACGTCATCGGGATGGCGAGGATCGCGCCCGGCACGCCCCAGAGCGACGTCCAGAACAGCAGCGAAACGATAACCACGAAGGGGCTGAGGTTGAGTTGCCGCCCGATCACCCTCGGCTCAACGACATTGCCCACCACCATCTGCGCGACGATCAGGAGGCCCGTGAGAATGAGCGAGGTCGAGAGCTGCCCGAACTGCGCGAGCGAGAAGATCGCGGGCAGCGCGACGCCGATATAGGACCCCACGTAGGGGATGTAATTCATGAAGGCGATGGCGATGGCCCAGAACAGGGCGAAGTCCACGCCCATGACCCAGAGCACGGCGAGCGACAGCCCCCCGAGGATCAGGTTGATGAGCGTCTTGACCGTCAGGTACTCGCCGATCTTGCGGTTCATGTTCGACACCACGTCGCTCACCCGGTCCGCCTGCCCGTCGTTGGCGAAGGCTTCGTGGATCTTGCGCGGGAAACTGCCGCGCTCGACCAGCAGGAACGCCGCGTAGAGAACGATGAGGAAGATCGTCGCCCCGACCGAGGTGAACCGGGATATGAGCCCGAGGATGAACTGCCGCAGGTCGATCCGGTCGATGGTCACCGCGCGGATTTCGTTCAGGACCGCCTGGGTATCCAGATCGAACGTGGAGGCGAAGGATTCCAGAAGGGCTTCGAGATTCGCCTGGTAGCCGGGGGCAACCCCCGCGATTTCCCGGATCGTGGTCGCGATGACGAAGCTGATCGCGGCGATCACCGCTGTGAAGAGGAAGAGCACGGCGAACCGCAGGAGCGACTCGGGCAGTTTCTCGAGCAGGGGGAGCCGGCCCAGCGCATCCGTTGCCGTCACGATGACATAGACCACGATCACGGCCGTGAGAATCGGCAGGAGGATCGGCTGCCCGATCATCAGGAGCCAGCCGACCGCAATCGCGAGAATGACTCCCAGCACGAGGTTGAGCAGCGGGGCATTGGTCATGTCGGGCGGTCCGTCCTGTCCTGGTGCGAAGTCTCGCGCGAGCCTGCCGTGTTTGCGCGGCGGCGAAAAGGTGAAAGCACCCGACCGGTGTGATTTGCGGGTCACGAGAGCGTGGGCGTAGGGTGCCGAGCGCGCGATGCGGACGGCTGCCGCCTCCACGCCTCGCTCCCCTTACGATCCGTCTTGCATCCGGTCGCGTCCCGGTGCCGTATTCGGATCATGTCTATACTGCGCCTCACATATCTCGCCCTCGCCATCGTCGGAGCCGTCTGGCCGATGTGGCATTTCCTGACCTACCTGACCTCGGAGGGCGCGAGCTTCGGCGGCCTCTTCGCGGAATGGACGCGCGGGCCGGCCGTGACGGGGATGGCCGTCGATCTGATGATCGCGGGAGTGACACTCACGCTTTGGATCATCGCGGAGACGTCGGTGCGCCGGAACTGGTCGGCCCTGCTCGCGATCCCGGCAACGCTCTTCATCGGCGTGTCCTGCGGGTTCCCGCTCTACCTGTTCCTGCGCACCCGCCCGGTCTGAGCGGCGCCGATTTCCTTCGAGGAAACCGACCGAGATCCCCGAAGGCCTTCGGGGCCCGGCGTCAGAGCGATGCAGCCAGCCGGGTGCCCTGGTCGATGGCCCGCTTGGCGTCGAGTTCCGCCGCAACGTCCGCGCCGCCGATCACGTGGGCGGTGACGCCCCGCTCGGCCAGCGCATCGGCGAGGCTGCGCTCGCTCACCTGCCCGGCGCAGAGCACGATGGTGTCCGCCGCAACGACGCGCGGGTCCTCGCGCCCTTCGCCGGTCGAGACGTGCAGCCCCTCGGCATCGATGCGCTCGTAATTCACGCCACCCACCATCTCGACCCCCTTCATCTTGAGGGACGCGCGGTGAATCCAGCCGGTCGTCTTGCCCAGCCCCTTGCCCAGCGCCTTGGCCTTGCGCTGCATCAGCGTGACCTGCCGCGGCGAGGGCGCGGGGTTCGGCCCCTCGGGGTCGAGCCCGCCCACAGAGTCCTCGGGATCGTCCACGCCCCATTCCTCGCGCCAGAGGTCGAGGTTCAGGGTGGGGCTTTCGCCTTCATGCGTGAGAAACTCCGCCACGTCGAAACCGATGCCGCCCGCGCCGATGATCGCGACGCGCTCGCCCACCGGGGCCTTGTTCAGAAGCACGTCGATGTAGGACAACACGTTGTCCGCGTCCTGCCCGGCGATCCCGGGGTCGCGCGGGATCACCCCGGTCGCGACGATCACCTCGTCGAACCCGGCGAGGTCGTCCGCCGTCGCCTCGGCCCCCAGCCGCGTTTCGATCTGCCACTTGGCGACCATCGTCCTGAACCACTCGATCAGGCCCACGAACTCTTCCTTGCCCGGGATCGCGGCGGCCATGTGAAGTTGCCCGCCGATCCGGTCGGCCTTGTCGAAGAGCGTGACCTTGTGGCCCCGCTCGGCGGCGGTCAGCGCGGCCGACAGACCGGCAGGCCCGGCACCGACGACCGCGATGGATTTCAGCTCGCTCGCCGGTTCCACGACCAGTTCGGTCTCGTGGCACGCGCGCGGGTTCACGAGGCAGGTGGTCATCTTGCCCGAGAAGGTGTGGTCGAGGCAGGCCTGGTTGCAGGCGATGCAGGGCGCGATCTCGTCCGCCCGGCCCTCGGCGGCCTTCACCACGAAATCGGCGTCGGCCAGGAAGGGCCGCGCCATCGACACCATGTCGGCCGCGCCCGCGGACAGCAGCTCCTCGGCGACCTCAGGTGTGTTGATCCGGTTCGAGGTGATGACGGGGATCGACACCTTGCCCATCAACTTCTGCGTCACCCAGGCCCAGCCCGCGCGGGGCACGCTGGTGGCGATTGTCGGCACGCGGGCTTCGTGCCAGCCGATGCCGGTGTTGATGATCGTCGCGCCAGCTTTCTCGATCTCCTGCGCGAGTTGCACGACCTCGTGGAAGGTGGAACCGTTCGGGACGAGATCGATCATCGACAGGCGGTAGATGATGATGAAATCCTCGCCTACCGCCTCGCGCACCCGGCGCACGATCTCGATGGGTAGGCGGATGCGGTTCTCGTATGAGCCGCCCCAGCGATCCTCCCGCTTGTTGGTATGAGTGACGATGAACTGGTTGATGAAGTAGCCTTCGGACCCCATGATCTCGACCCCGTCATAGCCCGCCTCGCGCGCGCGGGTGGCGGAGGTGACGAAGTCGGCGATCTGCTTCTCGATCCCGTCCTCGTCAAGCTCGTGCGGCGGGAAGGGCGAGATGGGGGACTTGACCGGGCTGGCCGAGACGCATTTCGGCCCGTAGGCATAGCGGCCCGCGTGCAGGATCTGCATCGCGATCTTGCCGCCCGCGTCATGCACCCGGTCGGTGACGACCTTGTGGTTCGCGAGATCCTCGGGCGTGTAGAGGCCGGCGGCCCCCGGGAACACCCCGCCCTCGTCGTTTGGCGCGATGCCCCCCGTGACCATCAGCGCCGCACCGCCGCGCGCGCGGGCGGCGTAGTATTCCGCGACCCGGTTCCAATCCCCGCGTTCCTCGAGCCCGGTGTGCATGGAGCCCATGAGCACGCGGTTCTTCAGCGTCGTGAAACCGAGGTCGAGCGGGGCGAGAAGGTGCGGATACTGGGTCATGGAGGCCTCCCTTGATTGCGCGGGAGGATAGGGCCGACGCGTGGTCTGTCACTCCCCAACGCTGCGTCAGGAGGGATTGCGCCGGGGCTGCGCCCCGTCGCGGTGTCGCCTATGCCGGAGGACGGCGCCGGTGGTCAGGGTGGAGGGGGGCTGTCTGCCCCCCACGCGCGTGCCGCGCGTTCCCCCCGAAGGTTTCCCGAAACAGAGAAGACGGGTAAAGCGGGCGAGCGGTGGGGTAAGGAATCTACCTGTAACCCTTTGGTTTCGCGGCGAAACCCTTCGGCTCTCCGGGACGGGCGATCAGTATTCGACCCCCGCCTGAGCCTTCACGCCCGAGCGGAAAGGGTGTTTGATCAACTCCATTTCGGTCACGAGGTCGGCAATTTCGATCAACTCGTCCTTGGCGTTGCGGCCCGTCAGGATCACATGGGTCATATCGGGTTTTTCGTCGACCAGGAATTCGACCACGTCCTTGATGTCGATGTAGTCGTACCGCAGCGCGATGTTGATCTCGTCGAGCAGGACCATGCGGTTGTTCGGGTCGCGGATCAGTTCTTTCGACTTCTCCCACGCCGCCTGCGCCATCTCGATGTCGCGCGACTTGTCCTGTGTTTCCCAGGTGAAACCCTCGCCCATCGTGTAGAACTGGCACAGGTCCGAGAAGCGGCTCTCGATCAGGTCGCGCTCGCCGGTGCCCATGCCGCCCTTGATGAATTGCACGACCGCGCAGGGCATGCCGTGGGCGATGGACCGGAAGATCATGCCGAAGGCGGAGGACGACTTGCCCTTGCCCTTGCCGGTGTGGACGATGATGAGCCCCTTTTCCTCGGTCTTGGTCGCCATGATCTTGTCCCGCGCGGCCTTTTTCTTGGCCATCTTGGTGGCGTGGCGATCAGTGTCTTCGGTCATGTGGGCCTCCTCGATTCCAGAGGCTCAGAGTGCGGGGGCGCGGGAGCAATGACAAGGGGGCGCGGACCCTG
Organism: Maritimibacter sp.; assembly: GCA_964230745.1. GTDB lineage: Bacteria > Pseudomonadota > Alphaproteobacteria > Rhodobacterales > Rhodobacteraceae > Maritimibacter. The sequence goes on along the minus strand of CAXRHZ010000013.1, from coordinate 9,053 downwards.
CCCGCGCACCCCGGACGTGTTTTTCGCGCTGTTACTCGGCAGGCACTGCGGCCGCAGGGGAGCGGGCGAAGTGCTGGCGGTTCAGGCGGAAGACGAGCCAGACCATCGACCATTGAAAGGCGAGCGCGATGGCGACGACGACCCAGTAGGCGGCCGAGTATTTGTCGACGATTCCGGCGGCGACCAGGCCCTTGTGCAGGAAGAACTGGGCCAGGACCGAGATCGCCACGCCCGGGCAGACGAGCGCGTAGGAGCCGGGCGAAGTCTTGGAGCCGAAGACGAAATCCTTGAAGTACTCTTCCCGCTTCAGAACGACGAGGCCGAGACCCAGGAACATCACCTGCACCGACACGAGGCGGGCCAGGAAGATCATGGTTTCGGCGGCGGTCGTGTGGCTTTCGAAGGTCGTGTGCATCCCGTGGTCCTGCCGCAGGAACATGATGCCGAGAATGGTCATCAGCGGGATCAGGATCATAAGGGTGGGCGCCGATTCCTTGGCGGTGCCGTAATGCAGCATCGAGTTGAACGCGGTGAAGAGCGCGACGGCGGCGTAGACGATGGCGACGGTCGAAAAGAAGGTCGAAGCGACCAGCGACACGCCGACGACGAGCGCGTTGCCCGACATGGCGGCCGGCGCGGCGAGGCCGACGGCGACCATGGCCAGCGCGAAGGTCGGGAGCATCTGGGCGAAGCTGTTGTGCGCGGTCACGTCGAAGAGCCCGCCCTTGGTCAACACGCGGCCGAGAAAGTCACCGATGATGGACAGCGCGAAGATCCCGATGGCGAGGAAGGCGGCCATGGCGAAGGGGAACAGGATTTCGACGATGCTCCACAGCCCCGGCACGAAGACGAGGCCGACGATCAACAGCCCGTTCACCGACATGGCGAGCGCCAGCGGATAGGCCAGCAGCGTGGTTTCAGCGTTGGAGTTGCGCAGTTTCTCGTAGCCTTCGGTTTTGCGGAAGCGATTGAAGGCCGAGATGTTCCAGAAAAGCTTTTGAAGATTGATGAAGGCGAAGACCGCAATGCCGGCCATCGCGACGACGATGGCGGTCTTGAGCGGTGCCGCGCCGGTGGAGAAGGCAGCCATGATGTCCTCGAAGATCGGCACGGGGCGGCCCGGATGCGGCACCCAGAACATCAGGTACATGAAGAAGGTGACCGAGAGGCCGCCAGCCCCCACGGAAGCGAGGAAGTAGAGCGGAGAGTAGGTGTCCGCCGGACGGGTCGTTTGCATGATGTGTCCCTTTACATTCACGATATGGAATATGTTGTAAGTGAAACGATCCGGGATGAGGCTGTGACAAGGTGATGCAGGCGCGGTGCGGGACGCCGTTAACGGGGCATTAACCAATAGCCGGTTTGATCGGGGCATGAGGATTTTCGCGCTTCTCACGGCCCTCGCGCTTGTCGGCTGCAACAGCCCCAGCCCGCGGTTCATGGATTCGCCGCATGTCGAGGTCGTGGTCGACGGCAGCCGGTTCTCGGTCTGGCGCAACGGCGACCGGGTCGAGGTGATCCGGACCTCGCCGGAGGCCCTGCCCCGTTTGTCGGTCGTGCTCACCCGAGCGGAGGTGGCGATCCAGCGGGCGACCGGTTGCCGGGTCTGGTCCGGGACGCTGAAAGGCGATCAGGCGGTGGTGACCGCGCGATTGGCCTGCGGCTGACGTGTCCGAAAGGTGCCGCGCGGGGCGCGGCGCATGTTCAGCTCGGAACCGCCGTTGGCGGCTCTGAGCGGTTTGCCTCCGGCGGGGATATTTCAGACCGGAAAGACCTGGAGACGCTTCTCGAAGGTGATCGAGGTCGGGCGCGTGTAGCCGGGGTGCGCGGTGACGGCAATCTTGGTGAAGCCCAGGTGACGGAAGGCCGTGTGGTTTTCGGTGAGTTCGATGCGCGACTGGAGCGTGATGCGGTCGAAGCCGAGCGTGCGGGCGCGCGTCTCGGCATGGGTGACGAGAGCGCGGCCGTAGCCTTTGCGCCGGGCGGTGGCGGCGACGGCGAGTTTGCCGAGGTAGAGCGCGGGCGGATCTGGGGTGAGGAAGATGCAGGCTTCGGGTGCCGTGGGGGCGCCGAGAGTCCAGATTTCGCCTTTGCCGAGGTGTTCGCAGATACTGTCCGGGGTAAGTCGTGTCATTGAGGAGGGTGGGTCGATCCTCCCCTCCATGTAGGCGAAGCTCTCGCGGATCAGGGCGAGGAGGGCGGTCGGGTCATCCTCACCCAGCATCCGCTGGGGGATCATGCGAGCGTCTCGATCAGGGCGCGGGCGGAGTTGGAGCGGGGGGTCCATAGGCCGCGGTCCATTGCCTCGTTCAGGCGCTGGGCGATGTCGGCGAGGGCTGGGGCGTTGTGGCGTTCGATGAAATCTCGGGTGTCTTCGTCTTCGAGGAAAGCCGCGTGGACGAGGTCGAAGTGGTGGCTTTTTACCGCGCCGGTGGTGGCAGCGAAGGCGAAGAGGTAGTCGACCGTGGCGGCGATTTCGAAGGCGCCCTTGTAGCCGTGGCGTTTCACCCCGTCGATCCACTTGGGGTTCACGACGCGGGAGCGCACGACGCGGCCTATTTCCTCGTCCAGCGTGCGGATCACCGGGCGTTCGGGGCGGGAGTGGTCGTTGTGGAAGACCGGGCGGTCGCGGCCCTGAAGGGTCGAGACGGCGGCGGCGGCACCGCCTTCGAACTGGTAGTAGTCGTCGCTGTCCAGAAGGTCGTGTTCGCGGTTGTCCTGGTTCTGGACGATGGCCTCGGTCTGGCTCAGGCGTTGTTCCAGCCCTTCTCGATCACGGGTGCCGGTGGCGTCGGCGCCGTAGGCGTAGCCGCCCCAGTCGAGATAGGCGTCGGCGAGGTCGGCTTTCCGCTCCCACAGCTTTTCGTCGATCATCGCTTGAAGGCCCGCGCCGTATGCGCCGGGTTTCGAGCCGTAGACGCGCGACTGCGCTTCGCCCGCGCGGGCGCGGGCGGCGGCGGGGTTGTCGTCGTCGGGTTCGTCCAGTTTCTGGACGGCGCGGGCGGCGCTGTCGACCAGCGCGATGAGCGAGGGGAAGGCGTCGCGGAAGAAGCCGGAGACGCGGAGCGTGACGTCGACGCGGGGGCGGCCCAGGGCGGTCGATGGGATGATCTCGAACCCGGTGACGCGGCGGTTGGCGGCGTCCCATGTCGGTTTGACGCCCATGAGGGCCAGGGCCTGCGCGATATCGTCGCCGCCGGTGCGCATGTTGGCGGTGCCCCATGCGGTGACGAGCATGGTGCGGGGCCAGTCGCCGTGGGTCTGGAGGTATTTGTCGATGAGCAGGCTCGCGGACTTCCAGCCCAGCGCCCATGCGGTGGGCGTCGGGACCGCGCGGCTGTCGACCGAGAAGAAATTGCCTCCCGTGGGGAGCGTGTCGAGCCGACCGCGCGTGGGGGCGCCGGAGGGTTTGGGGGCGACGAACTGCCCGGATAGGGCTGTGAGGAGGCCGGTGCCTTCGTTTGGGCCGCAGGTGGTGACGGCGGGGCGGACGGTGGTTTCGATTTCGCCCATGACGGCGGCGCTCATCGGCCCCGGCGGGACCTCTTCGCGGTCGATGAGGCGGGCGGCGAAGTCCTCCAGCCGTTCGACCGTGTCGCCGTTGGTGCGCCATGTGCCGCCGGTGAGGGCGTCGGGGCGGGGGCCGTCCCACGGGGCGGCCATGTCGCAGTCTAGCGGGTCGAAATTCATGCCGAAATCGGCGGCCAGCGCCCGGACGAGCGAGGCGTTCGCGCCCTTGCCGTCGCCGCGCGGGACGCGGACGAGGGCCTGCACCAGATCGCGCTGGAGCCGCCCTTCGGGCGACTGTCCGAAGACGTGGAGGCCGTCGCGGATCTGGGCTTCCTTGAGTTCGCAGAGATAGGCGTCGAGCTTGGCGAGGTCGGTGTCCTCATCCTCGCCCGACATGCCGACGTCGGCGTCGAGCCCGGTGGCGGCGGTGAGGGTCAGGATCTCGCGGCGCAGATGGTCGATGCGGCGGGGGTCGACGCCCGCGGCCTCGTAATACTCATCCACCAGCGCCTCTAGGTCCTTGAGCGGGCCATAGGTTTCGGCGCGGGTAAGCGGCGGGGTCAGGTGGTCGATGATGACCGCCTGCGCGCGCCGCTTGGCCTGCGTGCCTTCGCCGGGATCGTTGACGATGAACGGGTAGATGTGGGGCATCGGGCCGAGCACGGCCTCGGGCAGGCAGGTGTCGGAGAGCGCCAGCGCCTTGCCGGGGAGCCATTCGAGGTTGCCGTGTTTGCCCATATGGACGATCGCCTGCGCGCCGAAATGTTCGCGCAGCCAGATGTAGAAGGCGAGGTAGCCGTGGGGCGGGACCAGATCGGGCGAATGGTAGGTGTCGGTCGGGTCGATGTTGTAGCCGCGTGCGGGCTGCAGGCCGACGACCACGTTGCCGTGGGTCAGGATGGAGAGCTTGAAGCCGCCTGCGGCGGCTGCCTCCGGCGGGGATATTTTAGAACCGGAGAAGAAGGGATCGTCTTCCGGCTGGCCCCAGCGGGAGGTGATGCGTTCCTTCACGTCCCACGGCAGCGCGTCGAAATGCGCGCGATAGGTGGTCAGCGGGAGCGTGACGCCGCCGTCGCGGTCGTGCCGGTCGGTGAGCCAGTTGGTCGGGCCTGCCATGATCGCCTGCATGAGCGTGTCGCTGTCGTCGGGGGCGTTTTCGACGGTATAGCCTGCGGATGCGAGGAGGCCGAGGGCGTGGACGGTGGCGGCGGGCGTGTCGAGGCCGACGCCGTTCGCGAGCCGTCCGTCCTTGTTGGGGTAGTTCGCGAGGACCAGCGCGACGCGGCGCTCGGGCGCGGGGGTGGCGCGCAAGGTCGCCCAGTTCGCGGCGAGGCGCGCGACGAAGTCGATCCGGTCGCCTTGCGCGCGGTAGGTGGCGATGGCGCATTGGGTGGCGTCGTCAAAGTAGGCCTCGCCCTTGAAGCTGATCGCGCGGGTGAGGACGCGTCCGTCGACCTCCGGCAGGGCCACGTTCATCGCGATGTCGCGGGCGGAAAGGCCGTTCAGGCCCTCGGCCCAGACCTCTTCGGAACTGGCCGAGAGGACGACCTGAAACACCGGGGCGTCGTTGGCGGCCTGCATCGCCAGCGGATTTTCCGGGCTGTCGTCGCCCTGATGCGGGCTGCCGACGGCAAAGGAGGTGGCGTTCAGGATGACGCTGGGCGGGGCCTCGGAGAACAGGTGTTCGAGGGTCGCGGTCGAGACCGGATCCTTGAGCGAGGCGACGAAGATGGGGAGCGGGTTCAACCCTTGACGCAGGAGCGCCTTGACCATGCGGTTGATCGGGGCGAGGCCCGCGCCCTGCACCAGTGCGCGGTAGAAGACGAGCGGGACGACGTGCGCGTCCGGGGTCCACATCTCGCGGATGGTCGCGAGGTCCGAGACGCCAGCGCCGGGCCAGTAAACGCCTGCGCGCAGGAGCGGGCTGGCGGGGGCCGGTTTCTCGCCGCCGTCGAGCATCGCGCGGGCGTAGGTCAGGAAGTTGGTCGCGTTCTGTGGCCCGCCCTCGACAAGATAGGCCCAGAGCGCGGCATAGTCCTCGTCCGACACGGTCGAGAGCGCAGCGAGTTCGGCGTCGGGCTTGTCGTCACCGGGCAGGAGCGCGAGGGGCACGCCCGCCTCGGCCATGTGGGCCGCATACTGCTCGGCCCCGTAACGCCAGTAGCCGGTGCCGCCGAGAACCCGCGCGATCACGAGGCGGGAGCCGCGCGCGCAGTCGTCGATGTGCAGGTCCACGGACATCGGGTGGTTCAGATGGGTGAGGTTCGCGAGCCGCAGGGAGGGGGCTGCGTCCATTTCCGCGCGCGCCTCAGACAAGGCGGCAAGCTCGGTGTCGGCGGCGGAGATGAAGACCACGTCGGCAGGAGTCTGGCCCAGGTCGACGGCGTCCTTGCCATCGTCGATCTGGCCGGGGGTCGCAGCGAGCAGGTGCATCAGTCGAGAACCTTGGTCATGAAGAGGCTGATGCCGTCGTCCTCGTAGTCGCCGAACGCGCCGGAGCGTTTGAAACCCTGACGTTCGTAGAGCCGGACGGCGGCGGCAAGTTCTTCGCCGGTTTCGAGATGGAGCACGGGGAGGTTTTCCTCGCGCGCCGTGTCCTCGATCATGCGCAGGAGTGCAGCGCCCACGCCTTTGCCACGGGCGGCGTCGCTGGTGAACATCGCTTTCACCTCACCGTAGCCGTCACGGATGGCAAGCGCGCCGACGCCCAGCACCTCGTCGCCCTCACGGGCGGCGAAGAAACGGATGTCAGGGGCGGCGAGCGCCTCGGTCGGCAGCGCGTGGTTGTTTTCCGGCGCGTAAGTCTCCGCCTGCAACGCCTGCGCCCGGGCCAGCAGGGCCGAGGGCGCAGGATCGAGCGGGTTCGCCGGCTCGACGACCAGCATCAGGCCTGAAGCGCGGCCTCGATCCGCGCACGGTCGAGCCCGGTTTGGCCGATCACGACGAGCCGGGTGGCGCGGGGTGACGCGCCGAAGGGCTGGTCGAAATAGGTGTCGACGCGGGGGCCGACCGCTTGCAGCGTCAGGCGCATCGGCTTGCCTTCGACCGCCGCGAAGCCCTTGAGCCTCAGAATGCCGTTTTGGCGGATCACATCGGCGACCTGTTCGGCGAAGGCCTTGGTGTCGGCAATCTCGCCGCGCTCGACGACGAAGCTTTCGAACTCGTCGTGGCCATGTTCGTGCTCATGGTCGTGGTGATGATCGTCGTCGTGGTCGTCATCGTCATGGTGGTGATGATGGTGGACCTCGTGGCGCCCCTCCATGCTGGTCTCGGCGGCGGCGCCCTGACCCAGCAGAACCTCGATCGGGAGGAGCCCCATCGAGGTCTTGACCACTTGCACGCCCTTGCGCGCCTCACCCGAGAGCTTGCCGGTAAGGGCCGTCGCCTCGTCCTCGCCCAGAAGATCGATCTTGTTCACGACGATCATGTCGGCGCAGGCGATCTGATCCTCGAAGAGCTCGGACAGCGGGGTTTCGTGGTCGAGGTTCTCGTCGGCGCGGCGCTGGGCTTCGACAGCTTCGAGGTTCGCGGCGAAGACGCCTTCGGAAACCGCCTTGCCGTCCACCACCGTGACCACGCCATCGACGGTCACGCGGGTTGAAATCTCGGGCCACTGGAACGCGCGCACCAGGGGTTGCGGCAGGGCCAGACCCGACGTCTCGATCACGATGTGATCGGGGGGCGTTTCGCGGTCGAGCAGTTTCTCCAACGTCGGCACGAAATCCTCGGCCACGGTGCAGCAGATGCAGCCGTTCGACAGCTCCATCACGTCGTCCTCGGTGCAGGTCTCGTCCCCGCAACCCTTGAGGATGTCGCCGTCGACCCCGAGGTCGCCGAATTCGTTGATGATGAGCGCGATCCGCTTGCCGTTCGCGTTCTGCAGCAAGTTGCGGATCAGCGTGGTCTTGCCAGCGCCGAGGAAGCCGGTGACGACGGTGGCGGGAATCTTGGCACGCATGGCGGTCTCCGATATGGGGCGTTAGGGGCTTGTCGCCCGAAACGGCGTGGAAGGAAAGGGTATGGCAGGGCGCGTGGCCGTCTGCATCGGGTGCGAAGGGGGCGCGGCTTTGGCCGACGCGCTCGCACCCATGATGGAGGTGGAACGGGCGCATTGCATGAATGCCTGCGCCCGTCCTGTGTGCCTGTCCGTGCGCGAAGAGGGCAAGGCAGCATACCTGTTCGGGGATGTGGATCCCTCGCTGGCCGGTGAGGTCGAGATGTTTCTCGACCTGTACGACGCGGCGAAGAAAGGCATCATCACCGACGCCCGCGCCCTGGAACGGTTGAGGTTCAAGCTCATCGGGCGCATCCCGGCCTAGTGGTCCTGCCCGACGAAATGCCCGGCGATGGTGCCGAGCAGGGCCCAGCCCACCGCCGCGAAGCCGAGCGAGCGGGTCGCAAAATGGGCGGCCAGTTCCGGGGCCGCGACACCGTAGTAGGTGTCGAGATGGGGCGCGCCGATCACATGGGGCAGAAGGAGCAGCACGATGGCCGCACCGATTGCCCAGACCTGCGGCACGAAGGCGATGAGCCAGAGCGCGACGGCGGTGACGGCGATTGTGCCGCTCCACCAGATCTGGCGCGGCAGAACCTCGGGCGCGACGGTGCCCGGCAGTTCCGGCGGCAGGCCGATGGCCGGCGCCAGTTGCACTGCGATGAACCCCGCGAGGCCCCAGACGAGGCCGCGGCGCGCGTCGACCTTGTGTCCCTGCCGGATGGCCAGCGCCATGAATCCGGTCAGGATCAGCGCATAGGCGGTGTAGCTCACCACGTTGAAGGTCACCGTCATCAGGTGACGGCCCCAGTCGCCGCCCAGACCCGGCGTGCCGGAGGGGCTTTGCGGGCTGCCCGCGCCGAAGTGAACGCGCGCACCCGTTTCGTATAGCTCGCCTTCCAGGATGTACGGAATGACGAACGCGAATTGCAGCGCCGCGGCGATCACGCCGGACGCCACACCGGCGATCAACGCGCCGGTCAGCAGTTTCTTAAGCATGGAAGATCAGCTGCCTCAGTGGCAGGGGAACGCCATTGCGTGACGCTGATCGTGGGCCGCGTCGTGCAGCACGGTCGCCTGCGCGTAACCGGCTGCAAAGAGAAGCACCGCGCCGAACGCCAGAACGGCGAAGATGGCACCCAGACGGGTGTCGGCGGCAACGGCGGTGGTGCGGATGGTCTTGGTCGTCATGTCATGTCCCTCATTGGCCCGTCTCCCCGACGGGTGGGTTTTCGTTCCACATGGCAGGTCTCCTGGCTTCACGGGTCGTCGCGCTTCGCCACCTTCCCGAGCCGAGGCTCAGTGGTATCCGGCGGGCGCTCGCCGCGTCACAGTCGCGGGGGCGGCTGCGGCTGAAGGCTCCGGTTTGGATCACCTCTCCGCATTCCCATATTCTCCCTCGGCGCTTTGCGCCGCTTCGGGAACCATGCGCTAACCTTGTGGCGCAGAGGACGGCTCCCGGTCAAGCCAGATTGCGACACGCGGCTCGTCAGCACCGACCCCGCCCCCTTCTTCGTTTCAAAAATACTTCGGAGAGGGGTCCGGGGAG
>CAXRHZ010000012.1:0-36666 GCA_964230745.1 Maritimibacter sp. | reverse complement strand
ACCCCCCCCGCCTCCCGCGTCCCGGCGCCGCAGGCGCTGGGGCGAAAAACCTGTGCGCGGCGAAGCCGCGCGCCTTTGCAAAACCTCAGCTACGCTCCAGCACGACCGCCCTCACGCCGTCCGGATCGGAGATCCGGCGCACCGGGTAGCTGTAGCCCCAGCGCAGGCCGTAGTCCGCCGCCTCCCCGATCACGGGATCGTCCCTGCTCAGGATACGGCTGTAGCGCGGATCGGTCTTCGCCTGCACCCCGACCCCGGCATAGACCAGCGCGGCCATGATCGCCTCGCCCGAGGGCACCGTCACCGTGTCGATCACCGGCCCCTCGTCCCACGGCTGTAACAGCAGCGCGAGCCAGCCCACAGGTGCATCGGGATGGTCCGGCGCGCGGTAGACCTCCACCCGTTCCGGCGTCACCGCCCGCGCGCCCAGCTGCACGGCGCGCAGGTCCACGTCACGGCGCACAAGGTCCGGCAAGTGCGGCAACACGCCCGCCTCCGCCGCCACGTGCATGGCAAAGGACAGACACCCGCCGCCCTCGTACAGGTCGGGGCGTAGCACCAGGCTGTAGTTCTCGTGCGGCGCGTCCGGATGGGTTTCGAACGCCACGACGGCTTCCCGCGCGGCCTCGCACTGGCGCCGCGCCACTTCACTCGCCACCACCACGCCGCGCCCCTCCACCAGAGCGCGGTTCTGCTGGTCTGGAAACTCCGAGAGCGGCACGATATCGCCGTCGAGGAAAGTCGAAAGCACCGGCGTCACGCCCCAACCGTTCAGGAACATCCGCTGGCCCTGGAGATCCTGCTCCCCGGTCATCGAGGTCATGCCGCGCACGCCCCCGCATTGCCAGCCGACGATCAGGTGGCCGATCGTCGTCCCGGCCTGCATCGCACCCAACTGGTCGAACACCATCCGCGCGAGCGTGCCGCGCGCCTTTTCGGGCGTAGACAGGTCGATGGGGTTGGCGGGCGGGACGTAAGCGAGGATCACGTAGTCCTTGTCCTCGCGCAGATCGAGCCGGCGCAGGTATTCCGGCCAGCCATCGGCCTCGAACGGGTCCAGGACCGATTTGCTGCTGACACGCGCCAGCTCGGGCTCCAACGCCGCCCCGCAGGCCGACAAGAGGACGAGCGCCGCGACTGCCCACAGGCGCAAGACCGGGCTCATGCCCGGCGTCCCGAAAGCGTGGCTCTGGCGTGATCCTTCATGTCCTGTCCGGGGGCGTCACGATGCAAGGCGACCTTATGGATTACCGCACCGGGCCGCAACGCGGCGCGGCGAGCCTTCAAGGCGCCGTGTCCTGTCTGCGGCCTCACCCGAACATTGCGTCCAGCTTGGCCGCGCAGATGAAATCGTTCTCCGACAGGCCGCCGACCGAATGGGTGGTGAAGCTCACCTCGGCATAGCCGTAGCCCAGCTTGATGTCCGGGTGGTGGTCCTCGCTCTCGGCCACGTAGCCGACCCCGTTCACGAGCATCAGCGCCTTTGCAAAGGTCTTCGTCTTGTAGCGCCGCGTGAGCGTGTCGCCATCCACCGCCCAGTCACCGTGGATCTGCGCCTTCATCTCGTCCAGCGCATCGCCGGTCAGTTGCGGCGTGTCCTTGGGCAGGTCCTGGCAGCTCTTTTCGGTCAGCTTCGTCATGATGTCCTCCAATCGGTGTGTCTCGGCCCCAACGCGCCCGCTGCGGGGTGGTTCAGTCGCACCTCCCCCGGGCTCTCCCGCCTCACGGTTTCGTGCGCCACCGGGCCCGTGCCGGCCCGCAATCGGAGCCATCCGGCCCCCTAGACCTCGTGACTGCAAAATCCTATATGTTCACTCAGGAATTGTAAGGACGCGCAATGAACACCGAAAGCCCCAAGATGGAGGGTGCGCCCCTCATCCGGCCGTCGAGCACCGATCACCCGCTCTACGAGAAGGTGGTGGAGGCGTGCCGGTCGGTCTACGACCCGGAAATCCCGGTGAATATCTACGACCTCGGCCTCGTCTACACGATCGACATCTCGGGCGAGAACGACGTTTTCATCGCGATGACGCTCACCGCGCCGGGGTGTCCGGTGGCGGGTGAAATGCCCGGCTGGATAGTCGACGCGATCAGCCCGGTCGAGGGGGTCAAGAGCGTGGATGTCGAACTGACCTGGGACCCGCCCTGGGGCATGGACATGATGTCCGACGAGGCCCGGCTGGAACTGGGCTTCATGTAACCCGTCCGGGGCCGCGCCCGCCGTGGCCCCGCGCCCGCGTCCTCACCGTTGCGGACGCTTGAGATCGCACCGCATCAGCCTTACCTTTGATGTAAGGAAAAGGAGCACCTTATGTTCGGCATTCCCGGCAAACAAGCGGTCAGCATGACCGACAAGGCCGCCGCCCAGATCGCCAAGCTGATGGAGCAAGGCGGCCATTCTGGCCTGCGCATCGGCGTCAAGAAGGGCGGCTGTGCGGGCATGGAGTACACCATGGATTACGTCGACAGCGTAGACGAGAACGATGAGGTCGTCGAACAGGACGGGGCCCGCGTGATGATCGCGCCGATGGCCCAGATGTTCCTCTTCGGGACCGAGATCGACTACGAAACCACGCTTCTCGAAAGCGGGTTCAAGTTCCGCAACCCGAACGTGGTCGACGAATGCGGCTGCGGCGAGTCGATCAAGTTCGACGAAACCATCGGGGCCGCGAAGTGAGCGTCTCGGACGACGAGATCGCGCACGTATACGAAGTTTTCGACGGATTGGAGGGCGTCACCCATCGCAAGATGATGGGCGGCGCCTCTTTCTATTGCGACGGCCAGATCTTCGCGATCATCTCCGCCGAGGGCCGCATCTTTCTCAAGGCCAAGGGTGACTTCGCCGAAACGCTGGCCGCCGAAGGGTCCGAGAAGTTCTCGATGGAGGATGGTCGCAGCATGGGCTACTGGACCCTGCCGGACGCCGCGCTGGACGACCCCGAGGCGGCGACCGACTGGGCCCGCCGGACGCTCGCCGCGCTCTGACCCCTTGTCCTTCCGGCCCTGCACGTTACCCTCGCCCCAAATCCAGACAAGGAGAGGCGGATGCGGCGCAAACTGGCAGCAGGCAACTGGAAGATGAACGGAACCGGCGCGGAGCTCGCCGATGTCCGCACGATCTGCGAGGCGCATGAGGGCGCGGGCATCGACGTGCTGCTCTGCCCACCGGCCACCTTGCTCCACCGCTTGTCGGACATCGCCGGGAACGCCATCGCCACCGGCGGGCAGGATTGCCACAAGGAAGCCTCCGGCGCCCACACAGGCGACATTTCCGCAGGCATGCTGGCCGAGGCCGGTGCAAGCTACGTCATTCTCGGCCATTCCGAACGGCGCGAGGATCACGGGGAAACCGATCAGGACGTGCGTGAAAAGGCCCGCGCGGCGATGGCCGCCGGGCTCAGGACCATCATCTGCGTGGGCGAAACGCTCGAGGAACGCGAGGCCTCGAACACGCTCGACATCATCGCGGGCCAACTCGCGGGCTCCATCCCCGATACCGTGACCGGCGAGTCGCTCGTCATCGCCTATGAGCCGATCTGGGCCATCGGTACGGGCAAGATCCCGACGCTCGACCAGATCGGCGAAGTTCACGACTTCATCCGCGCGCGACTGGAACAGCGCTTCGGCGCGGGCGTCGGTCGTTCCACCCGCATCCTCTACGGCGGCTCCGTGAAGGCGGGCAACGCGGCGGAGATCTTCGGCGTGTCGAACGTGGACGGCGCGCTCGTCGGCGGGGCGAGCCTGAAGGCCGCCGACTTCTCTCCCATCGTCGAGGCTCTTGAGAAAGCCTGAGGAGCGCTCTATTACTTAACAGGTTAATAAATGGAGGGCGGCGTGGACCACGACGAGCTGAACCATTGGTCGAAACGCGCCGCCGACTGGGCGCGCGACTACCACGCCGGCCTGCGCGAGCGCCCCGTGCGCCCCGATATCGCGCCGGGGGCCTTCCGCGCCCGCATCGAAGGCCCCGCCCCCGAAGAGCCCGAGGCGATCGAGACGATCTTCGACGACTTCGCCCGGCTCGTGCCGGATGCCATGACCCACTGGCAGCACCCGAGGTTCTTCGCCTACTTCCCCGCGAACGCCGCGCCCGCCTCCATGCTGGCCGAGCAACTGGCCAACGCCATGTCCGCCCAGGCGATGCTCTGGCAGACGGCCCCGGCCGCCAACGAGATGGAGGCGCTCGTCATCGACTGGATGCGCGACGCGATGGGCCTGCCGCAGGACTACACCGGCACGATCCACGACAGCGCCACCACCGCGACCTTCTCCGCTGTCACCACGATGCGCGAGAAAGCGCTTGGATTTGAAGGGATTGGCGAGGGTCTTTCAGGTGCGCCCACCCTGCGCATCTACGCCTCGGCCCAGACCCACAGTTCGGTGGACAAGGCCGTTCGCCTGTCGGGCATCGGCCAGAACAACCTCGTGAAAGTGCCGGGCAAAGCGGATGACCCGCTCTTCTCGATGGACCCCGCCGCGCTGGACGCCGCGATCCGCGCCGACCTCGACGCCGGATTGAAACCTGCGGGCGTCGTTCTCGCCACCGGCGGCACCTCCATCGGCGCCTGCGACGACATCGCCGGCTGCATCGACGTGGCCCGCGCCCACGACCTGCCCACCCACGTTGACGCGGCGTGGGCAGGTTCCGCCATGATCTGCCCGGAATTCAGGGACTTGTGGGCCGGAGTTGAGAAAGCGGATTCGGTCGTCTTCAACCCGCACAAATGGCTCGGCGCACAATTCGACTGTTCGATCCAGTTCCTGCGCGACCCCGGCCCGCAGATCCAGGCGATGGGTCTGCGCCCCGACTACCTGCAGACCCCCGGCGCGGACGAGATCGTCAATTACAACGAGTGGACCCTGCCGCTGGGCCGCCGCTTCCGCGCGCTCAAGATCTGGTTTCTCGTTCGCTCCGAGGGACTTGCGGGCCTGCGCTCACGCATCCGCAACCACGTCGCCTGGGCGCGCGAGGCCGGTGACGCCATCGCCGCGCTGGACGGGTTCGAGATCGTGACCGAACCGATCCTGTCGCTCTTCACCTTCCGCTACCGCGATGACGCCACCACCGCGCGCCTGCTGGAGGCGGTGAACCGCGACGGGCGCATCTACCTCACTCAGACGACTCACGACGGTGCCTATGTCATCCGGATGCAGGTCGGACAGTTTGACGTGACGCGCGACGATGTCATGATGGTCCCCGACGTTCTCACCGAGATCGCCGGGAGCCTGCCATGATCCGCCTCGTCGCCCTTCTCGCCTTTCTCTGGCCCGCGCTGGCCACCGCGCAAAGCTGGCCGGTCTTTGAGAACACCTACGTCAACGACTACGCCCGCCTCCTGCCCGACGACGTCGAGACCCGCGTGCGCCGCCAGCTCGAGGTGCTGCGCGAGGAGACGGGGGTGGAGGCGACCGTCCTCACCCTCAACACCCGTGGCGGTTTCACCCCGACCGAAACGATGGAGGCGTTCGCAACCGGCCTCTTCAACGACTGGGGCATCGGCGACGCCTCGCGCAACGACGGCATCCTGATCCTCGTCCTGCGCGACGACCGCGAGATGCGGATCGAGCTCGGCACCGGCTACGGCAGCGCCTTCAACCGCGAGGCGCAGGACATCATCGACCGCGTCTTCCTGCCCGAGTTCCGGCGCGACGACTACGCGGCCGGAATCGAGGACGGCACGGACGCGGTGATCGACCGCATCGCCTATGCCCACTGGAACGGCGAGGAACCGGAGCCTTCCTCCGGAGGCGATGGCAGCATCCTCGGCTGGGTTCTGGGCGGGCTTGCGGTGCTGGGCGGCCTCCTCGCCGCGTTTTCGCGCCAGATCCGCGACCGGCTCTCACGTTGTCCGGACTGCGGAGAGCGCGGCATCCACACGTCACGCCACCGGCTGCAGGCCGCGACCCGTTCACGCTCCGGCAAGGGCGAGAAGATCACGGATTGCCCGCATTGTGGCTACCACGCGGTCATCCCCTACACGATCCCGATGATTACCAGTTCGTCCTCTTCCTCCTCCTCGGGCGGCTCCTTCGGTGGCGGGTCGAGCTCGGGCGGCGGCGCATCGGGCAGTTGGTAGGCGGCGGTCCGCGCAAACACCTGCGTGAGCGGCCCCCACGTCAACGGAACCTTTTTCGCACAAAGCGTTACACTGGCAGTATGACTCGCTTCGTCCTCCCAGACTCCCGCGCCGAACACATCGCTGACGGCGTACTCCACGTGATCGGCGTGGTGGCGGCAGTTGCAGGCGCCAGCGTGCTCCTGACGTGGGCCGCGCTCTCGCTCGACGGCGCCCAACTCGCGGCCCTCGTGCCCTATGCCATCGGCCTCATCGCGACGTTTGCCTTCTCGGCCGCCTACAACATGACGCTCCATGCGCCCATCCGCGCGGTGCTGCGCCGGTTCGATCACGCCGCCATCTACCTGATGATCGCGGGCACCTACACGCCCGTCGCGCTGATCGGCGTGGGCGGCGGCTACGGCATCGCGCTCGCCGTGGCGAGCTGGGCCATCGCGCTCACCGGCGTCGTGCTCAAGGTCGTCTGGTTCGCCCGGATCGAGAAGCTGGGCTTCTGGCTCTACATCGCGCAGGGCTGGCTCTGCCTCGCGGCGATCGGGCCGATCGTCGCCGCCCTGCCCGCCGCGGCGCTCGTGCTGCTCGTGATCGGCGGGCTGGTCTACACGGCGGGCACGTATTTCTATCACAAGGCCCTGCCCTTCGCCCGCGCGATCTGGCACGGCCACGTCCTCGCCGCCGCCGCCACGCATTACGCGGCCGTCCTTCTGGTCGTCCGGCTGGCCTGAGCCACGCGCGGATTCCCGCCGCCCTTTCACGGCGGCGTGACAGCCTGCCCTCCTTCGCGTAGACTTTCGCATAATCCGGGCGCAGACCCGGCAGCACGACAAGAGGCGACGGGCAATGAAAACATACTCCAGACGCGGATTCCTTCTGGTCGCGGGTGGCGCGGGGGCCGGCATGGCGCTTGCC
This sequence comes from Maritimibacter sp., assembly GCA_964230745.1. Classification (GTDB taxonomy): domain Bacteria; phylum Pseudomonadota; class Alphaproteobacteria; order Rhodobacterales; family Rhodobacteraceae; genus Maritimibacter. Next base: position 29,680 of record CAXRHZ010000012.1, on the reverse strand, counting down.
GGCTGCGACAACGGGCTGGCATCTCAGGGCGCGGGCACCATCGATGCACGGGTCGACGCGACGCTGAACTACCTTTTCTCGACCTACCCCGAGGCACGGGACCTGCGCGACAAATCGGTCGGCATGCTGGTCATGCCACTCGTGACCGAGGCTGGCGTTCTCGTCGGAGGCGCTTACGGGCGCGGCGCGCTTCGCGTGGGCGGGGCCACGGTCGACTATTACTCGCAGGCCAAGGCGAGCGTCGGCATCCAGATCGGCGCGCAGCAATACGCACACGTGCTCTTCTTCATGACCGAGGACGCGTTGGGCGAGTTTCGCTATTCCCCCGGCTGGGTCGCGGGCGCGGACGTGAAATACGCCGTGGTGAACGAAGGCGACCGGTTCTCCGCCGACACGCTCGCGGGCTCCTCGCCCGTTGTCGCGATGGTCTTCGGCACCGCCGGGCTTATCGTGGGCGCGACCGTCGAAGGCTCGAAATACACGCGCATCCTGCCCTGAGGGGCGCATCGGATCAGAGCGCCTGCCCCGTCATCGCGAAGGCGAGGTAAAGGACGAGGATCGCTGCGATCCAGGAGGCCGCGACGCGCCAGCCGATGCGCGTGACCTCCGCGTCCCAGCGTTCCAGCACCGCCCGTGCGACACCCGCGAGCGCTGCGGTCGCGATGTTGGCCGCGACGAAGAGGCCCAGCCGGATTGCCACGCCGATCTCGGCGACCGTGTGCCCCTCCAGCGCGGCCGCCATCGTCACGGCCCCGACGAGCCCCGCGAAGACCGGCAAGGCCGGTGCGAGACGCTCCAGCGGCGCAACCGCCGCAAGCGTGCCGAGGACGAGACCGAAGGCGAGCGGCACCACCGCGATCCACGTTCCCACGAAGGGCGCGGCCGCCATGCCGACCACCTGGCCGATCAGGAACGCGGGCCAGGCCGCGACCATCCCGTCAGCCTTCCACAGCGCGAGCATCACCGCCAACGCGGCCAGCGGCAGGATCAGGCCGGGGGTGGCGAGAATGACGCCCGCCCCCTCGAGGAACGCGCCATAGGCATCCTTGCCGGTCGAGAAGGCATGGGCATGGGCCGCGCCGGGAACCAGCGCGGCCAGCAGGGCGAGACGCTTCACGCGACGCCGAACAGGAACGCGGCCCCGAGTGCTGCGATGATGCCACCGGCGGCCCGCACGACCACCCGGCCCGCACTGGAGCCGACGAGCAGTCCCAGCACGATGCCTGCGAGGTGCAGCGCGCCGGTGCCGATCACGAAGCCGATGCCGTAGGCGAACGGGTTCGCGGCCTCGGGCAGCTCCGTGCCATGCGCATGGCCGTGGAAGATCGCGAAGATGCCCACGATCACCGCCGCGACCCAGAGCGGCGCGCGCACGGCGAAGGCGATGAGCAGGCCAAGGACCACGCCGGACAGCGCGATCCCCGCCTCGACCGCCGGGATCGGCACGCCGAGCACGCCGAGCGCGCCGCCGAACGCCATGACCAGCGGAAACACCACTGGCAGGATCCATATCGCGGGCTTGCCGAGGAACGCGCCCCAGAGCCCGACCGCGACCATCGCGATCACGTGGTCCCAGCCGAGAATCGGGTGGGTGAACCCGGAAATGAACCCGCCGACGTCGCTGTCGGTATGCGCCTGCGCCGCACCGGCCAGCAGGACGAGCGGCAGCGCCGCCGCGAAGGTGGAAAGCCTGATCATCGTTATCTCCCTGTCGGGCGGCGTCTCATGCACCGCTCTGCACAGTTACGCTAGCCGAGCCGCAATGGTTTCACCACAGCCCCGCGAAACCTGTCGTCCCGCTCACCGCAGCCGCTTGATGAGCGAAGAGGTGTCCCAGCGGTTGCCGCCCATGTTCTGGACATCCTTGTAGAACTGGTCGACGAGCGCGGTAACCGGGAGCGCGGCGCCCATCTGGTTGCCCTCGGCAAGGCAGATGGCGAGGTCCTTGCGCATCCAGTCGACGGCGAAGCCGTGCTCGAAATGGTCGTCCAGCATCGTCTCGTGCCGGTTGACCATCTGCCAGCTTCCGGCGGCACCGCCAGAAATCGCCTCGACCACGGCGCGCCCGTCCAGCCCGGCCTTCTCGGCAAAGGCCAGCCCTTCGGACAGGCCCTGCACCAGCCCGGCGATGCAGATCTGGTTGACCATCTTGGTCAGCTGTCCGGCGCTGACCTCACCCATCCGCTTCACGGACTTGCCATAGGCCTGCATGACCGGCTCGGCCTTGGCGAAGGTCTCTTCGGCGCCCCCGCACATGATCGCGAGCGCCCCGTTCTCGGCTCCCGCCTGCCCGCCGGAGACCGGCGCGTCGACATAACCGACGCCCACCTCGCCCGCCGCCGCGGCCATGTCGGTCGTGACCATCGCCGACACCGTGGTGTGATCGACGAAGATCGCGCCTTCCGCCATCCCTGCGAACGCCCCGTCCTCGCCCGTGCAGACCATGCGCAGGTCGTCGTCGTTGCCCACGCAGGCCATAACGAACTCGGCGCCCTCGGCCGCCTCGCGCGGAGTCGCGGCCGAGGCCCCGCCGTGTTCCTTCACCCAGTCCTCGGCCTTGGCGGCGGTGCGGTTGTACACCGTGACTTCGTGCCCCTTGGCCGCAAGGTGGCCGGCCATCGGGTATCCCATCACGCCGAGTCCCAGGAACGCGCACTTCGCCATCTCGATCTCCCTTGATTGCACCTGTGTGTCGGAGCCTTTAATGAACGGGGGCAGCGGACAGGTCAACAAAGGGTCCCATGGCATCTCTCTTCAAATGGATGGTGCGGCTCGTCAGCGCGGCCCTCGTCCTCGCGGCCATCGCGCTCGCCTTCACCTATTACCTCGCCTCCCGCTCTTTGCCGGATTACGACGTGACCCGGAACGTGAACGGGATCTCGGGCGAGGTCGACATCGTGCGCAACAACGCCAATATCCCGCATGTCTTCGGCGGGTCGGATGCCGACGTCTACTTCGGCCTCGGCTACGCCCATGCGCAGGACCGGCTGTGGCAGATGGTGACCATGCGCCGCACCGTGCAGGGGCGCCTGTCGGAAATGTTCGGGGAACGCACGCTCAAGACCGATGAGCTCATGCGCCGGCTCGACCTCTACCGACTCGCGCGCGAGTCGGTGGCGGACCAGGATGCCGAAACCCAGGCGGCTTTGGAGGCTTATGCCCGCGGCGTGAACGCCTGGCTCGACCGCGTGAACCAGGAGGCGCTGGGGCGCGGCGCGCCCGAATTCTTCCTCTTCGACAACGCCATCTCCCCCTGGGTTCCCGCCGATTCCATCGCGATCATGAAACTCATGGGCGTGCAACTCGCGGGCCATCTCGAAGAGGAGGTGCTGCGCGCCCGCGTCTCACTCGCGCTGGATGAGAAACAGGTGTCGGACATCCTTCCGGACGTGCCCGGTAATGGTATCGCGGCGCTCCCCGACTACGCCGCGCTCTTTCCCGAAGATACCGATACGACGCGTTTCGCCGCCTATGACACGACACCGGAGGATGCGTTTCTCTACCCGGCCCCGCCCCGCGGCCTCGCGGGCGCCTCCAACGCCTGGGCCGCGGCGCCGAGCCGGTCGGCGGCGGGCGGCACGCTGCTCGCCAACGATCCGCACCTGGGTTTCTCGGCCCCCGCGATCTGGTATCTCGCGCGGCTCGAGCTCGCCTCAGGCGCTGTGATCGGCGCGACCATCCCGGGCATGCCCGCCATCCTCATCGGCCGCTCGGCCGACTTCGCCTGGGGGCTCACCTCCTCCTACCTCGACGATCAGGACGTGTTCATCGAGAAGCTGAACCCGGACAACCCCGGCGAGGTGCAGGGCCCCGACGGGTGGGAGCCGCTGACCGAGCGCGCCTCGATCATCCGGGTAAAGGACGCGGCCCCGGTCACGATCAACCTGCGATGGTCCGCCAACGGCCCGATCCTGCCCGGCAATCACTTCAACCTCGCCTCGGTGACGCCGCCCAACCACGTGGCCGCCGTGGGCTGGACCCTCCTCACCCCAGACGACACCTCGATGACGGCGGCGATGAAGCTGATGCGGGCCAAGTCGGTCACGCAGGGGATCGCCGCGGGCCGCGATTTCGTGGCACCGAGCCAGAACGTCACGATGATCGACCGCGACACCATCGCGCTCAAGACGATCGGAGTCATGCCCCGGCGCGACGCGGAACACATGACCTATGGCCGCCTGCCCGCGCCGGGCTGGCGCTCGCAGAACCGCTGGATCGGGCGCGAGGCCTATGCGGCCAACCCGCAGTTCGTCGCCCCCTCCGGCGGCATCGTGGGCAACACGAACAACAAGCTGCTGGACCGCCCCTTCCCGCTGCATGTCAGCTACGAATGGGGCGACAGCCAGCGAATACAGCGCTGGCAGTTCCTGATGCAGAACCGCGAGGTGCATACCCGCGAAAGCTTCATCGAGGCGCAGCTTGACACCGTGTCGATCACGGCCCGCAACCTCCTGCCGCTCGTGGGCGCCGACCTGTGGTTCACCGGCGAGGCCGCCCCTGAGGGCACGCAGGAGCGCGACCGCCAGCGCGCGCTCGACCTTCTCGCGAACTGGAACGGCGAGATGAACGAACATCTGCCGGAACCGCTCATCTACATGGCTTGGATGCGCGCCCTCCAGAACCGCCTGATCCGCGACGAACTCGGCCCGCTCGCAGGCGCCTTCAATCATGTCGAGCCGATCTTCATCGAGCGGGTTTTCCGCGACGTGGACGGCGCGGGCGCATGGTGCGACGTCGTCCAGTCGGCCCCGACCGAGACCTGCACCGAGATCGCGAGAGAATCGCTCGACGACGCGCTCCTGTGGATTGACGAGCACTTCGGCGGCTCCTACGAAAGCCTGCGTTGGGGCGACGCGCACGAGGCGACACACGACCACCAGGTGCTGGGCGACCTGCCTGTGCTGAAATGGTTCGTGAACATCCGGCAGTCGACCTCGGGCGGTGACAACACCCTCATGCGCGGACGCACCTCGGGCCGTGACCCGGACCCGTTCCTCAACGTCCACGGCGCAGGCTACCGGGGCGTCTACGATTTCGCGGACCCGGATTCGTCGCTCTTCGTGACCTCGACCGGACAGTCCGGCCACTTCCTCTCGCGCCACTACGACGACCTCGGCGACCTGTGGCGGCGGGGCGAATACGTGCCCATGTCGCTCGACCCCGAACTCGCGCGGGCCGCTTCCGTCGGCACCACCCGGCTTCTCCCCCGCACCGACTGATCCGCGACGCGACGTCACGAAATCGGCGGTTTTCTGCGTCGCAGCGCGCAAGGTCCTGATTTGCCGGATTATTTACCGACCAGTCGGACGAGGAACGTTTGGGTCAGCAAAAAAAGGCCGATGCGCTGGGTAGCGAGCACTAGCCAAACGCCTCGGTGATCGTCATATACCCGCTCGGCTGCCCGGTTAGCTTTCCCAAACGCGCGGGGCAGCCTGCCGTCACTCACGGTAGTAGGTCGGCCGCCGCAGAAGCCCTCTTGCGGCGGTCGGCCTATGTATGGGCCTTGGAAAACTGCGCCGCCTGCTTGTCGGTCCAGCGCACGCGAACCTGCCAGCCGTCCTCGGTTTCACGCTCGTCCTCGACAACGCCGGTGTCGTGCAACCACGCCCTCTGGCGCCCTTCCGCGAAGGGAATGTCGAGCACCTCCTCCACCGTGTCCTGCGTCAGCGCCGCGTCGATGGCCCCGTAGAGCCGGTCGAGCCCGTCTCCGGTGAGCGCCGACATCGCCACGACCTCCTCGGTGCGCTCCGCCTGCGTCTCGTAAGCCGCGCGGGTGTCCACCGGCAGCCGGTCGATCTTGTTCCAGACCTCGATCAGCGGCACGTCCTCCGCGACCCCGAGATCGGCGAGGATGGCGAGCACGTCCTCCGCCTGCTCCTCGCTCTCGTCGTGGGAGATGTCGCGGACATGCAGGATCAGGTCCGCCCCCAGCACCTCCTCCAGTGTCGCGCGGAACGCGGCGACGAGTTGCGTGGGCAGGTCCGAAATGAAACCCACCGTGTCCGACAGGATCACCTGTCGCCCGCCCGGCAGGTCGATGGAGCGCATGGTGGGGTCGAGCGTGGCGAAAAGCATGTCCTTGGCCATCACCTCGGCCCCGGTCATCCGGTTGAACAGCGTCGACTTGCCCGCGTTCGTGTAGCCGACCAGCGCCACGACCGGAAACGGCACCTTCGCGCGCGAGGCGCGGTGAAGCTCCCGCGTCTTCACGACCTTGTCGAGTTGCTTGCGCAGCCGGTTGAGCTGCTCGTCGATCGCGCGCCGGTCCGCCTCGATCTGGGTCTCGCCGGGACCGCCGACGAAGCCGAGCCCGCCGCGCTGGCGTTCGAGGTGCGTCCAGGCCCGCACCAGCCGCGTGCGTTGGTAGCTGAGCGCAGCCATCTCGACCTGCAACACACCCTCCCGCGTCGCCGCCCGGTCCGAGAAGATCTCGAGGATCAGGCCGGTCCTGTCGAGGATTTTGCACCCCAGCAGTTTCTCGAGGTTGCGCTGCTGCACCGGGCTCACCGGCCCGTCGATGAGCAGAAGCTCCACCTCCTCGGCCTTGAGCCGCTCGGCGATCTCCTCGGTCTTGCCGGTGCCGAACAATTGGCCGGGATGCGGGCGCTGCAGGCGCACGATCTGGCTGCCAACGACCTCCATCCCCGGCAGGGCCAGGGCGAGCGACACAGCTTCCTCGAGCGCAGGGCCCGCGTCCCTGCGTTCAGGATCGGATGTCAACTCCGGGTGGATGACCCAGGCGCGCGTCGTGCCCGGCTCTTCGGGGTGTTCCAAGATCAGTTATCGTCGCCGTCGTAGAGGTTGATCGGCTGCGACGGCATGATGGTGGAAATCGCGTGCTTGTAGACGAGCTGGCTTTGCCCGTCCCGCTTGAGCAACACGCAGAAATTGTCGAACCACGAAATCACGCCCTGCAGCTTCACGCCGTTGATGAGGAAGATCGTCACAGGCACCTTGGCCTTGCGCACATGGTTCAGAAACGCGTCCTGCAAGTTCTGTTTGTCAGCAGCCATCGCTTATTGCCCTTGTTTTATCGTGCTGCCGTGACCCGGCAGGTAAGTATCCCATTCCCTCGCGATGATAATGAAGGCGTTAGGAATTTAAACCCCCCAAACAACACGGCTTTGTCGAAATCTTGGGCAGGGTCAGGACGTCGCGGCCCGGCCCCGCGGGCGCCACACGTTCGGCGAGAGGAGCGCGACGATGGCGAGGAGCTCCAGCCGACCCAGCACCATCGCGGCGCTCAGCACCAGCTTGGCCGACACCGACATCGTGCCGAAACGGATCGGCTGCGACGCCGCCACCTCGGCCAACGGCCCGGTGGTGGTAAGTGCGGTGACCGTCAGGACCACGGACCGCTCGAAGCTTTCTCCGGTAAAGGAAAACGCCATCATCACCACGGCCACCGAGAGCGTCATCAGCATGAAGAAGACCCAGGCCATATAGGCCCCGCCGCGCCGGATATGGCGCGCCTCGCTCCCCGACCCGGCGACCGAGTTCGGATGCACCAGCTTGTCGAGTTCCCGCCGCCCATGCTGGAACAGCGCCCAGACGCGCAGGAGCTTGGCCCCGCCAGCGGTCGTCGCGACGCCCCCGCCGACGAGCGCGAGGCCCATGAGGATCAGGCCCGGCGTGGAGAGCCCCGACCACGTCTGGCTCGCCGTCCAGGCCTCGCTCACGAATCCGGTAGTGGTGAGGAAGGACAGGACGGTGAAGACCGACCCCCAGAGCGAGGCGAGGCCGGACCACAGCGTCATGTCGCTCGACACCTCGTAGGCGCCGACGAAATGGCGCAGGAACAGGAACAGCGGAACGGTCGCGACGAAAAACGCCGCGAGCCGCACCTCGGCATCGCGGAAGAAGCCGGTGAATTCCGACCCCTGGCCCTCGCGCGAGAATGCCAGCCGCGACACGGCGAAGACCATGAAGATGGCCACCATCACCTCGCCGCCGTACCCGCCGCTCCCGCCGCCGACACCGCCGACCGGGGAAATCCCGGAGGTGGAGAGCGTCGACATGGCGTGGCAGATCGCGACGAAGGGCGTCTCGCCTGCAAGGATGAGGCCCAGCCATAGGGTCGCGGTCAGGCCCGTGTAGACGGGAAACAGCTTGATCGCATAGGCACGCACCCGCGCCGACAGGTCCGCCACCTTCTCGATCTGCGTGATCTGCGCGCCGGTCGTGGCGATGCGCCGCGCGCGCACTTCGAAGCCCCCCAATGCCATGGGCGCGAGCACGGCAATGGCGCTCACCCAGATGAACAGCCCGCCGAGCCAGCCCACCGTGGCGCGCCACAGGTGGACCGATGGCGGCAGCCGGCCGGGTTCGGGAAACAGCGTCGCCCCGGTGGTGGTGAGGGACGAGACCATCTCGACATAGGCGTTGAGGAATGTGGTGTTGCGCACCGCCTGCTGGAACGGCACGGCGAGGACCAACGGCAGCACGACGAAGATGACCAGCAGGCCCACGAGGTGCCGGCGCGGCCTGTCCGACCGCTCCCGTCCGGCGAGCGCGATGGCGAACATGAGGGCGAGCAGCATTGTCAGCGCGGCATAGAGCGCAAACGTCCCCGCGACCCAGGGCGCACCCGTCACCGCCGCATGGGCGGCCGGGAGCAGCATCAGGAGCGCGGACAGACCCGTGACCGTGACGAGAAGCGGGAGACGGGCGATCTGCGCGATCATCGCGGCGGCCCTAGAAGTAGTCGATCGAGACCTGGAGCAGGCGCTCGACCTCCGGCACGTCGCCCGCCATGGCGAAGATCACCACGACGTCGTCCTCGTCCACCCGCGTGGACCCGGTCGGTTTCACGTACTTGTCGCCCTTCAGGATGCCGCCGACCAGCACGCCCTCGGGAAAGTCGATGTCGCCGATCCGGTTGCCCGCCATCGGCGAGGTGGAGAGGACCTGCGCCTCGATCACCTCGGCCTCGGCATCGCCGACCGAGTAGACGCCGCGCACCCGCCCGTGGCGGATGTGGCGCAGGATCGAGGACACGGTCGTCTGGCGCGGGTTGATGTAGGCGTCGATCCCCAGCGGGTCCATCAGCGGCACGAGCGACGGGTCGTTGACGAGGCAGATCGACATGGGACAGCCCATGTTGTGCGCCCGCACCGAGGCCAGCATGTTCACCTTGTCGTCCGAGGTCACGGCGAGGATCGCGTCGGCCCGCCCGATCCCGGCCTCCTTGAGCAGTTCGCGGTCGAGCCCGTTGCCGTGCAGCACGACCGTGCGCTCCAGCGCGTCCGCCGCACGCTCGGCCACGCCACGGTCCAGTTCGATGATCTTGGCGCGCACCCGGTCGGTCCGGGTCTCCAGCGCCTCGGCCACCGCGCGGCCCACGTTGCCGCCGCCCAGGATCACGACCCGTTCCTGCCGCCGCACCTGCTTGCCGAAGATCTCCAGCGTCCGGTTCACATCCTTGGTTTCCGAAAAGACGTAGATCTGGTCGCCCTCGAAAAGCTGATCGTTGGCCTCCGGGGCGAACAGTGTCCCCTCCCGGCGCACGCCCACGACGATGGCGTTCAGGGTGGAGAAAAGGTCCGTGAGCTGGCGCAGCGGCGTGTTCAGGACGGGACAGTCCTCGTCCAGCGCGATCCCCAGGAGCGTCGCCCGGTCGTCGAGAAACCGCTCCGTGTCGAAAGCCGACGGGGCCTGCAACCGGCGCAGCGCGGCCTCGGCCACCTCGCGCTCCGGGCTGATGACCACGTCGATGGGCAGGTGATCCTGCCGGTAGAGGTCGCGATAGATCGCGGTGAGGTAGCTCTGCGCGCGCAGCCGGGCGATCTTGCGCGGCACGGCGAAGACCGAATGGGCCACCTGGCAGGTGACCATGTTCACCTCGTCGGAATAGGTCGCGGCAATCACCATGTCGGCGTCGCGCGCCCCGGCGCTGTCGAGCACGTCCGGGTAGGAGGCGAAGCCCGTGATCCCCTGCACGTCCAGCGTCTCGGTCGCACGGGCCACGAGGTCGGGGTTGTTGTCCACGACGGTCACGTCGTTTCGCTCTCCCGACAGGTGGCGCGCGATCTGCCAGCCGACCTGGCCCGCGCCGCAGATGATGACTTTCATTCGGACATCCCGCTTTGCCGTCGCTCAACCCTTGGCAGGGAAAGACCCAAGCGTCAATCAGGAGGCCTCGGCCTGATCCTCGCCATCCTCGGCCACGTAGGCGACCCGCGCACCGGACTTGGTGCCGGTCACGATCCCGAGGCTCTTGAGCTTGCGATGAAGCGCCGAGCGCTCCATCCCCACGAAACTCGCGGTGCGGGAGATGTTGCCGCCGAACCGGTTGATCTGGGTCATCAGGTATTCCCGCTCGAACGCCTCGCGCGCCTCGCGCAGGGGCAGCGTGGCGAGCGCGGTGGGCAGGACGACAGAGCCGCCGCCCGTCGAGCCAAGCTCCGGCCCCTCGGCCCCCGGCAGGTCGCCCGCGTTGATCGGACCGGTCCCGTCGCCCAGGATCAGCACCCGCTCGATCACGTTCTTCAACTGGCGCACGTTGCCCGGCCACGGCATCGACTGGAGCACCGCCACCGCCTCGTCCGACACGTCCCGCAGCGGCAGGCCCTGCGTCGCGTTGAAGACCTTGATGAAATACTCGGCGAGCACCGGAATGTCCTCGCGCCGGTCGGCCAGCGGCGGCACCGCGATCGGCACCACGTTCAGCCGGTGGAACAGCTCCTCGCGGAACCGCTTGGCCTCGATCTCCGCGAGGAGGTCACGGGTGGTCGACGAGATGACGCGCACGTCCACCTCGATCTTGTCCGCCCCGCCCACGCGGGTGAAGCTCTGCTCGACCAGCACGCGCAGGATCTTGGACTGCGTGCCCGGCGGCATATCCGCAACCTCGTCGAAATAGATCACGCCGCCGTTGGCCTGCTCCAGCAGGCCCTCCTCGACACCCCGGTCCGAGGTTTCACGCCCGAACAGCACCTCCTCCATCTGCTCCGGCGCCACGGCGGCGGAGTTCACGATGACGAAGGGCGCGCCGGCCCGGTCGGAGCCTGCATGGATCGTGCGCGCGGCAAGTTCCTTGCCCGACCCGGCAGGACCGGTGAGCAGCACGCGACCGTTCGACCGCATGACCTTTTCCAGCTGCGATTTCAGCGATTTGAACGCCGCACTCGCCCCGATCATGTCGACCGGCCCGGTGCCCTTGCGCTTCAGCTCCACGTTCTCCCGGCGCAGGCGCGAGGTCTCCATCGCGCGCCCGATCACCACCATAAGCTGGTCGATGTTGAACGGCTTCTCGATGAAGTCGTAGGCCCCCTGCTTGATCGCCGCCACCGCGATCTCGATGTTGCCGTGGCCCGAGATAATGACCACCGGAACCTCGGGATAATCGCGTTTGACGGCCTTCAGAATGTCGATCCCGTCCATCGCGCTGTCTTTCAGCCAGATGTCGAGGATCATCAGCGCGGGCGGCTGGCTCGTCACCGCCGCCATCGCCTCGTCCGAGGTGCCCGCCTTGCGCGTCGTGTAGCCCTCGTCCTCGAGGATATCCGAGATCAGTTCTCGGATGTCGCGCTCGTCATCGACGATCAGGATGTCGGTCATGGGTCCCCCGTTGGGTCATTCCGCCGCGCGGGTCACGCCCGCGGCAGCCGGTAGTGGCAAGGTGATGACGGCCATCGCGCCGACCTGGCCGGAGCCGAAATCGGGCGCGTCGGTCAGGGCGAGCGTGCCGCCATGTTCTTCGATGATCTTCTTCACGATGGGCAGGCCGAGGCCGGTACCCTTGTCGCGGGTCGTCACGTAGGGCTCGAACAGCCGGGCGCGGTCTTCGGGCAGGCCGATGCCATTGTCCGCGATGGTGATGCGCGCCTGTTCACCCTCGACGGTGAGCGCGACCCGGATTTCTGGCGCATGCCCTTCCGGTGCACCCTTTTCCTGAAGGCTTTCAATCGCTTCGCCCGCGTTCTTGATGAGATTGGTAAAGGCCTGGCCGATCATGGATTCGTCCAGCTCGGCGGGCAGCGGACCGGTGGGAATCTCGGCCTTGAACGTGACCGCCTCCTGTCCCGCCTCCTGCAGCACAACGGCGTCGCGCAGCAGCTTGCCGAGGTCGGTGGGCCGCTTCTCCGGCTCCGGCATCCGCGCGAACTTGGAGAACTCGTCAACGATCCGGCGCAGGATGTCGGTCTGGCGCACGATGGTCCCGGTCAGCTCCTCCAGCTTTTCGGCATCCTCGTCCTCCATCGACCGCCCGAACTTGCGGTTGATGCGTTCCGCCGACAGCGCGATGGGCGTGAGCGGGTTCTTGATCTCGTGCGCGATGCGCCGCGCCACGTCGCCCCAGGCCGCCATGCGCTGCGCACTGACGAGGTCGGTGACATCGTCAAAGGCGATCACGAAGCCCTCGAGCTCGCCCTCGTCGGAGTAGCGCCGCGCGATCCGCACGAGGAGCCGCTCCGCCTTGCCCATCCGGGTAAGCCCCAGCTCCTCCTGCACCTGGCTGCGCGCCTCGTTGCGCAGCCGGTCGAAGAGCGGGCCGAACTCAGGCACCAGCAGCGACAGCGGCACATGGCTCGGGTCCGGCCCCGCGAGGTCGAGGAGCTTGGCCGCCGCGCGGTTGAGGAAGGTGATCTTGCCCTCGGCGTCCAGCCCGACGACCCCCGCCGTGACCGACGAGAGCACGCTGTCGAACAGCCGCCGCCGCGTCTCGATCTGGTCCGCGCTGGCGACCAACGTGTCGCGCTGCGCCTTGAGCTGCCGGGTCATCGCGTTGAACTGGCGCCCGAGCGTGGCGATCTCGTCGTCGCCCTCCTCCTCGATCACCTGCACGTCGAGGTCGCCCTCGCCCACCCGCTGCGCGGCCCCCGCCAGCCGGCCCACCGGGCGCGACAGCCGCTCCGCGAACCACATGCCGAGCCAGGTGGCGGCAAGGATCAGGATCGCCGCGAAACCGAGGTAGATCAGCCCGAACTCGAACAGCACGCGGCCGCGCTGGTTCTCGAGCTGCTGGTAGAACAGCACCGTCTCCTGCGTCTCGTCGAGCAGGTTCAGAACCTCGCCGTCCACGCTCCGGCTCACGAACAGAAGGTGGTCGGGGAAACTCTCCATCCGCACCAGAGCGCGAAACTCGTTGATGTCCCAGTCCTCGATGACGACCGTCTCGCCCTCCATCGCGCGGGCAAGCTCATCAGGGCCGGGCGCCTCGTAGTCGAACAGGTACGATCGGTCGCCCCGCACCCGGATCTCGCCGTCGCTGTCGATGACAAAAGCCTCGCGCAAGCCCCGCTGGATCTGGCTCTGCGCCTGCTGAAGCGCCTGCCGGAGTTGCGCATCGGTGAGGAACCGATTGGCCTCCTTAGAGAGGTTAAGATAGGCCGCGAGCGATTCCGCATCCTCGACCAGCCCGCTGCGATGCTCCTCCTCATAGGCCTGCGCCGCTTCGAGCGAGTTGCCCACCACCCGGCTCACCCGGTCGGAAAACCACCCTTCGAGGCCAACGTTGACCGTGAGCACCGCGAAAATGGCGACCAGCACCGTGGGGATGAGCGCGATGATGGCAAAAACGCCCGTTAGCCGCAGGTGCAGGCGTGACCCCGCCGACATGGCCCTGCGCGCCGCGATCATGCGCACGACACCGGACATCACCAGCGCGGCGACGGCGAGGACGTAGACGAAGTCGGCCAGCAGCACGAGCCGCAGCGTGGAACTCGCCGCGCCCTGATCGAGCGGGCCGAGAATCAGGTAGGTCGCGACGGCGAGGAACGGGCCGAGGATCACGACCCCGACGGTCACGACGGACTGGACCCGGCGCAGCCTGCGCAGGCGCGCCAGCCTGTCCCATGTCCATTCCCGCTTTGCGCCGCGCGCCGCCATTCTCAACTGCTCCGAGATCGGGCCGGGCATCGGTCAGCCCTGTTTTCGCCCGGTGTCACGCCTGGATTGTGCCTGAAACGACACCCCCAGGGTCGCGTCTGTGGCAGTTTTACATCAACTTGCGGCGCCGTGTCACCTCGATTCCCAGCTCCGTGATCTTCTTGCGCAGGGTATTTCGGTTGATGCCCAGCAGATCGGCGCATTTCGCCTGGTTGCCGCCGGTGGCGTCGAGCGCGATCTCGATCAGGGGCACCTCGATCTCGCGCAGGATCCGCTGGTAGAGGCCCGGCGGCGGCAGCGTGCCCCCGTGCAGGTCGAAGTAACGCTTGAGATGGCGCGCCACGCTCGCCGACAGCTTCTCGCCCTCGTCCGTCGCGGGCACCGGCCCGCCCGCGGGGGCGCCCAGCGTCGCCTCGACCTCGGCCCGCGTGATCTCGGCCTCCGACCCGGTGACCATGAGCCGCTGGATCGTGTTTTCCAGCTGGCGCACGTTGCCAGGCCACGGATAGGCCCGCAGAACCTCGGTCGCTTCCTTGGACAGCGCGCGCGGCGTCATCCCGTCCCGCTCGGCCCGCGCCAGGAAATGCTCGGCGAGCGAGGGGATGTCCTCCAGCCGCTCGCGCAGCGCGGGCACCGGAATCGTCACCCCGCCCAGGCGATAGAACAGGTCCTGCCGGAACCCGCCGTCCTTGATCCGCTTGGACAGGTCGTTCTGAGACGTGGCGATGATGCGCGGCGCGGGATCGGTGAGGCTGTCGAGCATCCGGGTGATACGCGCCTGCGCCTCGGACTCCAGGTCCCCGATCTCGTCGAACAGGATCGTGCCCTGCCCGGCCTTCGACAGCACCCGCGCCGGCCCGTCGATCGGCGTCAGGTCGTCGGGCGTCACCACCACGAACGGCAGGTTGCGGCGGTCCGAGAAGTCGTGGATCGCCCGCGCGATCAGGCTTTTGCCCGTCCCGCTCTCACCTGTGATGAGTACAGGAAGCTCGGTGTTCATCACCCGCGCGACGAGCCGGTAGAGCGACTGCATCGCCGGGGTGCGCCCGACGAGGGGGAGGTCGTCGCTCCCCTCCTCGCTCCCCGTGCGGGCCGCCGGTGCGCGGCGCTTCTGCTCCAGCGCCCGCGCGGCGCGTTTCCTCCGGTCCGGCAGGTCGAAGGGCTTGGGCAGGTAATCGAACGCCTCCGCCTCCGCCGCCTGGATCGCCGTCATGATCGTGTTTTGCGCCGAGATCACGATGACCGGCAGGTCGGGCCGCATCCCCGCGATCTCCGGCAGCGCCTCGAGCCCGTTGCCGTCCGGCATCATCACGTCCGAGATGACGAGGTCCCCGCGCCCCTCCTCGACCCAGCGCTTGAGCGTGACGAGCGACGACGTGGCATGCACGCGACACCCGGCCCGCGTCAGCGCCTGCGTGAGCACCGTGCGGATCGTGCGGTCGTCATCGGCGACAAGAACGGTTCCGTCCATGGGAGTTACTCCTTCTCTTTCGGGGCGACCGGCAGCGAGATCCGGAACACCGTCTTGCCCGGAACCGAATCGACGGACACCCAGCCGTCGTGGTCCGAGATGATTTTCGACACGAGTGCGAGGCCAAGGCCGGTGCCGTTCTCACGGCCCGACACGAAGGGCTCGAAGATCTGGTCGACGATCTCCGGCGGGATGCCGGGGCCGTCGTCGATGATCTCGACCTGGAGCGGGAGCCGGTTGCCGGTCCCGTCGGTGCGCCTGAGCCTGAGCGAATGATCGTAGAAGGTGCGAATGCGGATTTCGCCCCCTTCGTCGTCCGCCGCCTGCGCCGCGTTCTTCAGGAGGTTGAGGAACACCTGCATCAGCTGGTCGGGATCGACGAAGGTCGGCGGCAGCGAGGGGTCGTAATCCTCGGAAATCTTCATCTTGGCGGCAAAGCCCACCTCCGCCGACTTCTGCGCCCGGTCCAGAAGGTCGTGAACGTTCACCTCGCGCCGGTCCGGCGGCCTGAGATTGCCGAACTGTTCCACCTGTTCGAGCAGCGCCACGATCCGCCGGCTCTCGGCCACGATCAGGTCGGTCAGCTCCAGGTCGTCTGCCGTCAGGTTCATCGACAGGAGCTGCGCAGCCCCCGTGATCCCCGCGAGCGGGTTCTTGATCTCGTGGGCCAGCATCTCGGCCATCCCGATGGCCGAGCGTGCGGCGGATTTCACCCCGTGCGCCTTGCCCATCTTTTCGGCCAGCTTTCGCGGCTCCAGCAGCATGAGGATCTGGTTGCCCGACCGCATCACCGGCGCGATCTGGATGTTGCACTCCACCGGCGCGGTCGTCCCGGTCCCCACGTCCACCGAGTTGATGAACATCGCCCCGTTGTCGCGCCGCACCCGCTCGAACGCGCTGTCCATGTTGGTCGCAATGGCGAGGTGGTCGAGCACCGGCTTGCCCGCGAGGCTGCGCGCGGACGTATTGAGAAAGGCTTCGGCGGCAGAGTTCGCCTCCACGATACAATCGTCCGCATCGATGATGAGACCCGGGACCGGAAGCGAATTCCACAGGGTTTCCGAATCCATCATGCAGCCTCTTTCACTTGATCCAGCGCTTCGGGGAGGAGCGCGAGCACGCGGGCGGGCTCCGGCTCCGACAGAACGGCTCGGCGCAGGTCGGGCGGCGTCCCCGCCTCGTCCATGTACCAGCCGAGGTGCTTGCGAATGACACGTTTGCCGAGGGCGTCGCCGTAGAACTTCAGCGACGCCTCGTAATGCCCCTGCACCATCTCGGTGAGCGCGTCGCCTTCGGGCACGTACGGGGCGGGCGCGCCCGCCAGTTCCGCCGCGATCTCGGCGATGAGCCACGGGCGCCCGCCCGTGCCGCGCCCCACCATCACGCCGTCCGCGCCGGAGGCGTCCAGCGCGGCCAGCGCGTCGTCGGGCGAGCAGATGTCGCCGTTCGCGATCACCGGGATCTCCACCGCGTCCTTCACGGCCCGGATCGCGGCCCAGTCCGCGGTGCCCTTGTAGAACTGGCAGCGCGTGCGTCCGTGGATCGTGATCATGCGAATCCCCGCCGCCTCAGCCTGTGCGGCGAGATCGGGCGCGTTCAGGAGATCGTCGTCCCAGCCCAGCCGGGTCTTCAGCGTCACAGGCACGTCCACGGCCTCAACCACCGCCTCGATGAGCCTGAGCGCGAGCGGCAGGTCACGAAGGAGCGCGGAGCCGGACAGCCCCCCCACCACCTTCTTCGCAGGACAGCCCATGTTGATGTCGATCATCCGCGCCCCGTTGGCCTCGACCATCCGCGCGGCCTCCCCGATCCAGTAGGGATCGCGGCCGGCGAGCTGCACGGCGGTATCGGCGAGACCCATGCCAAGCTCCGCGCGTTCGCGCGTGCCCGGCTTGGCCTGAACCATCTCCTGGCTCGCGACCATCTCGGACACGACGAGCCCCGCCCCGAAGGACAAGACGAGATCGCGGAACGGCAAATCCGTGATCCCGGCCATGGGGGCGAGGAAAACGGGCGGGTCCAGGGTCAGGGTGTCGGACAGGCAGAGCGTCACTGCTTAATCCTTGTGCATTTGCCTTCGATATAGGTGACCGAGAAAAAGAGCGCAAATTTGCGGCGTTCCCTCCCAAGTCTTTTCCGCTTTTGCCTGAATTTTGAGCAGATTGCACGGGGTCAATGCGTGGCATTGTCCTCCAATCGGGCAAAGCGTAAACGACAGTCATGGAAATCGCCGCAATCATCGTCGCCGCGGGGCGCGGGACACGGGCCGGGGGCGACGTGCCGAAACAATGGCGCACGCTGTCCGGGCGGCGCGTGGCCGACTGGACCCTCGCCGCGCTCAAGGCCCATCCGCGCGTCGGGCGCATCGTGGTAGTGCTCCACCCCGACGACATGGGACAGGCCGAAACCTTCACCGACGTGATTCTGGCGACCGGCGGCGCCACCCGACACGCCAGCGTGGCGGCGGGGCTTGAGGCTCTCGCGGGCGACCCGCCCGACCGGGTGCTGATCCACGATATCGCCCGTCCGCTCGTCACCCCGGACCTCATCGACCGGGTGATCGACGCGCTCGACGACGCGGGCGGTGCGGCCCCCGCCCTGGCCGTCACCGACGCGCTCTGGACCGGGGCCGACGGCCGCGTCACCGGCACCCGCGACCGGGACGGCCTCTACCGCGCCCAGACCCCGCAGGGCTTTCGCTACACCGCCTACCTCGACGCCCACCGCGCCCATCCCGGCGACGCGGCGGACGACGTCGCCGTGGCACGGTCTGCCGGACTTGACGTCGCCATCGTCGCGGGCGACGAACGCAACCTCAAGATCACCGGCCCGGAGGACTTCGCCCGCGCCGAAGAACTGATGGGAGGTCGCGTGGACATACGCACCGGCACGGGGTTCGACGTGCACGCCTTCACGACCGGGGACGCGGTCACGCTCTGCGGCGTCACCGTCGCGCACGACCGGGCGCTGAAGGGCCATTCGGATGCGGATGTCGGGATGCACGCCCTTACGGACGCGATCTACGGCGCGCTCGCCGAAGGTGACATCGGCCAGCACTTCCCGCCGTCGGACGACCAGTGGAGGGGCGCGGCCAGCGACATCTTCCTGCGCCATGCCGTCGACCTCGCCGCCGCCAAGGGCTACCGCATTTCCAACTGCGACGTGACACTGATCTGCGAGCGGCCCAAGATCGGCCCCCACGCCGGCGCCATGCGCGCGGAACTCGCCCGGATCATGGGGCTGGAGGCCGACCGTGTGAGCGTCAAGGCGACCACCTCCGAAAAGCTGGGCTTCACCGGCCGGGGTGAAGGCATCGCGGCGCAGGCCGTCGCCACGCTGGTGCGCCCATGAGCCGTCTCTTCGCCACCTTCTTCTTCGTGGGCTACCTCAAGCCTGCCTCCGGCACCTGGGGCTCGCTCGCCGCCCTGCCCTTCATCTGGGCGCTTCACGAGATCGGGCAGAGCTTCCTCGGGATCGAACTGGGCGGCCCGCTCCTCCTCGTCGTGGCCCTGATCCTTACCTACTTCGGCGGTCTCGCGGCGACGCAGATCATGACCCGGGACAGCGAGGACCACGACCCCTCCGAAATCGTCATCGACGAGGTGGTGGGCCAGGGCATCGCGCTCCTCCCCGTCTCGGTGGGCGCGGCCGGGGTCGGGGCGGACATGCTCGCCCTCTGGCCGGGCTGGGTCGTGGGCTTTCTCGCCTTCCGTCTGTTCGACATCTGGAAACCCTGGCTCGTCGGCCGGGCCGACCGGAGCGGGGGCGCGACCGGCGTGATGCTCGACGACGTGATCGCCGGGGTCTTTGCAGCCCTCACCGTGCTCGCCGCCGCCGCGATCAGCCACCTCGCGATCATGGTGTGAGGATGGAGGCCGCCCGCGTCCTCGACCTCTGCCGTGCCGCCGGGCTGACCGTCGCCACGGCCGAAAGCTGCACCGGCGGCATGGTCGGCGCGGCGCTCACCGACGTGGCCGGGTCCTCGGACGTCTACGAGCGCGGGTTCATCACCTATTCCAACGCCGCCAAGATCGAGATGCTGGGCGTTTCCCCGGCCACGCTCGAGACACACGGCGCGGTATCCGAGCAGGTCGCGGCGGAAATGGCCTCGGGCGCCCGCGCCCATTCCAGCGTGGACCTCGCCGTATCCATTACCGGCATCGCGGGCCCCGGCGGGTCCGATCACAAGCCGGAGGGGCGCGTCTGTTTCGGCATTTCGCACGGGGACGAGACCCGGACCGAAACCGTCGAATTCGGCGCCCTGGGCCGCGCCGCGGTGCGCGCCGCCGCCCGCGATCACGCCCTGACCCTGCTCGCGGAAGCCACGCGCGGCTGAATTCCTATTCTGCCCGTTTTCTGTGCGTCGCCCGGAGTCCTTCGCCCATTTGACGGGCTTTACCGGAACTGCGCCGAAAATACGCAAACCGCACAAGAATGAGGCTTGCCCTCTCACCCCCTGCGCCTAGGCACATCCCACCTAATCAAACGGAGGGGATCATGAACGGGGCAGACACCGCCTGGATCATCGTCGCAACAGCACTCGTGCTGTTCATGACATTGCCTGGACTGGCGCTTTTCTACGGGGGGCTGGTGCGCGCGCGCAACGTGCTGTCCGTCTTCATGCATGTCTACGCCATCGCCGCATTGATGAGCATTCTGTGGCTCGCCTTCGGCTACACCATCGCTTTCGGGGACGGAAACGCGCTCTGGGGCGGAATGGAGAAAATGTTCCTCCTGGGCATCGGACCGGACGCGCTCGCGGGCACGATCCCCGAGATCCTGTTCTTCGCCTTCCAGATGACCTTCGCGATCATCACCCCGGCGCTGATCGTCGGCGCCTATGTCGAACGGATCGGCTTCGGTTTCGTCCTCGCCTTCTCGGGCCTCTGGATGCTCCTGTGCTATGCGCCGGTGGTCCACTGGATCTGGGGCGGCGGGTTCCTGTCGGACGGCGGGATCTTCGGCGAGACGGGCGTGCGCGACTTCGCGGGCGGCATCGTGGTGCACGAGACGGCGGGCCTCGCGGCCATCCTTATCTCGGTCTTCCTCGGTCCCCGCCGCGACCAGAAGAAGCCGCCGCATTCGCCCGGTTTCGTGATGATCGGCGCCTCGATGCTCTGGGTCGGCTGGTTCGGCTTCAACGGCGGCTCGCAGCTCGCAGCCGACGGCGGGGCCGCCATGGCGCTCACCGTCACGCACATCTCGGCCGCTTCCGCCTCGCTCACCTGGGCGCTGTGGGAGAAGATCAAGTTCGGCCGCGCCTCGCTCGTCGGCATCGTGACGGGCACCATCGCAGGCCTCGCCTCGATCACCCCGGCCTCCGGCTTCGTTGGACCGATCGAAGCGCTGGTCATCGGCGGCGTCGCGGGCATCCTGTGCCAGGAAGCGGTGAACTTCATCCGCAACAAGCTCAGGATCGACGACACGCTCGACGTCTTCGCGGTCCACGGCGTCGGCGGCATCTTCGGCACGCTGATGATCGCCGCCTTCGGTGCCGGCAGTTGGGCGGCACAGGCGGGGTCGCTGGTCATCGTCGGGGTCTTCACCATCGTCGTGACCTTCGTGCTCATCAAGCTCGTCTCGCTCATGACCCGTCTGCGGGTGGACGAGGAGACCGAGACGAACGGCCTCGACCTCGCGGTGCACGGCGAACGGGCCTACGACGTCGTGTCCTGACGCGCCGACCCTGACGAGACGCGCGCCGTCCCGGACACCTCCGGGGCGGCGTTTTCATCATTGAGCTCCGATGCTTGAGAGGCAGACCTCCACTCTAGAATCCTAGAATCCTAGAATCCTAGAATCCTAGAATCCTAGAATCCTAGAATCCTAGAATCCTAGAATCCTAGAATCCTAGAATCCTCGCACGGTCCGGGCGTCACACAAGCCCACGAAGGTCAGAAAGCATGAAAAGGAGCGCTCAGTCCGAAGCCGCCGTGCGCCCCGCGTTCTCGGCCTTGAGCGCCCAGCGGCCCGTCTCCTGGCTCCAGTACTTCGCGCCGACCCCGGCGCCCGACATTTGCCGCCACTGGTCGCGCGCCCGCTCGACGGCACCGTCGTCGTTGCCATCGAACAGGATCATGACCCGCGCCGCCGCCGTCACCTCATCGGGCGTGACCTCGGCCCCGTCCATGGATACGACGCAGTCCGCCGCCTCCCGACCGGTGGTCAGCAGGATCGGCTGGTCCGCGTCATGCGGGCCACCCGCGAGGCCGTGGGGCAGGAACCCCTCGCCCAGCCACAACCGCTCGTCGAGCCAGCGCAGCCGCGCCTCGTTGCGCCCCCGCACCACCACGCGCCAGGCCTGCTCGCGCGCGCGCCCGAGGAGCGTGGGCAACGTCTCCTCCAGCGGCGTGCGCGTCATATGGTAGAAATAGGCCTCGCCCACCTCAGCCCTCGTAATTGTCCGCGATCATCCGGTCGAGCGCGCGCACGCCCCAACCGGTCGCCCCCTTGGGCGCGAGCGCGGTGGGCGACTTCACATCCGCCACCCCGGCGATGTCGAGGTGGATCCACGGCACACCCTCTTTCACGAAGCGCTGGAGGTACTGGGCCGCCGTGATCGCGCCCGCAGGCCGCCCGCCGACATGCTTGAAATCCGCCTTCGCGCTTTCGAGCTGCTTGTCGTAGGCGGGGCCGAGCGGCAGACGCCAGGCGCCTTCCTCCTCGGTCTCGGCGGCCTTCAGGAACGCCTTGCAGAAATCGTCGTCATTGGAGAACACGCCCGCGTTCTCGTGCCCCAGCGCGATGATGCAGGCCCCGGTGAGGGTGGCGAGGTCGACCATCGCCACCGGCTCGAACCGCTCCTGCGCGTACCAGAGCACGTCGCACAGCACCATGCGCCCCTCGGCATCGGTGTTGATGACTTCGACCGTGTCGCCCTTCATCGTCGTCACGATATCGCCCGGCCGCTGCGCCTTGCCGTCCGGCATGTTCTCGACGAGGCCGATGAGGCCCACGACATTCGCCTTGGCCTTGCGCAGCGCGAGCGTCTTCATCACGCCGGTCACGGTGCCGGCGCCGCCCATGTCCATGGTCATGTCTTCCATGCCGGCGCCCGGCTTGATGCTGATACCGCCGGAGTCGAAGACCACGCCCTTGCCGATCAGCGCCACGGGCTTGTCCGCCTCGGTGCCGCCGTTCCACTTCATCACCACGACCTTGGAGGGGTATTCCGACCCCTGCCCGACCGCCAGCAACGCGCGCATCCCGAGCTGTTCGAGTTCCGGTTCTTCCAGCACCTCGACCTCGATCCCCACCTCCGACAGCGCCTGCGCGCGCGCCGCGAACTCGGTGGTGGTGAGGATGTTGGACGGCTCGTTCACGAGGTCGCGGGTCAGAAAGACGCCCTCGGCCACGGCCATCACGCCGTCCACGCTCGCCGCCCACTGCTCCGACTGCCCGGTGAGAATGGTGAGCGACGTGTCCTTCACCTCCGCCGCCTCGCCGGTCTTGCGCGCCTTGAACGCATAGGCCCGGAGCACCGCGCCGAGCGCGAGCTGGTCGAGGTTCTTGTGCGATCCGGCCACCACCGTCACCGACTGACCGGTGAGCGAGGCCCCCACCAGTGCGCCCACCTTGCGGGCGAGCTCGGGTGTCAGGCGCTTGTCCACCTTCACCACCTCGAGCGCCTCGGCGGCCATGCCGGAAGGATAGGCCATCACGGTGGACTGCCCGGCCTTCTGCTTCGCGAAGGTCTCACCCTCGAGATACCGCTCCAGCGCACCGCGCGTCAGCCGGTTCACCCGGCGCGCGCCCTTGTCGAGGCTGCCGCCTTCGGAGGCGAGAATGACGACCCGGCCCTGGGCCTCGGCCAGCGTGTCGATGTCGAGCGGGGCGAAACTGGGGGTGATGGCGTCGGTCATGCTGTCTCCTGTGGGTGAGGTCATCGGCGCCGGGCGCCGCCTTTGCCCGTCACGTAACCACCAAGCCGCACCGGGTGCAACCGCGTGCGAAGCGCCTTTGCGGGCGGGAATCGCCACGCCAGATGTGGTGGAGCGCGAGGGCCCGCCCCACCGCATATCGCCGCCGGACGGCGCATCGCGCACCCAAAACACCCGATGCGGGGCAGATTCCCCCTCGCACCGCCGGTCAGTTCCGATTATTGTGCTCGCGATACCGGGGGGTGGGGCAAATCTCCCGGCCCGTGACGAGAACACGACAAGGTTGGGCAGATGACGACATTCACGGCTTTGACCCGTTGGGCGACGGAACGCGGCACACGGCTTCTGGCGGGGGCCGCGCTCGGCCTCACGCTCCTCGCCGCGCCCGGCACGGCGCAGAACCTCTACGCCCCGGTGGCCAAGGTCGACGATTCCGCCGTCACCTACTACGAACGCAGCCAGCGGATGGCCTTCCTGAGGCTCCTGAACGCCCCCGGCGACATCGGCCAGCTCGCCCTTGACCAGCTCATCAACGAGAAACTCCAGATGGAGGAAGCCCGCCGCATGGGCATCGAGGCGGACGAGGAAGCGATCCGCACCGGCATGGCCGAGTTCGCGGCGCGCGGCAATCTCGACGTCGAGCAGTTCCTCCAGTTCATCGCGCAGCAAGGGATCGCCGCCGAAACCTTCCGCGACTTCGTGAGCGCCGGCGTGACCTGGCGCGAAGTGGCGCGGGCGAAATTCCTCGACGGCGTCATCATCACGCAGAGCGAGGTCGACCGCGCCTATGCCGAGGCCGAGCCGACCCCGGGCGAGAAGCTCCTCCTGACCGAGATCGTGCTGCCCGCCTCCTCGGACGCGAGTCTCAACGCCTCGCGTATCCGGGCCGAACGGCTGTCCAAGATCACCGATGCCGACGAGTTCGGCGATGCCGCGAAACGGCTCTCCATCGTGCAGTCGCGCCTCAACAAGGGGCAACGCGACTGGATCGACATGCAGGCGCTCCCGGCCCCGGCACAGGCGGCCCTGCGCGGCGTGCGCGAAGGCGGCACGAGCCGCCCGGTGGTGCTGCCGGACGTGGGCGTGGCCGTCTATTACGTGCGCGACCGCGAAACCGTGCGCTCCACCAACGTGGGCACGCTCCTGGAATACGCGGCCTTCTTCATCCCCGGCGGGCGTAGCGAACGCGCGCTCTCCGAAGCCGCCCGCATCCGGGCCGAGGTGCAGGTCTGCGACGACCTCTACCCGATCGCCCGCGGCCTGCCCGCCGACCAGCTCGTGCGTGAAGAGCTGCCAACCGGCGCGGTGCCCGCGAGCTACCGCGCGGAACTGGCCAATCTCGACCCCGGCGAGATTTCCACGAACCTCGTGAGCGGCAGCGGCGCGCTCGTCTTCCTCATGCTGTGCAACCGGCGCAACGACGTGCCCGACAGCGTGAGCCGCGCACAGGTGGCCGACGCGCTGCGCAACCAGCGGATCGGGGCGCTCGCCAACGACTACCTCGCCGAGCTGCGGGCGAATGCCAATATCGAGTACTTCAACTGAGGCGGACCCGAAGTCATCGCATGACTTCGAACCGGATTTCGTGACGAAATCCGACCGCGAGGTGGCCCATGTCCCGCTCTGACCTTCCCATCGCGCTTTCCGTGGGCGAGCCCGCGGGCATCGGGCCCGAGATCATCGCGGCCGCCTGGGACCGGCTGGGTGCCGAGATCCCCTTCTTCGTGCTGGGCGACGCACGCCATATCGACGGTCCGGTCGAGACGATCTCCCACCCCGGCGAGGCGATGCAGGCGGTCCACCGCGGCGTCCCGGTCCTCCACCGCGACTTCGGCCCGCCCCGCCGGCCGGGCGAGGCGCAGGCCGAGCACGCGCCCCACGTGGTCGCCGCGATCCGCGACGGCGTCGCGCGGGTGATGCAGGGCGAGGCCGCCGCGCTCACCACCGCGCCGATCCACAAGAAGGCGTTGAAGGACGGCGCGGGCTTCGCCTTTCCCGGCCATACGGAATACCTCGCCCATCTCGCGGGCGTGGAGCACGTGGTGATGATGCTCGCCTGCCCCGAGCTGCGCGTCGTGCCCGCCACGATCCACATCCCGCTGGCCGACGTCCCGGCGGCGCTCACCCGCGACCACCTCACGCAGGTGATCCGCATCACCCATGCCGCCCATCGCGCGATGGGCCACGCGAATCCGCGCATCGCGGTCTCGGGCCTCAACCCCCACGCGGGCGAAGGCGGCGCGATCGGGCGCGAGGAGATCGAGACGATCATCCCCGTGCTGGACGACCTGCGCGCCGAGGGGCTGGCGCTGGCCGGCCCGCTCCCCGCCGACACGATGTTCCACGCGGGTGCGCGCAAGGGCTACGACGTGGCGATCTGCATGTATCACGACCAGGCGCTGGTCCCGATCAAGACCATCGACTTCGCGGGCGGCGTGAACGTCACGCTGGGCCTGCCCTTCGTGCGCACCTCGCCGGACCACGGCACCGCCTTCGACATCGCGGGACAGGGCCGCGCCGACCCCACCTCGCTCATCGCCGCCCTGCGCATGGCCCGCGAGATGGCCGCATGAGCACCATCGACGGCCTGCCCCCGCTGCGCGAGGTGATCGCGGCGCACGGGCTGGTGGCGAAGAAATCGCTGGGTCAGAATTTCCTCCTCGATCTCAATCTCACCGCCAAGATCGCGCGCCAGGCGGGCGACCTCACCGCCTGCGACGTGCTCGAGGTCGGGCCGGGCCCAGGTGGGCTCACCCGCGGACTGCTGGCCGAGGGCGCGCGCCGGGTGCTCGCGGTCGAAAAGGACGCGCGCGCCATGTCCGCTCTGGCCGAGATCGCAGCGCTCTACCCGGACCGGCTCGAGGTGCTGAACGCGGACGCGCTCGAGGTCGACCCGCTCGCCCATCTCACGCCGCCGATCCGCATCGTGGCGAACCTGCCCTACAACGTGGGCACCGAGCTCCTCACCCGCTGGCTGACCCCGCCCGACTGGCCCCCGGTCTGGTCCTCGCTCACGCTCATGTTCCAGAAAGAGGTGGCGCAGCGCATCACCGCGCGGCCGGGATCCAAGGCCTACGGCCGCCTCGCGATCCTGTCGCAATGGCGCTGCGACGCTCGGGTGGTCATGGAGCTCCCGCCCGAGGCGTTCACGCCGCCGCCGAAAATCCACTCGGCCGTCGTCCACCTCGACGCCCTGCCCGCGCCGCGTTTTCCGGCGAAGGCCGCGACCCTGCAACGGCTCACCGCCACCGCGTTCCAGCAACGGCGCAAGATGCTGCGCGCCTCGCTCAAGAGGTTGCACCCCGAGATCTCGGACCTTCTGGAAAGTGTGGACATCAAGCCGACCGCGCGGGCCGAGGAAATCGACCTCGAACATTTCTGCGCCCTGGCGCGGGCGCTGGACAGGGAGTGAGTTTCGAATTTCGCTGACGCGAAATCCGACCCGCGCGGGGGCTCTGCCCCCGCACCCCCGAAGTATTTCTGAAACAGAGAAGCGGGATCGGAACGCCCCGGTCAGCCGTCCGGCAGGCCCGGATGCTTGGGGAGCGCCTCGAGCGCCGTATCCCAGTCGGCGCGGCTGTCGGTGCAAATATGGGCCGTGGGCCGGACCGGGACGGATGTGTCCAGCGACCCGGCCGGGATGACGAGAAGCGCGCCCTCTGTGCGCGGGACGGGTGCGCCGCACGCAGTGCAGAAGGCGCGGGCGTGGCGCGTGCCCGGCACGGCATAGCGCCGCACGCGGTCCTCTCCCGCCTGCCAGCTCAGCGTCCCGCCGGAAAGAAAGACGTTCGCCCCATGCGCGCTTCCCGACCCCTTTCGGCACCGGCTGCAATGACACAGGTGGAACCCGGCGGCATCACCCTGCGCCGTGTAGCGCACCGCGCCGCACAGGCAGCTTCCCCGAACCGTCGTCATACCGTTCCGCCTTCGGGAACGGAAAGCCGGCCACCGCCCACATGAGCTGCCACCCCCGTCGTCGAGGGACCCGAGGTCGACAGCCCACGGGCCACCCGGACCGCGAGGTAGGCGAAGGCCTGCGCTTCGAGCATGTCGCCGTCGAGCCCGACCTCCTCGACCGGGATTGCGGGAATGCCAGAGCGGTCCGCGATTTCCGCCACCAGCTTTGCGTTCTTGCGCCCACCACCACAGAGGAGCAGACGCTCGGGCGGCGTCGGGCAATGCTCCAGCCCGCGCGCGACAGCGGCGGCGGCGCAGGCGGTCAGGGTGGCGGCGGCATCCGCGTCGGACAGGTCGGAGACCGCGGCGGCGAGGTCGGCGAACGCGTCGCGGTCCAGCGATTTCGGCGGCACACGCAGGAAGTACGGGTGGTCGAGGAAGGCGGCGACGACCTCCTCGACCACCGCGCCGGAGGCGGCCAGCGCCCCGTCCGCATCGAAGGCGGCGCGGCGCCGGGTCCACATCAGGTCGTTGAGCGGCGCATTGGCGGGGCCCGTGTCGAAGGCCAGGAGCGCGCCCTCGTCCTCTGGCGTCTCGCAGGACGGATCGACCCAGGTGATGTTTCCCACGCCGCCGAGGTTGAGGAAGGCGACCGGGGCCTCCGCCCCGAACCATCTGGCCAGCGCGAAATGATAGAACGGGGCGAGCGGCGCACCCTCGCCACCCAGCGTCACGTCCGCCGTGCGGAAGTCCCACGCCACCGGCAGCCCCAGCGCCCGCGCAAGCCTGTCGCCGTCGCCCGCCTGGTGCGTCTCGCCCCGCCCGCGCGGATCATGGGCGAGGGTCTGGCCATGGAACCCCACGATCTCCACCCCTTCGAAGCCCTTGAGCGCGGCCAGGTGGGTGGCATGGATCACCTCTGCGGCCTCCGACACCCCCGGCTCGCCCTGCCATCGGCCCAGAGCCGCGCGCAGCACCCCCGCCTCGTTCTCGGAATAGGCCGCGTAGCGCGTCTCGCCAAAGTCGAAGATCGTCTCGCCATCGGTCAGGACCATCGCCGCGTCCACCCCGTCCAGCGAGGTGCCCGACATCGCCCCCAGCGCCCAGATCGCGCGCGCCTCCATCATGGCTTTTCCTCCGCCCATGCCCCCGATATAGAGGCAGCACACGCAGACAATGGACAGAAAACCGATGACCTACCACCCGAAATCAGACTTCATGCGCGTGATGATCGAGCGCGGCTACCTGGCCGACTGCACCGATTACCAGGCGCTGGACGAGGCCCTGACGAACGGCGTGGTGACGGCCTATATCGGCTACGACGCGACGGCGAAATCGCTGCACGTCGGCCACCTTCTGAACATCATGATGCTGCGCTGGCTGCAAAAGACCGGGCACAAGCCGATCACGCTGATGGGCGGCGGGACCACCAAGGTGGGCGACCCCTCGTTCCGCTCGGACGAGCGGCCCCTGCTGGGGCCGGAGCAGATCGACGCGAATATCGACGGGATGAAGCAGGTCTTTGCGAAGTACCTGTCCTATGGGGACGGCGAGACCGTGCCCTCAAGTAGCGAAGCGGTAGGGCCACAAAATGCTGCGTTGATGCTGAACAACGCGGAGTGGCTGGACGGTCTGAACTACCTCGAGTTCCTGCGCGACATCGGGCGGCATTTCTCGGTGAACCGGATGCTCAGCTTCGAGAGCGTGAAGTCGCGGCTCGACCGGGAGCAAAGCCTGTCGTTCCTCGAGTTCAACTACATGATCCTGCAGG
This sequence comes from Maritimibacter sp., assembly GCA_964230745.1. Taxonomy (GTDB): domain Bacteria; phylum Pseudomonadota; class Alphaproteobacteria; order Rhodobacterales; family Rhodobacteraceae; genus Maritimibacter. The sequence goes on along the minus strand of CAXRHZ010000012.1, from coordinate 831 downwards.
CCTACGATTTCCTCGAACTGAACCGCCGCTACGGCTGCACGCTCCAGATGGGCGGGTCGGACCAGTGGGGCAACATCGTGAACGGGATTGACCTTACGCGCCGGGTGCTGGACCACGAGATCTACGGGCTCACCTCGCCGCTGCTCACCACCTCGGACGGCAAGAAGATGGGCAAGTCGCAGGGCGGCGCGATGTGGCTTAACGCCGATATGCTTTCGCCTTACGAGTTCTGGCAGTTCTGGCGCAACACGACCGACGCGGACGTGGGGCGGTTCCTGAAGCTCTACACCGAGTTGCCGGTCGAGGACTGCGAACGGCTCGCCGCCCTGCCCGGCAACCGGATCAACGAGGCCAAGATCGTTCTGGCGAACGAGGTGACGACGCTGTGTCACGGGGCCGAGGCGGCGGCAGCGGCGGAAGCCACCGCGCGCGAGGTGTTCGAAAAGGGCGGCGCGGGCGACGACCTGCCGACGCTCACGCTGTCGGCGGACGAGGTCGGCGACGGCATCTCGATCACCCAGCTCATCACGCGCTCGGGGCTGGCCAAGTCCGGTAAGGAGGCCAAGCGCCTCATCGCCGACAAGGGCGCGAAGCTGAACGATGCGGACGTGACCGATGCCGGGCTGATGATCACGGCCGCCGACCTGGATGCGCCGATCAAGCTGTCGGCGGGCAAGAAGCGCCATGCGCTGGTGACTTTGGGGTGAGTTTCGCCGCGGGGTGACGCCCGCGGCGACCCGGGGGGGGGGGGGGGGGGGGGGGGGGGGGGGGGGGGGGGGGGGGGGGGGGGGGGGGGGGGGGGGGGGGGGGGGGGGGGGGGGGGGGGGGGGG
>CAXRHZ010000011.1:0-106406 GCA_964230745.1 Maritimibacter sp. | reverse complement strand
CCCCCCCCCCCCCCCCCGGGGCGGCGGCCCCCCGGGCGCGGGCGAAACCGCTCAGTCCTCCGCTTCGGACGCACGCAGGCTCCGCCGCATGATCTTCCCGGTCGCCGTCATCGGCAGCTCCTCCACGAAAGCCACCGCTCTGGGGGCCACGTGGGGCGAGACCTTGTCGCGCACCCGCTGGATCAATGCCGCCTCCAACCCGTCCGATCCCGCGCCCTCGCGCAGAACGACGAAGGCCTTCACCACCTCGCCCCGCGTCGGGTCCGGAACGCCCACGGCAGCGGCCATGACCACGTCAGGGTGCCCGGTGAGGCAGGTCTCGATCTCGGTCGGCCCGATCCGGTACCCGGACGAGGTGATGACGTCGTCGTCCCGGCTCACGTAGGTGAAATACCCGTCCGCATCCATCACGCCGAGGTCGCCGGTGCGCATCCAGTCGCCAGTGAATTTCTCCGCTGTCTTCTCTGGCAGGTTCCAGTAGCCCAGGAACATCACCGGATCAGACCGCTTCACCGCGATCTCGCCGACGGTGCCCGGCGCGACCTCCCGGCCCGCGCCGTCGATCACGGCGACCTCGTGCCCCGGCACGGCCTGTCCCATGCTTCCGGGCTTCACCGCCATCGACCCGGCGCAGGAGGCGAGGACGAGGTTGCACTCGGTCTGGCCGTAGAACTCGTTGATCGTGACGCCGAACGCGGCCCGCGCCCAGTCGAGGAGATCGGCGCCAAGCGCCTCTCCGCCCGAGCCGATGGTGCGTATGCTTACCGCCTCTGGCACCTCGGCCTGGCGCATGAGCTTCAGCGCGGTGGGCGGCAGGAACAGGTTGCGCACCTTCTGCTCGGCGATCAGGGCGTAGGCCTCGCCCGCGTCGAACTTGCGCATCCGGCAGGAGACGAGGCGCACGCCGTGGTAGAGGCAGGGCATCGCCATATCCATGAGGCCGCCGATCCACGCCCAGTCCGCCGGGGTCCAGCCCACGTCGCCGGGTTGCGGAAACCCCTCGTGGTGCAACTCGATCGACGGCAGATGCCCGATCAGGAAGCGGTGGGCATGGAGCGCGCCCTTCGGCGGTCCCGTTGTGCCGGAGGTATAGATGATGGCCGCCGGATCCTCGGCCCCCACCGGCTCCGGCGCGACCGGCGCGGCGCCCCCGATCTCGGCCCAGAAATCCCGTTCCGCGCCCCCGTCCACGACGAACACCTCGGAGAGCTCCGGGAGATCGCCCCGGATCGTGTCCAGCTTCCCGGCCCCCGCCGCATCCGTGACCACCACCTTCGCACCGCTGTCACCCAGCCGGTAGGCGAGCGCATCGGGCCCGAAGAGCGAGAACAGCGGGATCGAGATCGCGCCCCGCTTCCAGGCCGCGAGGTGGGCGATCAGGGTCTCGGGCGACTGGCCCAAGAGCACGCCCACCCGGTCCCCGCGCCCGACGCCCGCCTGAGCGAACACGCCCGCGAGCCGGTCGGAGGCATCGCGCAGCGCCCCGTAGGACCAGTCCCGCGTCTCGTCCCCGACATGGGTGACGGCGACCCGGTCCGGCTCCGCCCGCGCCCAGCTGTCGCAGCAGGCCTCTGCCATGTTGAAATCTTCCGGGATGTCCCAGCGGAAGTCGCGGCGCAGCGCGGCCCAGTCCCCGGGATCGCCGACGACCCGGCGCCCGGTCATTTCGCGTAGACGGTGAGCGTGTGCAGGCCTGCGAGCCCGACCTCGAGCAGCCTCAGCGCGGGCAGGGAAATCCGGCTCCCGGCGGTGGCCGGCCCGTCGATGGGCCGAAGCTCGAGGCTCACGGACTTGCCGTTCTCCGCCACCACCCGGCCCTGCGTCACGGCGCTCACCAGAGGTGTTTCCATCCAGATGCCCGGCTCGGTGGGACTGCCCAGCGTCGCCACGGTGGTGCCGAGCGCGCGCTCGCCCGCGGGCTCCGGCGTCGCCACGGCCGCGGCACGCTCCTCCTCCGTCGTGGTGTCGAAGGCATCCTCGGTGCGCGCATCCGGTGGCGGCGGCGGTGTCGCCACGTTCGTCTCCGGCGTGGTCACATTCGCGGCAGGCTGAAGGAACGCGGGCCCCTCCGCACAGGCCGCGAGCCCCAGTAAAGCAATAGGAATGAAACGTTTCATGCGCCGATCCTAAGCGGATCGCGCGCAGGCTCACAAGAGCCGATAGCGCTTGCCCCGGCGCCAGCCCGTCCTTACGTTTGCAGGCATGACCGACGCACCACTCATCGACCCGTTCCAGCGCCCGATCAGCTACCTCAGGCTGTCGGTGACGGACCGCTGCGATTTCCGCTGCACCTACTGCATGGCCGAGAACATGACGTTCCTGCCGAAGAAGGAGCTCCTGACGCTCGAGGAACTCGACCGCGTCTCGTCGGCCTTCATCGGGCTCGGGGTGCGCAAGCTGCGCATCACCGGCGGCGAACCGCTCGTGCGCCGCGACATCATGGAATACTTCCGCGCCATGTCGCGCCACCTGGAGTCGGGCGCGCTGGACGAGTTGACGTTGACCACCAACGGCTCGCAGCTCGATCGGTTCGCGGGCGAGTTGGCGGAGGCGGGCGTGAAACGGATCAACCTGTCGATGGACAGCCTCGACCCGCAGAAATTCGCCGAGATCACGCGGCGCGGCGACCTGTCCAAGGTCATCCGCGGCATCGACGCGGCGCAGGAGGCCGGGCTCCGGATCAAGATCAACGCCGTGGCGTTGAAGAACTTCAACGAGGACGAGCTGTTTTCGCTCACCGAGTGGTGCGCGTCGCGCGACATGGACCTGACGTGGATCGAGGTCATGCCGATGGGCGACATCGGTAACGAGAACCGGCTGGACCAGTATTGGCCCCTCACGGACCTGCGCGCCCGGCTCGAGGAGCGTTATACCGTGACCCCGCTCGCCGAACGCTCGGGCGGCCCGGCGCGTTACGTTCGGCTCGAGGAAACGGGCCAGAAAATCGGCTTCATCACCCCGCTCACGCACAATTTCTGCGAAAGCTGCAACCGCGTGCGCATGACCTGCACCGGCGAGCTTTACATGTGCCTCGGGCAAGAGGACCGCGCCGATCTGCGCACGCCGCTGCGAGATCATCCTGATACGGATGAACCTCTCATCGCCGCGATCCGCGAAGCGATCACGCGCAAACCCAAAGGTCACGACTTCGACTATTCGCGCCAACGCGCGGACGGTCAGGTCTCGCGCCACATGAGCCACACTGGCGGCTGACACCTCCCAAAACGTGACTTTCGCTTCGGAGCCGCCGTCGCCTGAGACCAAGGGGACGGAGACGGGCGGGACGATCCGCCGAAATCGACGAGGGGCCCCGGCTTGCCGGGGATACGACTATTTCGGTTGAGCGGCATGACCGGCTCTGTCACCACGGGATCAGGCGATGGTGGATACGCAAGCGAACGGTCTTTCGCTTTGGTGAGCCCGAGCCACCCGTTCCCAGGATAAAGCGTGCGGCGCCAGCCGCACTCCTTTAAACCACAGCCAAAGATCCTTACGCCGCCGGCATCCGCCGTTCCACGATCTCGGCCCACCAGCTGCAACCTGCCGGGATCGCCTCGTCGTTGAAATTGTATTCCGGGTGATGCACCGGCGCCGTGTCGCCATTTCCGACGAGGATATAGGCGCCCGGCCGCGCCTCCAGCATGTACGCGAAATCCTCGCCCCCCATGATCGGATCGGCCACGGCGGTCTCCTGCCCGGTCACGGCCTTGGCGACCTCGGCGGCAAAGGCGGTCTGCTCCTCGGAATTCACCATCACCGGGTAGCCCGGCAGGTAGGTGAAATCCGCCCGCGCGCCAAAGCCCGCCGCGATCCCCTCGGCCAAGGCGCGCACCCGCTCCGGCGCGGCCTCGCGCACGTCGGCGTCATGGGTTCGGATCGTGCCTTTCATATGCACGCGCTGCGGGATCACGTTGTAGCTGTCGCCGTCGGTCTGCATCGCCGTGACGCTCACCACCACGTGCTTCACCGGGTCCACGTTGCGGCTCGCGATGGTCTGAAGCGCGACGATCACGTGGCTCGCCACCACGGTCGGATCGATCCCCTCGTGCGGCTTGGCGGCATGACCGCCCTTGCCCTCGATCGTCAGGTCGAACTGGTCTGTGGCCGCAAAAAACCCGCCCGCGCGGATCTGGAACTCGCCCACCGGAACGCCGGGCCAGTTGTGCATGCCATAGACCTCCTGGATGCCCCAGCGGTCCATCATCCCGTCCTCGACCATCTCGCGCCCACCGCCGCCGCCCTCTTCGGCGGGCTGAAAGATCACGACGCAGGTCCCGTCGAAGTTCCGCGTCTCGGCCAGATACTGCGCCGCGCCCAGAAGCATCGAGGTATGTCCGTCATGGCCGCAGGCATGCATCTTGCCCTCGGTACCGGAGGCGTAGGGCAGCCCCGTCGCCTCCTTGATCGGAAGCGCGTCCATATCGGCCCGTAGCCCGATGACCTTGCCGCTGGTGTCCGCCTTACCCTTGACGACGGCCACGACGCCGGTGCGCCCGATCCCCTCGGCCACCTCATCGCAGCCAAAGGCGCGAAGCTTCTCGGCCACCAGCGCCGCCGTGCGGTGGGTGTCGAACAGAAGCTCGGGATTGGCGTGAATATCCTGTCGCCACGCGGTGATGTCGCCGTGCAATTCGGCGAAGCGGTTCTTGATGGGCATGAGGGTCTCCTTTGCACGGAATCTGTGCCCGGACCCTCCGACAGTCAAGCGGCCTCAGTCCTCGAAGAGCGAGCCCTGCCCAGGCGCGCGTGGCGCATCCAGCCCCAGATGGCGCCACGCCAGATGCCCGAGCATCCGGCCCCGCGGCGTGCGCTGGATCAGGCCCTGTTGCAGCAGAAACGGCTCGATCACCTCCTCGAGCGCATCCCGGCTTTCCGAGAGCGCCGCCGCCAGCGTCTCGATCCCCACAGGGCCGCCGCCATAGTGCTCCGCCATCAGTGTGAGGTAGCGCCGGTCGGCCCCGTCGAGGCCCAGATGATCGACACCCAGCCGCGTCAACGCATTGTCCGCAATCGCCCGCGTGATCCGCCCGTCGCCCTCGACCACGGCGAAATCCACGACCCGGCGCAGGAGCCGCCCTGCGATGCGCGGCGTGCCGCGGGCGCGTTTCGCGATCTCCAGCGCCCCGTCGTCATCCGCCGGCGCGCCCAGTTTGATCGCGTTCTTGGTTACGATGCTGTGCAGCTCGTCGACCGTGTAGAACTGGAGCCGCGTGGGGATGCCGAAACGGTCGCGCAAAGGCGTCGTGAGCAGACCCAGCCGCGTGGTCGCGCCGACCAGCGTGAAGGGCTGCAATTCGATCCGCACGGTGCGCGCGGCCGGTCCCTCGCCGATTACGAGGTCCAGCTCGAAATCCTCCATCGCGGGATAGAGCACCTCTTCGACCACCGGGTTCAGCCGGTGGATCTCGTCGATGAACAGCACATCGCGCGCCTCGAGGTTGGTGAGGATCGCCGCCAGATCGCCCGCCTTGGCCAGCACAGGGCCCGAGGTCATGCGGAAGTTCACCCCAAGCTCGCGCGCCATGATCTGCGCCAGTGTGGTCTTGCCCAGACCGGGGGGGCCGTGGAACAGCGCATGGTCCATCGCCTCGCCACGCCTGCGCGCGCTCTCGATGAATACGCTCAGGTTCGCGCGCGCCTCGGCCTGCCCGATGAAATCGGCGAGCGTCTGGGGCCGCAGGGCGCGGTCGGCGTCTTCGGCCATCGGCTCGGGGCGCAGGGTGGGATCGGGCTCGGTCATGCTCTTCGCTCGCTGTCAGCGGCTCATCGCCCGGAGCCGGGCGAAGACACCCAGGGGTGGATGAGCCTCACCTTCCCTACCCTTTCGGCGCGAGCAGCTTCAAGGCCGCGCGGATGAGGCCGGCGGTGTCGAGGCCCGGGTCGTCGCCGAGCGCCGTGGCCACCGCGCTCGCCGCCTCGCCGGGCGCATAGCCCAGGTTCGCCAAAGCCGAGAGCGCCTCCGGCTGGGCGAGGTTCGCGGGGGTCGCTGCGGCTTTTGGCGCCGAGGAGACCGGCGCCGGGTCGCTTTCCACGAGCGCGTCCTCCGGTGCGGCCGTCGCCGTGCCCGCGCCCATCGCCATGACCGTGGGCGCCTTGTCCTTGAGCTCGTTCACCACGCGCTGCGCCGTCTTGGGCCCCAGCCCCTTGGCCGCCTTCACCGCGTTCCAGTCGCCGAGCGCGATGGCGCGGCTGACCCCGTCGGCACCCAGCGTGCCGAGGATGGCGGTCGCCGCCTTGGCCCCGATGCCCTGCACGGTCATCAAGAGCCGGAACCACTCCTTCTCCACGAGCGAGGTGAAGCCGTGGAGCTGCATCAGGTCCTCGCGCACGATCAGGTCGGTGTAGAGCGCCACAGCTTCCCCCGGCCCCGGCAGGGTCGCGAGGGTGCGGTCGGAGACGTGGACGATGTAGCCCACCCCGCGCACGTCGATCAGCACGTGGTCGTCGCCCTTGTAGTCGATCCGGCCCGACAGCTTTCCGATCATGCCCGCACCCGTCCCACGGCCTGCGCCAGCCGGTCGCCCGCCCGGGCGTGGTGGGCGTGGCAGAGCGCGATGGCCAGCGCATCCGCCGCGTCCGGCCCGGCGATCTCGATCCCCGGCAGCTGCAGGCGCACCATGTGGTCGATCTGGCGCTTGTCGGCATGGCCGACGCCCACGACCGTCTTCTTGATCGTGTTGGGCGCGTATTCCCCGATGGTGAGCCCGGCGCGCGCAGGCACCAGCATCGCGATCCCACGGGCTTGGCCGAGTTTCAGGGTCCCTGCCCCGTCCTTGTTCACGAAGGTCTGCTCCACCGCCGCCGTGTCGGGCGTGAACCGCGCCACCACGTCGGTCAGGGCGTCGAACAGCGCCAGCAGGCGGTCCGAGAGCGCCTGCCCCTCGCCGTGGCATACCCCGTTCGCGACATGGCTGATTCGGCTGCCCGAGACGTCAATCACGCCCCAGCCGAGGTTTCTCAGCCCCGGGTCGATGCCCAAAACCCGCATTTCGACCGCCCCTTTTGTTCTGGTTTTGAAAAAAATTAGCACGAAACGCGAACATCTGCCAAGCTGAATACTTCGACGCCCGCGCCCCGTTTTCGACATCAAGGGCGAAAACCGACATTGCGAAAAGTGAAACCGACGCTTTGCGGGGGTCGGATTCCGGCAGATATTTCAATCCTTTAAAGGGCGTTAAAGCTATGCGATTTCGGCAGGGATCCCATGCAAAAACTGCATTTGTGCGCGCCCCAAAATGCCCCTATCTGCCGCGGACCGGGCAGACGGATTCTCGTTCGCCCATAACTTGAGCAAGGAGCGCAGATATGGCTGCAAAAACCGCCACCTATGAATTCGCCGGTCACGTCTCGCGCGCTGTCCGGTTCTTCACCGACTTCCGGATCGAAGTGGAGCGCCGTCGGGCCCGCCGGGCCACCAAGCGGATGCTGGAGACGCTCACCGACACGCAGCTCACCGACATCGGTGTGAAGCGTCTCGACGTCTTCATGATGCGCTGATCGCGTCAGACGACAAAGGCCGCCCGAAGGCGGCCTCGCGAAGCCCCGCCGTTTCTCCCCGGCGGGGCTTTTCGTTTGCTGGGGCTCAGTCCCCGACCGGCAGCGCAACGAAGCGGGGGTCGCCGCCGCGCCGCACGAGCAGGAGGAGCGACTGGCGGCCGCCGTCGCGCGCCGCCTCGATCCGTTCTTCAAGGTCGGCAATCGAAGTGAGGCGTTGCTGCCCCGCCTCGGTGATCACGTCGCCTTCGACGATGCCCTTCTCCGCAGCCTGGCTGTCGGCCTGCACCGCGGTCACGACGAGGCCTTCAGCGCCCGCGTCGAGCCCGAGTTCCTCGCGCAGTTCCTCGGTCATTTCCGACAGGGTGAGGCCGAGGATCGTCTGCTGTTCCACCTCGGGGGCCGGATCGACGTCGTCCGAGCTGCCGCTTTCGTCGGCCGCCAACGCCTCTTCGCGCCGTCCGAGGACAACGCGCAGCGTCTGGGTCTGGCCGTCGCGCAACACGACCACGCGGACCGTCTCGCCCACGCCGGAGTTGCCGACGATGCGCACCAGCTCACGGGTGTCCGCGACGTCCTGCCCCGCGAAGCTGATGATCAGGTCGCCCGCTTCCATGCCCGCGTCCTTGGCCGGGCCGTCCGGCACGTCGGTAACGAGCGCGCCTGCCGTGCTGTCGAGGTCCATCGCCTCGGCCACGTCCGGGCTCACGTCCTGGATGCGCACGCCGAGCCAGCCGCGCCGGGTTTCGCCGAATTCCTTAAGCTGGTCGACGACGCGGGTGACGACGTTGGACGCCATCGCGAAGCCAATCCCGATGGAGCCGCCGGTGGGCGACAGGATCGCCGTGTTCACGCCGACGACCTGGCCGTCGAGGTTGAACAGCGGACCGCCCGAGTTGCCCCGGTTGATCGCCGCGTCGGTCTGGAGAAAGTCGTCGTAGGTGCCCTGAAGCTCGCGGCCCCGCGCCGAGATGATCCCGGCGGAGATCGAAAAGCCCTGGCCCAACGGGTTACCCATGGCCATGACCCAATCGCCCACGCGGATCGCGTCGGAATCGCCAAAGGCCACGAAGGGCAGCGGTTCGTCCGTCTCGACCTTGAGGAGCGCGATGTCGGTGTTCGGGTCGGTCCCCACGACGGTCGCGTCGAGCTCGCCCCGGTCGCCGAAGAACTCGATCACGATCTCGTCCGCGCCTTCGATGACGTGGTTGTTGGTGACGATATAGCCGTCCTCGGAAATCACGAAGCCGGAGCCCAGCGCCGAGGAGCGGCGGGTGCGCGGCGGCTGCCCTTCCCCGTCACGTTCGAGGAAATCGCGGAAGAAATCCTCGAAGGGCGAGCCTTCGGGGACCATCGGCGAGGGGCCGGTGTCCTGCGAGACGACCGTCGCCGTGGTGATGTTGACCACCGCCGGGCTGACCTTTTCGGCCAGGTCCGCGAAGCTGGTGGGGCGCGTCTGGGCGCTCGCCAATTGCGTCGCGGCGAGCACCATGGCCGCCATCAGGGCGAACAGGGTCGCGATGTATCGGGGGTTCGGTCGGGTCAAAACCCTTGCCTGCGCTTTCACTGCAGTCTCCTCTGAAATCCTGCCGGGTATTTGGCTCATCATTCCAGATAGGCGCCCGGTCGTGCAACGCAATCTTGACCACGTCCCGTCACGCCCCTGTGACGTGGCGCGGACTCGCCGATCAGCCCTGCACGATCCAGATCATCGCAACGCCGATGGCGATGGCCACGAGGCCGACCATGCGGCGCTGGTCCCGGCTCATCGTGGCAATCGCCTCGAGCAGGTTTTCGAGCCTGCCGGGGAGAAAAAAGAAGACCAGGCCCTCGATCACGAGGGCCAGGCCAAGGCCCAGGAAGAGCCAGCTCATTCGTCGGCGGGCTGCGCTTCCGTCCCGTCGGCGGAGTCGGTGCCGGTGTCGGCGCCCGCATCGGCGCCGTCCGTGGTTCCGTCAGCCGACCCGGCCGTATCGGTCGGAGTCGCGTCGTCTTCGTCCAGCCCGGCCTCCGGCACTTCGATCACCGGAGCGTCGGTGTCGCCCTCGGTCGACGTTTCCACCGGGTTGCCCGGCGCCTGTCCCGCGCTACGCGCGATCTGGGCCGACGTGTCCGACTTCAGGTAGTTGAAGAACTCGCTGTTGGGCGAAATGACCAGCGTGGAGTTCTGCCCCTGGATCGCACGCTCATAGGCGCTCATCGAGCGGTAGAAGGCGAAGAATTCCGGGTCGCGGCCAAAGGCCTCGGCGTAGATCGCGTTGCGCTGCGCGTCCGCTTCACCGCGAATGATGTCGGCTTCCCGTTGCGCTTCCGAGGTCGTTTCGACCACGGTCCGGTCGGCCTGCGCCCGCAGACGCTGCGCCGCCTCGTTACCGCGTGCGATCTCGTCCGCCGCTTCCCGCTGACGCTCGGCCCGCATCCGTTCGAAAGTCGCTTCGAGGTTCTGGTCCGGCAGGTCGGCGCGCTTGATGCGCACGTCGATGACCCGGACGCCAAGCGCCGCGGCCTCGTCCCGCGACTGGTCGCGGATCTGGTTCATGAGCGACACACGGTCGACCGAGAGCACGGCGTCGGAGGGCACGCCACCGAGCACTTCGCGAAGCTCCGCGTTCAGGATCCGCTCCAGACGGCTGCGCGCACCGGAAATGCCAGAGGCACCCACGGCACGGCGGAACTGGGTCGCATCCTCGATCCGCCAGCGCGCGAAGGCGTCGACGACGAGACGACGGTCGTCCGCCGGGGTGACCTCGAGCGGCTCGGTATCGAGCGGCAGGATACGGTCGTCGTACTTGGCGATCTCGTGCAGGACCGGCACTTTGAAATAAAGGCCGGGCTCACCGATTTCCGCCGTGACCTCGCCGAACCAGAGGCGCAGGGCCTTCTCGCGTTCGTCGACGATGTAGTAGGAATTCAGGCCGATGAACACGGCAAGGGCCAGGATCCCGAGAATGACATAGGAACGACGCATCAGTTCGACCCTCCGGTGGCGGTGTTGGGATTGGCGGAATTCCGGCGCAGCTCGTTGAGCGGCAGATAGGGCACGACGCCCTGCTCGCCGCCGACCGCATCGTCCATGATGATCTTGTCGACGTCGCCCAGAACACGCTCCAGCGTCTCGATGTAGAGACGGCGGCGCGTCACCTCGGGGGCCTTGGCGTATTCGTCGTAGACTGCGACGAAACGGGCCGCTTCACCCTGGGCTTCGTTCACGACCCGGGCCCGGTAGGCTTCGGCCTGTTCGAGCGTCTGGGCCGCCTCACCGCGGGCCTCTGCAACCACGCGGTTGGCATAGGCATCCGCCTGCGACTGCAACGTGTCGCGGGTCTGTTCTGCCGCCTGCACCTCGCGGAAGCTGTCGATCACCTCGCGCGGCGGGTCGGCGCGGTCGAAGTTCACACGCACGATGTTCACGCCCGAGTTGTAGCTGTCCAGAGTGGACTGGATGAGCTCTTGCAACTCCTGCGCAATGACGCCGCGGTCCCGGTTGAGGATCGGCGCGAGCGAGGAGCGGCCGATGATCTCGCGCATGGCCGATTCAGACACGGCGCGGATGGTGTTCACGGGGTCGGCGACGTTGAACACGAATTTCTCGACGTCGCCGATGTTCCAGACGACCTGGTAGTCGATGTCGACGATGTTCTCGTCCCCGGTCAGCATGAGACCTTCGTCGAGACCCACGCCGATATCCTCGGTGTTTTCACGCGTGACGGGATAGATTTCCTTGGTCACGACCGGCCAGGGCGCGAAGTTCAGACCCTCGGTCCCGACCTGGTAGCGTTCGCCGAAGAGAAGCTCGACCGATTGTTCGGAGGTGTCCACGCGGTAGAAGCTCGCGAAGAGCCAGAGCGCGAAGGCCGCGATCAGAACGATGAGCACGGTCCCACGCGTGAAACGCGGGCCGGAGGGACCGTCGCCCGCCCCGTTGCCGCGGTTCGAGCCGCCCTTGCCGCCCATCAGGACGCGAAGCTGTTCCTGCCCGCGCCGCATGAGATCGTCGATCTCCGGCATGTTGCCGCCCTGCTGGCCGGGCCGGCGGTCGCCGCCCCTCTGCCCGCGGTCGTCGCCGCCGTTCGATCCACCGTTATGTCCGCCGCGGTTTCCACCGCCGCCCCAGGGTCCGCCGCTGTCGCTGGCCATATGTGTGATATCCTCCAAGAACTGTCCGGTCATAACTGGCGGTAAGACGCCTGTTTTTCAACCCGGATCACGGCTTATCTATCCGGTTCAATCCGAGCGCACCGGGCTCTTCATGAGCACGATTTCCTCGGCCATGGTCGGATGGACCGCGACGGCCCGGTCGAAATCGGCCTTGGTCGCGCCCATCTTCACCGCCACGGCGGCGAGCTGGATCATCTCGCCCGCCCCGTCGGCCACGATGTGACATCCGAGCACGCGCTGGGTTTCCTGGCTCACCACGAGCTTGAACAGCGCCTTTTCGTCGCGGTCGATGAAGCTCTTCTGCATCGGGCGAAAGCTGGCGCAGTAGACGTCGATCTTCTCCTGCGCCCGCGCGGCTTCCTCGGACAGCCCGACGGTGCCGTATTCCGGCTGGGTGAAGACGGCGGAGGCCACCAGTTCATGATCCGGCTTGGTCGGGTTGCCCTTGAATACCGTCTCGACGAAGGCCGCGCCCTCGCGGATCGCGACCGGGGTAAGCGCGATGCGGTTCGTGACATCGCCGATGGCGAAGATCGAGGGCACGGAGGTCTGGGAATAGTCGTCAACGACGATCCGCCCGCCCTCTCCGATCTCGACGCCGGCCTCGGCCAGGCCCATGCCGTCGGAATTGGGCACCCGCCCCGTGGCCCAGAGCACCTCGTCCACCATCACCTTGTGATCGTCTGTGCCCTTGGCCCTGATCCGGCCCTCGGCGCGCTCGAACTCCCGCGGGCTCACGCCCACGCGCAGGTCGATGCCTTGGGCCAGCATGATCTCTGCGATATGGCCGCGCACCTCGTCATCGAAGCCGCGCAGGATCTGGGGGCCACGGTGCCACTGTGTCACCTGGACGCCCAGCCCGTTGAGAATGCAGGCGAATTCGCAGGCAATGTAGCCGCCGCCAAGAATCAGAACCTTTTCCGGCAGGCGGTCGAGGTTGAAGATCTCGTTCGAGGTGATTCCGAGTTCCGCGCCCGGCAGGTCCGGGATGAACGGCCGCCCGCCGGTCGCGACGAGGATGTGCTGCGCCGTGAAGCTGCGCCCGTTGGACAGTTCCACCGTGTGCGCGTCCTTCAGCACTGCGCGGGCGTCGTGGATTTCGGTGCCCGGACGGGCGAGGTTGGTGCGGTAGATGTTTTCGAGCCGCGTGAGCTCGGCGTGGAGCTTTGGCCGGAAAACCGACCAGTCGAAGGCGCCGTCGCCCATGTCCCAGCCGAAGTCGCGGGCTTCGCCGGTCATGGGGCCGAACTTCGACGCGAAAACCATGAGTTTCTTGGGCACGCAGCCCCGGATGACGCAGGTGCCGCCCATGCGGAATTCCTCGGCCAGCCCGACGCGCGCGCCGCTTTCCGCCGCCACGCGCCCCGCGCGCACCCCGCCGGAGCCGCCGCCGATCACGAAGAGGTCGTAGTCGAATGTGCTCATGATCATCCCTTCCGATCCGTCCGGGGTGGATATTCCATACAAATCCCCGGGATGCCAGCCGCCGCGGCGCAGCGTCCGGTCACGTCAGGGTGTTGGGGCATTCCAAAGGTGCGGGCATGTGCCCGCGCAGGTCTTGCGCCGCCCCGCCTGCGGCCGGGCGCCGCGGCAGAGGGGGCCAGCCCCCTCGCGGCCTGCGTGGCAGGCCGCACACCCCCGGGATACTTCCGGACCGGAGAAGCGCGGGGTGTGCCGCCCCTGTCAGATGTCGGAGAAGAGGTTGTCGGTCTCGGCGAATTCCACGAGCCCCTCGTCATGGGTGCCCTCGTTGATGTCGATCACCTCGACCCGCCCGTCCTGGTGGCCGATCACGACCTTGTCGCAGATGTCGATGAAGAGCCCGTTTTCCACCACGCCCGGGATCTGGTTCAGCACCATGGACAGCTGGCGCGGGTTGCCGATCCGCTGCAGGTGGAGATCGACGATATGGTTGCCCTCGTCGGTGACATAGGCCGCCTCGCCGTTCATGCGCAGGGTGCCGGACTGGCCCAGCACGTCGAGCGAGGCGAGCGTCTCCTCGATCAGCGCCTTGGAAGTCTGCCAGCCGAAAGGAATGACCTCGACCGGGAGGGGAAAGGCGCCCAGGTGTTCGACCTGTTTCGAGGAATCGGAGATGACGATCATCATGTCCGAGGCGGTCGCCACGATCTTTTCCTGCAGGAGCGCGCCGCCCCCGCCCTTGATGAGGTTGAGCTCCGCGTCGAATTCGTCCGCCCCGTCGATGGTGATGTCGAGCCAGCGCGCCTCGTCCAGCGAGACGACCTTGATCCCCACCTGCCGGGCCAGCTCGGCGGTGCGGGTGGAGGTCGGGACGCCGGAGATCTTGAGCCCCTCCTCGCGCACCCGCTCCCCGAGGCAACGCACCATCCAGGCGGCGGTCGAGCCGGTTCCGAGGCCCACGCGCATCCCGTCCTCGATGAAGTCGACCGCGCGTTTGGCGGCGACGAACTTGGCGGTGTCGATGGGCGAGAGGTTGGAGGACATGGGGCACCTGTAGCGTGGGATTCCCCGCCTTATAGGCAAAACCCCACCCCATCGCGAGGGTCAATCGTCGCCCTCTGGCGGCGGACGCGGGCGACGCTATAGTCGGCCCATGAAGATGCCCGCCCGACACGACCGGTCTGACGTATCTGCCCGCCCGCGTGGCCGGTGCGCGTGCCTGTTCACGGCTTGGCAAGGCCGGTCGGTCAGGATCACGGTATGAAACGGATCGCATTCCTCGCATTGGGCTGGGCGGCCCTCGCGCTCGGTGCCATCGGCGTGGTGCTCCCCGGTCTGCCCACGACGCCCTTCCTGCTGGTCGCAGCCTTCGCATTCGGCAAGGGCAGCCCCCGCATGCGCGCCTGGCTGATCGACCATGCGCATCTCGGCCCGCCGATCCGCGACTGGGAAGAGCGCGGCGCAATCTCGCCGCGCGCCAAGTTGCTCGCCTTGTCGATGATGGGGGCGCTGCTCCTGCTGTCCGTGGTGATCGGACTTTCGGGCGCCCTGATCGCGGTGCAGGCCGTCTGCATGGGCGGGGCCGCGGCGTTCATCCTGACCCGACCCGCATGACCTCACGGCATCGCACGCACCGCGTCGATGGCGGCATCGAGGTGCTCGGCAGGCAGGATGACGAGAAGCCCGGGACCGGAGCTTTCGATTTCGACCGGGCCGGCCGCCGCGTTCGACGTGCCCACCCGGCCCAGCGGCGACAGCACGATCCCCTCGTGCGCCCATTCGAGTCCGCGCAGGTTCACGGTGAGTTCGTCCAGCGGAAAGGCCGAGACGCGCGTGCCCACCGGCAGATCGAGGTTCACGCGGCGTGGCGCGTGGAAGCAGATGTCGTGATCGCCCACGAGAATGCAGCGCCGGTTCCAGCGCACCAGCGCGTTGTAGCAGGCTAGTTCGTGGTCGAGCCGCTTGCCCATGAACCCCGCGCCCAGGATGAGCGGCGCATCGATGTTGACCAGCGCCTTGTCGAAGTCCGTGGTATCCTGGTCGTCGACATAGTGAATCGTGTCCGGGTCGAGCCGCGCCCGCGTGTCCGCGTCGAGGCTGTCGAGATCGCCGATCACCACAGCCGGCACCAGTCCCATCTCGAGCGCGGGGCGCGCGGCCCCGTCGCAAACCACCAGATTCGGCGCGCGCGCCACGAGTCGGTTCACCGTCGCGGGGGAGAGGTCGCCGCTGCCAAGGAGCGTGACCATTTCCGGAAAAGGTGCAAATCCGGAAACAACGGCCTTATTTGTGTCCATATCAGAAACTATCCACATTTCGGTCCTGAAAAAATACCGCCATTATCGCGGTTTTGTGCAATTTCGCAGGACAGGGCATGGTAAACCAGTCCCTGCTGGATCGGGGGAGAAAGCGAGTCAGGCATGGTGAGTTCGAGCAGGATCCTCACTGTATCATACGGGACCTTCAGTTGTACGCTCGAAGGGTTTGACGAACCGTTCTCGACGATGAAATCCATCGCCGAGTATTTCCGCAATCTCGCTGCGGATGACCGCTATTTCGGGGCCGAGCCCCCGCAGCCGGACGCCGAGATGCTGCACCAGATCGCCGAGCGCGAGATCAAGCGCCGGGTCGAGGCGCGCGTCAGCGAGCACGGTGTCGTGCTGCGCCAAGCGTCGGACGAGGACCTACTGCCTGCCGGCCTGCTCGCCGGAACGGGCGCGCGCACGGATGAGGCTGACGCCGAGGCGCGCCGAAAGGCCGCCGAAGAGGAAGCGGAACGCCAGGCCGCCGCGGTCGAGCGCGAGGCCGAAGAACGCCGTGCCGCCGAGGAAGACGCCGCGCGCCAGGCCGAGGAAGACGCCGAAGCCGCCCGCGTCGCTGAGGCTGAGGCGGAAGCCGAACGCCTCGCCGCCGAAGAGGCCGCTGCGCAACAGCGCGCCGAGGAAGAGGCCGAAGCCGCGCGCATCGCCGAGGAAGAAGCAGAGGCGGCCCGGGCTGCCGAGGCGGAAGAACAAGCACGTCGCGCTCAGGACGAGGCGGAGCGCCGGGCGGCGGCGGAAGCCGACGCCGCAGGCCGCCGCGCCGCAGCCGAGGCGGAAGCCGACGCGCGCCGGGCTGAAGACGAGGCCGAGGCTGCCGCACGCCGTGACGAGGACGACGAAGACGGCGAAGACGAAGGACAGACCGATTTCGGCACCGTGACCGACCGTATCCGCCGTATCCATGCCGTCGTCGACAACACGGTGCGTGGCACCGAGGATTATTCCGAAGACGAACACGCAGAGGACTATTTCTACGCCAGCGACGAGGACGACGGGCTCGACGACATTCTCGAACAGGCGCTGATCGCCGAGGAAGAGGACGAAGCGGACACCGACGACCCCGGCGCCGAAGGCGCGGACGAAGAACAGGACGTCGAAGCCTCGACACCTGCCGAAGAAGACCGGGACGAAAACGAGGACGAGAGCGGCGACGCAGGGTCCGAAGACGACGACGCTGCGCTCAGTGCCCTGCTGGGCAAGGTTGCCGCCGGATCGGCCGACGAGGAAACCGAGGAGGCCGCCGAACAGCCGGAAGAGGCCCTTGGGACTGCCGATGCCGGGGGTCCGGATGACGGCGCTGAAGTCGCTCCGGCCCAGCCGAAGCGCCGCCCTGTGGCCCGCGTGGTTCGTGTGCGCCGCCCGTTCGGCCGCGATGACGCGCCGAAAGCGGTCGAAACCGAAGCACCGGTTCAGGCGGAAGCCCCGACCGAGGATCCCTACGATCCCGACGAGGACGATTTCACCGTCCCCGGCGAAAGCACTCTGGATCCCGAAGCCGAAGCCGCGCTCGCCGCCGAACTTGCCGAAGTGGAACGCGAGTCGCGCGATGCACTCGCCCGGGGTGAGCTCGATGCCGACCTGGCGCGGGATGCGGACGACGAGGAAGATTCGGACGAGGACGACGCGAGTGAGATGGTCGCGCCGGCGGACGAGACGCAGCTGACCGCAGTGGAAGCCCCCTCCGCCGATGAAACCGCCGACGCGGACGCGGAAGGCGACGTGGAGTCCTTCGGATCGCTCGAGATCGAGCCGGAGGAAGAGCCGTTCGACCGTATCCACGGCGACCGCAAGCCGCAGCGCAATGCGTTCGACGACGTGGACATGGGCGAAACCGATCGCGCCATCGACCGCATCCTCGAAAAGACCAACGACCAGCTCGCAACCGGCGAAAGCTCGCGCCGCCGCAACGCGATCCAGCACCTCAAGGCCGCGGTCCAGGCCAAGCGGGCAGACCGCGACGAGGTGAGCGATGCGCTCGATTCGATCGATCCGACGCCGCTGCAGAACGACGAGTATCGCGACGACCTCGCCCGCGTAGTGCGTCCACGCCGCCCGCAGGCGGATGCGGACAAGCCCAAGCGCCGTCTCGCGCCGCTCGTGCTGGTGTCCGAACAGCGCGTGGACCAGGTCGAGACCGCCGGGGATGCCGGCGACGCTGCCCGCCCTGCCGCCGTGGCCCAGCCGGCCCGCCCCGTGCGCCCGGTCCGTCCGCGCCGCGTAGGCAAGTCGAACCTTGCGATGGAGGAAGAGACCGAAGAGACGCTGGAAGATGCCGGGGAAGCCGCCTCGGACAACATGACAACGGGCTTCCGCGCCTTTACCGCCGATCTCGGGGTCGAAGGGATCGAGGACGCGCTCGAGGCGGCCGCGGCCTTCGTCACGCAGGAAGTGGGCCGGCCCTGGGCCACCCGCCCCCAGATCATCTCGCTCGCCCTGGCGGTCACGCCGGGCGCCTCACGCGAAGATGCGCTGGCGAGCTTCGGTCAGCTGATCCGGGCCGGACAGATCCAGAAGGTCAATCGCGGCCAGTTCGTCCTGACCGAGGACAGCCTCTACTACGAATGATCACGCGCCTCCGGGGGGAAGCGCTGCCAACGGCGGGGTGAGAGATCACTCCGCCGTTTCGTCATCCTCGGGCGGCGCCGCGGCCACGCCCATGAAGAGTTTCTTGAACGGGAATATCCAGGCCACGCCGAGCACGATGAAGATCAGGAGCTCGACCAGGAGCGGCTGGCGCGGAATCAGTGCCACGATGCTCACCGCCGCGACGATGTAGGCCGGCAGGCCGATCACCAGCACGACCAGCGACCAGCGCTTGCGGGCTTTCAGGGACAGGGCCATCATGCCTCCTTTCGTCTCGGATACGCGCTCAGTCCGCGAACGGATCGGTGACAAGGATCGTGTCCTCGCGCTCCGGGCTGGTGGAGAGGAGCGCGACGGGGCAGCCGATGAGCTCCTCGACCCGGCGGACGTACTTGATCGCGGCGGCGGGAAGGTCGGCCCAGCTGCGCGCGCCTTCGGTCGATTCGCTCCACCCCTCCATCTCCTCGTAGATCGGAACGCAGCGCGCCTGCTGGTCCGCGGCGGTGGGGAGGTAGTCGAGCCGGGTGCCGTCGAGGTCGTAGGCCACGCAGATTTTCAGCGTCTCGAACCCGTCGAGCACGTCGAGCTTGGTCAGGCAGGTGCCGTTCATGCCCGAGATTGCGCAGGTCTGGCGCACGAGCGCCGCGTCGAACCAGCCGCAGCGCCGCTTGCGCCCGGTCGTGGTGCCGAATTCGTGCCCGCGTTCGCCGAGCCGCTGGCCGTCGGCGTCGTCGAGCTCGGTCGGGAACGGCCCCTCGCCCACGCGGGTCGTATAGGCCTTCACGATCCCCAGGACGTAGTCGATGCCGCCGGGGCCAACGCCCACGCCGGTCGCGGCTTGCCCCGCGATCACGTTCGACGAGGTCACAAAGGGATAGGTGCCGAAATCGATGTCCAGAAGCGCCCCCTGGGCCCCCTCGAACAGGATCCGCTTGCCCGCCTTGCGCTGCTCGTTGAGGACTTTCCACGCCGGGGCGGCGTATTCGAGGATCTTCGGCGCGATCTCTTTCAGTTGCGCGATCAGCGCTTCGCGGTCGATCTCCTCGACCCCCAGCCCCTTGCGCAGCGGGTTGTGGTGCTGAAGTGCCCGGTCCACCCGCGCCTCCAGCGTCGCGTCGTCGGCAAGGTCGGCGACCCGGATCACCCGGCGCCCCACCTTGTCCTCGTAAGCCGGGCCGATGCCCCGGCCCGTGGTGCCGATCTTGGTGCCTTTCGAGGCCGCTTCCTCGCGCGCCCGGTCCAGTTCGCCGTGGAACGGCAGGATGAGCGGCGTGTTCTCGGCGATCATCAGCGTCTCGGGCGTGATCTCCACCCCCTGTCCGCGGATCGTCTCGATCTCGCCGATCAGGTGCCAAGGGTCCAGCACGACGCCGTTGCCGATGATCGACAGCTTGCCGCCGCGCACCACGCCCGAAGGCAACGCGTGCAGTTTATAGACGGTCCCATCGATGACCAGCGTGTGTCCCGCGTTGTGACCGCCCTGGAAGCGGCAGATCACGTCCGCCCGCTCGGACAGCCAGTCAACGATCTTGCCTTTACCCTCGTCGCCCCACTGGGCGCCCACGACGACTACGTTGGCCATGTTGTTCCTCGATCTGGAAAACCCGCGCCCGTATACCCAAGGCCGGGCGCAGGCGAAAGGCCATTCCGCGCCGGGGCGCGATTGCCGGCCGGCGTCGCGAAGTCGGGCTTTGGGGTTGCGACCGCGCCCCGTTCCCCCTAGATAGCCGCATCGGAACACTGGCACCGAAAGGCCACCGGAGACCCATGGAAAACGTCCTTCTCGTCATCCTCCTTTTGCTCGCACTGTCGCTCATCGGCATCGTGCTCCTGCAACGCTCCGAGGGCGGCGGGCTCGGCATGGGCGGCGGCGGCGGTGGTGGCGGCGTCATGTCGGCACGCAGCGCCGCGACGGCCCTGTCGAAACTGACGTGGGTGCTCGGCATCGCCTTCCTCGCCTGCTCGCTCGCGCTGACGATCATCTCGGCGCAGAACTCCGCCGACAGCTCGGTGACCGACCTGATTTCCACGCCGTCCGCCGACGATGGCGACGCGGCCCCCGCGACCCCGGCCCTGCCCGACGTGACGGACATGATGCCGTCCTCTTCGGGCGATCAGCCGACGGACGCACCCGTGGCCCCGCCGCGCGCCGACTGAGCGTGGCCCCGACGCCTCGTCCCTCGCCGGGCGGGGTGCCTTCGCACCAGACTACAACCTGTTGATAAGCCGGAAAAACCGGCCACATCATATTGCGGTTTGCTTGCCACAAGCCCGGGAATCGGCTATTCCGAAATCCCGTGATGATGGGTTTTCGAGTCGGGTTTCACCGGCCGGAGCGCACCGCATCCAACCAAGACTCACGGGGGCAGCCCATACATGGCACGTTACATCTTCATCACCGGCGGCGTGGTCTCATCGCTCGGCAAGGGCCTGACCGCTGCGGCGCTCGGCGCGCTGCTTCAGGCGCGCGGTTTCTCGGTCCGCATGCGCAAGCTGGACCCCTACCTCAACGTCGATCCCGGCACGATGTCGCCCTTCGAGCATGGCGAGGTGTTCGTGACGGATGACGGCGCCGAAACCGACCTCGACCTGGGCCACTACGAACGCTTCACCGGGGTCGCGGCACGGGCCACCGATTCCGTCTCGTCGGGCCGCATCTATACCAACGTGCTCGAGAAAGAGCGGCGCGGCGACTACCTCGGCAAAACGATCCAGGTGATTCCGCACGTCACTAACGAAATCAAGGACTTCATCGAGATCGGCGACGACGAGGTCGATTTCATGCTCTGCGAAATCGGCGGCACCGTCGGCGATATCGAGGCGCTGCCCTTCTTCGAGGCGATCCGCCAGTTCAGCCAGGAGCGCGCGCGCGGTCAGTGCATCTTCATGCACCTCACGCTGCTCCCCTACCTCGCGGCTTCGGGCGAGTTGAAGACCAAGCCGACCCAGCACAGCGTCAAGGAACTCCGTTCCATCGGCATCGCGCCCGACGTGCTGGTCTGCCGCGCCGAGCATCCGATCCCCGAGAAGGAACGCGCGAAGATCGCGCTCTTCTGTAACGTGCGCCCCGACAGCGTCATCCCGGCCTACGACCTCAAATCGATCTACGAGGCCCCGATGTCCTTCCATCGCGCCGGTCTCGATCAGGCCGTGCTCGATGCATTCCAGATCAGCCCGGCCCCTGCGCCCAACATGACCCGTTGGGAAGACGTCGAGGATCGCATCCACAATGCCGAGGGCGAGGTGAAAATCGCCATCGTCGGTAAATACGTGCAGCTCGAGGACGCCTACAAGTCCATCAAGGAGGCCCTGACTCACGGCGGCATGGCCAACCGCGTGAAGGTCACGACCGAGTGGGTCGATGCCGAGATCTTCGAGAAGGAGGATCCGGCCCCGCATCTCGAAGGGTACCACGCGATCCTCGTCCCCGGCGGCTTCGGCGAACGCGGAACCGAGGGCAAGATCCGCGCCGCCCAGTTCGCCCGCGAACACAAGGTGCCCTACCTCGGCATCTGCCTCGGCATGCAGATGGCGGTGATCGAGGCGGCCCGCAACGTGGTGGGGCTGGAAGACGCAGGCTCCGAGGAATTCGACCACGAAGCCGGGAAAAAGCGTTTCACCCCGGTGGTTTACCACCTGAAGGAATGGGTGCAGGGCAACTACACCGTCAAGCGCAAGGTCTCCGACGACAAGGGCGGCACGATGCGCTTGGGTGCCTATACCGCGGCGCTCGCGGAAGGCTCGAAGGTGGCCGAGGTCTACGGCGCAACGTCGATCGAGGAACGGCACCGCCACCGCTACGAGGTGGACATCAAGTACCGCGAAGAGCTCGAGGACAAGGGCCTCGTCTTTTCCGGCATGTCCCCGGACGGGCGCCTGCCCGAGATCGTGGAGTGGAAGGACCATCCGTGGTTCATCGGCGTACAGTATCACCCGGAGCTGAAGTCCAAACCCTTCGCGCCCGCGCCGCTCTTCGCCGATTTCGTGCGCGCGGCGATCGAACAGGAAAGGCTCGTGTGATGGCGAAAGGCTACTGGATCGGGCGCGTGGACGTGCATGACGACGCGGCCTACGGCGACTACATCGCCGCCAACCGCGCAGCGTTCGAGAAATACGGCGCGCGCTTCCTCGTGCGGGGCGGGCGTTTCGAGGCACCGGAGGGCACGCCGCGCACCCGCAACGTCGTCATCGAGTTTCCGAGCTACGAAGCGGCGCTGGCCTGCCACGCCTCGCCCGAATACCAGGCCGCCAAAGCGAAACGCGACGGGCATTGCACCAACGACCTCGTCATCATCGAGGGCTACGAGGGCTAGGCCCGACCGCGTCACCGGGCCCGCCGCCCGGACCCGCGGAACGCGGGACCGGGCTTGCCCTGCGCGCGCGGCCCGCGCGCACATTTTCACGAAAGCCGCCTTCGCGCTGGAAAGCCGCCGGCAGACGTCCTATGTCGGACACATGTTCGACAAGCTTCTCAACTCGCTCTTCGGCTCGGAAAAGCCCGACGCCCTGCCCGCCGAGGACGCGCGCGTGGCGCTGACCGCCCTGCTCGTGCGCATCGCCAGGTCCGACGGCCGTTACGACACGGTCGAGCAGGACCAGATCCGGAAGACCGTCGCGGACCGCTATGACCTGTCGCCCGAACTGGCCCAGGACCTGATGTATCACGCCGAGGAGCTCGAGGCGCAGGCCCCGGACACGGTCCGCTTCACCGAGGCGATCAAGGAGGCCGTTCCCTACGAAGACCGGACCGAGGTGGTCGCCGCCGCCTGGCGCGTGGTTCTGGCAGACGGGAACCGGGCCGATGAGGAGGACGCGCTCATGCGCCTCATAGCCAAGTTCCTGGGTGTCTCCGACCGCGACTCCAACATCGCCCGGCAGAAGGCGACCGGCTGACGCCGGCCGCCCGGAAACCCGGCACCTGACCCCACGGCAAACGGTTTCCGCGCCCGAGAACGCCATTCTTTCGTTGCAAACAAACGTCTTTTCGTCCCTACTCGGGCCTCGAAAGCGATGTGATCAAATCCCGTGCAGAAGACAGAACCAGCCGTCATAGAAATCAAAGACCTGCACAAGAGCTTCGGCGCGCTCGAAGTGCTCAAGGGTGTGAGCCTCGCGGCCCCGCGCGGGCACGCGATCTCGATGATCGGCTCTTCGGGTTCAGGCAAGTCCACGCTTCTAAGATGCTGTAACCTGCTTGAGGACAGCCAGGCGGGCGAGATTCTGTTCGAGGGCGAGCCGATCCGCTGGCACGGCACCGGCCATAACCGCCGTCCCGCCGACCGCGCACAGGTCACGCGCATCCGCACCAACCTCTCGATGGTCTTCCAGCAGTTCAACCTTTGGTCCCACATGACGATCCTCGAGAACGTCATGGAGGCGCCCGTCACCGTGCTGGGCCGCCCCCGCCGCGAGGTCGAAGAGGCCGCGCGCGGCTATCTCGACAAGGTCGGCATCGGCGACAAGTGCGACGTCTACCCTGCCCAGCTCTCCGGCGGCCAACAGCAGCGCGCCGCCATCGCCCGCGCGCTCTGCATGGAGCCCAAGGCGCTTTTGTTCGACGAACCTACCTCCGCCCTCGACCCCGAGCTCGAGCAGGAGGTGGTCCGCGTCATCAAGGCCCTCGCCCAGGAGGGCCGCACAATGATCGTCGTGACCCACGACATGCGGATGGCCGCAGACGTGGCCGATCACGTGATCTTTCTCCACCAGGGAAAGATCGAGGAAGAAGGGCCGCCAGAAGAGCTCTTCTCCAACCCCAAATCGGAGCGGCTGAAGGGGTTTCTCTCCGCCACCGTTCCGGCATAACCAGCAAGGGAGCCAACAATGAAAAAGCTGATCCTCACCGCCGCAGCGCTCGCGCTGACCGCGGGCACCGCAATGGCCGAAAGCCATGCCATGACCGTGCGCATGGGCACCGAGGGCGCCTACCCTCCGTTCAACTTTCTCAACGACGACGGCGAAGTCGACGGGTTCGAGCGCGAACTGGGCGACGCAATCTGCGAAACCGCCGAATTGACCTGCGAATGGGTCACGAACGAGTGGGATTCGATCATTCCGAACCTCGTGTCCGGCAACTACGACACGATCATCGCAGGCATGTCGATCACCGACGAGCGTGACGAGGTTATCGACTTCACGCAGGACTATTTCCCGCCCGATCCGTCCTCCTTCGTTTCCATGTCCGACGCCTTCGACGGCACCGGCGTGATCGCGGCCCAGACGGGCACGATCCAGGCCAGCCACGTGGCCTCCATGGACGGCGCGCAGCTCGTCGAATTCGCCACGCCGGACGAAACCCTCGCCGCCGTCAAGAACGGCGAAGCCGACGCCGTCCTCGCCGACAAGTCGTTCCTCGAGCCGATCGTGGCCGAGGACAGCGAGTTGATGTTCGCGGGCGACGACATCATGCTCGGCGGCGGCATCGGTTTGGGCGTGCGTGAAAGCGACACCGAGCTCAAGGAGAAGCTCGACGCAGCGATCGCGGAGCTCAAGGCAAACGGCACCGTCAACGAGCTGATCGAGAAATGGTTCGACGGCATGGAAGGCCCCTACTGATCAAGGCCGGGGCGGCCCCCGTGGCCGCCCCACCCAATGACGACTCGCGCGACAGATACCCCGCGCAGGGCGACCGCCCTGCCCGCCGCCCCGAAGGGTCCGGCGCGTGTTTGAGTCCTGTGCCGATCCCCAGGCCCTCGCCGGGATCGAGTGGCTCGCCTGCTACCTGACGAGCGGCAAACACCTCCTGTTCTACCAGTCCTTCGGGACCGTTATGCTGCTCCTCGCCATCACTGCGCCCGTCTCGCTCGCCTTCGGGTTCGCGGGAGCAGGTGCCGCGCGCTCTCGGGTCGCGCCTCTGCGCTGGCTTGGCAAGGGCTACACCTCCATCGTGCGCGGCGTGCCGGACATCGCGTTCTTCCTCTTTTTCGTGATAGCGCTCGATCAGGCCTTCGAATGGCTGAGACACCAGGTGAAATGCCCTGACTGGGGCGAACCTGTCCGACAGGGCAGCGATTTCGTCGTATGCGCCGAGGCCAAGCTGCCGCTCTCGACCGCGCCGCAATGGGTGCATGAGAGCTACGGCTTCGCGCTGGCCGTCCTGACCTTCGCCATCGTCTTCGGCGCCTTCGCGGCAAACGTCCTCTTCGGCGCCATGCGCTCGGTCCCGCGTGCACAGATGGAAACCGCCGAGGCCTACGGCATGACCCACCGGCAGGCGTTCTGGCGCATCCTCGTGCCGCAGATGTGGGTCTACGCCCTGCCCGGCCTGTCGAACCTCTGGATGATCCTCATCAAGGCGACGCCGCTCCTGTTCCTTCTCGGGGTCGAGGACATCGTCTACTGGGCGCGCGAGCTCGGCGGGTCCAAGACCGCGCGCTTCTCGGACTATCCCCACGGCGACTGGCGCATGTACTACTTCGGCGCGCTCCTCGTCTTCTACCTCCTGCTCACCCGCGTCTCCGAGGTCGTGCTCGACCGGCTCATGGCGCGCCTGAGCCACGGGCAGGCCACCGCCGCCGGCGAAGCGCAGCGAAAGGCCTCCGCATGAGCTGCTGGGAGACGATCATGGACTACGGTCTGCGCTCGGTCGGGATCGGCGAGCGGCTCCTGCCCCGGACCGACTTCACCCTGTGCCAGCAGATCACGCTGATCGGTTCCGGCATGATCTGGAACATCTATTTCGGCGTCCTGGCGCTGGCCGCCGGGTTCTTCCTGTCGATCACCGTGGCGCTCGGCAAAGCCGCGCGCAACCCGGTGGCGCGCAAGGCGTCGGAATGGTTCATCTTCCTGTTCCGCGGCTCGCCGCTCTTCATCCAGTTCTTCTTCGCCTATTTCGCCTTCCTGTCGCTGAAACAGGTCTCGCCGGTCTTCGACCCGCTGACCTCGGCAGCCCTGGGCGCGACAATCGTGCTGTTTCTCAACACCTCCGCCTATGCGGGCGAGATCTTCTACGGCGCGCTGAAATCCATTCCCAAGGGCGACCTGGAGGCAGCCGATGCCTATGGCATCATCGGCTGGAAAAGGTTCAGGCGCATCACCTACCCGACGATGCTGCGCCTCGCCTGGCCCGCCTACACGAACGAGGCGATCTTCCTGTTCCATGCCACCGCCCTCGTCTTCTTCTCGGGCTTCCCGGCATGGCAGCAGCGGGGCGACGCGCTCTATTACGCCAACTATTTCGCGGACAAGACCTTCAACCCCTTCGTCCCCTACCCGATCCTCGCGGTCTACTTCATCCTGCTGACCCTCACGGTCATCGCGATCTTCGGCGCGATCAACCGCCGACTCATGCGCCACCTGCCGCAGGAGCAGCGCCCGAGAATGCGCCTGCGCCCGATGCTCGTGCGCTGACGGGCCGGGCGCCCCGCCCCCTCTTCTTCGTTTCCAAAATACTTCGGGGGTGCGGGGGCAGAGCCCCCGCGCGGGTCGGATCGCGCCTGCGCGATCCGAAACCGGAAAGACCCCGCTTGCCGCCCGTTCCGCCCTCGTCTAGTGTCGCGACGACATTTGATCAAATCGAGGCATCATGCTTATCGGCATCCTGCAAACCGGCCACGTGCCGGACGCGCTCGTCGGCGAGACGGGCGAGTATTCCGACATGTTCGAACGCCTGCTGGACGGGCACGGCTTCACCTTCCGCACCTGGAACGTTGTGGACGGCGACTTCCCCGACGGCCCCGAGGCCTGCGAAGGGTGGCTCATCACCGGCTCGCGCCACGGCGCCTACGAGGATCACGACTGGATCCCCCCGCTCGAGGGGCTGATCCGCGACATCGCGGCCTCCGGCCGCCCGCTGGTCGGCATCTGCTTCGGACACCAGATCATCGCACAGGCGATGGGCGGCAAGGTCGAGAAATACCGCGGCGGCTGGTCGGTCGGGCGCCAGACCTATGATTTCGGCGACACCGAGCTCGCCCTCAACGCCTGGCATCAGGACCAGGTGGTCGAGTTGCCCGAGGGCGCGCAGGTCATTGCGGAGAACGACTTCTGCAAGAACGCCGCGATGGTGATCGGGTCGAACATCCTCACGGTGCAGCCGCATCCGGAGTTCGACGCAGCCATGGTCGCGGGCCTGATCGAGCACCGCTCCGGCACCGTGCCCCCCGACCTCGTCGAGGGCGCGCGCGACAGCCTGCAGAAACCCACGGACAACGCGGAATTCGCGGCCCGCATGGCGACATTCCTCAAGAAGGGAACCAAGTGATGGCCAAGGACTGGACGACAACGTTGCCGGAGGCCGCGCAACTCTATCTCGACGGGCGTCGGCTGGACGAGGTGGAATGCATCATTTCCGACCTGCCCGGCATCGCGCGGGGCAAGGCGGTTCCGGCGGGCAAGTTCGCGCGGCAGAACTATTTCCACCTCCCCGACTCGATCTTCTTCCAGACGATCACCGGCGACTGGGGCGAGGCGGCCGGGGACGAGGGTTTCATCGAGCGCGACATGATCCTGAAGCCGGACATGTCCACCGCGACGGCCGCCCCCTGGACCGCAGATGTGACGCTGCAGGTGATCCACGACGCCTATGACCGGACCGGCGCGCTGATCCCCTATTCGCCGCGCAACGTGCTCAAACACGTGGTCTCGCTCTACCACGAACAGGGGTGGAAACCCGTGGTCGCGCCGGAGATGGAGTTTTTCCTCGTCGCCCGCAACCTCGACCCGGCCAAGAAGATCGAGCCGATGATGGGCCGCTCGGGCCGCCCCGCCGCTGCGCGCCAGGCCTATTCCATGACCGCCGTGGACGAATTCGGCCCGGTGATCGACGACATCTACGACTTCGCCGAAGCCCAGGGGTTCGAGATCGACGGGATCACGCAGGAGGGCGGCGCGGGCCAGTTGGAGATCAACCTGCGCCACGGCGACCCGGTGAAACTCGCCGACGAAGTGTTCTACTTCAAACGCCTGATCCGCGAGGCGGCGCTGCGCTACGACTGCTTCGCCACCTTCATGGCCAAGCCCATCGCGGAGGAACCCGGCAGCGCGATGCACATCCATCATTCGGTGGTGGACATCGAGACCGGCAAGAACATCTTCGCGGGGCCGCAGGGCGGTGACACCGACGCCTTCTTCACCTTCATCGGCGGGTTGCAGAAGCACCTGCCGGAGGTGATCGCGGTCATGGCGCCCTACGTGAACAGCTACCGGCGTTACGTCCGTGATAATGCCGCGCCCATCAACCTCGAATGGGGCCGCGATAACCGCACAACGGGCATCCGCATCCCGCTCTCGGGCGCCGACTCGCGACGGGTCGAGAATCGACTCACCGGCATGGATGCGAATCCTTACCTCGCGATGGCGGTCTCGCTCGCCGCAGGCTACCTCGGCATGATGAACGAGACGCGTGCGGCGCCGCAGTACCGGGGGGATGCCTATGCCGCGGATGAGGAGATCCCGCACGACCTGTGGTCCGCGCTCGACCTCTTCGACGAGGCAACCGAGATGCACAAAGTGTTGGGGCCCGAGTTCGCCCGCGTCTATTCCATCGTGAAACGCACGGAATACCAGGAATTCCTCTCGGTCATCAGCCCGTGGGAGCGCGAGCACCTGTTGCTCAACGTCTGAAGCGCAACGGACAGCGACGTCCGAATGGGCGGTGTGGGTTTCCCGACCCCGCCGCCCTTTCATTTTTCTTCCCTCGTCTTCATGCCGGTGTTACACTTTTCCCGAATATCACCTTCGGAAAACCCGAAAAGGATACGAGTATGACCCTTGGGCCCAACGTTTACGACGCCGAACCCATCCCCGAAGCTGCCCGCGCCGAGATCGACCGACTGCTGCAATCGGGTGACCTGTTCCGCTACACCGCGCCGCAGGATGCGCCCGTCGCGCTTCTGGAGCGGGAGTTCGCCGACATGATGGGGGCGAAATACGCGCTGGCCGTCGCCTCTTGCTCGGCGGCGCTGTTCATCTCCCTCAAGGCGCTGGGTCTGCCCCGTGACACCAAGGTCCTGATCCCGGCATTCACATTTGCCGCGGTCCCCTCCTCCGTCGTTCACGCCGAGTGCAAGCCGGTGCTGGTGGACGTGATGGACAACTACCGCGTCAACATGGACGACTTCGAAGCCAAGCTGAAGGACGAGGTCGGCGCGGTCATCATCAGCCACATGCGCGGCCACACCTCGGACATGGACGCGATCATGGCACTTTGCGATGCCAAGGGCATTCCTGTGGTCGAGGATGCGGCGCACAGCCTCGGCACCCTCTGGCACGGCGAGAAGATCGGGCGCATCGGCAAGATCGGCTGTTTCTCGTTCCAGTCTTACAAGATGCTCAACGCCGGTGAGGGCGGTATCCTCATC
Organism: Maritimibacter sp.; assembly: GCA_964230745.1. Lineage (GTDB taxonomy): Bacteria > Pseudomonadota > Alphaproteobacteria > Rhodobacterales > Rhodobacteraceae > Maritimibacter. The sequence continues at coordinate 77,128 of CAXRHZ010000011.1, read as the reverse complement.
ACCGACGACGCCGACGTGATCGCCCGCGCGGTCATCATGTCGGGCGCTTACGAGCACAACTGGAAAAAGCACAAGGGTCCGCACGGCGACAACACGACCGAGTTGGAAGAGGCGTTCGGCCGCTGGCAGAACAAGCTGCCGCTCTACAACACGCGCCTGTCGAACCTGTCGGCGGCCGTGATCCGGCCCCAGATCCCCGAGTTGGAGCGGCGCGTGACGGACGGGCTGCGCAACCACGACTACGTCGCCGCCCGGCTGAACACCTCGCCCTGGATCGACGTGCCCGCGCCGCTGGCGCCGGAGACACGCGCGCCCGACTCGATCCAGTTCAACCTCGTGGACATGTCCGAGGCCGAAACGCGCGCCTTCATGGATGCGGCCAAGCATCGCGGCGTGTCGGTCCAGGTGTTCGGCCTGCACACGGACAATGCCCGCGCCTACTGGAACTGGGAGTTCCTGGGCGACCAGGGACCGCTGCCGGGCACCGACAAGATGCTGGCCAAGGCCTGCGACACCCGCTTGCCCGTGCGTCTGAAGAAACCGGAGCTCGACTTCATCGCCGAAGCGCTCATCGCGGCGGCGGCGGATGTGAAAGAGGCGGCCTCGGTCGCCGCAGAGTAGGCATCGTCACCGAACGCAAAAATGGCCGCCCCACCGGGCGGCCCTTTCTCGTTCATCAGAGCGGAGTATCCCCATCACGCTCGGCCGGGGCCGTTACCGGCCCTTCTTTTCGCCAAGCGTGAGCGGCTTCGCCACGCCGGAGTTCGCCGTAGCCAGGACCTTGGGCTTCTCCTGCTTCGGCTTTTTCGCTTCCTTGTTTCCGCGCTTGTTGTTGCCTTTTCCCATCACGACCTCACGAGTTGAATTGCCGTGCCGGCGACATGCCGGACGGTTCGACCTCAGGAAGATCAAGGTTGCCTGATCGGCTTCAGGGCGATGACTTCGATGAGTCGTGCCCGGCCCGATCCGGGCCTCTGGCACTGGCTGCAAGATACGCTCACGCAGGATGTCTCACAAGGATTCTGAGATCCGTGCCGCTTTGATCCTCGCGCGCAAACAGCGGTCAAAGCACCCGCATCTTGTCCGCCAGCCACGGCATCCGCTCGTGGAACGGGGTGATGATCATCTCGCCCAGATGGCGCTTCATGCGCTGCGCCACGTCGCCCGGCAACTCGCCCAGAACGCCGCGCCGGGCGGTGAGCGTGATGCGGCGCGAGAAGGATGGGAACGGCAGTTCGATGATCTCCACCTCCGACACGAAGCGCTGCGCCCTCAGCACGCCCAGCGGGGTGAGGATGGTCCAGCCGGCCCCCGCTGCGACCATCGACAGGATGGCGTGGTAGCTGTCCAGCTCGAACCGATGGCTCAGGCGAAGGTCCTGCGTGGCGAGGTGGGAGGCGATCTGGCGGCCCATGAAATGCCGCGCGGAATACTGGACGAGCGGCAGGGCGCGAAGTGCCTCCATCCGGTCACCGCCGATTTTTCCGCGGGGGACGGCGGCAACGAAGGGCTCCTCGAGCAGCGGGTGGACCTCCTGCCCCTCCGCCGCTTCGCCCATGTCCGCCGAGACGACCACGTCGAGTGCGCGCGCCTCCAGCTGGTCGAACAGCCGGTGCGAGGCGCCGGTTTCCAGCAGGAACTGGGTGCGCGGCCAGTCGCGGGCAAGCTCGGTCAGGAGAGCCGGGGTCACGTCCGCATCGAAATCCTCGATCATCCCGAGGCGAAAGCGGCTGAGGCGCGTCATGTCCGCCGCGGCGAGTTCCGCCTTGGCCTGTTCGGCCTCGTTCAGGATGGTGAGCGCGCGACGCCGAAAGAGCTCGCCGGCCGGCGTGCAGGTCAGCGGTCTGGCCGAGCGGTCTATGAGCGCTGTGCCCACCGCCGTTTCAAGGTTGGTGAGTTGTTGGCTCACGCTCGACGGACTCGCCCCCAACCGCCGCGCGGCAGCCGAGATCGACCGTTCGTCCGCGATGGCGGCAAAAACCTCGACCCCCCAAAGGGTGATGCGTCCTGCGGTCTCGACCACCTTCGGCCTCGTATGGTTTTCCCGGGCGGACGCCGGGGCGGATTACATCCCGGAGAGCTTTTTCTGCAAAGCGGCGAGCTGTTTGCGGATCTCATCGAGTTCCTCGTCCTTTTCGCCACCGGAGCCGGAGGCGGGCGTCTCGCCCCCCTCTTCGCCGCCCGTGGGCCAGCCGGACATCATCGCCTTCATGAAGGCCTGCTGCTGCGCCTGCAACGCGTCGAACCCGGGCATCTGGGCCATCGGGTTGGGCATCGAGGTCATGTTCTCCATCATCTTGGACTGTCCCTCGCGCAGCATCTCGAAGCTGGCAGCGAGGAACTGCGGCACGACGCTCTGCGCCTGCGTGGTATAGCTGCGCACGAGATCGGTCAGCACGTCGACCGGCAGGACGCTCTCGCCCCGGCTTTCATGTTCCGCGATGATCTGGAGCAGGTATTGTCGTGTGAGGTCGTCGCCGGATTTCAGATCGACGATCTGAACCTCCCGTCCTTCCGCGATGAAGCCTGCGATATCCTCGAGCGTCACGTAGTCCGACGTTTCCGTATTGTAGAGACGGCGGCTGGCGTAGCGCTTGATGAGGAGCGGATCCTTGGTTTCGGCCACGAGGTCCTCCCAACGTATAAGGTCTTCCCGCGCTGCGGCGGTGCAGAAAAAGCCTACGCCGGTGCAGAAAAGAAAAGCAAGGGGTCACGGAGCCGCGCGAAGGCAGGCACAAAAAAAGGCGGGCCCGCGCGGGGCCCGCCAGGATGTTCTTGTCGGCCGGGAGGAGGTAGCCGACCAAGAATTCCTTACTTCGCGGCGGCTTTGGTCGCCTTGGTCACGTCGTCCGTGGCCTTCTTGACGGCGGCCGAAGCTTCTTCGCCCATGTCCTTGCCCGCGGCGAGCATCAGCTCGACGGTGTCCATCTGGACCTTCTTGGCGATCTCGGCGAAGGCCGACATGTGCTCGGCAGCCGATTCAGCCTGGGCCGAAGCGAAGTCGGTCATGGCTTTGGTGTAGTCGGCCGGATCTTCTTTCGTCGTGGTCATTTCGCCCATCTTCGAGATGGTCGACTTGGTCCAGGCGGTCGAGATTTCGGTCGACTTGTCAGCGGCTTCGAGGGCCACTTTCGTCATCTTCTCGCCGAGGGCGGCCGAGGATTTCATCGCGCCTTCGAAGGCCGACATGTCCATCGGGAACGCGCCCATCATGTCTTTCATCATCTTGCTGTAGTCGGTGGTGGTCTTGGCCATGGTATCTCTCCGTTTCGTCCCCGGATCAGCCCGGGGGTGAATTTCTGCGTGTGCAAAGAATATGGATGCTGCGGCGCAGAAAATCAACCTTTTTCTGCACTGCAGCAAAAATTGCCTGACGCTAGGTCAAAGTCGAGGAAAATCAGAGTTTTGGCGTCGCCACCACGTAGGTTCCGGGCGCATCTTCCATCGGCGGATGGTCCGAATCGCCGACCGGACGGGCCTCGATCTTTTTGCCGGAGCGCTTGGCGAGCCACTTGCCCCAGCGGTGCCACCAAGTGCCCTCGTGCTTCTCGGCGCCTTCGAGCCAGTCCTCGGGTTTCTCCGGCCAGTCCTCGTTGGTGTAGTGGCCGTACTTCTTCTTGGACGGCGGGTTCACGATACCCGCGATGTGGCCGGACTCCGACAGGATGAATGTCTTGTCCTCGGACCCCATCTTGCGCATCCCGCGGTAAGAGCTTTTCCACGCGGCGATATGGTCGGTCTCGCAGGCACTGGCGCAGAGCGGCACCTCCACGTCCTCGATCCGCGCGCGCGTCCCGAGGATCGGAAAGCCCTTCCCCGCCCCCGCGAACTCGTCGCGCTGGCAAAGTCCGCGCAGGTACTGCGTGGCCATACGGCCCGGGAGGTTCGTGCTGTCGCCGTTCCAGTAAAGCAGGTCGAAGGCCGGGGGCGGGTTGCCCATCATGTAGGACTTGATGGCCGGGCCATACACGAGGTCGCGCGAGCGCAGGAACGAGAACGTGCGAGACATGTAGAGCGACGGAAGGATGCCGGTCTCCTGCACCTCTGCCTCGATCCCGTCGACGAAATCGTCGTCGAGGAACACCCCGACCTCGCCCTGGTCCGAGAAGTCGGTGAGCGCGGTGAAGAAGGTGGCGGAGTTGATCTTGTCCTCGCGCCGCTGCTTGAGCAGCGACAGGGTGACGGCGAGCGTGGTGCCCGCGATGCAGTAGCCGATCACATTGACCTTGTCCTGCCCGGTCATCGCGCGCACTTCGTCGATCGCGGTGAGGAAGCCGTCCTCGACGTAATCCTCCATTCCGACGTCGGCATAGCTTTCGTCCGGGTTCACCCAGGACACGACGTAGAGGGTGAAGCCCTGGTCCACGATCCAGCGGATCAGGCTGTTCTCGGGTTTGAGGTCGAGGATGTAGAACTTGTTGATCCAGGGCGGGAAGATCACGAGCGGGCGGGAATAGACTTTCTCGGTCGTCGGCGCATACTGGATGAGCTCCATCATCCGGTTGCGGTAGACCACCTTGCCCTGCGCGGTCCCGAGGTTCTCGCCCACCTTGAAGGCATCCGGGTCGCTGAGCGTCACGATCAGCTCGCCGTCATTGCGTTCGAGGTCGCGGATCATGTTCTCCAGCCCGTCGACCAGCGACTGCCCCTCGGTCTCGACCGCGCGTTCCAGCGCGTCGGGGTTGGTGGCGAGGAAGTTGGTCGGCGACATCAGGTCTACGATCTGCTGGGTGAAATATGTCACCCGGCGCCGGTCGGCATCGTCCAGTCCCTCGAGCCCCGCGACCGCTTCGCTCATCGCCTCGGAGGTGATGAGATACTGTTGCTTGAGGTAATTGAAATAGGGGTGGCTGTCCCACAAGGGATTGCGAAACCGAGGATCGGACGGGGTGTGGTCCTCGGGCGTGGTGCCCTGACGGAGCATGGCCTGCTGCGCTTCCACCGCGTGGCGCAGGGTGCGCCCCCAATACTCGACCTGGTTTTCGAGCATCTTGCCGGGGTTTTCCATCATCTCGGCCCAGTAGGCCCCCATGGTCTTCATATAGAAGTCCTGCCCGGGGCCCTGCAGCGAGGGTCGAATCGGCTGTTTTTTTGCAAGTGCAGCGGCGAAGCGTTCCGACAGCTCTTCGATCCGCGCGAGATTCTTCGTGAGTTTCTCGCTGCTTTCGTTGGAGTCGACTTCGTCAGTTGCCATGGAAACCAATCCGCCCTATCGTTTTTGCACGTGCAGAAAATCCGCGCGTGCCCTCCTGCAAGACAGGGTAGAGGACGAGCGGTGCACGAAGCAACCGAAAGGCTTACCATGCGTTATCTTGCCACGTACGATGTTATGGAAACGGTTCGCAACACGAACCAGTGGCTGGGCGCGACCGCCAAGGCCATCGGCGACTCCCCTGCCGTGGCGCTGACCCCGAACCCGTTCTTCAACTGGCTCTCCGCGTGGGGCGAGGTCACGGAACGCAGCTTCGCGCGGATGGTGGCCAAGCCCGACTGGGGCATCTACTCGGTCGTGGGCGAGGACGGGCGCGATCACGTCGTGTCGGTCGAGAAGCTGGTGGAACGTCCCTTCGGCGACCTCGTCCATTTCCACGTCCAGGGCCGCAAGCCCAAGGACCGCCGCATCTTCCTCGTCGCGCCGATGTCGGGCCACTACGCGACTCTCCTGCGCTCCACCGTCGCCTCGCTCCTGCCCGATGCCGAGGTCTACATCACCGACTGGCACAATGCGCGCGACATCCCTGTGTCGCAGGGCAAGTTCGATATCGAGGACTACACCGCCTACGTGACCGAGTTCATGCGCGAGCTGGGTCCCGACATCAACGTGGTCGCCGTCTGTCAGCCCGCGCCGCTGGTGCTGGCCGCGACCGCCTATCTCGCACAGCTCGACCCCGAGGCGCAACCGCAGACGCTCACCCTCATCGGCGGGCCGATCGACCCGGATGCGAACGCGACCGACGTCACCGATTTCGGCAACCGCGTGACCATGGGGTATCTCGAGGAAACCGCGATCCAGCGCGTCGGGTTCAAATACGCGGGCGCCGGGCGGCTGGTCTATCCGGGTCTGCTCCAGCTCACCTCGTTCATGGCGATGAACGCGGACAAGCACGGCAAGGCCTTCTCGGACCAGATTTCAGCGGTGGCACGCGGCGAGGCGGGCGACCACGACAAGCACAACAAGTTCTACGACGAATACCTCGCGGTGATGGACATGACCGCCGAGTTCTACCTCTCGACGGTCGAGCGCATCTTCAAGGAGCGCGAGATCGCGAAGAACGAGTTCGTCGTGGACGGGCACCTGATCGACATCGGCGCGATCACCGACGTGGCCGTCATGACGGTCGAGGGGTCGAACGACGACATCTCGGCGCCGGGCCAGTGCAAGGCCGCGCTCCCGCTTCTCACCGGCCTGCCGGAGGAGAAGAAGAACCACCACCTCGAGGAGGGCGCGGGCCACTACGGCATCTTCGCCGGCAAGTCCTGGCGCAACAACATACGGCCCTTCGTGCTCAACTTCATGGACCAGCATGCGGGCGAGCACGCCGAGCAGGCCAAGAAGAAAAAGACGAAGAAGTCGGCCGGGACCGCAAAGCCCGACGCGCCCAAGACGCCGAACCTGAAGGCCGTCTGAGCCGGACCGGGCCGCCCGCGGCCCGGCGCTACTTCAGCACCATCGGCAGGTCGAGCCACGCCTGAAGCGCGAGCGTGGCCTTCTCCGGCGTCTCAAGCGTCGGCACGTGGCCCGCGTCGTCGATGATCGCCAGTTCCGCGTAAGGAATGAGCTCGGCCATGAAGGTATGGCGTTTCACTGGCGTGATCCGGTCGTGCTCGCCGCAGAGGACGAGCGAGGGCATCTTGAGGCTCCTCAGCGCCTTCTGCGCGTCCGGGCGGCGCTGCATCGCGCGCGACTGGCGCACGAAGACCTCGGTTCCAAGGGAACGGGCCATCGCCTGAATGGTCTCGATCGTGCGGGTCCGGTTCGCGCCGGGGGCGAAATTGTCGGGCGCGAAAGCCTCGGCCATCGCGTCTTCTAACCGCCCCGCCTGCGCCTTGACGATCTGCGGCTCGCGCCAGACAGCCTGTTCGGGCGTTTCGGGCAGCGGGGTCGTGGAAATCAGGCAGAGCCGCGTCACGCGCTCGGGCGCGCGGCGCAGGATTTCCATCGCGACGACACCGCCCATCGCATGTCCGCACAGCGCGAAGCGTGACGGGGCCTGGAACAGGATATCGGCGGCCATCTCGCGGATCGAATGGGCCGCCGAGACGTTGGCGACGGTCACCGCGTGACTGCGCGAGAGGGTTTCGATCTGGGGACCGAAGACGCGCGCGTCCGACATCATGCCGGGCACGAGCAAAACCGCATCCTTCATCCGATGACCTCTTCGACCGTGCGGATCACGAGCGCCAGCGCCGCCGGGTCGGAGAACCGGTGATCTGCCCCCTGCACGAAGGTCAGCCGCACGTCGCCCCCATCGATATGGTCGAGGAAATTGAGCGCCACGTCGCGCTCCACATCCGCATCAGCCGTGCCCTGCAGGAGGCGCACGGGGAACTTCATCGGCAGGGGGCGGCGCAGGACGAGTTGTTCGCGCCCATCCTCGATCAGCCGCTTGGTGATCGGATAGGGATCGCCGTAGTCGGAAGGCAGGAGCACGAGCCCGTCGCGGTTGAGCTTGGCGCGCTCGAAGTCCGAGAAGTCGCGCAGCATGCTGTCCTCGGTGAAATCCGGCGCGGCGGCGATGCCCACGAAGCCCGCGAATTTCTCCTTGATCTCGCGGGTCAGGATCGCGGCGATCCAGCCGCCCATGGACGAGCCGACGAAGACCTGCGGGCCGGTCGTCTCGGCCTCGATCACCGAGCGCGCATCCGCCGCCCAATCGCCGATGCAGCCGTCCGTGAATTCGCCCGAGCTCTGTCCGTGGCCCGAATAGTCGAAGCGCAGGAAAGCCCGCCCGTTGGCCTTGGCCCAGTCCTCCAGCGCGAGGGCCTTGGTGCCCTCCATGTCGGACTTGAACCCCCCGAAGAAGATGACCCCCGGTCCTTTGCCTTCCGTCTTGTGAAAGGCGATGCGCCGCCCGTCGGCGGTCTCGTGATAGCTTGGCTCGCTCACGCGTGCTGCCCCTTTGTCCCTGTCGTTTGCGCGCGATCCTGCAACACCGCTCGCGGGTTGGAAAGGGGGTCAGGTTCTCTCGGCTTCCTTCAGCCCAAGGGCCACCCAAGCGCCCACCAGCGCCATGCCCCCGAAACCTGCGAGAGCGGCGGCCGGACCTATGAAAGACAGGGCCCCGCCGAAGGCGCCGGAGATCAGCAGGAGACCGCCTATGAGCGTGTTCGCGGTGGCGGCATAGGCCGCGCGGTTCTCGTCGCTCGCGATGTCGACGAGGTAGGTGGAGCGGCCCTGACGCACGCCGTGATGCGCGATCATCAGGATGAAGAGCGCGGCGGGCATCGCCCAGACGGCGGTGGCGAGACCGGCCAGCGACAGGGCGACGGCGGCGGCCATTGCGAGCGCGCCCAGAACGCCCGCCGCGATCAGCACGCGGCGCGAGGACTGGTCCGAGAGCCGGCCCCAGGCATAGGAGGACAGGAAGGAGGCGGCAGCCGAGGCGATGACCAGCGCGCCGAGCTGGCCCAGCCCGCTGTCGTCGTCGCCCGCGAGAAGCACGAGGTAGGGCGGCGCGAGGGCCGTGGCGGTGAGAAAACCGCGCGCCACGACGAACCGGGCGAAGACGCGGTCCGAGCGCAGCACCTTCCACGGGCGCAGCGTCTCGCCGCCCTGTCCCGGCTCGGCCGGTTCCTCCTTCAACGTCGAGAACAACCCGGCGGCAGCGAACCACAGCGCGGCGGCGAGGCCCACGGCGAGGGCCAGCGCCACCGTACCCTCGACCCAGCCTGAGACGAGGAGCAGCGCGAAGACCGCCACGCCCGCCGAAGCGATGGACCCCGCGAGCCCGGTGACGGAGCCCCGCCGCTGCTTGCCCACCGTTCGCCCGAGGATGTCCTTGTAGCTGACCGAGGCCGCCGCGCGGCTGAGCGCCAGAAGCGCGACGCCGCCGACGAAGGCCCAGCCCGCCGCCGACCCTTCGAGCGTGAGGGCGGCGAGGGTGATGAGTGCGGCGGCGATCCCCTGCCCCACGCTGCCGCCCACCCACATCCAGCGCCGCGCCCGCATCCGGTCGAGCCGGTGGGCGAGGAAGACCTGCGGCAGGAGCGCCCCGGCCTCGCGCAGCGGGACGAGAGCCGAAACGAACGCACCCGAAGCCCCGAGCGCGTTCAGCAGGAAGGCGAGCACGAGCTTGGGGTTAATGAGCCCGTCCGCGAGCTTGGTCATGGTGAGCGAGACCACGTGCTTGACCCCGTTCGAGGCTTCGTGCGCGTACTCCGGCTTCCCGGCAAGCGTTGTATAGGCGTCCTTTATCATCTCTCTGGCTGCCTTTCCGGCTGGCTTGAGGTGGATGTAGTCTACGTCCGGTCGCGCCAACCGGTTTGAAATCCGTCGTGTCAGCCTGCCCCAAGGCGCGCCTTGAGCCAACCTGCGGTAACGTAGAGTGCTCCGCCGATCACCCCGCCCCGCGCCGCCAGCCTGCGGGCGCGCCCGGTGCGGTCGAGAGGTGCGTCGATACCGTCGGCCAGACGCCGGGCCCTCCGTCCGTGCTCACGCCACCCTCGGGCATAGGATCGGAAGGACAACGCGTAGATGCGCGAGCGAAAGGCGCTCCAGTCGCCCGGGTTCACGTCGCCGCGCGCCCTGGCGCGTTCGGCAAGCTTCTCTTCCGCGGCGATGCGGAAGTCCCGCCCTCGCTTTGAGCGCAGGGCGTCGTTCTGGCGTGGTCCGGCCCCTGTCCGCACGCGGACGATGGAGCGCGGCAGGATCGCGACACGACGCGCCGTGAGGACCGCGCGTTCGCTGTATTCGCGGTCCTCGAACAACTTGAACCGCGTGTCCCAGGGACCGATCTCGCGCGCGAAGCCGGTCGTCAGACCGATGCGCCCGGCGTTGCCCCAAAGCTTGCCGATCATCGCGCGGTGCACGAGGTCGAAAGCCGGGTCCGGTATCTGCTCCATGATCGTCTCGCCCGTCCCCTCGTCAAAGCGGCGAAATCCCGCAAAGACCATGTCCGGGCCCTCGGCGAAGGCCTGCGCAAGCGCCGTGAGCGTCCCCGTCTCCATGATGTCGTCTGAGTCGAGGAAAACGACATGGTCCCCGGCGGCGGCGTCCAGCCCGGTATTGCGCGCAACGCTGACGCCCGCGTTGTCTTGTTCGATCAGGGTCACGCGGTAGGTTTCGGGTTCGTATCCCGGGCGGTTTGCGAGCCCGGCGACCCAGTCACGCACGACCTGGACCGTGTCGTCGCGTGAGCCGTCGTCGACCACGATATGCTCGACCGGCCGGTGGTCCTGTCGCCAGACGCTTTCCAGCGTTTCCTCGATCAGCGAGGCCCGGTTGAAGGCGGGCGTGACGACGGAGAACAGCGCGGACATGGTCCCTCGACCGACTGGGGCGCGCCGCGTTCTGGTTCCGCGCCGCATCGTTCGGCGCGACGATTGCACCGGCGGTCCGGGGGGTCAAGCCGTGCCGCCCGGGCCACGGCGCGCGGGGGCGCTCCGCCCGCCCATTGACTTTGCCGGCGGCGGCGGGCACATGCCGAACACCATAACCCGCAACCGGGCGTTCCGTGGGCGCCAAACCGACGAGGAGACAGGCCATGAGCCATATTTCCCTGACATTCCCTGATGGCAATTCGCGCGTTTACGACGCGGGTGTGACGGCGGCCGCTGTCGCAGCCGACATCTCCACCTCGCTGGCGAAGAAGGCGATCTCTGCGACCGTGAACGGTGCGCATTACGACCTTCAGTGGCCCATCGAAGGCGACGCCGAGATCGCCATCCACACGATGAAGGACGACGCGCAGGCGCTCGAACTCATCCGTCACGACGCGGCGCATATCATGGCGCGCGCGGTGCAGGAGTTGTGGCCGGATACGAAAGTGACCATCGGCCCGGTGATCGAGCACGGCTGGTATTACGATTTTGACCGCGACGAGCCGTTCACGCCCGAAGACCTCGGCGCGATCGAGGCGAAGATGAAGGAGATCATCAACGCCCGCGACGAAGTGCGCACCGAGGTGTGGAGCCGCGCCGATGCCATCGCGCATTACGAGAAGACCGGCGAGCCCTACAAGGTCGAGCTGGTCAACGCGATCCCCGACGACGGGCAGCCCATTCGCATGTACTGGCACGGCGACTGGCAGGACCTCTGCCGGGGTCCGCACCTGCAGCACACGGGGCAGGTTCCGGCGGATGCCTTCAAACTGATGAAGGTGGCCGGGGCTTATTGGCGCGGTGACAGCACGCGCCCGATGCTCCAGCGGATCTACGGCGTGGCGTTCAAGAACCGCGACGACCTGAAGAAGCACCTCACCTTCCTCGAAGAAGCCGAGAAGCGCGATCATCGCCGTCTGGGCCGCGAGATGGACCTGTTCCACATGCAGGAAGAGGCGCCCGGTCAGGTGTTCTGGCACCCGAACGGCTGGACGATCTACACCACGCTGCAGGATTACATGCGCCGCCAGCAGCAGGCGGGCGGCTATGTCGAGGTGAACACCCCGCAGGTCGTGGACCGCAAGCTCTGGGAGGCCTCAGGCCACTGGGAGAAGTACCAGGAGAACATGTTCATCGTCGAAGTGGACGAGGAGCATGCGCGCGAGAAAGCGATCAATGCGCTGAAGCCCATGAACTGCCCCTGTCACGTGCAGATTTTCAACGTCGGGCTCAAGTCCTACCGCGACCTGCCGCTGCGCATGGCCGAGTTCGGGTCGTGCAACCGCTATGAGCCCTCGGGCGCGCTGCACGGCATCATGCGGGTGCGCGGGTTCACGCAGGACGACGCGCATATCTTCTGCACCGAGGACCAGATCGAGAGCGAGACCGAGAAGTTCATCACGTTCCTCGCCAACATCTACCGCGATCTCGGATTCCCGACCTACAAGATCAAGTTTTCCGACCGCCCCGACACACGCGCTGGGTCGGACGAGATCTGGGACAAGGCCGAGAAGGCGCTGCTCGACGCCACCCACAAGGTGACGAACGACGTGGAGCTGAACCCGGGCGAAGGCGCGTTCTACGGGCCGAAGCTGGAATTCGTCCTGACCGACGCCATCGGGCGCGATTGGCAGTGCGGCACGTTGCAGGTCGATTTCGTCCTGCCCGAGCGGCTGGATGCGAATTACATCGGCGAGGACGGTGCCAAGCACCGGCCCGTCATGCTCCACCGCGCCACGCTCGGCTCGTTCGAGCGTTTCATCGGCATCCTGATCGAGGAACACGCAGGGAAACTCCCGTTCTGGATCGCGCCGCGCCAGGTTGTCGTGGCCTCCATCGTGTCGGATGCGGACGATTACGTGCACGAGGTAGTGGCGGAGCTGCGCGCCAAGGGCGTGCGGGCCGAGGCCGACATCCGCAACGAGAAGATCAACTACAAGGTTCGCGAGCACTCCGTGGGCAAGGTTCCGGTCATTCTCGCCATCGGGATGAAAGAGGTCGAGGACCGGACTGTTACACTGCGCCGGTTGGGCGAGAAGCAGACGCGGGTCGTCGCACTGGACGAAGTGGTACACGAACTCTCGACTGAGGCGACCCCGCCGGACCTCGCCTGAGCGTAAGTCTCTGTTATTCAATGAAACGGGCGGTCCGACGGGCCGCCCGTTTCACGTTCAACTCACGAAAGCGTTTGTTTCACTCCGTCACAGCACCGCGCGGCACGGCGCCGTGAGTGGTCTGTTACGCGGCTTCCCGGCTAGCAATTGGTCACCGCTCCGGCGGAGATCGAACACAACTCGGAGGACAGATCCTTGACCATCAAACTTTCCAAACCCGCCGTCGCCGGCGCCGTCGCGACCGCCCTCGCTTCGCTCACCCTGCCTGCCCATGCGCAGGACATGGAGAAGTGCTACGGCGTGGCGAAAGCCGGTGAAAACGGCTGCGCGGCAGGCCCGGGCACGACCTGTGCCGGCACCTCGACCGTCGACTGGCAGGGCAACGCATGGAAACTCGTGCCCGCCGGCACCTGCGAAGACATGACCATCGAAGCCTCGATGACCGAGGACGACATGGAGCGCATGGGCTCGCTCGAACCGCTCGAGCGCGACATCCCGATGGACAGCTGACCGACCGGCGCGGGCGGCACGGCTCTCGCCGCCCGCGCCCATTCACCATCAGATCGGGAGGGGACGATGCTCGACATGACGGGACACAAACTGCCACCGGCCCCTGGCGTGGGGTTCAAACCGCAGCACTATGCCGAGGTGATCGCGGACAGCGGCGCGGCCGGGTGGCTGGAAATCCACGCGGAGAACTACATGGGCGACGGCGGGCGACCGCTGGCGCAGTTGCGCGCGCTGGCCGAGCGGTTCCCGATCTCGGTCCACGGCGTCGGCCTGTCGATTGGCGGAGAGGAACCGCTGGATCCCGACCACCTCGCGCGATTGAAGCACCTCGTCGGCTGGCTCGACCCCGCGAGCTTTTCCGAACACCTCGCCTGGTCCAGCCACGGCGGCACCTATTTCAACGATCTTCTTCCGCTCCCCTACAACGTCCAGACGCTGGGCCGGGTCGAGCGGCACATTCATGAGGTACAGGAGGCGCTGGGGCGGCGGATGCTGCTCGAGAACCCCTCCACCTACCTCGCCTTCGCCGAGTCCACGATGGCCGAGACCGATTTCCTGTCGGAACTCGTGCGGCGCACCGGGTGCGGCCTGCTTCTCGACATCAACAACGTCTTTGTCGCCTGCACCAACCAGCAGACCGATCCCCGCGCCTACCTTGCCGACTTTCCGCTGCACGCGGTGGGCGAGGTTCACCTTGGCGGGCATGACGCGGACGAGGACGACGCGGGTGCGCCGCTCCTGATCGACGCGCACGGGTCGGAAGTGGTCGACCCGGTCTGGACGCTCTACGCCGAAACGGTCCGGCGCATGGGGCCGAAGCCGACGCTGATCGAGTGGGACAACGACGTGCCCGAGTGGGAAGTGCTGGAGGCGGAAGCGGCGCGGGCCGCGGGGATTCTGGGGCGGGTGAAGGCATGACTTTCTCACCGCAAAACACTGAAATATATACGGAAATTTACTCTCTGGACTTCTCTACTTCTCTAGAGAACTGGAGAACCGTTCCGGGAGCCGAGACGGGCCGTGACGCGCATGACCGGAGGGCCTGCGCATGACCTGGCCCGCCGCCCTCCTCGACCCCGCCCGGACGCCCGACGGCCTCAAGGGGCCTGCCAGCGCACCGGCCGGCCGGCGCTTCGACGTCTACCGCAACAACGTGATGTCATCACTTGTCCAGGCCATGCGCGACGGCTTCCCGGTCGTGCGCAGGCTGGTGGGCGAGGCGTTCTTCGCGGCGATGGCGACCGAGTTCATCCGGCGCCATCCCCCCACCTCCCCGCTCCTCTTCACCTACGGCGCGGTGTTCCCGGCGTTCGTCGAGGGTTTTTCCCCGGCTTCCGGCCTGCCGTATCTGGCCGATACCGCGCGGCTGGAGCTGATGCTGCGCCGCGCCTACCACGCTGCCGATACGACGCCGATGGCGCCGGAGGCGCTCGGCCACCCGGATATCGAGTCGGCGCGGCTCACGCTGTCGCCCGCGGTGACAGTGCTCTCGTCCCCCTACCCAATCCACGCGATCTGGCGGGCGAACATGGACCCGTCCGCGCCGAAACCGACCGGGGGCGCGCAATCCGTGCTCGTCACCCGCGCGGACTGGGACCCGCTGGCGGAGCCCGTGCCCGCAGCCGAGGCGCGGTTCGTCACGGCGCTCGCCACCCTGACGCTCGGCGAGGCTACCGACGATCCCGACCTAGACCTCGCCACCGCGCTCACGCGGCTCATCGCCCGCAAGGCCATCACTTCCGTGGAGATCCCCGCATGATCCAGTCCGTACTCACCCGCCTCGACGCGGCAACCGCGCCGGTTGCCGGAACGCTCCTGCGCGTGACCTTCGCCGCCACGCTCGCGGGGTATTTCTGGGCCTCGGCGCTGACCAAGATCGACGGCGCGAGCCTGTCGATCAACGCCTATGCCCAGATCTTTCCCAAGGCGATGGAAGCGGTGAACTACGACGCGTCGCAGCTCGGGCTGTTCCACACGCTCGTTGTCGCCGCCGGCACCGCCGCCGAATTCGTGCTCCCCGCGCTCCTCATCGTGGGGCTCCTGACCCGCCTCGCGGCGCTCGGCATGATCGGCTTCGTGGCGGTCCAGTCGCTGACCGACCTGTTCGGCCACGGCGCGCTCGGCCAGCCGGAAACGCTCGGCGCATGGTTCGACCGGGTGCCCGACAGCCTGATCCTCGACCAAAGGCTGATGTGGGTCACAATGCTGGCCACGCTCGTCTTCACCGGCCCCGGCCCGCTCTCTCTCGACCGGCTGCTCGGGCGGCGGTTTCAGAGCCAGGCGGCCTTCGCCGCCTGATCCCAGCCCAGCGTGCGGCGCCCGTCCGCCTCGATCACAGGCCGCTTCATGAGTGTCGGATAAGCGAGAATCAGCGCAACCGGGTCCCCCGAGCGCGTGTCTTCATCGAGGTCCCGCCACGTCGTCGAGCGCCTGTTCACGAGCGCCGGGCCGAAATCGTCCAAGAACGCTTGCAGATCAGAGGCTTGGAGCGGCGTCTCGCGGATATCGACGAGTTCGGGGGATTTCCCGGCCGCCGAAAGCTCCTTCATCGCACGGCGCACCGTGTCGCATGATTTGATCCCGTAAACACGCATGGGCTTTGCCTTTCGCAAATCTTTCACTTGAGTTTTTCCGGTTTTGACGCATCGTTGAGGTGTGAGACAAGTACTTCCAGACCAATGCTCCTTCGCGGGCAGCTGAAGACCTGGCTGCACCACCCCGCCACAATACCGTGGGCGGACAATTCGAAGGAGAGACGGAATGCCCACCGGCACCGTGAAATGGTTCAATGCGACCAAAGGCTATGGTTTCATCGCGCCCGATGATGGCGGCAAGGATGTGTTCGTGCACATTTCCGCCGTCGAGCGTGCAGGGATGACCGGCCTCGCGGACAACCAGAAAGTCGCGTACGAAATGATCCCCGGCCGTGACGGCCGCGAAAGCGCGGGCGACCTCAAGTCGATCTGACGCCGTTTCGTCGTATGAGACAGGAAACCCCGCGTCCGGCGCGGGGTTTCTTCGTTTGCGGGCTGTGATCCGCGGTTCAGGTGAGCGCACGGGTGATCGCCACGCCAGCCCAGGCGGAGAACCCGGTGAGCACCGTGCCCCAGAGCACATCGACCGCCACCATCTGCGGCGCCCAGAGCCGAAGGGTCGCGTAATTCGTGAACTCATAGGTCCCGTAAGCCATTGCACCGATGACCGCGCCACCGATAAGGGCCGCTCCCGGCGTGCCGTTCTTGAGCGCCGGGAGGGACACGAGCCAGACGAGGCCGGCGACGTAGAACAGATAGAAGATGGCGGCCGGGGCGATGCGGATCGGCATTTGAAGCCAATCGCCAAGGTGCTGTTCGAACAGGGGCTTCATGACCCTGTTGAGCATCACCGCGTCGATGGCCAGGAACAGGACGGCGGTGATCACGTAGAGAATGACGGGCTGCATCGCGTAACCTCGTGTTGTTATCATGGAGGCTACGCACGGACCCGTGCTGCGGATCCAAAATTTCAGCAGGTGGGGCCAGGTGCGTGGCGCACACGCTTCACCGGGGACAGCGCCCAATCCCGCAGTTCCGTGTTGATGTCCGACGTCGCCTGCTCGACGCGCCCTTCGACCCCGAGGAAGCGGCCCACGAAGCCCTCGCCCGTCGTGATGCCGAGCCTGCGTTTCAGGTCGAGCGCGAGCAGTTCGATCAACGGCTTCTTGCGCGGCTCGTCGACGACGATGCGCACCACCTCAACGCGGCCCTCGTCGGTCACGTAGTAGCGCTGGGCGAGCGTCTGTTCCCGTTCTGCCGCCTGCTCTTCGATGGCGCGAACATCCTCGAACCCGCAGTTCCAGGCCCCTTTGGCGAAAGCGCCCTCCGGTGCCGTTACCCCCAATGCGATCGCGAATGCGACCGCCCCCCAGTGTTTGTAATGTCCCATGCCGTGAATTTATGGCGTGTCGGGTAAAAGCGGCAATAACGCGTCCGTTACCTGGGAAAATGCAGGCTCAGGTTGTGCAGATCGGCAACAGGTCAGCCGCGCCGGACGAGATCGCGCAGTCGGCAGGCCGGGTCGGCCGCACGCAAAGGCGCCGAAAAGACCTCGCGCCAGCCACTTTCGTCGAAGGCCGGGAAGTACGCATCGGCATCCGGTACGTCGAGGTCCACCTCGGTCACGAGGAGCCGGTCCGCCAGCGGCAAGAGCGCCTCGTAGATGCCGGCCCCGCCGATCCCGTAGACCCGCGTGTGGCCCGCCTCCCGGGCGAGCGCGAGCGCCGCCTCGACCGAGGGCACCACGTGTTCATGCAACGACGTGTCGCGTGAAACCACGATGTTCAGACGGTTTTTCAGAGGCTTGACGGGGAGGCTTTCCCAGGTCCGGCGGCCCATGACGAGCGCGCCGCCCGTCGTCTCGCGCTGGAACATCCTGAGGTCCTCGGGTGCCTGCCACGGAATGCCCCCCTCGCGCCCGATGGCCCCGCCCCGCGCCCGCGCGACGATCAGCGTCAGCATCAGACGGCCACCGGCGCGCGGATCGCGGGGGCCGGGTCGTAGCCCGGAAAGGCGAAGTCGTCGTAGCGGAAATCGAAGATCGAGCCCACGTGACGTTTGATCTCAACCTGCGGTAGCGGGCGCGGATCGCGGGAGAGCTGTTCGCGCACCTGTTCCATGTGGTTGGAGTAGATATGCGCATCCCCGATGGAATGGACGAAATCGCCGGGTTCGTAGCCGGTTACGTGGGCGAGCATCACCTGCAACAGCGCATAGGAAGCGATGTTGAACGGCACGCCCAGGAACATGTCGGCGGAGCGCTGGTAAAGCTGCAGGTGGAGCTTGCCGCCGATGATGCGCACCTGCCAGAGCGTGTGGCACGGCGGGAGCGCCATGTCCGGCACGTCGCCGGGGTTCCAGGCCGACACGATAAGCCGGCGGCTGTCGGGCGTCTTGCGGATCATCTCGACGAGATCGGCGATCTGGTCCACCTCGCCGATCACCGGGGCGCCGTCCGGGCCCCGCGACAGCTTGGGAAAATGGCGCCATTGGTGGCCGTAGACCGGGCCGAGGTCGCCGCCCTCGTCGGCCCATTCGTCCCAGATCGAGACGCCGTTATCCTTGAGATAGCCGATGTTCGTGTCCCCGGAGAGGAACCAGAGCAGTTCGTGCACGATGGAGCGCAGGTGCAGCTTTTTCGTTGTGACGAGCGGGAAGCCTTCGGCAAGCGGGTAGCGGCACTGCATCCCGAAATACGAGGTCGTGCCGGTGCCTGTACGGTCGCTCGACGGCGTGCCGTGCTCAAGCACGGTTTTCAGCGCATCCAGGTACTGTCTCATCGCAAGTCCCCCTGTGCCGACTCTCCCGATGGAAAACGGTAAGCCCACCATATGTTGGGCGGGCTGGGCAGACAACCACTAGGGCGCGTGGTCCGTGACATCGCGTTTCTTGACAGTCGCGGTCCCGGATGCGCTACTGCGGGCCAATGAACGCGTGAGCAGGAATGGTGGGAACCGTGCAAACAGGCAACGCTCAGCACCGCCCCCTGATCGGGGGGGTGAGCCTGCGCGCGCCCTCGCGTAGACAGGCCCACATGTGGGGCCGCAGAATCATGACCGCCGTCGCGCTTTGCGCCGCGCTCGCCACGCCCGCGCTGGCGCAGGTGCCGGATCGGTCGACGGTTTTGCCGGCCGCCGCCGAAGCGCTCGCCGCAGGGGACACGAACCGTGCGCTAGCGCTGACAAACGCGGTGATCGCAGCCAACCCGCGCGACATCGACGCGCTGCTCCTCAAGTCCAATATCCTGTTCGCGATGGGCCAACCCCGCGCGGCGCGCGAGGCCTCGCAGGCTGCGTTCAACGCCTCCGACATCCCGGGCGCGCGCTATGCCTCGGCCCTGCGCACCGCCGACATCATCGCACAGGAGGGCAACTACGCCCTGTCGCAGTTCTGGCTGCGCCGCGCCCTGCCTTACGTCCAGACCGAGCAGGAGATGGAGCGGCTGGCGCAGGCCTATCGCTACGTGAAGCAGCAAAACCCGTGGCGGTTTTCCTTCTCGGGTGGCGCATCGCCCAACTCCAACATCAACAACGGTTCCTCCGAGAGCATCATCTACATCTACGGCCTGCCCTTCGTGCTCTCGCCGACCGCGCGGGCGCTGTCGGGTTTCACCGCCGAAGCGCAGGGCAAGCTGGAATACAGGCTCTTCGAGACGCAGCGCTCGCAGACCACTGTGGGGATCGAAGGTGCGGGACGGGTGAACTGGCTCGACGCGAAGTCGCGCGCGGCGGCGCCGGGCGTGTCGGGGCACGATTACGATTTCTACTCGCTCGCGGTGATCGCCACGCACCGGCAGATCGTCGGAAACGGGATCCGGCTCGAGTTCTCGGGACGGGCCGGACGAAACTGGTACGGCGGCACCAAGCTGAGCGATTTTTTCGGCGCGGGGGCGGCCGTAACCTTCCCCATCGCGGACGGGCGCGACGCTTTCACGCTCAAGGGGCGGGCTGACCGCAGCCTGCTTGTTCAGGGCGGGCTGGTGCCGGAAACGACGTTGTCGGCCGGGGCCAGCTATACGCACAAGCTCGCCTGGGGCGACACGGTGCGCGCATCCTTCAACTACACCCGCAGTTTTTCCGCCGGCGCCGCGCAGGTCTATTCGCTTCCCACTGTCGGGCTGGAATATGAGTTCAATCGTCCGATCCTCGGCGCGCATTTGGAGATCGGCGCCAATTACGGCTACAAGAGCTACAACTTTTCGCCCTTCAGCACGACGGGGCGGCAGGATCGCATCCTCGCAGGCCATGTCTCGGCCGATTTCCGCGGCCTGTCCTACATGGGGTTCTCGCCCGTCGTGACCGTCGAGGCCAAGCGGGTGTGGTCCAATGTGCCGATCTATTCGCAACAGACGCTTTCGGGCGGTATCAGCTTCGAATCGCGTTTCTGACACGCTGCGGGCGGCGGTGGCGGCCGGGCTGATGGCCGCCACGCCGGCGGTGGCCCAGGAGAGCGAGTGCCGACAGGCGCTGGTCCTCGCACTCGATGTTTCGGGCTCGGTGGATTCCGGCGAATACCGATTGCAGATGGACGGGCTGGCCGAGGCTTTGCTGGATCCACAGGTCGAACGTGCGATCCTCGCCCCGGGTGCCGCCCCCGTCGCACTGTATGTCTTCGAATGGAGCGGGCCGCAGTTCCAGAACGTTCTGGTGGACTGGACGCTCGTGACGGACGAGCTGGCGCTCGCGGGAATCGCGACAAAGCTGCGCACGACTCGACGAAGCCCTTCGCCACCGTCGACAGCGCTCGGCACGGCGATGGCGGTGGGCGGCACTGCGCTCGAACGGGGGCCTGCGTGCTGGAAGGGAACCATCGACATCTCCGGCGATGGCAAGTCGAACACCGGGCCGCGGCCGCAGGACCTCGGCGACCTCGCCCAGCTCGACGGAGTCACCGTGAACGCACTGGTCATCAACACGATCGACTCGATGGGCGCCGGGCCGGGCGACGAGGATCTCCTGAGCTATTTCGAGAACCTCGTGATCCGCGGCCCGGGTGCCTTCGTCGAGCGGGCGGACGGGTTCGAGGACTATGCCCGCGCGATGAAGAAGAAGCTCCTGCGCGAGATCAACGCGCTCGCCGTCGGAAGCCTGCCCGCGCCCGAAGCCGGCGACCAGGGTTGACCGGCCACGTTCGCGCCCTCCGCAACGAAAGCGCGCATGTCCGCGGGCGGCGCAAGACCTGTGCGCGGGGCCCGGCCCCGCGCGCCGTTTCGCGGCGGTCGGCTCAGTAGATGTAGCGGATTTGATCGGCCCAAAAGCGTTCGACGCGCTTAAGCGAGGTGTTCACCTCGTCGATCCCGTCGAGCGAGATCACCATTCGTTCTTCCAGCCCTCGCGCGTGGCGTTCGAATAATTCGGACACGACATCGCGGATGTGGCGACCCTTTTCAGTCAGGCGCACACGGACCGAGCGCCGGTCGATCTCGGACCGCTGGTGGTGCATGTAGCCCATCTCGACAAGCTTCTTGAGATTGTAGGAGACATTGGAGCCCTGGTAATAGCCGCGGCTCTTCAATTCGCCCGCCGTCACCTCGTTCTCACCCACGTTGAACAGGAGGAGCGCCTGGACCGCGTTGATCTCCAGCACCCCCAACCGCTCGAATTCGTCTTTGATCACGTCGAGAAGCAACCGGTGCAATCGTTCCACCAGCGACAGGGCGTCGAGGTACTGCGCGAGGAAACGGGTGTCCGTTCCGGGAATGATGGGGCCGTGGATGCTCATGCCTGTCTCCGCATATGACTGCTCGCGGAAGACGTGTGACGCAAATTTCGGAATATTCGGTTAAAGATCGAGAGAAAACATCGCCCTATCCGGCGATCTTGTGATCCCGGATGAGGCTGATCAGGCCCGCGAAACGCTCCGGCGGCGCGGCCTGGGCCGAGACCCACTGATAGAGGTCCTGATCGTTCTCCAGAAGGAGCGCATCGTAGAGGTCCAGATCGGCCGGCGCGAGTTGGGCAAGGCGGTCGTCGGCGAATGGGCCGAGGATCATGTCCATTTCCTTGGTCCCGCGCCGCCACGACCGCATCGTGAGCCGCTTGAGGCGTGTCTCGTCGGTTTCAGCCACCGTCACGCGCTGCCCTCCTCGAGCATCCTGCGCAGGGTCTTTTCGAGCCGGGCCATCCGTTTGGTCGCGTCGGTAATGTCCGCCTGCACCTCGCGCAGTTCCATGAGAACCGCCTTGGCATCGCGCGAGAGCGTGCCCTCGGTGCCCGGAGGGTCGATCCCCTCGCCCTCGCCCGTGAGCAGCCAGCGCAGCGACACGCTCAGAAGCCCCGACACCATCTGGAGCCGGTTGGCGCGCGGCTCGGAGATATCGTTTTCCCACGACGCGAGCGTCTTGACCTTGATGCCGAGTTTTTTGGCCAGTTCCTTCTGGCTCAGCCCCGCCGCCTCGCGCGCACCGGCCAGCCGGTCACCGAAAGTGGCGTTGTCGTCGGAGTACCAATTGTCGTCCATCCCGCGTCCTTCCCGCTTGATCGCTCGTCCGGGCGAGCGTAGGACGAAGCCGATCCCCGATCTCAACCGGATGCGACCATGACGATCCTCTCCGCGACGCTCGAGCGCGTCAAACCTTCGCCCACCATTGCCGTAACAACTCTCGCGCAGGAATTGAAGGCCGCCGGGCGCGACGTCATCGGTCTGGGCGCGGGCGAGCCGGATTTCGACACGCCGGATAACATCAAGGATGCTGCCAAGGCGGCGATGGATGCGGGCAAGACGAAATACACAGCACCCGACGGGATGCCCGAGCTGAAGCAGGCGATCTGCGCCAAATTCGCGCGGGAGAACGGCCTGAGCTATGAGCCGAACCAGGTCAGCGTCGGCACCGGCGGGAAGCAGATCCTCTACAACGCCCTGATGGCGACCCTGAACCCGGGCGACGAGGTGGTGATCCCCGCCCCCTACTGGGTGAGCTACCCCGATATGGTGCTGCTTGCAGGTGGCGAGCCGGTGGCGGTGGAATGCGGGATCGACACGGCGTTCAAGATGACGCCGGAACAGCTCGAAGCTGCGATCACGCCCAGGACC
Source organism: Maritimibacter sp. (assembly GCA_964230745.1). GTDB lineage: Bacteria > Pseudomonadota > Alphaproteobacteria > Rhodobacterales > Rhodobacteraceae > Maritimibacter. The sequence goes on along the minus strand of CAXRHZ010000011.1, from coordinate 54,399 downwards.
AAATGGCTGATCTTCAACTCGCCGTCGAACCCGACCGGTGCGGGCTATACCCGTGACGAGTTGAAGGCGCTGACCGATGTGCTCATGCGCCATCCCCATGTCTGGGTGATGTCGGACGACATGTACGAACACCTCGTTTTCGACGATTTCGAGTTTTTCTCGCCCGCCCAGATCGAACCGGGGCTGTACGAGCGCACATTGACCGTGAACGGGGTGTCCAAGGCCTATGCCATGACCGGCTGGCGGATCGGCTACGGCGCGGGGCCCAAGTTCCTGATCGACGCGATGCGCAAGATCCAGTCGCAATCCACGTCGAACCCCTGCACCGTCAGCCAGTGGGCGGCGGTCGAGGCGCTGAACGGCCCGCAGGATTTCCTCGCTGCGAATGCCAAGATCTTCCAGCGCCGCCGCGATCTGGTGGTTAGGATGCTGAATGACGCGGACGGTATCGAGTGCCCGACCCCCGAGGGGGCGTTCTATGTCTATCCGTCGATCGCGGGCTGCATCGGGACGACCACGCCGGGCGGCACGGTGATCGAAGATGACGAGACCTTCTGCAAGGAGCTTCTCGAAGCGACAGGGGTCGCGGTCGTTTTCGGCGCGGCCTTCGGAGTCAGCCCGAATTTCCGGGTGAGCTATGCGACGTCGGACGAGCAGCTCACCACCGCCTGCACGCGGATTCAGGAGTTTTGCGCGTCACTTAGATGATATGTTGACGTTGCGGTAAGGCATCGTTGCACTGGCCCTGTTTGGACGAGACGGTTACAAACGCGCCGGGCAGGAGTAACAAGAAACCATGTCGACCGAGCTTCCCGAGTATTTTTTTCGCGTTCGAGAGAACGGCGCCTTCGTGTTCAAGGTGGACACGCAGAACCGCCACCGTCGTATCGAGATGGACCAGATCGCCGTGGTCAACACCAAGAACGGCGATATCAAACCTCATGGCGATCGCAGCCTGTCCAACCAGGACATGGCGGCGATTTCCGACTGGCTGGCCGAGAGGCAGGAACTGCTCGCGGCGCGCCAGATCGACGACATCCTGCGCGCCGTGGATACGCTGAATTACACGGCCCACTGGGTGCAGAAGGACGCGGACGACACGCAGTTGGAGATGGTGACGGACTCGCTCCTCATGGCGATGCACGACCTGCGCACGCTGCTCGTGCGCAAGAAGGCCGAACGGCTGATGCGCGAGGACTGACCGCGCACAGCGTTCGGTCAGGCGGGCTGGGCGGACGGCGGCTCCACCCCGCGGGCGAGCCGCCAGAACCGCAACTGCAGGAATACCGCCGCGCAGGCGAGGCCAAGGACGAGGCCGAGCCAGACTCCCACGCCCTCCCACCCCAAAAGAATGCCGAAGACATAGGTAGTCGGCGCACCGATGAGCCAGTAGCTCACCCCCGCCACGATGAGCGGGCGGCGCGTGTCCTGCATCCCGCGAAGGATCGAGATGGCCAGCACCTGCGCGGAGTCTACGAACTGAAACAGCGCGGCCATCGCCAAAAGCGTGGCCCCGATGGCAAGGATCTCGCCCCGGAGCGGATCGTCCGGATCAACGAAGAGCCCCATGAGCAGGTCGGGCATGGCGAGGAAGACCACCAGCGCCACCAGCGCGAAGCCGAAACCGAGGAGCCAGACGGAGACAGCGCCGTCCGTCAGCGCCTCCCGGTCGCGGCGCCCGAAGGCCCGGCCCGCGCGCACGGTCGCGGCGTTGGACAGCCCCAGCTGCACCATGAAGGCGATGGTGGCGATCTGGAGCGCGATACCGTGTGCCGCGAGCTGGACCGTACCGATCCAGCCCATGACGATGGAGGAGAAGTTGAACAGCCCAACCTCGGCCACGGTGGTCAGGCCGATCTGCCAGCCCATGCCGGACACCTCGCGCAGCGCCTCGCCATCGGGGCGCCAGAGCCTGCGGAACAGGTCGTGGTCCGGGAAGGTCCGGATGGCGTAAAGGGCGAGCCAGATTGCTGAAATGAGGTTCACCCCGAGCGAGGCGATGGCCGCCCCGCGGATGCCCAGCTCGGGAAAGCCGAGACTGCCGAAGATGAGCAGGTAGTTCAGCACGACGTTGGCGAGCGCCGCCCCCACCGTCACGCGGAACTGCACGCGGGTCTTCTCGAGCGCCGAGAGGTAGCCCTTGAGCACCATGACCGCGAGGCCGGGCAGGATGCCGAAGCCCGCGATACGCAAGTAGGTCTGGGCCATGCCCGCGATCTCGGGGTCCTGCCCCAGTGCGACCAGCATGGGTTTCGACCAGATGAAGACTGGCAGGCACAGGACCCCGGCGCCCAGCGACACCCAGAGGCCCATGCGGGTGACGCGCCGGATGCGCACCTCGTCATCATGCTCCGCCGCGGCGGCGACCAACGGCGTGACGGCCCAGGCGAAGCCCGAGATAAACAGGAAAAGCAGGATGTAGACGGAGGTGCCCAGGACGAGCGCCGCGAGCGCGCGCACGTCGTACCAGCCGATCATCAGCGTGTCGGTCGTCTGCACCGCGACCTGCGCGAGCTGGCTGCCGATGAGCGGCAGGCCGAGCGCGAGATGGGCGCGGGCATGGGTGCGATATGCGACGAGGCGGGACATGCCGATGCTTTGCCACGGCGCGGGGGGAAGGGGAAGAGATTTGATCGGACGGTCGAAAATCGAGGGATCCTGGCTGGTGTCCCAGAACCCGACCAGCAGGCATACCTCGAGAAAGAATCCTAGAATCCTAGAATCCTAGAATCCTAGAATCCTAGAATCCTAGAATTCTTACGCAAGTTCGAAGCGGAAAAGCACATTATTTTCGGAACCTTACGACGCGCCATTCATGCAAGTACACGGAAATGATCCGTTCATTGCACCATCGAAGGTTAGCCCGGATTGCGCGCGATGAGGTCGATCAGGGCGGACATGCCAGCGTGCCCGGCCCCTTGGTCGAGGTCCATATCGTAAGCCTCGAGCCGCAGCACCTCCCACCCCTCGACGGCCGCCGCGAGCAGTTCTTCGGTGTAGAGGTTCTCCGCCACCCCAGGTCCGCCGGTGCCGTACTCAAGCTGCTTGGGCGTGTAGCCGTGGATCATCAGGAGCCCGCCCGGCTTCACTGCGCGTTTCATTCCCTCGAACACGCCCGCGCGGTCCCGCGCGCCCATGAACTGGAAGAAGATGCCGACGACGAGGTCGTAGCCCGTCGCGCCCCAGTCCCAGTCGAAGATGTCCGCCTCGACGAAATCGACCGTCACCCCGCGTTCGGCGGCGAGCTTACGGCCTTTCTCGATCGCGTTGGGCGCGGCCTCCATCGCGGTGACCTGCACCCCCTGCTCGGCCATGAAGACCGAATTGCGCCCCTCCCCGTCCGCCACGGCGAGCGCGGTGAGACCGGGGGCGAGGTAGCCCTGCTGGGCCACGAGGAATTGCGAGGGGGCCTTGCCGAAGACGAAATCCTCGGTGGCGAAGCGGTCGTTCCACATAGCTGACACCTCCTGTCAGTAGGCGCTCACCAATTCACTTGGCGAAACGGGGTCGTCGCGCCAGACTGCACCGAAAGGGGGGTGGTGTGAATGGACAGCTTTCAGGATCTCGTGCCCGCGTCCCGCGACTTTTTCGCCCGGCTCGCGGCCAACAACGACCGCGAGTGGTTCGCGGCGCACAAGGGGGAATACGAGGCGGCAGTGAAACACCCGGCCGCGCTCCTCCTCGACGACATCTCACAGCGTGTCGGACGGGAGCTCGACCTGGCCGTGAAACCCAAGCTCTACCGGGTTCATCGCGACGTCCGGTTTTCCAAGGACAAGACGCCCTACAACACGCACCTTCACATGCAATGGTCGATGACGGACGCGCCGGTCTGCTACCTCTTCGGGGCCGCGCAGGGATACTGCAAGCTCGGCGTGGGCGCGATGGTCTTTCCCAAGGACGCCCTGCCCGGCTGGCGCGAGCGGGTGGCGGCGGGGCATCCGGTCGTGGCCGAGGCCGCCGCGCTGGAGGCGGCAGGATGGGAGATGTCGGAGCCGGAGCTGAAGCGCGTGCCGACCCCGTTCCCGCCGGATCACGCGGACGGCGCGCATCTCAGGCGCAAGGGGCTGATCCTGTGGCACGATCTGGACGCGCGCGAACAGGCGGCCTTGACCGAGGTGCTGCCCGCACGGTTCGCCGAGGCGGACGGGTTTCGCCGGGCGCTGGTCGACGCGCTGGCGTAACGGTCTTGGACCCCGCTTGCGCGGTGTCCGATCGCAGCCGGAGTGGCAGCGCAAGCATACCTCAGCATTTGTCCTATCCGAAGAAGGCCCGAGCGTGGTCAGGCGCGGGGCCTGCCCCCCAGCTTGACGAGGAGCGCCTTGGTGGCCTGACCCGACGACGGCATCCCGTTGGCCGCCTCGAAGGCGCGGATCGCCGACTCGGACTTGGCCCCGATCACCCCGTCCGCGCCGTCGGTGTCGAAACCGCGCGCCGTGAGGCGGCGCTGGATGTCCTTGCGGTCCTCCAGCGTGAGGCCCTGCGGGTCCGGGCCGAAGCTGCCCCGGATCGGCCCGCCGCCCGCGATCCGGTCGCCCAGGTGCCCGACGCCGATCGCGTAGGAGGTCGCGTTGTTGTAGCGCTTGATGACGTCGAAATTCCGGAAGACCATGAAAGCCGGGCCGCCGCCGCCCGCCGGTTCGATCACGCGCGCCGCGCCGTGGTTCGGCACGGTGCCGCCCGACATGTCGCGCACACCCATCGAGGTCCATGTGCTCACGCTCCGGCTGTTGGAAAACCCCGCCTGTGCGCGGTCGAAGCCTTCGGGAAGCCTGACTTCAACGCCCCAGGGCTGGCCCTTGGTCCAGCCGAACTCCCGCAGGTAGTTGGCGGCGGAGGCGAGCGCGTCGGTCGGATCGTCGGACCAGATGTCGCGCCGCCCGTCGCCGGTGAAGTCCACGGCGTATGCGAGGTAGGAGGTCGGCATGAACTGCGTATGCCCCATCGCACCGGCCCAGGAGCCGCGCATGTTCTCGGGCGTCGTGTCGCCCGCCGCGAGGATCTTGAGCACGGCGAGGAGCTGTTTCTCGAAGAAATCCTTGCGCCGCCCGTCATAGGCGAGCGTGGACATGGCCGAGACGATGTGAACGTCGCCGCGCCGGGTGCCGTATGAGCTTTCCATCCCCCAGATCGCCGCGACGACCTTGGCATCGACGCCGTACTGGCTCTCGATCGCCGAGAGCTTGCCCGAGAGGGCGCGGTAGTTGGAGCGCCCGTTGCGCACCCGCTCGTCGCTTGCCGCGATGGCGAGGTAATCCTCGAGCGTCCGGGTGAACTCGGTCTGACTGCGGTCGCGCTCGATCACGCCGGGGAGGTAGCCCGCACCGCGGAACGCCCGGTCCACCACCGACTGGGCGTAGCCCGAACCGACCGCCCGGTTCTTGAAACTCACGACCCAGGAGTCGTAGCCGGCGTTGGACGCGGTCTGGAAGGAAGACGACGAGGTGGAGGCGACGCGGGTCGCACCTCCGACCGGTCCCGCCGTCCTCCCGCAGGCCGCCAGTCCCGTGAGCGCGAGCCCACCCAGCGCGAAGCCGCGTCGTGATAGTTTCGTGATGGTCATGCCTGCCCCCGCCTGTTTCGGGTTTCGTTTTGCAAAACAATAGCGCGGACGCGGGGTTCGGCCAAGGCTTGCCGGTTGGGCACAAGCTTGCATCGGCGGGCTTATGCCTCGGGGCGGCCCAGCCCCTTGGGCCCCGCCTTCTGCCGCGCCCTGAAACGGCGCTGGAACCCGGCGACGAGGCGCGGATACTGCCCGGGAAAGGCCCGGACGAGCAAGTCGAGCCAGAAGGCCCGCGGCGTGATCACGATGCGCCTCCGCCCGCGCGCGACCCGGTCCAGGATCTTTTTCGCCGCCACCTCCGGCGACATGCGCAGCATGGTTTTGTAGTGCAGGTCGATGGCATGGCGCACCTGCGCCTGCCGCTCGGGCGTGAGTTGATCGTAATCCGGAGGCAGCATCCGCACGATGTTCGTCGCGATCCCGCCCGGCAGGACGAGCGAGACCTGCACCGGGTGGCCCGCGTCCAGCATCTCGACCTGCACGGATTCAGTGAAGCCGCGAACGGCGAACTTGGAGGCTGAATAGGCCGGCGACTGCCCCATCGCCAGCACGCCGTTGATGCTGGAAATATTGCAAACGAGGCCGTCGCCGCTTTCGATCAGGTGCGGCAGAAAGGTGCGCGTGCCGTGGATGACGCCCCAGAGGTTCACTCGGAACACCGCGAGGAAATCAGATTCCTTCGTCCGAACGAGCGGCTTTTCCCCGACCGTGAGACCCGCGTTGTTGTAGATCTGGTGGATGGTGCCGAAGCGCTCCTTCACTGCGGCCGCGTGGGCGCGGACGCCGGCGCCATTTGCCACGTCGAGCGTGGCGTGCAGCACCTCGACACCTTTCTCCTCCAGCAGGCGCGCGGTTGCCGCGACCGCCTCCGCGTTGATATCAGATATCGCGAGGCGTGCGCCCCGGGCACCAAGATCCAGCGCAAGTGCCCGGCCCAGCCCTCCGCCAGCACCGGTGACGACCGCGACCTTGTCCGTGTAATATCCCAAGTCTTCCCTCGCCCGCATCGACACCCGAGAATTAGCCGCTCGCGCGGGCCTGGTCCATCCGCTCATGCCTGCGCAGGAAAAACCCCGGCAGGCGTTCGCCCGCCGGGGTGATGCGCATCCCGCCGCCCGGGATCAGAGCGGTTTGTCGCAACGTACGGTCACATGGGCCGTGCCCCGACAGGCCTGCGGCCAGACGAGTTGCACGTACTTGTTCTGCGACCCGGCGTTCACGTTCACGTAAGGCAGGCCGTCCACCCGGCCATTCGACCCGTTGCGGATCTCGCCCTCTGTCACCACGGCGGACACGGTGCGTGCATTGCCTCCGAACGGGAGGTAGCCCGATGGGTCGAGCGTCCAGGTGCTCGCGTTGGACGTCTGGTTGAATTCGAGACAGACCGGGCTGATTGTGCGCTGCCCGATACCGTTGAAGTTGTTGCGCTCGAAGGTGATGTTGCGGAACCGCCAGTAGTCGGGACCGGCATGGGTATCGTCCCATTCCTCGACCCGAGCGACGCTGCCGGTGGAGGAATAGAACGAGTTCTCGTTCACCTGGAAGCCGGAAATGAAATGGCCGTTGCCAAAGGGCTTGATCCGGATGAACCGGAAGCTCGAGATCGCATCCGAACAGTAAAAGATGTTGCCGGTGACGGTGAGGCCACCGAACCCGTATTCATTCGAGAAATCCGGCGTGGCATCATGTTCGTTCGTCCATTCGATCGCGCAATTGTCGATGTAATTGCCGGTGACGGTGGAGACGCAGGCCTCCCGCGTGAAGACGAGGCCCGCCACGCGCGGTGCATTCGAGAAGTCGTCGCCCTGGAAGAAGTGGTTCCCGGTGACCATGTGGCCGGTGCCGTTGATGATCGCCGAAAGCCCCATCCGCTGGAACCGGCAATCCCGGATCTTGGAGTCGTTGGCGTTGACGTTGAACCCGACGCTCACCCGTTGGTCCGCCGCGGTCCCCTGTTCGGACGAGATCCATTGGCACTGCTCGAGGTGCAGATCCTGGCAGGCGCGGCCGGCCGAGGTGATCCCCTTGTGCTTGGGCTTGACGAAGAAGCAGTCCTTGAACTGGATGTTCTCGCCTTCCTTCGACAGCATCACTCCGTTGCAGTACCCGTTCATCTGGAACTCGACCTCGGAGAAGGTGAGCCTGCGCAGGTTCTCGAACCCCATGAAGTCGAGGATGTACTTGTAGCGGGTGAAGGTGTAGCCCTGCGTGCTGTTGGGACCGTAGAGCGGTTGGCTCAGTTGAAGCGTCCCAGCGCCCACGTTCACCGATTTGACATAGACCTCGCGGCCCACGCCGTTGCCCGTCACCTGGCTTCCAGGCTGGATCTGGCTCGCGTTGGTGAGCCCGGTGATCTGGAGCGGGTTGTTCGGGTTGTAGCTGCCCTGGCTGGTCGCCACGTCCGGGTCCCAGGCCGGGTCGTCGTGCGCGTAGAACTGGCCGTTGCGGATCACCCGGCGGATCAGGAATGTGTCGGCGGAGGCGAGCGCCGCCTGCATGTCGATGGGACCTTGAAGGTTGATCGTGCGGCCCTTGAGGTCGAACCCGTCATGGTCCGAGAAATTCATCAGCGCCTGGAAACCGCGCCGGAACGCCTCCACCTCGTCGCCGAAGGCGTCGATATAGGTGGGCAGGTCGAAATTACGGATGAGGGCGAGATGCGCGCCCGCCGGCATGTTCACGGTCCCGTCGAAACGCACCTTGTTCTGGATCGTGAGGGAGGAGCCGATGTGATAGTTCCCGTCGGGAATGACCACAGTACGCCCGTCGGCATCGGCGTCGGCCGCCGCGAAGGCCGCCCGGTCGTCGGTCGAGCCATTGCCCACCGCTCCGTAGTCGCGCACGTCCACCACGTCGAGGATATCGCGCAGAAAGGTGCCGGTGACGTCCTCGATCTCGATATCGTCGACGCGCACGATCCCGCCCGAGGCGCCGATCAGGTCGATCCCGAAATGGCCGTATTCCGGCGCGGCGCCCCAGATCATGTCGACGCCGTCGCGGTTGCCCGCCGCGACGATGCCGGTCACGGTCACCACCTCGCCGTAGGTGTCGAGCGTGACGGACGGAGCTGTCTCGTCCAGCCCGCCCACGTGGTTGTCGGAGCCGTCCATCGCGTAGCCCGCCACGCGCACCGAGGGGAACGCCCCGCTCATCGCCTTCACCCGCGCGGTGATCCGCAGGTAGGTGCCCGCGAGGATCGGCGTCTGCCCGGTCCAGCGCAGTTTCTGCGTGCTCTCGGTCTTGAGGAGCTCGAGGCAACCGCCGAAATCCTGGTCCGACGGCACGAAGGCCGCGTTCGCCGCCCCGTTGTAGGTGGCGGACCCGGAGGTCCCGTTCTCGCTGGACCACTGGTCCAGCCCGTCGACGAAGGGTGACGGCATCAGGTCGAGGTTCGTGCTCATGGGGTCCCTTTCCGGTCAAGCGCTGCGGGCGCCATGCGCCGCATCCATCGCGAAAAGGGCTACCTGCCCCGCCTTAACCGGGCTTGAGGCGACCGTACGCTGCCCCGGGGCGTTTTCTGGTTGCACGATATGCGGGGGGTGAGACCTGCGCGCCCCGTGCGCCTGCGGTCAGTCGAGCACCCAGCGGAACGCCCGGCGCAGTTCGGCCACGCCGTCTTGGTCGTACCAACGGCCGTGGGCGAGGATCACGCGTTCGGGTGCCCAGCCGATCATCCGCTCCACGTCTTCGCGCAGCGCGTCCCGCCCGCGACGGAACGTGGATCGCATGTCGCGCGGCATCTTCCCGTCGGGGTCGGCCACGCCGACGATGGGCACGATCCAGCGAAACCACCACGGCAGTTTCGCAGGCTCGAAATTCTCGATGAGGTCGGTAAGGATGAGGGTGCGGCTCGCCCGGTGGTGAAAGACCGCCTCGCGGTGCACGTCGCTGCCCCGCACGATCATCTGGTCGATCTCGCCCGCCCAGGCCTCCGGAGCGTCCTGCCGGAGGTCGTGATCGAACGTCATGTCCATCCCGTGCCTCTTCGCGCGCGCCGCCACGCCCGGCGCCGCCCAGCTCTCGGCCTCGGGAAACGCCTCGGCCCACTCGCCAACATAGGCGTAGTGGATCCAGTTCGGCGCCACGAGATACCGGACCCGGCCCAGCGCGGTCACGCGCGCCGTGAGGTCGGGCGAAAGTTTCGTGGGCGAATGAACCCAGAGATCCCCGCTCGCCAGCCGGACGATCGTCGCGCGGGTGGAGAACGGCATCCCGTAGAACCGGATCGCGGGTCCGTCGACGAGCCAGATGTCGTCGCCCACGGGCTTGGGTGTGTCGAGCGGTTCGTAGCCGGTCGGCGTCATCGGGTGAGGGACGCGGGCGTCGGGTCAGGATAGTTGCGCAGGTAGTCCGTCATCCGCACGCGGATCAGGTAATCGACGGTGTAGGTGGAGAATTCGACGCCGAAGTAGCGCGCGGCCGTCTCTACCTGCATTTCGAACCGGTCTTCCGTCCGGTTCGTGTCGATAATCGCGATCGCCGGTGTCTTGCCGCTGATCTTCGCGGCATTCGCAACCTGGTGGAGGCTGTCGAACGAGGACCGCTTGTCCAATCCGAATTCGTAAACGTGGGTGTCCGTCTCGCAGTCGAAGTATGTCGAATACTCGCCGAGCGTTCCGTTCGAGAAATTCTCGTACCTGTGGTGAGCTTCCGCCTCACCCTTCAGAACCAATGTGCAGAGTATGGCACCCAAAAGGTCTTCGTTCATGATCAATTCCCCCTCTCAATACCCTTGAGATAGGGACCGATCACTGGCGCGTTAACCTTTTGTTAACACTTTTTCGGGTCGTTCAGACGCCGATCCCGGCTTCTTCGATCAGCTGCACACCGTCGATGAGCCAGTCGCCGTCGCGCTGAACCATCTTGTATTCGAGCACGTGAAAAGTGCCGCCGGTATCCTGCACCAGGACCTTCTGCCAGAGCGCGCCGTTGCGCTCGTCGAGTTCGAGGAACTCGGTCGAGGCCGGTGCCCAGACCATGGGGTAGCCGTTCTCGACCATCATGCCGAAGTTGCTCGGCGTGCGGAACATGCCCTGGATCATCGGCGAGGCGAAGGAAAACGCCGTTTCGACGTCTTCCGCGAGGAACGCGTCGAACTGGCTCGAAATGACCCCCTGAATGGCCCCCGCGTCTCCGCTTTGCGCGGTGGTGCCGCGCGGCAGAACAAGAGCGCAGGTCAGGGCGATCACGAGAAAAATCTGTTTCATGTCTTTTCTCCCTGTCTAATCAATATACGGCGCCGACGCCTGTCGGGTTTCATCACGCGGGCAGAAAAGTTGACCCTCGGGAAGCCTGGCGGGGAACACAAGAAGGGCCAAGGGGTTGGTAGGCATAACGAAATCGTGTCGCCGCGCGGCGAAATGTCCAGTCGCGCGCCACGGGGTGCGGGACCTAAATTACATCTGCAAGACAGGTTAAACCCGTATCCGGCCCGCCCGGTGCAACGGAGACAGACATGCTCGCCAGTTTCGACGCGATCCTACTCGCAAGGATCCAGTTCGCCTTCACGGTGTCGTTTCACTTCATCTTCCCGGCCTTCACGATCGGCCTGGCCTCCTACCTCGCGGTCGTGAACGCGCTGTGGCTCTGGACGAAAGACCACAAGTATCTGGAGCTCTTCCGATACTGGGTGAAGATCTTCGCGCTGGCCTTCGCCATGGGCGTCGTGTCCGGCATCGTCATGTCCTACCAGTTCGGCACGAACTGGAGCGTGTTTTCCGACAAGGCCGGGCCGGTGATCGGCGCACCGATGGCTTACGAGGTGCTGTCGGCCTTCTTCCTCGAAGCGGGGTTCCTGGGCATCATGCTCTTCGGGCGCGAGCGCGTCGGCCCCGGCCTGCACATGGCCGCGACCGCGATGGTCGCGTTCGGCACCTTCCTCTCCGCCTTCTGGATCCTCTCGGTGAACTCGTGGATGCACACGCCCGCGGGCTTCTCCATCGACCCGGAGACGGGTCAGTTCCTGCCCGAGGATTTCTGGCAGATCATCTTCAACCCCTCTTTCCCCTACCGGCTCGCCCACACGGTGACGGCCGCCTACCTCACGACCGCCTTCATCGTCGGCGGCGTCGGGGCCTGGCACCTGCTCAAGCGGCGGCGGGAAGGGGTCGAGCCGTCCCCGGCGACACGCACGATGTTCTCGATGGCGATGTGGATGGCCACCATTGTTGCGCCGGTCCAGATCTTCCTGGGCGACTTGCACGGGCTCAACACGCTGGAGCATCAGCCGGCCAAGGTGATGGCGATGGAAGGGCATTACGACAGCTATCCCGACGGTGCCCCGCTCTACCTCTTCGGCATTCCCAACGACGAAGAGCAGCGACTGGACTACGCCGTCGGCATCCCCAACCTTTCGTCGCTCATCCTGAAACACGGTTGGACCGAACCGCTCGACGGGCTGGACACGATTCCGGACGAGGACCAACCGCCGGTGAGCATCGTTTTCTGGTCGTTCCGGATCATGGTTGCGCTCGGATTCGCCATGCTGGGAATGGGCCTGTGGTCGCTCTGGGCACGTTACCGGGGACGATTGTTCTACTGGCCGTGGCTGCACCGCGCGGCCGTGGCGATGGCGCCCTCCGGCCTGATCGCCGTGCTCGCGGGGTGGATCACGACCGAGGTGGGGCGCCAGCCCTTCACCGTCTACGGCCTCCTGCGCACCGCCGACAGCGCCGCACCGCTCGACGCGCCCGCGGTGGGCACGTCGCTCATCGCCTTCATCGTGGTCTACTTCGCTGTCTTCGGCGCCGGGACCTTTTACATCCTGAGGCTGATGTCGAGGCCGCCGACGCCGGACGAGCCGCGGCTCAAGGACACCGCGGACGGGCCGACCCGCGCGGCGGGCATCACGCCCGGCAAACACGGCCACCAGCCGGGAGAGTGACATGCCCATCGTATCAGACATATCCTTCGACCTGACGACCATATGGGCTTTCATCATCGCCTTCGCGGTGCTGGTCTACGTGGTGCTGGACGGCTTCGACCTTGGGATCGGCATCCTCTTCGCCACCGAGCGCAAGAAGGACAGCCGCGACGTGATGATGAACTCCGTCGCTCCGGTCTGGGACGGCAACGAAACCTGGCTGGTCCTTGGCGGTGGCGGGCTCTTCGCCGCCTTCCCGCTCGCCTATTCCATCATCCTGCCGGCGATATACGCGCCATTGATCGCAATGCTTCTGGCGCTGGTCTTCCGGGGTGTGGCGTTCGAGTTCCGGTGGAAGGCCAGAACCGGCCGCTGGATCTGGGACTACGCCTTCATCGCCGGATCCACCCTCGCGGCCTTCGCGCAGGGCGTCGCTCTCGGCGCGCTCCTTCAGGGCATTGACGTGAACGAGGCCGAACGCGCCTACGCGGGCGGCTGGTGGGACTGGCTCACCCCCTTCTCGGTCTTCGTCGGGCTCGCCGTGGTCGTAGGCTACGCGCTCCTGGGCGCAACCTGGCTGGTGATGAAGACCACCGGCCCGCTGCAGGAGCGGATGCGCACCCGAGCGTGGCACCTGGGGATCGCGACCGTGATCTTCATCGGCTCGGTGTCGATCTGGTCGCCGATGCTGCAGGACGGCTACTTCGCCCGCTGGTTCACGGGCTGGCACGTGCTCTGGGCGGTGGCGGTCGCCGCCGTGGTGCTGGTGCTCGCCTGGTTCCTGTTTCGCGCGCTCCACGTTCACCGCCATGACCATTGGCCGTTCTTCTCGGCACTGGGGCTGTTCATCGTGAGCTTCGTCGGGCTGGGCCTGACGATGTATCCCTACATCATCCCGACCGAAGTCACGATCTACGAGGCCGCCGCACCCCGCAAGAGCCAGATATTCATGCTGGTGGGCGCGGGTGTGCTGATCCCGATCATCCTCGCCTACACCGCCTATGCCTACTATGTCTTCCGCGGCAAGATCGACGTGGACACCGGGTATCACTGATGCCGGCCGATGACGAAAAGCGCCCTCACAAGAAGCCGCTCAAGCGCGTCGCGTGGTTCGTCGGACTCTATCTGGTAAGTGTACTTGTCATCGGTCTCGTCGCCTGGTTCATCCGGCTCTGGATCGCCTAGGCCGGCCTCTTCTTCGGACAGGCAAAGTTCCGGGCGTCCGGGGGCTGGCCCCCGGCAGGTCGCCGCCGGCGAGGCCCGTGGCGAACCGGATCAGGCGACCAGTTCGCCCGCCAGCGCCCTGTCGATCAACGCGACGGTTTCGTCCACGCCGTAGAGCGCGATGAAGGAACCGAAGCGTGGGCCCTGGTCTGCGCCGAGCAGGACCTGGTAGAGCGCCTTGAACCAGGCGCGCATCGGGTCGAAGCGTTCGCGGCCACAGGCGAAGACCTCGCCCTGCAACCCCTCGGCATCGTTGCCGCCGTCCCACGCGGCCAGACGGCCCCGCAGGTCTTCAAGCGCCTCGCGCTCCAGATCGGTGGGCAGACGGTAGGATTTCGTAGGCGCCACGAAATCCTCGTAATACTTGATCGCGTAGCCCGCGGCCGCGTCGAGGTCCGGGTGCGTCTCGGGCGTCGCGTCGGGCGCATAATTGCGGATGAAGCCCCAGAGCACCGACTTGTCGTGAGCCGAGGCGACCGACGCGAGGTTCAGGAGCATCGAGTAATTCACCACCATCTTGCTCTCCGGCACGTTGCCGGAATGGATGTGGTAGACCGGGTTGTTCAGTTGCTGCTCGAGCGTCTGGTTCGGATAGGCCTGCAACTGCTGGTGATACTCGTCCATCGCGCGCGGGATCACGTCGAAGAACATGCGCTTGGCCGTCTTGGGCTTCTGGTACATGAAATACGAAAGGCTCTCGGTCGAGGCATAGGTCAGCCACTCGTCGATAGACAGGCCGTTGCCCTTTGACTTGGAAATCTTCTCACCCTTGTCGTCGAGGAAGAGCTCGTATGTGAAATGCTCCGGCGGACGAACGCCCAGGGTGCGGCAGATGCCGTCGTAGATCGGCGTGTTGGACGAGTGATCCTTGCCATACATCTCGAAATCCACGCCGAGCGCAGCCCAGCGCGCGCCGAAGTCCGGCTTCCATTGCAGCTTCACATTGCCGCCGGTGACCGGGAGCGTCCATTCCTTGCCCTCCTCGTCGTCGAAGGTGACGGTACCGTTTTCGGCGTTCACCTCCTTGATCGGGACATAAAGCACGCGGCCGGTGTTCGGGTGGATCGGCAGGAAGATGGAATAGGTCTGCTGACGCTCCTCACGAAGCGATTTCAGCATGATTTCCATCAACTTGTCGTAATTCTTCGCAGCCGCCAGAAGCGTCTCGTCGAAGGCGCCCGACTTGTAGAACTCGGTCGCGGAATAGAACTCGTACTCGAACCCGAACGTATCGAGGAATCGGCGCAGCATCGCGTTGTTGTGGTGCCCGAAGCTCTCGAATTCGCCGAACGGATCGGGCACCGCCGTCAGGGGCTTTTGCAGGTGCTCGCGCAGCATGTCCTGTTGCGGGACGTTCTCGGGAACCTTGCGCATGCCGTCCATGTCGTCGGAGAAGCAGAACAGCCGCGTCGGGATGTCGCTGATGACCTCGAAGGCCGCCCGGATCATCGTGGTTCGCGCGACCTCGCCAAACGTGCCGATATGGGGCAAACCTGAGGGGCCGTAGCCCGTCTCGAACAGCACGTAGCCCTTCTCGGGCGGCTGTTTTTCATAGCGTTTCGCGAGCCGGCGCGCTTCCTCGAAGGGCCAGGCTTTGGAGTTCATCGCGGCGTCACGCAGATCAGACATGGTTCGGTTCCGGTTCATGGCATCGGGGCGCCCGCGCGCCCGTGGAAGCGTCTACCTATTGAACGGGATGATCCGGGTCAATATTCTGCAATGCAACAAAGAAAAACCGAGGAGGCCCCCGTGCCCGACCTGCCCAACGCCCTGACCCCTGAAGACTGTCTCATCGCCGTGATGCTCGCCGTATCGCTGTCGGACGGGCAGATCCGCACATCGGAACTCGTGCGGATCGAAGAGATCGTCGATCACCTGCCGGTCTTTGCCAGCTACGATGCCGACCGGATCAAACAGGTGAGCCAGGCGGTCTTCGACCTGATGAGCGAGGAGGACGGGCTGGACGCTCTGTTCGGCCTCGTGCGTGAGAACCTTCCCGACCGGCTGTGGGAAACCGCCTATGCCATGGCCTGCGATGTCGCCGCGGCCGACACCGTTATGCGAGAGGGGGAACTACGCCTGCTCGAGGAAATCCGCTACGAGCTCAACATCGACCGGCTCCACGCGGCCGCGATAGAGCGCGGTGCCCGCGCCCGTCATATGACGCTCTGATCCATGCCGGACGGTGCGCGCAAATCCGGCCTCGCCCTGCCAGTCGCCGTGATCGTGCTGGCCGCGGCGGCCGGAACGCTCGCGCTCATGTGGTCGCGGCTTCAAAGTGACGTGCCCGAGGTGTCCGACCCCATGGTTGCGAGCACGGACTGCGACGAGAGCATGCGCGTCGTCCATGATCGGCGCGAATTCTGCCCCGGCAACCGCATCGAGGTCTACAAATATGCGGGCCTCGAACCGCCCGTGGAAACGGGCCACACCACGGACCTCGTGGTTGGCGAAGGGCGCACCGGCACCGTCATGGGACCGGTGCCCTCGCCCGTGGATGGCAGCCCGTCGGTCGCGCGGGTGCTCTGGGACGCGCAGGACTGGCCGGACCCCGAAGGCGTGCTGGTGCCACGCCCGGAATTCGAAAGCACCGTTCACGCGGACCACCTTCGCCTGCTGCAGTGAACGACACCTGTGCGTGAACGGCGGTGGCGTGGCGTCCGAAGAGATGAAACACTCGTTCGCAGACAGGCTCCGTGCACAGAATGAAGGACGCAGACATGCTTGACGAATTTCCGATCACGAAACGCTGGCCCGCGACGGACCCCGCGAAAATCCAGCTGTACTCGCTGCCCACCCCGAATGGGATCAAGGTGTCTGCGATGCTGGAAGAAACCGGCCTCGCCTACGAGCCGCATCTCGTGAACATCATGGACGACGACCAGTTCACCGAGGAGTACCTGTCACTCAACCCGAACAACAAGATTCCGGCGATCATCGATCCGGACGGCCCGGGCGGCAAGCCCCTTGGCCTCTTCGAAACCGGGGCGATCCTGATCTATCTCGGCGAGAAGACCGGGCTGTTTCTGTCCAGCGACCCGGCGGAGAAATACGAGACGATCCAGTGGCTCATGTGGCAGATGGGAGGAGTGGGCCCGATGTTCGGGCAACTGGGCTTCTTCTATGCCTTCGGCGGCAAGGACATCGAAGACCCGCGTCCGCGCGAACGGTATATCGGGGAAACGAAACGGCTCCTGGGCGTGCTGGACAAACGGCTCGAAGGCCGCGAGTTCATCATGGGAACCGACTACACGATTGCCGATATCGCGACGTGGCCGTGGGTGCGGGGACTGAGTTCGGCCTACAAGGCCGATGACGTTCTGGAACTCGCGAGTTTCGAGAACGTCTTGCGCTGGCGCGCGGCATGCATGACGCGTCCGGCCAGCGAGAAAGCGGTCAACATTCCCGCCCGGACCTGAAGCTTGCAAGCGGTGCCCGGGCTTGCCGGTAAGCAGGTCCTGCCTCGTGGCGCGAAAACGCGCCACGAGGCGGTAGCGAGGGGGACTGCCCTCTCGCGCTCCTCCGAAGTGTTTCCGGAACGGTGAAACAGGAACCGTCAGGCGCCGTAGACGGTCATCCAACGGTTCAGGAACTGGTGCTGCAGCCAACGCGAGCGGCCGGCCCAGCCGCGCCCGCCCGGCGGACGTTCCCGCTCGGCCTTTGTAAGCGCGTTGCGCCGTTCCATGTCGCTGGTGAAGATCGCGAAGGCGAGCGTGTTACCGTCCGGCGCCGTGACGTAGCCCGAGAGGGTCGATACGAAATTGAGCGTGCCGGTCTTCGCCTCGATCGTGTGGCGGGCATCGGGATCGAGCTGTCCCTCATCGTCTTTCGCCACAACTGTTTTCATGTGGCCTCGCAGGGACCCGGACGGGCCCGTACGCACCAGCATCTTGACCATGTCATGCGGGGACACACGGCTCGCATCGCCAAGCCCGGAATGGTCCACGAAGGCGGGCGCCTCGGCCCCGAGCTCGGCGCGCATCCAATCGCTCATCGCGGCGCCCGAGGCCGCGAGATCCGCAACATCGACGCCGCGCGCGATGGACGCGGCAAGGCCCAGCGCCTCGGCCGTAATGTTGGTAGAGTATTTCAGCATACCGCGCACGATGTCGGACACCGGCTCCGACTGGTGGGCGACAACAGGAGTGCCCCGCGTGGCGACCGCCTGCACACCGGGCTTCGGCAGCGTGACGCCGTTCACCCGCGCGAGTGCCTGGAACACTTCTCCCGCGTAGAGATCGGGACGGCGCACGGGCAACCAGCGCGACCCACCGTTGCCCAACGCGCCCTCCGCCACGGTCCATTCGTCGATACCCGCGTCGCTGGACGAATAGGTATAGACCGGGAGGTCGCGGTCGACGACCTCCATCCGGGCCATCCTGACCGGGGGCCTGTAGCGGTCCGAGCGCGCATCCATCTCGACCGTGTAGCCATCGCCCGACCGGGTCCATTGAAAATGCACGCGGTTGAAGTTGAGGTTCAGCCCTGACACTGCCGGGTTGTAGCCCAGGTGGTCCGGCTGACCCGGATCGATGGAATTGACATAAGGCAGTGCGGAGGCGTCGACGCGGAATGCGCCGGTGATGCCCGTCACGCCGAGTTTGGAGAGCTTCTGCGCCATTCCTGCGATCGCATTGGTATCGAGCGTCGGGTCGCCCGACCCCACCAGGATCAGATCGCCCTGGATCTTGCCGTCCGAAATTCCGCCCGTCGCCACGAGGCGCGTTTCGAAGACGTGATCCTGCCCCAGCGCATCGAACGCGTAGAGCGCTGTCACCGACTTGGCCACGCTGGCCGGCGGCATGGCGCGTTCGCCTTCGCGCTCCTCAAGAACGAGACCGGTCTGCGCATCGGCCACCACGAAGCTCACGTTACCGTCGAGGTTCGCCTGGGCAATGAGCGAGTCGATGTCCGGGGCGACGTCGCTGCGCCGAGGCGGGGGCCGGCCGGCCATGTCGCGGGGCATGGGACGGATGGAGGTCAGGGGCGCTTCGGCATAAGCGGACGTCGCCAACGCGGAGGCCGCGCCGGTCAGGAATACACGCCGTGAAACTCCCCCTGCCATGCGGGTGAGTAAACCCAAACGCGCGCGGCGCGACAAGCCCGATTCAAGAAACAATATACACGGAGTCTTGTTTAACCCGGCCCTGTTCGTGGCAGGTTTGGCTCAGTCCCGCCATTCCCCGCGCGCGCGTATCTCGGACGAGGAATGGGGGCGCATCGGAACGTTGATGAGCGTCCAGGCCGGGGGCGCGAGATGGACGATCTTGCGCGCATGACGCCCCGGAACGCGGTGGTCGCGAAAGACCTGTGCGGCGTGGGACGAGCGTGCCGCCCCCCGCTCCCCGGGCCGGGCGATCACGCCCACGGGCAGAGCGGACATGATCCAATCCCAGTTCTCCCAGCGGTGGAACTGGGCGAGGTTGTCAGCCCCCATGAGCCAGACGAAATGCACGTCCGGATAGAGCCCGAAAAGGCGGCCGAGCGTCTCGGCGGTGTAGCGGGTGCCAAGGCGCGCCTCGATATCCGTGATCGTGACGCGCGGGTGCTGCATGACCTCACGCGCCCGTTCGAGCCGCGCCTCCATTCTGCGCGGGCCCTTTGCCTTCAACGGGTTGCCGGGGCTGACCAGCCACCACACCTCATCGAGGTCGAAGCGCTTCAGCGCCTCGCGGGTGATATGAGCATGCCCCTCGTGGGCCGGGTCGAAGGACCCGCCCAGCAAACCGATTTTCCGGCCCGGGCGGCCAAGGGGCAATTCGTTGCGCATCGCGCCTGATTGACCCTGCGGCGGGTGGCGTGTCAACGCCTTTCCGGACGCTTGACCCGGGCACAGCTCCCTGACAATAGTCAGGCAAATTACCAGACCCGAGTCCGACACCATGCCTGCAACAGAGATCGACCGCATCCGCCGTTTCCACCGCGCCGTCACTCGGGAGGCAGGCGTGATGGACCAGAGTTTCCTCGGCCGGGGGCGTCCGCTCGGCGCCGCGCGGGTGCTTAACGCGATCGGTCGCGGGATCAGCGAGGTCGGGGCGATCCGCGACTACCTGGGCCTCGACAGCGGGCTGATGAGCCGGCTCCTGCGGGCGCTGGAGGACGAAGGCCTCGTGACCACCGCGCCCGCCCCCTCGGACGCGCGGCGCCGGATCGCGACGCTCACGCCTGCCGGGCAAGCGGAATTCAACGCTTACGAGGCAATTTCCAACGACCGGGCGCGGCGGCTCCTCGATCATCACCCGAACCGGGCCGACCTGATCGCGGCGATGGACCTCATCGCGTCGGCGCTCGGCCAGCACGCCGTCACGTTCGAAGAGACGGACCCGCGCGCGCCGGAGGCAGTCGCCTGCCTCACCGCATATTTCGGCGAACTGGCGCGGCGGTTCGAGACGGGGTTCGAGGTGCACCTGTCCAAGGATCCCGAGGCGACCGACATGATCAGGCCCAAGGGCGCGTTCTTCGTCGCCATGTTGGACGGGCTGCCCACAGGGTGCGGCGGGCTCAAGGGCCATGACGGCACGTGGGGCGAGGTGAAGCGCGTCTGGATCGACCCGTCGGCGCGCGGTATGCGCCTCGCCCCCCGCCTCATGGAACGGATCGAGTCCGTGGCACGCGAGCTTGGCATGTCGGTGCTTCGTCTCGACACCAACAGCCAGTTGCCCGAGGCGGTCGCTATGTACCGCCGCCTCGGCTGGCGCGAGATCGACCGGTTCAACGAGGACCCCTACCCCGACGTGTTCTTCGAGAAGCGCCTGTAACCTGCCTGACGCAGGGGTGAGCGGCGGCGAGCGGCGTGGTTCTTGACCGGTCACGGGGCCTCGGCCATGGTTTTCGCAAAACAGAGCAGCCACAGGCGGACCTGCCGATGATCCCAGCAAACACGGGCGTTCTGCGCCTTATCCTCGTGCTCGCCATCGCGTTCGCGGCGCTGCCGGCTCTCGGACAGAGCGGATGGAAGCCCGGACCGGACCGCACGGTGATCGTCAGGGGTCTCGGCGACCCGGACGTGTCCTTCGACGGCAAGCGGTACCTGCTCACCGGCAGCTGGGGGCCGAGCGGCAACAAGGTCATCAAGATATGGCGCACGCCGGACCTCGGAAAGGTTTTCGAGGCCGCGACTTACGATCCGTCGAAAGTCGACACCTTTCACGAATACTGCCGGATCTGGGCACCGGACATCTCCCACACCCGGACGCAGAGCACGATCACCTTCTCCGCGATGCGCTATCCCGAGGGTGGGGAGTGCCCCTGCCTCAATTGCCTGCGCGGGCAACAGGACGTCACGACCTATTCCGCCAACGCGCCGCTCGGCTCGCTCGACTTCGGGGCGCCACAGCCGATCAACGCGGGCACCCGCCTGCCCCGCACCCACAATCCGCGCGCCTGCCCCCCCGAGGGCTGCAACCACGCGATCCGCATCGACTCCGCCACCTATCGGGGGCCGCTCGGCGACTGGTTCCTCTACACGTGGTTCCAGAACGGCAACAACGTCGCCGCCTTCCCGCTCGACCGGCCCGAGGCGGTGCGCAACATCCTGATCCCGCTCACGAATTACGACAACCCGCTGTCCGATGCGACCTACGAGGAGCGGATCAACGAGGCCCCGGACGTGTTCATGCGCAACGGGCGCTCCTACCTCGTCTACAGCCGGGGGAGCACGCAGCGCTCCTACGGGCTGAGCTACCTCATGTCCGACGACAGTTTCGATTTCTCCAAGTCGAACGGGGTCTACAGCCTGTCGACCCCGGTTTTTTCCGAAACCGGGCCGGGCTGTGTGAACGGCGACGGCAAGGGCAACTACCGCCGCGATCCGCTGGTCGAGAACATGGGGCACTCCTCCGTCATCGAACGCGGCGGGAACCACTACATCTACTTCCATGTCGGACGCTGGCGCGGCGAGAATTGTGCAGGGCTGGAGCGCAAGGTGAACCGGCAGCAACTCAGGTTCCGCCCGGACGGAACGATCGAGAGCCTCACCGACCTCTTCCTCGTCTGGTCGCGGATGCCGGGGCGCTACTACTCGCTCGACGTGAAGCTGAAGGACGGCACGTGGATCAAGCCCTGCGTGAGTTCCGCGATCCTCGGCCAGACGCCCTCGTACCGGTTCACGGGTGTCTGCGCGTCGGCGAACAACCGGCTGGTCCACAAGACCGAGATCGACACGGTCCGACTGGCCCATTCCGCCGACAACCGGTGGACCGACGGGACCGGCGAAGGCGCGCGCAGCTTTGCCTATGATGGCGGCGAATACCTCCTCCTCGAGGAGCCCGGAAAGGGCCGCGCACCCGTGTCGCTGACATGGACCGGGACCGGGCGACCGAATGAACGCTTCACGCTCGACCTCGTGCACGGGAACAACTCGCTGATATCGCCCTGCGCGGACGAGGCCACGCTCGGCCGTTCCCACGGGTTCCGGTTCGACGGGCTCTGTCCGTCCCTGCCCGGCACGGTGGACGTGGCACGGATCAAGTGGGTGCGCCTTTGCTCCACCTCGGCCTGGCGCAACATCGGAACGGAACGGACGATCTGCAAACGGGTGCCGTTCGACAGGGGTGCCGAGCGCATCCATATCGACATGGGCGGTGGCTGACGGCGCGGGCCGCCCGGACACCGGGTCCGGACGGCCACATCCTCACATCAGCGTTCTCCCCACCACGTCGGGCGGCAAGGCTTGCCGAGGCCGTTCCGCCGGTGGCAGGCCAATGTCACGATGCAGGTACTCCGGCACCGATCTGGCAAGCCGCCGCGGCGCTTTCTGTCGCGCCGGCAGGATGGCGAAAACGATCCGCCCGAGCCGGATGACACGGCGGGGCGTGGGTCTGAGGGTCGTGTTGGTCACGTAGACCATGGGTCTCTCCTTCGTCAGAGGAAGACCACCCGCAAACGTAACCTGTTATAATGACAATAAAAAAGGCCGCGTAGACGGGCGGCCTTCGGGTCAATTGATCACTCGACTGCCGCGTTCAGGGAGTGCCCTGAAGGAGATATGCTCGGCAGAAATTCGACATGATCGGCTCCTTTCCGGCGCGGGACCGGCCCGCGAGGTGCAACCCGCTTACACCAGTTCCCGCGAAACGCAAAACGGGGATTCCCCGCGGGACCGTTTTCTGCAACCTGTGACAGGAATACACGGTGTGCCCGATACGGGGCGTTTCGAGGGACAGCGCATGACGATCACGGTCCGTCCGGCCGAGGCCCGCGACATCGACGGCATCACGGCACTCCACCACAAGACGTTCGAGGAACACAGGGCCCGCGAGCCGGAATTCCGGGGCACGCCTTTCATCGGCAAGTACGTGACAGCCCACCTGACGCGCTGGCCGCCGAACCTTCGGGGGCGCACGGTGCTCGTGGCGGAGCGCGACGGGGCCTTCGTCGGCCACATCGCCTATCACATGGAACTGCGTCCCCTCTGGCCACGCACGCTTACCATTGCCGATGTCGCCGTTTTCCCGGAAAGGAAGGGCGTGGGGGTGAGCCAGGCGCTCCTCGCCGCCGTCCTGGCGGATGCGGAGAGGCGAAGGGCGGGCACCGTGCGCGGCTACATCTGGCCGGGCAATCGCCCCAGCCTCGCCTATGCACGGCGCAACCGCTTCACCCTGACACCGCAGCCCGACGGCCAGAGCATCCTCGTGTCCAAACGCCTGCGCTGACCCCGGTTGCTCCTGTTCGCCCCCCGGATTATCTAGGCGCAAAGCGACTGCGAGGACATCATGGCCAGCTATCAATACGTCTACCACATGGACGGCGTCTCCAAGACCTACCCGGGCGGCAAGAAAACGTTCGAAAACATCCGCCTCTCGTTCCTTCCGGGCGTGAAGATCGGCGTCGTCGGCGTGAACGGCGCGGGTAAATCGACGCTGATGCGGATCATGGCCGGTCAGGACAAGGATTTCACCGGCGAGGCGTGGGCGGCCGAGGGCGCCAAGGTCGGCTACCTGAGCCAGGAGCCGGAACTGGACGAGGGCCTCACTGTGCGGGAGAACGTCATGCTGGGCGTGGCCGGCAAGCAGGCGATCCTCGAACGCTACAACGAGCTCGCCATGAACTACTCCGACGAGACGGCGGACGAGATGGCCCAGCTTCAGGACCAGATCGACAGCGAGAACCTGTGGGACCTCGACGCACAGGTCGACGTTTCGATGGAGGCGCTGCGCTGCCCGCCGGACGACGCCGACGTCTCGACGCTCTCGGGCGGGGAACGCCGACGTGTCGCGCTGTGCAAACTGCTGCTCGAAGCGCCCGACATGCTGCTCCTCGACGAGCCGACCAACCACCTCGACGCCGAGACGATCGCGTGGCTCCAGCAGCACCTGATCGAGTACAAGGGCACGATCCTGATCGTCACGCACGATCGCTACTTCCTCGACGACATCACAGGCTGGATCCTCGAACTCGACCGGGGCCGCGGCATTCCCTACGAGGGCAACTATTCGGCCTGGCTGGAGCAGAAGGCCAAGCGGCTGGAGCAGGAAGCGCGCGAGGACAAGTCGCGGCAGAAAACCCTTCAACGCGAGCTAGAATGGATGCGGCAGGGCGCCAAGGCGCGGCAGGCCAAGCAGAAGGCCCGGATCAACGCCTACGAGGAGCTTGCGGGCCAGTCCGAACGCGAGCGGATCTCGAACGCGCAGATCGTTATCCCGCGCGGGCCCCGTCTCGGCTCAAAGGTGATCGAGGTCGAGGGGCTGAAAAAGGCGATGGGCGACAAGCTCCTGATCGAGGACCTGTCCTTCTCCCTCCCCCCCGGCGGCATCGTGGGCGTCATCGGCCCGAACGGCGCCGGTAAATCCACGCTGTTCAAGATGCTCACGGGGCAGGAACAGCCTGACGCGGGCTCCGTGGAGTTCGGCGACACGGTGGAGCTGGCCTATGTCGACCAGTCGCGCGACGCGCTCGACCCCGACAAGACGGTGTGGGAGGAGATTTCCGGCGGGGCGGAGGTGATCGACCTTGGCGACGCGCAGATGAATTCCCGCGCCTATTGCGGGGCGTTCAACTTCAAGGGCGGCGACCAGCAGAAGAAGGTGGGCCTCCTGTCAGGCGGTGAGCGCAACCGGGTCCACATGGCGAAGCTCCTGAAATCCGGCGGCAACGTCATCCTCCTCGACGAACCGACCAACGACCTCGACGTCGAGACGCTGCGCGCGCTGGAAGACGCGCTGACGAACTTCGCCGGCTGCGCCGTGGTCATCTCCCACGACCGCTTCTTCCTCGACCGCATCTGCACGCATATCCTGGCGTTCGAGGGCGAGGCCCACGTGGAGTGGTTCGAAGGCAACTTCGAGGACTACGAAGAGGACAAGAAGCGCCGGCTGGGACCGGATGCGCTTGAGCCGAAGCGGTTGAAGTATAAGAAGTTTTCGAGGTGATCCTGAAAGGCCGGGCTGAAGCCCGGCCTACGGTTTTCACGCAGGGTGGGCGAAAGCTCACCATCACTTACACGACGGTCGTTGGACATAACGCCCTTTGCCGGGGAACCGTGGGTTGGCACCCATCCTACCCCAACATCTCATCCGCCTTGGCGTAATGCCCCTCGTCCAGCCGGTTCCCGAACGAGCGAAGCGCCGCCAGGATCACCACCAGATCATCTGTGAACCCCAGCCCGGCGATGAAGTCCGGCACGGCGTCCACCGGCATCACGAGGTAGGCCAGCGGCGCAACCAGCGCGGCCCGGGTCAGGACCGGCACGTTCGGGTCGAGCATGGCGTAGTAGGCCGCCGCCGCGTCCCGCACGAAGGGGATGCGCTTGCCGAAGCGGCGCACCTTGGCCGCGAAGCCCTCGCGCACGAGGCGTTCCTGTTCGGCCTGCGAGAGACCGTCGAGCACATGGTCGTAGCTGGTCGTCATGCCCTTCTCCGCATGGTCGTGGCCGATACCGGGGCCACACGGAACATATAGGAACGTGCGTCGCGACTGCCAGCCCGTCCGGGCCCCGCTCAAGCCTCTTCGCTGGTGCGCAGCCTGCCCAGCACGCCGGCGGCATAGCGTCCGAAGAGGCGCGAGAACGCCTCGATATCCGCTTCCGACCAGTCGGCGAAGAGCCGGATCAGGTGGTGCCAGCGCAGGTCGCGCACCGTCTCGAAGGCCGCGCGGCCCTGCGCGGTGAGAAGGAGCACCGATTTGCGCCCGTCGCTCTGGGACGCCGCGCGCTCGATATACCCCCGCGAGATGAGTTCCGAGGCGATGCGGCTCGCCCGGGACGGATCGATGGCCATTTCCTCGGCAAGAAGCCCTACGGTCGGCTCCTGCGGCTCAGGCCGCCCGACCCCGTGCGTCACCCGCATGACGGCCATCAGGCCCTGGAACAGCGCAGGTTCGAGGTCGAGATCGGTTTCGGCCAGCAGGCGCCCGGTCAACTCGCCTTTTGCAAGCGAACGGTGCCACTGGAACATCGCCGCGTCGAGCTCCATCAACGCCTGCTTGGCCTCGTCGGAGAGTGCCGCGCGTTCGAGCGGGGGCGCGATGGGAAACGGTTTGAAGGGTGCGTCGGACATGGACGGGATATGACGCGGGGACTGGCGCAGGTCAAGAACCTGCTGCGCACATTTATGTGCTATTGACATATAAATGTCATACGCACTATGTGGGGGTTCAATGCGACAGGACTCTGCCATGACCGCCACCGACGCCCCTGCCCCCGACTCTCGATACGAGGTTTACGATGCCGGGACGATCCGGCTCATCATCATGTCCATCGGGCTGCTTCTTTTCCTCGCGGCGCTCGACCAGACCATCGTGTCCACCGCCCTGCCCACCATCGTGGCCGACCTGGGCGGGCTGGAGCACCTTAGCTGGGTGGTCACCGCCTATATCCTCGCCTCCACCATCGCCGCGCCGCTCTACGGCAAGCTCGGCGACCTCTACGGCCGACGCAACATCGTGTTCGTTTCGGTCGGCCTGTTCCTGGCCGGCTCCGCGCTCGCCGGGGCCGCGCAGAGCATGACCTGGCTCATCGCCTCGCGCGCGGTGCAGGGGCTGGGTGGCGGCGGGCTTTTCGTCCTCGCGCTGTCGGTAATCGGCGACGTGATCCCTCCCAAGGACCGGGGCAAGACGCAGGGCGTGTTCGCCGCCACCTTTTCCATCGCCTCGGTGGTCGGACCGCTCATCGGCGGATGGTTCGTCGAGCAGTTTTCCTGGCACTGGATCTTCTACATCAACGTGCCCATCGGCCTGGCCGCCGTGTTGGGCTTCGCCACGGCGTTCAAACCGACCGGCGTGCGCCACAAGCACGTGATCGACTGGGCCGGCGCCGCCGCGCTTTCGGTCGCGCTGGCCTCGGTCACGCTGGCGACGTCGCTGGGAGGTGCCACCTTCGCGTGGGATTCCTGGCAGATCATCGGGCTCGCCGTCCTGGCCATCGCCGCAGCGATCACATTCGTACAGGTGGAGCGCCGCTCGCCCGAGCCGCTCTTGCCGCTCGGCCTGTTCCGCATCAACGTCTTCTGGGTGACCTCCTTCATGTCGGCCATCACCGGGGCGGCCATGTTCGGCGGGATCACCTTCATCCCGATCTACCTCCAGATCGCGAAGGGGATGAGCCCGACCGTCTCGGGCCTCATGCTGATCCCGATGACTGCCGGCATTCTCACCTCCTCGATCCTGTCGGGGCGGTTCATGGGGCGCACCGGCCGCTACCGGGTGCTGCCGATGATCGGGATGGGGTCGCTTGTCGTCGGCTTCCTGCTCCTCAGCGGTCTGGCCGCCGATACGCCGACCTGGTCCTTCGCCCTGCGCCTCGTCTTCGTGGGGCTGGGTCTGGGCGCGATCTTCCCGGTGCTGACCACCAGCGTGCAGAACGCGGTGGACCGGAGCCAGCTCGGCACCGCCACGGCTTCGGGGCTGATGTTCCGGCAGGTGGGTGGGTCCGTCGGCGTGGCGGCCTTCGGCGCGCTCTTCGCGACACGGCTGGCCGATCAGCTGGGCGGCGCGGCGAGCGCCATTCCGTCCGGCGTCGGCCTCGAACTCGGGCCGCAGACGCTCGCGGGCCTGCCCGAAGGTGTGCGCGGCATGATCGGCGAGGCGGTGTCCAACGCGATCCACCCGGTCTTCCTGATCGCGGCGGGCCTCGGCGCCATCGGCTTCGTCTTCTCGCTCATCCTGCAGGAGATCAAACTCGCCAACCGGATGGTGCCGCAGGGCGAGTGAGGGTTGCTCCCGCGCGTCACACATGAATGATGCCGGGTATGGACCTCGACCGTCGATACCCGGCACTATCCGACCTGCGCGCCCGCGCCCGCCGCCGTATTCCGCATTTCGCGTGGGAATACCTCGACAGCGCGACGGGGGAAGAGACCGTGCCGGACCATAACCGGGCCGCGCTGGACGCCGTGCGCTTCCATCCCGCCATTCTCGCGGGCGACCGTGAGATCAACCTCGCCACCCGGTTCCTCGGCCGCGACTACGCCCTCCCCTTCGGCGTCGCGCCTGTGGGCATGTCGGGGCTCTACTGGCCCGGGGCCGAAGTGACGCTGGCACAGGTCGCGCGGGCACGCGGCATTCCCTACGCGCTCTCCACCGTGGCCGCGCAGACGCCCGAGACGCTCGCGCCGCATATCGGGGACAACGGGTGGTTCCAGCTCTACACCCCGCGAGACGCCGAGATCCTCGCCGATATCCTGAAACGCGCGAAGGCCGCCGGGTTCCACACGCTCATCGTGACCGCGGACGTCCCCGCCGCCTCGCGCAGGGAGCGGCAGGTGCGCGGCGGCGTGACCAGTCCGCCGCGGATCACGCCGCGCCTTCTGAGCCATGTCGCCACCTGCCCCGCCTGGGCGCTCGGCACATTGCAGCAGGGGATGCCGCGTCTCAGGCTGATGGAAAGCTACGCCAAGGCCAATGCCGGCACCTCCTCCACCGCGCATGTGGGCTATCAGTTGCGGGCCAATCCGGACTGGGATTACCTCGCGCGACTGCGGGAGGCTTGGGACGGGCCGGTCATCGTCAAGGGCGTGACCGACCCGGCTGTCGCGCCGCGCCTCGCCGAGGCCGGCGTTGACGCGATCTGGCTTTCCAATCACGCGGGCCGGCAGTTCGACGGGGCGCCTCCCGCGCTGCCCGCCCTGCCCGCGATCCGCGCGGCCCTCCCCGATATGCCGCTGATCTACGACGGGGGCATCGCCTCGGGCCTCGATGTCGTGCGGGCGCTGGCACTGGGGGCGGATTTCGTGATGCTGGGCAAGGCGTGGCACTGGGGCCTGGGCGCGTTTGGCAAGGCCGGGGCGGATCACGTCGCCCATATCCTGTCCGAGGACATGCGCGCGGTGATGGCCCAGATCGGCGCGACCGCGCCCGACGACCTGCCTGCGCCCATCGGCTGAGGCCGGGCGCGCGAACCTGCATGGAAGACTCGGCAGACGCGCTTGCGCCGCATTGCAGCATCGCCTAGCGTTCATCGAATAATAATCCGACAGGTCGGGGAGAGACATATGCCGGACTTCAAGAAAATCCTCGTCGCCAACCGCGGCGAGATCGCGATTCGAATCCTGCGCGCCTGCAACGAGATGGGCAAACGCACGGTCGCGGTCTATGCCGAGGAGGACAAGCTGGGGCTGCACCGGTTCAAGGCGGACGAGGCCTACAAGATCGGCGAGGGGCTGGGTCCCGTCGCGGCCTATCTCTCCATCGAGGATATCATCCGGGTCGCCAAGGAATCCGGAGCGGATGCGATCCATCCCGGCTACGGGCTGCTCTCCGAGAACCCGGAATTCGTGGACGCCTGCGACGCCGCCGGCATCACCTTCATCGGCCCCAAGGCGGAAACCATGCGCAAGCTGGGCGACAAGGCCTCGGCGCGCAAGGTGGCGATCGAGGCGGGCGTGCCGGTCATCCCGGCGACCGAGGTTCTGGGCGACGACATGAAGGCTATCGCGCAGGAGGCGGAGGAGATCGGCTACCCCCTCATGCTCAAGGCGAGCTGGGGCGGCGGCGGCCGGGGGATGCGCCCCATCGAGAGCGCCAACGAGCTCGAGACCAAGGTCAAGGAAGGGCGGCGCGAGGCCGAGGCGGCCTTCGGCAACGGCGAAGGGTACCTCGAGAAGATGATCACCCGCGCGCGCCACGTGGAGGTGCAGATCCTCGGCGACCAGCACGGCAACATCTACCACCTGTGGGAGCGCGACTGCTCGGTCCAGCGCCGCAACCAGAAGGTCGTCGAACGCGCGCCGGCGCCGTATCTGAGCGAGGCGCAGCGCGAGGAGCTGTGCAATCTCGGGCGCAAGATCTGCGAACATGTAAACTACGAATGCGCGGGCACGGTCGAATTCCTGATGGATATGGAGACCGGCAATTTCTACTTCATCGAGGTGAACCCGCGCGTGCAGGTCGAGCACACGGTGACGGAAGAAGTGACCGGCATCGACATCGTGCGCGCTCAGATCCTCATCGCGGAAGGCAAGACGCTGACCGAGGCGACCGGCGTGGCGAGCCAGTACGACGTGAAGCTTCAGGGCCACGCGCTTCAGTGCCGGATCACGACCGAGGACCCGCAGAACAACTTCATCCCCGACTACGGCCGCCTGACCGCCTATCGCACCGCGACCGGCATGGGTATCCGTCTGGACGGCGGCACGGCCTATGCCGGGTCGGTCATCACGCGCTACTACGACTCTCTGCTGGTCAAGGTGACGGCCCACGGCCAGACGCCCGAGCAGGCGATCAAGCGGATGGACCGGGCGCTGCGCGAATTCCGTATCCGGGGCGTGTCGACGAACATCGATTTCGTCATCAACCTGCTCAAGCACCCGGTCTTCCTGAACAACGAGTACACGACGAAGTTCATCGACACGACGCCGGAGCTGTTCAACTTCAAGAAGCGGCGCGACAGGGCGACGAAGATCCTCAACTACATCGCGGACATTACCGTGAACGGGCATCCCGAGACCGAGGGCCGCCCGATGCCGCGTGCCGACCTGAAGCCGCCGGTCCTGCCGAAACTCGCCCATGATGCACCGCCGAAGGGCAGCCGCACCCTGCTCGACGAGAAAGGGCCCGAGGCGGTCGCGAAGTGGATGAAGGAGCAGAACCAGCTCCTCATCACCGACACGACGATGCGCGACGGGCACCAGTCGCTGTTGGCCACGCGAATGCGCTCCATCGACATGATCAAGATCGCGCCCGCCTATGCGGCGAACCTGCCGGAGCTCTTCTCGGTCGAATGCTGGGGCGGCGCGACCTTTGACGTGGCCTACCGATTCCTGCAGGAATGCCCGTGGCAGCGGCTGCGCGACATCCGCGCGAAGATGCCCAACATCATGACGCAGATGCTCCTGCGCGCCTCGAACGGCGTGGGCTACACCAACTACCCCGACAATGTGGTCGAGGAGTTCGTGCGCCAGGCCGCCGAGACCGGCGTGGATGTTTTCCGCGTGTTCGACAGCCTCAATTGGGTCGAGAATATGCGTGTCGCGATGGACGCCGTGGGCGAGTCTGGCAAGGTGATCGAAGGGACCATCTGCTACACCGGCAACGTGCTCGACCCCGCGCGCAACAAATACGACGTGAAGTACTACGTCGACATGGCGAAGGAGCTGGAAAAGGCCGGCGCGCATGTGCTGGGACTGAAGGACATGGCGGGGCTTCTGAAACCCGCCGCGGCCCGTGTGCTCATTCCCGCGCTCAAGGATGCGGTCGATCTGCCCATCCACTTCCACACCCACGACACGGCGGGCATTGCATCCGGCACGATCCTCGCGGCCTCCGACAGCGGCGTGGACGCGGTGGATTGCGCGATGGACGCGCTGTCGGGCAACACCAGCCAGGCAACGCTGGGCACGGTCGTCGAGGCGCTCATGTTCACCGAGCGCGACACCGGCCTCGACATCGGCGCGATCCGCGAAATCTCCAATTATTGGGAGGCTGTGCGCGGCCAATACGCGGCCTTCGAGAGTGGGCTCCAGGCTCCGGCCTCCGAGGTCTACCTCCACGAAATGCCAGGTGGCCAGTTCACGAACCTGAAGGCTCAGGCGCGCTCCCTGGGCCTCGAGGAGAAGTGGCACGAGGTGGCGCAGGCCTATGCCGACGTGAACCAGATGTTCGGCGATATCGTGAAGGTCACGCCCTCGTCGAAGGTTGTGGGCGACATGGCCCTGATGATGGTGAGCCAGGGGCTGACCCGCGAGGAGGTCGAAGATCCCAAGACCGACGTGAGCTTCCCCGACTCCGTGATCGACATGATGCGCGGCAACCTCGGCCAGCCGCCGGGCGGCTTCCCCTCGGGCATCGTCAAGAAGGTGCTCAAGGGCGAGAAGCCGGATACCGAGCGGCCTGGCAAACACCTCGATCCCGTGGACCTCGACAAGACCAAGGAAGAGCTCAAAACCGAGCTGGAGGGCTTCCCGGTCGATAACGAGGATCTCAACGGCTACCTCATGTATCCAAAGGTCTTCCTCGACTACATGGGCCGCCACCGGCAGTACGGCCCCGTGCGGACCCTGCCGACGCTGACCTTCTTCTACGGCATGGAGCCGGGGGACGAGATCGAGGTCGAGATCGACCCCGGCAAGACGATGGTCATCCGGATGCAGGCTGTGGGCGAGACCAACGAGGAAGGCGAGGCCAAGGTGTTCTTCGAGCTGAACGGTCAGCCGCGCACCGTGCGCATCGCCGACCGTTCCGCCAAAGCGACGCAGGCGGCCCGGCCCAAGGCGGACGCCGCCAACCCGCTGCACATGGGTGCGCCGATGCCGGGCGTGGTGGCGAGCGTCGCGGCCCAGGCGGGTGCCAAGGTCAAGCAAGGCGACCTCCTCCTGACCATCGAAGCGATGAAGATGGAGACGGGCATCCATGCCGAGAAGGCCGCGACGGTGAAGGCCGTCCACGTCACGCCGGGGGCCCAGATCGACGCCAAGGACCTGCTCGTCGAATTCGAGGAATGAAGGGGCGGCCGGGGCGTGCGCTCCGGTCAGCCGTTCACGCGGGCACAGGGGGCGCGACCCGGCGGCGCAGCATTGCCTCGGCCACCACGAGGTTCGGCACCCAGGCTAGCCATGCGAGGTAGGCAATCGCTTCCTCGTAGGCCATGCCGGACGCCATCATCGGAAAGAGCCACAGGCGCAGCGTCACCGCCGCGAAAGTGAGTGCGAAGGAGCGGATCATCCAGCGCCGATGGGCGGCGTAATCCCCTGCCCGCGCCCGTGCGATGCCGATCCCGGTGAACGCGATCCAGAGCACGCCCAGCAGTCCGAAACCGATACTCGCCACGAGGCCACCGTTCGACCCTGGCGCCATGACCAACGCGCCCACCCCGCCCACGAGGATGGCGAGGCCGTAAACCCGGCCCGACCAGCGATGAACGCGAGGACGCCGGGCACGTAGCCGAGGCATGAGTTGGAACGTCGCCAGGGCGAGCGCGACCGGCGCCGCCGCGACATGAACGAGGAATGCCAGCCGCGTCGCCTCGATATGGCCCAGCATCTGGGGAAAGGCCGGGCCGAGCCCCTGGGCGAGGAAACGCCAAGACATGAGGGCGATCAGGACGCTGAACGTGGCAGCGACGGGAAGGAAGAGGCGATGGGTCATGGTGGGCTCCAGCAGAACTTTA
Organism: Maritimibacter sp.; assembly: GCA_964230745.1. Taxonomy (GTDB): domain Bacteria; phylum Pseudomonadota; class Alphaproteobacteria; order Rhodobacterales; family Rhodobacteraceae; genus Maritimibacter. The sequence goes on along the minus strand of CAXRHZ010000011.1, from coordinate 21,213 downwards.
CAACGTCAAGTTCACCGGATTGCTTGACGTTGTCAAGATGCAGGTTAGATTGGGTCGATGACCGACAAAAAACCACATCACCACGGGAACTTGCGCGCTGCGCTCGTCGAGGCGGGCGTCACGCTCGTTCAGACGGGCGGACCCGACGCGCTCTCGATTCGCAAGGTCGCCGCCGCCGCGGGCGTGAGCCATGCCGCCCCCGCGCACCACTTCCCATCGCTCGTTCACTTGCGCACGGCGGTCGTCGCCGAAGGCTACCGCCGCTTCACCGCATCAATGGAGGCGGCCATCGCCGAGGCAACGGACACACCCCGTGACGCGGCTCTCGGCGCCTGCTTCGGCTACCTGCGGTTCGCCCGCGCCAATCCGGGCCTGTTCGACATGATGTTCGGAACAAAGGACTGCCTCTACGACGACCCGGACCTGCGCGAGGCGGCGGATACCTCCTACGCCGTTCTCGCGCGCATATCGGCCCCCTTCGCGGGGGCCGATCCGGTGGACACCGAACTTGCCATCTGGTCGATAATCCACGGCTTCGCGAGCCTCGCGGTCGGCGGAAACGGGATGCACGAGGCTCCCGACCTCGAGGCGCTGTTCACCCGGCTGTTCGCGGCGCTCGACCTGAACGCTGGGTGAACGATCAGGGCAGTTCTATCGCCCCAACCTCGGCATCCTTGAAGAAGACGCGGTAGGTGCCGGACGCGCCGCTGCCAAGGAAGTAGAACGTCATGTCCGTCGCCCCGGGCGCCCCCTCCCCGCTCCACCACAATGAAAAGACTTGAAATATGGGTTGATGAGGCCGCGAAATCTCGGAGCTGTCGACTTCCGGATTTGGCCCAGGGACGTCCGCAGGATTGCTTTGCCAAAAAATTCACCCTGCCCGCGATTTTGCCCTTGCAGCCCAACGCGGGGTTTTATAAATCCCCCTCACCACAGGATGCGGGTGTAGCTCAGGGGTAGAGCATTACCTTGCCAAGGTAAGGGTCGTGAGTTCGAATCTCATCACCCGCTCCAATTTCCTCAGGGAAGAACGTGATGAAAACGGGCCGCCTTCGGGCGGTCCTTTTCGTTTCCGGGTTTCTTCGCACCATGGTGGAACCGCCGCGCGCCGTCGCGGATTGCCTTTACATGTTCGACAGCGAAACGCACAAGAAGTCCCGGATGGAGGATGCAGGAGGCGGTATGGAAGCGGAATCCGTGGAATTCCTGCTCACGGCCGAGGAAGCCTATCCGGCTCTCGAGCGCCTAGTGATCAGCGCGCGCCGGCATGTCTCGGTCTCGATGCGGATCTTCGACCCGGCCACGTTGCTCAAGAGCGACGAGGGCAAGGCGATCGGTCGGGACTGGTCTGCCCTCCTGACTCACAAACTGCGTGAAGGCGTGCGTTTCACGATCGTGATCACGGACTTCGACCCGGTCGCCCGCCCCGAGCTTCACCGCTATTCCTGGGAATGCCGCGCCGCCTGTCTGGCCGCGGCGGAAGCCTCCGGGAACCCGGACCTGATCGACGTCGATGTTCACATGCACAAGGCGCAGGTCGGCTGGTTCCACAGGATCATGTTCATGCCCGCGACCCGCCGCAAATTGCGCGACGAATGCTCGCGGCTTGCCGGGCTCGACAAGGACGCATGCGACCATGCGCTCGGCCATATGCCGAAATTCCGCCGGATGGTCCGCAGGCAGGGGCACAAGCTCTTCCCCCGGCTCTGGCCCCCGGCCCCGCTCGTCCCCGCGACCCACCATCAAAAGATGGCGGTCATCGACGACGAGAAACTCTATATCGGCGGGCTCGACCTGAACCCGCGCCGCTACGACGACAAGGCGCACGACCGCGCGCCCGAGAAAACGTGGCACGATGTGCAGGCCGTCGTGACGGGCCCGGTGGTCAAGGCCGCGGCGCGTCACCTCGCCGAGTTTCGCGAGGTGACTGCGGGTGATCAGGCGCCGGCACCTTTCGCCGGGCTCTTGCGCACCCTTTCGGCGGATGTGCCCGGCGGCCGGCGCCTCGCCCCGCGCGAACTCGTTTCCGAGATCGAGGAGGCCCATCTTCGGCTCATCCGCACGGCGCGTGATTACATCTATATCGAAACGCAGTTCCTGCGGTCTTCGCCGATCACCGACGCTCTCGTCGCCGCTGCCGAGGCGAGCCCGCATGTGCAACTCATCGTCATGCTGCCTGCGGCCCCGGAGGACGTGGCGTTCGAGCGGTCCGACGACATGGACGCGCGCTACGGCGAACAACTGCAAACCAACGCGGTCGAACGGCTGCGCGACGCGTTTGGCGAGCGCGTTTTCTTCGGATCGCCTGCACAGGCCCGCAGGATGGAAACCGGACACCGCGATTCCCACTACGGTGCACCGATCATCTATATCCATGCGAAAGTGATCGTCGTGGACGGGCGGTCCGTTATCGTGTCTTCGGCCAATCTAAACGGCCGGTCCATGCGGTGGGACACCGAAGCCGGGATCGAGGTGTCGGACCCCCTCCTCGCGACGAGCTTCTTCGACAGATGCCTGCGCCACTGGTTTCCCGAAGCCGCCCCGCGGGCTGCAGTGGTTGCGAAGGAATGGAACGACGCGGCCCAGGCCAATGCGCGGCGAGCGCCGGAGGAGCGGACACATTTCGTGTTGCCCTACGCGGTCGAGCCGGCCGCGGAAATGGGCGAACCTCTGCCCGGCGTGCCGGAAGAAATGGTCTAGCGCCCCGTCGGCGCGGCTTCGATCTTGTCCCAGATCGCCGCGATCTCCTCACCGTCGAGCGCAAGCGTGAATTCGGTTTCCAAGACCTGAGCAAGGTCCGCAGGGTCCGCAAGAACGCGGGTGTCGAGGTCGGGCGGCAGTCCACGCGAGAAGGCACGGTTAAACAGCGTCACACGCCCTCCCGGCCCGTGCAGCGCCGCCATCAGGTTCGCGCGAAACGGCGCCTTGTCCCAACACGCCGTGACAACATTGGCGGCCTCGATGTCCACCTGTTGCACCGGCACGCCGTCATAGCCCCAAAGGGACGTCCAGCGGTCGCCGGCGAGCCGCTCCAGTACGGTTTCGCCGGTGCCGATATCCTCAACGAACCGGTAACGGCCATTGGGCACGTCAAGCTCGACGCCGATGCGGTAGGGGATCGGAGCGAGTGGTCCGTGACCGCCGAAGCCCACGTCGCTCATCCAGGTGTCCCCGTCGATTTCCACCAGCCACGCCTGGTGCGTGCGTGCCCCGCCGACCGGACCTCCGTTCCGGACACGGGCGAGCAACGGACGGGCGCCGTAGCCGAGTTGAGCCAGCGCGAGGCCGTAGAGGCCATTGTGCTCGAAACAGTAGCCGCCCCGCCGACGCGTCACGAGCTTGTCCATGAGGTCCGCGGGGTCGAGAGACGGAATGCGGCCCATGAGCGGCGCAGTATTCTCGAACGGTATGCTGGACATGTGCGCGTGGTGCAGTTGGGCGAGCCCTTCGGCGCCTGCGGCCGGTGCGCTCAGGTCGAGACGGGCGAGATATGCGGAGAGGTCGAACTGCATCGCTCAGAATAGCCGGAAATACTCGGCCTGCTCCCAGTCCGACACATGGGCGAGGTAGCGCGCCCATTCTGCCCCCTTGAGTGTGGCGAGATAGTCCACAGCTTCTGCCCCCCAGGCCTCGCGATAGAGCGCCGAATCCTGAAACGCCGCGATGGCCGCTCCGAGATTGGTGGGAAGCGCCGTGGCGTCCGCCGAATAGGGCGTTTCCACTGCGTCCGGGGGCGGTTTGCCTGCCTCGAGCCCGGCCAGGCCCGAGACGATTTGCGAAGCGAAGAGCAGGTATGGGTTCGCTGCAGGATCTGCAACGCGGTTCTCCACGCGGCTCGCCTCGTCGCCCGGCGCCATGAGCGCGCGCAACATGGCCCCGCGGTTGTCCCGCCCCCAAGCGATGCGGTCCGGGGCAAGCTGGTGCTGGGTATATCTCTTGTAGCCGTTCACAGTCGGCGTGGTGAGCAAGCAGCTTTCCCGCGCATGTGCCAGCAGACCCGCGATCCAGCCGGCCGCCGTATCGGTCGGCGCATCATCCGACGGCATGAACAGGTTCTTGCCGCTGCTCACCTCAAGGAGCGACTGGTGGACGTGCCAGCCGGACGCGGCGGCGTTGCCGACCTTGGGTCGGCACATGAAGGTCGCATGCTTACCATCTGCCGCGCAGACCTCTTTCACGAGGGTGCGGAACATCACCATCGCGTCTGCCTGCGTCATCGGGTCCGCCGGGTCGAAGGTGAACTCGAACTGGCCCGGCCCCATTTCGACTTCGGTCGTGCGCACCGGAAGCCCCATTTCCTCGCTCACCCGCCGGAGGCGGTCCATCATTGGCTCGAGCTGGCCATACACGGTTTCCGTGAGGAACTGGTAGCCTGGGGCCAAAGACCGGGTCTCGGGCGGCGCGGCCGGCATGGTCGTGTCGTCATGTTCAAGACGCGGATCCACGACGTCGAAGACGTGGAACTCCACTTCGAGCCCAACCAACATCTCCATACCGCGTTGCGCAAGCCGTCCCATCGCATCGCGCAAAAGTGCGCGTGGGGCCATCGGGAGCGCTGCGCCATCAGTGCCGACGAAGTCGCAAAGCAGCCATCCCGAATGTGGCGACCACGGCAGACGCCTGAAGGTTGGCGCGTCCGGGATCAGCAGGATGTCGGACGCCCCGGCCATAGGCGCGCCCTGCCCGGCCCAGATGGGAAAGGCCGTCCGATGCGCGGTGTCCTTGAGCAAGAGGGTTGAAGGCGCCTTCATTCCGTCGGCAAGCACGGCGGGAAGGGCGCGGGCCGCAACGGCCTTGCCCCGCAACACGCCATGAGGGTCCGCGAAGAGCACGCGCACCGTCTCGAGCCCGTCATCTCGCACGCGCTCCAGAAGCTGAACCCCGGCCTCGATTCCCGCCTCGTCCATGAGCCCCATCTGCGCAAGCGCGCCGGAGCCCAGCCGGTCCCTGTCTGTCGTTGTCACGCGTGCCTCACCCGACCTTCGCATCCCAGCCGGCGCAGGCGGCGCGGCGTGCGGCATCACCCTCCGTATAGGCCCGCTGCCAGTCACCGTCGTCCGAGATCGTGTCATTCGCGAGCGGGCCCGTGAGGGCCGCGACATCGGTACCGTTCTTCATTGGAAGCGCGTCCTCGTTCCCCTCCTCGAGCGCCTTGATCGCAGCGCGCAGTCGGCGCCTGTTCGCGATGATCGCCTTGTCGGTCTTGCCGAGGTGCTCCTGCGTCCGATCCTGGATGCGCCCCATCGACTCCACCGCCCATTGATCGTGGACATTGATGTCGAGCCCCATGCCCGTGTAGGTGAGTTTCTCCTGCTCGTCCGGATTGTAGCCATACTGGTTGCGCTTGTTCTTGAGCGGTGCGTAGTCCGGCAGGCGATGCTCGGCCAGCCGCTGTTCGCGCATCAGTTCCTTGTTCACAGGCTCGCCGAAGCTCGTGAACATCGAATACCAGTAACAGGTCTCGTCATCGACCGGGACGTGCCACTGGGTGATGATCATCTCGCGGCTCATCGGGATCGTGATCGCCTCAGGGAAGATCTGGTTCGTGACGCGCACATGGGTGCGCCCGTCATCCAGGTGCCTGAGTGCAATGACTCGCATGCCGTAGTCGGTCTCTTCGACCTCGATCTCCGGGCGCGGGTAGTCGCGCAGTAGCTGGGTCATCGGTATCTCGGTGTTCGCGGCCTTGTCGCGGAACTGCTTGCCATAGCCTTCGTCCGGGTCCTCGTCTTCCAGGAAGCGATGCAGGAAGGAGGCATGCGCGGGGTCAATGCCGACCTCGAGCGCCTGAAGCCAGTTGCACTCCCACAGCCCCTTGAAGGCAAAGACGTGACTGTCGGGGGCGCGGAAGCAGTCGAAATTCGGGAACGGCGGCGGATCGCCCGGCCCCATGTAGGCAAAGATGATTCCGTTACGTTCTTCAACGGGATAGGAAGTCGTCTTGATGTTCTCGTGCATCCGCGAACCCTCGGGTTCGCCCGGCTGCTCGACGCATTGTCCAGTGCGGTCGAAATGCCAGCCGTGGAACGGGCACCGCAGCCCGTTGTCCTCGAGCCGGCCGTAGCACAGGTCGGACCCGCGATGCGGGCAGTGGCGCCCGATCAGGCCCAACTCTCCGTCCTCGTTCCGGAACAGGACGAGGTCCTCACCCATGAGCCGCACCGGCACGACCGGACGCTTGCCTTCGAGTTCGTCCGTCAGCGCCGCGGGCTGCCAGTAGCGGCGCAGGACTTCGCCCGCCGGCGTTCCCGGCCCCACCCGCGTGATGGCGTCGTTGAGTTGCTGGCTGATCATGGCTCTGCCTCCCGGGTCTTCGTTGTGGTGCGCAATGGTTACAGGATTTGACCAAAAGGCCAAATGCTTTGACAGTGAAGGTGCGACAGCAAGGAGGCGGCTTTGAAACACTGGGGCATCGCAGCGATACTGTTGTGCGTCGCAGGCGGGGCAAGGGCCGAACCGGTTTGGTCCACGGCCGCACCGTTACCGCTTCCGGTGCAGGAAATATACGCAGCCGAATCGGGAGGGCGTATCTATACGATCGGCGGTTTCGGACGGGGCGGCCAGCCGACGGATCACGCCTTCTCCTATGACATCGCCTCGGACACCTGGCAGAGCCTCCCGCCGCTCCCCGCACTACGTCACCACGTGGGCGTCGCCGTCGTCGGGAACCAGCTTTACGCGATCGGCGGCTTTTCCGGCACGCCTCCGGACTGGCGGGCGGTGGCGGAGGTGCGGATTCTGGACCTCCAGAGCGGTGTCTGGCGGGATGGCCCGCCGCTCCCTGTCGCACGCGGCGAACATGTCGTGGCCGTGGTCGACGGCCTGATCCATGTGATCGGCGGACGCGTTCCCACAGGACCTGATGCGCGTCGGTTCGCTGCGCATCGCGACAGTTCCCGGGTGGATATCCTCGACCCGACCAGCGGTATCTGGACGCAAGGGGCGGATGCACCCACCGCCCGCAACAGCGCGGCAGCTGCCGTGATCGGCGGACGCATCCACGTGGTCGGGGGACGGCGGTTTCTGCCAAACGACGCACCGCGCATACGAAACGTCGCCACGCTCGAAATCTATGACCCCGCTCGTGACCGCTGGGTGAGTGGACCGGACATGCCGGCGGCGCAAGGCGGTCTGTCGGCGGCAGCCGTGGACGACAGGTTGTATGTCTTCGGCGGGGAAAGCTTTGTCCCCGAGCCAAAGGTCATCGCTCAAAGCTGGGTGTTTCATGCCCGAGACGGGTCATGGTCGCCGCTACCGGACATGCCCAACCCCCGCCATGGAACAGCTGCCGCGGCGGGTGGCGGGGCGCTTTACGTCATCGGAGGGGCGCGCATTGCCGGCTTTGGCGCCGTGGCGACACACGAACGCCTCTCCCCCTGATACGACAAGACCCCCGCCGCACGGGCGGGGGCCGATCATGTCATGCAGCGAAGTTATCCGCGGTCATCGACCACGACTTCGATCACGCCCGTCGGAGTCAGGTAGACCATGAGCACGTCGCCGCTTTCATAGCCTTCTTCCTCGAGCGAGGCGTTGACCTGGTCATTCGCCTCGACGTCCGACTGGAAGCGCTCAATGTCCTCGGAGGTCTTGGCGAGCGCATTGTCCAGCGCCTGCGCGTTTTCATCGGCTTCGCCCTGGACGTCGCTCACACCGGTCACGTTTACTTCGGTTTGCTCGTCCACCTCGGACCAGTCGAAGTTGGAGAAGTTCTCGGTGTTCATCGACGAAATGATCCGACCGTAGGTGAGGTCACCGTTTTCATCGTCGGCCGCCATGTCGGTATCCGTTTCCGAATCGATGCCCGACTGGCTCCGTGCATCCGCCGAAACGTCCTGACCGGGGGCGTCGGTCTTGCCGAGACCGCCGTTCTTGCCGGTATCGACGTTCGCCGACACGCCACCGGACGCGTCCGCCCCGGTCGACAGGCCATTGTCGCCTGCGCTCATGCTCGCACCGCCACCGGCATCGGCATTGGCGCTCTGCGCCAGCGCAGCGCCGGAAACGCCAGTCGCGAGAAGGGCTGCAAGGGTCGTCGTCTTGTTGAAGAAGGTCATTGTGAGCTCCTGTATCTGACGCGGGTCAGTAGGACCCGCTCTGCCCCCTCAATGCGGTCCCCCGGAGCACCGTTCCGACGGGTTCCGTGGATCGGTGAAACCTTGCCGACATTGACTGCTCCGTCGGCAAAGCGCCACTTGCAGACCTCGCGCCGGAGGCCCGGCCCCGCCTTGTGTCCCGCCCACAACGGTGCCTCAGACAGCGCTTGTGACGCGCGCGCGACTCGGCAAGGGTGAGAGCAGTGCAAACCCGTCCACCAAAATGAACCGCCCTGACATCGGCAGGCAGGAGGAACCATTGAAACGCCCCGGCTTCGCCGCCGCCATAGCCCTGACGCTCGCGGCGAGCAGTTTCCTGACCAGCCTGCCGGGCGCCGCGCGCGCCGGTTCGTGGCTCCCCTGCGACACCACCTCGGTCGAGTATTTCTCGAAGTTCTGGCATATCCGGAAGGCAACGGGGCGCGCGACAAACGATCAGCTCAACGCGCGCGCGGTCAATTGCAACAATGCCTACGACCTTTCGCCGAGTTTCCGCGTGACCACCGGTTACTTTGCGATCGCCATGGTCAACAGCTACAGCGCCCAATCCTTCGCACTCGGCGTTAGCTTCGAGGCACAATATCGCCCGCCCGCCCTCGACGGTTTCGGCGTCTACGCGGGGCTCGATGCAGGGTTCATGTACGGCTACCAGGGGTTCTTGAAGCCCAATGCCCTGATTGGCCCGTTTCGCGCCGTGGCTCTTTTCAAGGGCGGCGTGCTGTATGACGTGCCCGGCACGAACATTTCGGTGTTCGCAGGCGTGCGCTACGCGCCACCACGGTCAAACGGCAGCGGCGTGATCGCACCTACGGCGGGGCTGCATTTCGACCTCGGCGGCGACCGGAATGCCCGCCCCGCTCTCGCCACGCGCCCATCCGGCACACGAGACTACATACGCCCGTCCGCCCATCCGGCAGCGCAGCATTTCTGACGACCCCGTCCGGAGGACCAAGCACCGGGAGCATCGTGTAGAGGGGAATGGTGGGCGACCCTGGAATCGAACCAGGCATGGGTCTCCCCGGCGGAGTTACAGTCCGCTGCCGCACCTTGCAGCTCGTCGCCCGAACCGGGGTTGCCCCCGGCGCGTGGGGGGCTGATTACCCGCGCACCCCGGACCCGTCAAGCCGAAAATCCCTTGCATGTCGACCGCACCCCGGCGCACATTCCGGGCCTGTCGAAACGGGGGCCGGACGTGGCGAAAAAACCGAAATGGGTGGTCGAGAAGGAACGCGGCAAACGCGCGGCGGCCGCGGAAACGCTGTGGCTTTTCGGGCTGCACGCCGTGCGCGATGCGCTGGAGAACCCGGCGCGGGTCAAGCTGCGCCTCGTGGTCACCAAGAATGCCGCCGACAAACTCGCCGACGCCATCGCCGCGGGCGGGATCGAGCCCGAGATCGCGGACCCACGCAAGTTCCCCGTTCCGCTCGACCCCGGATCGGTCCACCAGGGCGCCGCGCTGGAGGTCAAACCGCTCGACTGGGGCCGGCTGGAGGAAGTCTGCATGGGCGACGGCGACCGCGCGCCCGTCGTGGTGCTTCTCGACCGGGTCACCGATCCCCATAACGTGGGCGCCATCCTGCGCTCGGCAGAGGTCTTCGGGGCCCGCGCGGTGATCGGCACCAAGCATCACTCGGCGCCCGAGACCGGCGCGCTCGCCAAGACCGCCTCCGGCGCGCTTGAGCGTCAGCCTTACCTGCGGGTCACGAACCTCGCCGACGCCATGACGCGGCTCAAGGACATGGGTTACACCGTGCTGGGCCTCGCCGGTGAAGCCGACACCGACATCGCGGACGCGGTCGCACCGCTCGGCGGACGGGCGGTGGCGCTGGTCATGGGGGCCGAGGGGCCGGGCCTGCGCCCAAAGACGCGCGAGACCTGCGATGGCCTCGTGAAGATCCCCTACGACGCGGAATTCGGGTCTCTCAACGTGTCCAACGCGGCCGCCGTCGCGCTTTACGCCACCCGCATCCGCTGACGCTTGCACCGGTGCGCTGCTCCGGGCAGGGTGGGCGCATCTTTCCAACGCGAGTGTTTCATGCCCCGTCTTTTGCTTCCGCTCACCCTCCTCCCCTTGGCCGCCTGCATGGCGACCACCGAGTCCCCAGTCCTCGACATGGCCAACCCGGCCTCGACCTATTGCGCGAGCCAGGGAGGCGAGACGATCATTCGCGACAGCGCGGAAGGCCAGGTTGGCCTGTGCCGCCTGCCCTCGGGCGCGGTGGTGGACGAATGGGCGTTCTATCGCGAGAGCCTCGACGCCTAAGCGCCCGTCACCGCCATTTCACAGATTGTTTATTCACCCTTCCAATCAGATGGGCGCATCATACTTGATGTGGCGAGACCGGGTGGTGGAACGCCCGCAATCTCACTTCACTGTCCCTCGTTCCACAAACTGCGCCCGGGTCCCCTTCCGGGCGCTTTTTTTGGTGGGGCTGGCAGCGGCGGATTGTCCGCTTTCCATGCGCCCGAGATCGGCTAAAGTCACGCCATGACACAGACTTATCCCGACGCCTACATTTCCGACATACTCGACCGGACGCGCATCATCGCGTTGGTGGGTTGGTCCCCGAACGAGGCGCGCCCTTCGAACCGGGTCGCCAGGTTCCTCGCCGCACGCGGTTACAGGGTGATTCCCGTGAATCCGGGTCAGGCCGGGCAGGAGGCGCTCGGCGAGACGGTCGTGGCGTCGCTCTCGGACATTCCAAAGGACTGGCCGGTGGACATGGTAGACATTTTCCGCCGGTCCGAGGCGGTCGGCCCGGTCGTGGACGAGGCGCTCGAGGCGCTGCCGGGGCTCAAGACCGTCTGGATGCAGCTCGGCGTCGAGAACGAGGACGCGGCGGAGGCCGCGCGCGCGGCGGGCGTCGATGTGGTCATGGACCGCTGCCCGGCGATCGAGATCCCGCGCCTCCTTGCCTGACCGCCTCACCCCGGACGACCTTTTCGTCACGACGCGCAAAAAGCCGGACCCGGACGAAGAGGCCGAAGCGCGCGATCTCGCCCGCAGGTTCGATTTACCCCTGATCGCGCGGGCCGGCTGCTCGATCACCTACCTGTCAGGCCTGGTCGGGCGCCCCGCCGCCCTCGTGGTGAAACGCACGGCCATCCACCTCGTGCGCGACGAACGTCGCCTGGGCTTCCACCCCAACATGGCCACCCGACGGGTCATGGGAGGTGCGCCGCAGGGCGACCACTTCCTCACGGTGGCCGGCATCCGCGCGGGCGACCACGTGCTCGATTGCACCTGTGGGATGGGCGCCGACGCGATGACCGCCGCGCATGCGGTCGGCGCCGCGGGCCGGGTCGTGGCGCTGGAGGCCGCGCCGATCCTCGCGCGCATCGTGGCGTACGGGCTGGCGCGGTACGATCGGTCCCCCGCCCTCGCCCCGGCCATGCGCCGGATTGAGCACCTGAACGCCGAGGCCGACGGGTTTCTAGCCGCACAGCCGGACAACAGCTTCGACGTGGTCGCACTGGACCCGATGTTCGAGACGCCCCGCGACGGGGGACACGGGCTCGACCTCGTCCGGTTGTTCGCGAGCGACTGGGTCCCGACGCGCGACACGATCCGGCAAGCGACCCGGGTCGCGCGCCGCGCGGTCGTCATGGCCGACAGCGGTCCCGGCCCGCGCCTCGACGCGCTCGCCATCCCGGTCGTCAGCCGCGACCGCCGCCGTTGGTGGGGCCGGATCGACTCCGCGTCCTGATCTTCTTCGTTTTCCAAATACTTCGGAGAGCGCGAGAGGCTGGCCTCTCGCACGGGTCGGGTCGGGCGCAGGCCCGGCCCGATCCGTCTACCGCGATGCCTTCTCGGCAATCCCCGACGTGCCTTCCCGGCGGTCGAGCTCCGCCAGCACGTCCTCGAACGGCACGTCGCGGGCGGCCAGCATGACCAGCAGGTGATAGAGCACATCCGCCGCCTCGGCGGTCAGCTTCTCCCGGTCGCCCTTCACGGCCTCGATGATCGCCTCGACCGCTTCCTCACCGAATTTCTCGGCGCATTTTTCGGGGCCGCGCGCGAGGAGCGCCGCGGTCCAGCTGTCGCGCGGGTTCACGCCCCGGCGTTTCTCGATGGTTTCGGCAAGACGGTCGAGCGCGGTCATTCGAGCCTCATGGGGATGCCCGCGGCGGCCATGTGTTCCTTGGCCTCGCGGATGGTGTGGTCGCCGAAGTGGAAGATGGAGGCGGCGAGCACGGCGCTCGCCCCCCCTTCCGTCACCCCTTCGACGAGATGGTCGAGCGTGCCGACACCGCCCGAGGCGATCACGGGCACATCCACGGCGTCGGAAATCGCGCGGGTCAGCGGCAGGTTGAAACCGGCGCGCGTGCCGTCGCGGTCCATCGAGGTGAGCAGGATCTCCCCCGCCCCTTTCGCCACGACGGTCTTTGCGAATTCCACCGCGTCGATGCCCGTCGGCTTGCGCCCGCCGTGGGTGAAAATCTCCCACCCGCCGCCTGCGACGGTCTTGGCGTCGATGGCGCAGACGATGCATTGCGAGCCGAAACGCTCGGCCGCGTCCCGGATCACGTCCGGGTTCGCCACCGCGGCGGAGTTGAAGCTGACCTTGTCGGCGCCTGCGAGGAGCAGCGCGCGCACATCTTCGGCGGTGCGCACGCCCCCGCCCACGGTGAGCGGCATGAAGCATTGCTCGGCCGTCCGCCGGACCAGGTCGAACATCGTCCCACGGTTCTCATGCGTCGCGTGAATGTCGAGGAAACACAGCTCGTCCGCGCCCGCCGCGTCATAGGCCTTGGCGGCCTCGACCGGGTCGCCCGCATCGCGCAGGTCGACGAAGTTCACACCTTTCACCACGCGGCCATCGGCCACGTCGAGACAGGGAATGATGCGCGTCTTGAGCATGTGCCCTCCGGGGATCGTCGCGGTCGGAATAGACCGTTTGGCCCGGCTTTGCCAGTGGCGGGTTGCGCCCGCGCGGCGCCCGCGTCAGGGTCCGCCCCAGGAGGACGAATGATGAATGACTTCGCGACATATCCCTCGCTTTCGGGCCGCGCCGTGGTCGTGACCGGCGGGGCCAGCGGCATCGGGGAAGAGATCGTCAGGGCTTTCGCCGCGCAGGGCGCGAAGGTCGGGTTCATCGACCGGGACGCGGACGCGGGGCGCGCCCTCGCCGGCGAGCTTGGGCCCGGCGTGACCTTCGCCGAGGCGGATCTGACCGATATCGAGGCGCTCCGGGCCGCGATCAACACGTTGAAAGCCGCCAACGGCCCGGCCCGCGTGCTCGTCAACAACGCCGCGCGCGACGACCGCCACGACTGGCGCGAGGTCACGCCGGACTATTGGGACGAGCGGATGGAGACGAACCTGCGCCACGCCTTCTTCGCCATTCAGGCCGTTGCGCCGGACATGTCAGCGGCGGGCGGCGGCAGCATCGTGAACATGAGCTCGAACTCCTGGCACGAATCCGTCGGCAACTTTCCCGCTTATGCCACCGCCAAGGCGGGGATCGAGGGGCTCACGCGGACAATGGCGCGCGACCTCGGCCCGGACTGGATCAGGGTGAACGCGGTCGTGCCCGGCTGGATCATGACCGAGCGGCAGAAAACCCTCTGGCTCACCCCCGAGGGCGAAGCACGTCACAAGGCTTCGCAATGCCTGCCGGAGATGATCGACCCCGTCTGGGTCGCCCGGATGGTCCTGTTCCTCGCCTCGGACGACAGCCGGATGTGCACCGCCGGAAGCTACAACGTGACCGCCGGATCCATGTGACGCTCAGCCGGCCTCCGGGTCGTGGAGGTCGGTCTGGATCCATTCGTCGTTGAGATGGATGTCCATGGTGTAGAGGGGCCCGGGCCCGAGATTCTTGAACTTGTGCGGCGTGTTCGCCGGGGCCACGGCCACGTCGCCCTCGCGGGCCTCGAAGGTCTCGGTGCCGACCGTGAACATCGCGCGGCCCTCCTTCACCACGAATATCTCGTCGTAGGGATGGACGTGCAGGACCGGTCCGGACCCCACCGCCTCGAACCGCGCGAAGAGCACGAAGGATGATGTCCCGAGTGCCTCGGCAGAGACGCTCCCCGACCACGGCCCGTTGCGATGTGCGCCCTCGGCGGCGCGGATGAGCTTGGGCGGGCGGTTGGCAACGCGGGTGGCTTTGGTCGTCATGGCATCCTCCTGCCCCACAGCTTAGGCGCTGGGGCCGGTCAGGCCACGCAAAAATCGTCAGGCTTTCAGAACCGCCAGCGCCTCGGCCAGATCGATCGCCCCGTCGTAGAGCGCGCGGCCCGAGATCGCACCGTCGAGCGGCGCCCCGCAGGATTTGAGCGCCCGCAGGTCGTCGAGCGAGGAGACACCACCGCTCGCGATCACCGGGATCGAAACGGCGTTGCCCAGCGCCGCCGTCGCTTCGACGTTCGGGCCCTGCATCGCGCCGTCGCGGTTGATGTCGGTATAGATGATCGCGGCCACGCCCGCGTCCTCGAAGGATTTGGCGAGGTCTGTCGCGTCCACATCGGTTTCTTCCGCCCAGCCCTTGGTCGCCACCTTGCCGTCGCGCGCGTCGATGCCGACCGCGACCTTGCCCGGAAACGCCTTCGCCGCCTCGCGCACGAGATCGGGGTTCTCGACCGCGACAGTTCCGAGGATCACGCGCGACAGGCCCTTTTCGATCCACGTCTCGATGGTCGCCATGTCGCGGATGCCGCCGCCCAGCTGGGCCGGAACCGAGATCGCGCCGAGGATCGCCTCGACCGCCGCCGCATTCACCGGCTCGCCCGCGAAAGCGCCGTTCAGGTCGACGAGGTGGATCCACTCGCACCCCGCTGCCTCGAAGGCCTTGGCTTGTGCCGCGGGGTCGTCGTTGAAGACCGTCGCGGCCTCCATTTCACCGCGCAACAGGCGCACGCACTGGCCGTCTTTCAGGTCGATGGCAGGATACAGGATCATGGCGGCTCCGGCTCAGATTGGTCTGGGCGCATTAAACATGCGTATTCCCCGACGACAAGACAGCCGGAACATTCGCGCCGGGCGGCTCGTTCGGATCGCGATAGTTGCGATCAGCATGTGAGGACGGACATGATGAAACCTCCATCCCTGAAACCGCTCGCGGCCGCGGTCGCCATGCTCATGACCACCGCCGGGGCCAAGGCGGACACCGGCCTTTCGGGCACGTGGCGCACGGCGACCTACAATGGCGACTACGCTTTCGTTCGGTTCGGTCCCTGCTCGGGCAAGATCTGCGGCGTCGTGACACGCACCTTCGGCCCGGACGGCGAAATCCAGGGCGGATCGCTCGGCAAGACCATCGTGATCAACATGGAGCCGGTGGGCGATGGCGAGTTCGCGAACGGTCGGATTCGCCGGCCCGACACCGGACAATCCGCGCCCCTCAAGCTCGAGGTGAACGGCGGGACAATGAAGGTTTCCGCCTGCCTCGGCCCGCTTTGCCGCAACGAAACCTGGACACAGGTTCAGTAACCCCGTACGTCGCGCAATCCATCCTGACCGGTTGGCTTCACGTCAATGTTGTATTGGCAT
The DNA here is from genome assembly GCA_964230745.1 of Maritimibacter sp. Taxonomy (GTDB): domain Bacteria; phylum Pseudomonadota; class Alphaproteobacteria; order Rhodobacterales; family Rhodobacteraceae; genus Maritimibacter. The sequence continues at coordinate 5,622 of CAXRHZ010000011.1, read as the reverse complement.
GCGACTTGGTGAACGATGCCGGAAACAGGGAGGATACCATGAAGAAATTCGCACTCGCCGCCGTTCTCGCCGTTGCTGGCCTGCCGGCGCTTTCTCAGGATGCCGCCATCGGTATCTGGCAGACCGAAGTCGACGATGGTCGCTTTGCGATGGTCAAGATGTATCAGTGCGGCTCGGCCGTCTGCGGCGATATCACCCGCAGTTTCATGGCCGACGGCACCGAGTACGACTCGCCCAACAATGGCAAGACGCTGGTCATCGACATGGTGCCGCAGGGCGGCGGCGCTTATGAGGGCAGCGTCTGGCGCCCGTCGAATGACAAGATCTACATCGGCAAGATGCAGGTGAACGGCAATGCGCTGTCGCTGAAGGGCTGTGTCGCGGGCGGCCTCCTCTGCGCCAACCAGAACTGGAAGCGTCTCCAGTAACGGCGCCAAGGTCGCAGGGTTCGGGCCGGGGGCTTCGCTCCCGGCCTTTTTCGTTTCGGGAGGGTCGTGGTCAGGGACGCCAGCTCAGGAAATTGGCGATGATCTTCAGCCCATTCGCTTGAGACTTCTCCGGGTGGAACTGCGTGCCTACCATATTGTCACGCCCCACGATGGCGGTGATTTCTTCGCCATAGTCACAAAAGGCGACCCGGTGCGCCGGATCGGCCACGCGGAAGTGGAACGAGTGGACGAAATAGGCGTGATCGCCGGTCTCGATCCCCGCGAGCACCGGGTGCGGGTTGTCGATGACCAGATCGTTCCAGCCCATATGCGGCACCTTCTTGTCCGCCCCCGGCTCGATCGCGACCACGTCGCCGCCGATCCAGTCGAACCCGGTCGTCTCGGAATATTCCAGCCCGCGCGTCGCCAGCATCTGCATCCCGATGCAGATCCCCATGAACGGCACGCCACGCTCGAACACGGCCCGTTCCATCGCCTCGAAAATCCCGCGGTGGTCGAACAGCGCCTGTTTGCACGCCGGGAAAGCCCCGTCGCCGGGTAGCACGATCCGGTCCGCGCCCGCGACAATATGTGGGTCGGAGGTGACGATCACCTCGCCCGCGCCCACCTCCTGCGCCATGCGTTGAAACGCCTTTTCAGCCGAGTGCAGGTTGCCGCTTTCATAGTCGATAAGGGCCGTGACCAACTCAGAGCGCCCCCTTGGTCGACGGAACCGCATCCGCCTTGCGCGCATCGGTTTCGACCGCGACCCGCAGTGCTCGCGCGACAGCCTTGAACGCGGCCTCGACGATGTGGTGGCTGTTGAACCCGTGCAGGCGGTCGACGTGGAGCGTGATGCCCCCATTACCGGAGAAGGCCGTGAAGAACTCGCGCACCAGTTCGGTATCGAAAGCACCGATCTTGGCGGTCGGAATGTCCACGTTCCACACCAGGTAGGGCCGCCCCGACAGGTCGAGCGCGGCGCGCACCTGCGCGTCGTCCATCGGCAGGTGACATTCGCCGTAGCGGTTGATGCCGGTCTTGTCGCCCAGCGCCTCGCGCAAAGCCTGCCCCAGCGCGATCCCGGTGTCCTCGACCGTGTGATGGTCGTCGATGTGATAATCGCCCTTGGCGCGCACCGTCATGTCGATCAGCGAATGGCGCGACAACTGGTCGAGCATGTGGTCGAAGAACCCCACGCCCGTGTCGTTGTCGTACTTGCCGGTCCCGTCGAGGTCGATCTCGACGGTGATCTCGGTTTCCGCCGTGGACCGGCTCACCTTCGCTGTGCGCATGTCGCAAACTCCAATGGTCACGCGGCCTTATAGACAGGCGCACTCGGGCTGAAAAGCCGCTCCTGTTCTTCTCTGTTTCATAAATACTTCGGAGAGGGGTTTGGGGGGAGGCTGGCCTCCCCCCAACGGGTCGTCGCAAGCCCTGCTTGCGGCGATACGCTTACCCCGCCGCGTCGATCCACGCCCGGATGATCGCGCGTTCCTCCGGCTCCATGTAGGTTATGTTCGCCGGCGGCATCGCATCCGTCAGCCCCGCGTGGATGTAGATCCGCTTCGCCTCCGACGCGATATCGGCCGGCGTTTCAAGCACGACCCCCTTTGGCGCGACGGCAATCCCCTCCCACCCAGGTTCGCGGGCGTGGCACATGGAACAGCGCCCCTGCACGACCCAGAGCACGTCCTCAAACTCCGCCACGCTGGCGTAGCGCTCTTCATGCGGCGTCAGGGCCCGCGCCTCGCTCTCCTCGTAGGTGTCCGCCTGCGTGCCCATCGTGGACAGCCATACCGCGCCGAGGAACAGGAGCGCCGTCACCAGCCAAGTCCACCACAAGTTCCCCTTGTGCGCGTGATGCGTGTTGAAGAAATGCCGGATCGTCACGCCCATCAGGAACACGAGCCCCGCGATCACCCAGTTGTAGGTGGAGGCGAACGCCAGTGGGTAATGGTTCGCCAGCATGAGGAAGATCACCGGCAGCGTCAGGTAGTTGTTGTGCGTCGACCGGAGCTTGGCGATCTTGCCGTATTTCGGGTCCGGCTGCTTCTTGTCGATCAGGTCCTTCACCACGATCCGTTGGTTCGGCATGATGATGAAGAACACGTTCGCGGTCATGATCGTGGCCGTGAAGGCGCCGAGATGGATCATCACGGCCCGACCCGTGAATACCTCGTTGTACCCCCAGCCCATCACCAAGAGCAGGATGAACAGGAGGAGCATCAACAACGTGGGCCGCTCGCCGAGCGGCGATTTGCACAGGAAGTCGTAGACCAGCCAGCCCACCGTGAGCGACGCGCCCGACATCAGGATCGCGACGAGGGGCGAGAGCTCCATCTTCGCGGCGTCGATCAGGTACATCTCGGAGCCGGCCCAGTAGACCAGCATGAGAAGCGCGGCTCCGGACAGCCAGGTCGAGTAGCTCTCCCATTTGAACCAGGTCAGCTCGTCCGGCATCCGCGCGGGGGAGACAAGGTATTTCTGGATGAAATAGAACCCGCCGCCGTGGACTTGCCACGCCTCGCCGTTCACCCCCGACCGCCTGTCGGTGGAGGGTCGCAGGCCGAGGTCCAGCGCGATGAAATAGAACGACGACCCGATCCAGGCGATCGCGGTCACGACGTGGAGCCAGCGCACCGCGAATTCGAGCCAGTCCATGATGATGATGCCTGTCACGCCTCAGCTCCCGCGATAAGTGGAATAGCCGTAAGGCGAGAGGAGCAGCGGCACGTGGTAATGACTGTCCTCGTCCATCGCGAACCGGATCGGGATCTGGTCGAGGAACAACGTGTCACCCGTGGCCCCACCGGTGGCGCGCAGGTAGTCGCCGGCGAAGAAGATCAGTTCATAGGTCCCGGTCTTGAACGAGTCCTCGGGCAGGATCGGGCCATCGGTGCGCCCGTCGTCGTTCGTCACCGCCGTCGCGATCTTCTTGTGCGAGTTTCCAGACACGCGATAGAGTGCGATCTCGATGCCCGCAGCGGGCTTGCCCCGCGCCGTGTCCAGAACGTGAGTCGTCAGGTATCCGCCCATTTTTCCATCCTGTCCCTTCCAGTCCCGACCCGACAGTCGCTCGAATTGGTCTTGGCAACAATGGCTTGAGTGAAAACCGTTTCCAATCCCTTCACGAGCGAATATCCATTCGGAGGGGCATTTGCTTAGATTTGGGGCAGCATTATCACGCCGGTAACGATTAGGGGCAGCCGATGAACAGGTATCCGAGAGACTTGCGCGGTTATGGGGCAACACCCCCCGACCCCGACTGGCCCGAGGGCGCGCGTATCGCCGTGCAGTTCGTTGTGAACTATGAGGAAGGCGGCGAAAACAACATCCTTCACGGGGATGCGGCCTCCGAAGCCTTCCTGTCCGAGATCATCGGGGCGGCACCCTGGCCGGGGCAGCGCCACTGGAACATGGAGTCGAACTACGACTACGGCGCACGCGCTGGCTTCTGGCGGCTCCACCGCCTGTTCGGCGAGGTCGGGATCAAACCCACCGTCTACGGTGTGGCCACCGCGCTCGCCCGCTCGCCGGAACAGGTCGCGGCGATGGTCGAGGCGGATTGGGAAATCGCGTCCCACGGCCTGAAATGGGTCGAGCACAAGGATATGGCGGAGGAGGAGGAGCGCGCGACGATTGCCGAGGCGATCCGGCTCCACACGGAGGTGGTCGGCACACCGCCCGAGGGCTGGTACACGGGCCGATGCTCCATGAACACGGTGCGCCTCGCCGCCGAGACCGGGCAGATGGCCTATGTTTCCGACACGATCGACGACGATCTGCCCTACTGGCTGCGGGTGGGCGAGCGGGACCAGCTCGTGATCCCCTACACGATGGACGCCAACGACATGCGTTTCGCCACCGCGCAGGGGTTCAACACCGGCGAGCATTTCTTCACCTATCTCAAGGACAGCTTCGACGCACTCTACGCCGAAGGGATGGCGGGGTCGCCCAAGATGATGAGCATCGGCCTGCACTGCCGGATCGTCGGACGCCCAGGGCGCGTGATGGGGCTGCGACGCTTCATCGACTACATCCAGGGGCATGAGGGCGTCTGGACCCCGCGGCGCAACGACATCGCCCGGCACTGGGCCGAGACCCACCCGCCAGTTGCACGAATCGAACCTCACCTATGGGAAAAGGACCGGTTCGTTGCGGAGTTCGGGGGAATTTTCGAACATTCGGCCTGGATCGCGGACCGCGCGTGGGCGATGGAGCTCGGCCCGGCCCACGACAGCGCGGCGGGACTTCACAACGCACTCGCCCGCGTGTTCCGCTCGGCCAGCCGGGACGAACGCCTCGGCGTGCTGACGGCGCACCCCGACCTCGCGGGCAAGCTCGCGGCGGCGAAACGGCTCACGGCAGAAAGCACGTCGGAGCAGGCGAGCGCCGGCCTCGACGCCCTGACGGACGAGGAGCGTGCGGCCTTCACGAAGCTGAACGACGCCTACACCGCGAAACACGGCTTTCCCTTTATCATTGCGGTGCGCGACCACGACAAGCAGGGCATCCTCAACGCCTTTTCACGCCGTGTCGAGAACGACACCGAGACCGAGTTCGCCGAGGCCTGCAAACAGGTGGAGCGGATTGCGATGCTGCGGCTCAAGGAAAAGCTCGCGTGAGTGGAACGATCAAAGCCAGACCGCTGACACGCGAGGCTTTCGCGCGCTTTGGCGACGTGCTCGACACCGAGGGCGCGCCGGACAAGATCATCAACCAGGGCATGTGCGGCCGCTACCATGACCGCGCCACGCTCGACTTCGCGGACGGGCGCGCAGGAGTGAGCCTGTTCAAAGCGGAGCCCCGCGCCCTGCCCTATGCGCTCGACCTCGTCGAAAGGCACCCGGATGGGTCGCAGTGCTTCGTGCCCATGTCAATGACCTCGTTCCTCGTGATCGTAGCGCCCGACGCGGGCGGCACGCCCAGCACGCCCGAGGCCTTCCTCACCGCGCCTGGCCAGGCGATCAATTTCCACCGCGGCACCTGGCACGGCGTTCTCACACCGCTAGAGGCCCCCGGCCTATTCGCCGTGATCGACCGGATCGGAGACGGCGCGAACCTCGAAGAACATCACTTCGACACGCCCTGGACCATCAGCGCCTGACGCTGCCCCCTTCTTCGTTTCAAAAAACCTCGGGGAGCGCGAGGGGCAGCGCCCCTCGCCCGGGTCGACGCGGGGGGCGCCCCC
>CAXRHZ010000010.1:0-43867 GCA_964230745.1 Maritimibacter sp. | reverse complement strand
GCCCAAGGTGTTGAAGAAGGGGATCACCGACATGATCCGCATTTCGGATGCGCGCATGTCGGGCACCGCCTACGGCACCGTCGTCCTGCACACTTCGCCCGAAGCGGCGGCCGGCGGGCCGCTCGCCGTGGTGCGCAACGGAGACATGATCGAACTGGACGTGGCGGCGCGCCGCCTGCACCTCGACATCTCCGACGAGGAACTTGCCGGGCGCCTCGCGGATTGGGTGCCGAGCCACGAACAGGCCGAGAGCGGTTACCTCTGGCTCCACCAGCAGCACGTGCAGGGGGCCGATACCGGGGCCGACCTCGGGTTTCTCAAGGGGTGCCGGGGCGCGCCCGTCGGAAAGGATTCGCATTGATGGAAATCGCGCTCGTCGGAATCGGAAAGATCGCGCTCGACCAGCATGTGCCTGCGATCAACGACAGCCCGGACTGGGACCTGTCCGCGACCGTGTCGCGTCACGGTAAAGTCGATGGTATTCCCGCTTATGACGACTTCGGCCGGATGCTCGCCGAGCGCCCGGACATCCGGGTGGTGTCGCTCTGCCTGCCGCCCGTGCCGCGTTTCGCCTATGCCGAGGCGGCGATCCGGGCGGGGCGCCATGTGATGCTCGAAAAGCCGCCGGGCGCGACCCTGTCGGAATGTCATGCGCTCGAGGCGCTGGCGCGGGCGCACCGGGTCTCGCTTTATGCCACGTGGCATTCGCGACAGGCCGACAAGGTGCCCGCCGCGAAGGCGTGGCTTGCGGACAAAGCCCTCCACCGCCTCACGATCACATGGCGCGAGGACGTGCGCGCCTGGCATCCGGGCCAGGACTGGGTGTTCGAGGCAGGCGGGCTGGGCGTTTTCGATCCCGGTATCAACGCGTTGTCGATCCTGACCGAGATCCTGCCCGACCCGGTGCATCTGACCGGCGCCGAACTCCATTTTCCCGAGAACCGCGAGACGCCGATTGCCGCCGATTGCCGGTTTCACCATCCGGCCGGTGCCGAGGTGAGCATGAACCTCGACTGGCGGGACCCGGGGGAGCCGACCTGGACCATACGCGCCGAGACGGGAGACGGCGTCATGGTGATGGAGAACGGCGGGGCCACCCTGACGCTCGACGGCCATGCGGACGACACCATTCCGGGACTGGCCGGGGAATACCCGCGTCTTTACGCGCAGATGGCAAAGCTCGTGGAGAAGGGGGGCATCGACATGGACCTCGCCCCCATGCGCCATGTCGCCGATGCCTTCACCCTGGGCAAGCGCGTCACCGTCGACCCGTTCGAGTGGTAAGAACCCCGACAGCCCGCACGGCCCTTCCGTTTCGGAACCCGTGACGTCCCGGCGCGTTGCGTGCCCTTTGCCTTTCCCTGCGCGCCGCGCCAAGATCGGCGCACCGGATCGGACAGGGTGCAGGCAAAAGGCGGGCTAAAGGTGGTCAGGAAAACGGGCGACGTGGCGCTGAAACAGAACCCGCATGCCGTCAGGGAGCAGCGGGAGAAGAACCTCGAGGTCGCGATCGGGCGACAGGTGCGCGAGTTGCGCAAGCGCCAGCGGATGACCGGCGCCGACCTCGCGGGCCTCACCGGCCTGTCGGTAGGAATGCTGTCCAAGATCGAGAACGGCGTGATCTCGCCGTCGCTCAACACCATCTCCGCGCTGGCCCATGCGCTGCGCGTGCCGCTGATCCAGCTCTTCTCGGGCTACGAGGAGGCGCGCGGCTGCATGCACGTGAAGGCGGGCGAGGGCGCAGAGATCGACCGCGAAGGGACGCGGGCCGGGCACCAGTACAACCTGCTGGGACATATCGGGTCGAACAATTCCGGCGTCGTGGTAGAGCCCTATCTCATCACGCTGGACGAGAACTCGCATTTCCAGACGTTCCAGCACGAGGGGATCGAATTTCTCTATATCCTCGAAGGGAGCGTGAACTACCGCCACGGCGACCAGCGCTACTTGCTCGAACCCGGCGACTCGCTGTTTTTCGATTCGGACGCTCCGCACGGGCCCGAGGACATTCGGGCCACGCCGCTGCGCTACCTCTCCATCATCACCTATCCGCAGACCCGGTGATCCGTTCGCGCGGCGCCCGATTTTTGGGCGCTGGCGCGGCTCAGGGGTTCTCTCTGCGCAGCGATTGGGCAGCGGAGGGCTGCCACGGCAAATTTTCTTCTGGCGGCGAAAAGTTTCTTGAAGAGAAAGTAGGTTTCTCTCTAATGAAGGTGCGACGACGCGGCGACGCGTTGCGCAACTGTCACGAGGAGACCACCCATGTGCGGCATTGTTGGCCTGTTTCTGAAGACCGACGACCTGCGCCCCAAGCTGGGCGACATGCTGACCGATATGCTCATCACCATGACCGACCGCGGCCCCGACAGCGCGGGCATCGCGATCTACGGCGAGGAAGCGGACGGCAGCATCAAGGTCACCGTGCAGTCGGATGATCCCGGAACGGCTTTCGCCGGTCTTGAGGATGCGCTCACCGAGGCCGGGTTCGCGGGCAGCGTGAAGGTGATCGACACCCACGCGGTCGTCACGCTCCCCACCGAGGCCGAGGAGGCCGCCGTCGCCTGGCTCGAGGCGCGGGGGCTCAGGATCATGGGGGTCGGGACCACCATGGAAATCTACAAGGAGGTGGGCCTGCCCAAGGATGTCGCCGCCCGCTTCGGCCTGCGCGACATGGGCGGTAGCCACGGGATCGGGCACACGCGGATGGCAACGGAATCCGCCGTCACGACGATGGGCGCGCATCCCTTCTCGACCGCCGACGACCAGTGCCTCGTCCACAACGGCTCGCTCTCCAACCACAACCAGATGCGCCGCACGCTGGCCCGCAAGGGCGTGATGACCCGGTCGGAAAACGATACCGAAGTCGGCGCGGCCTATATCTCGTCGCGCATCGCCGAGGGCGCGACGCTGGGCGAGGCGCTGGAGGGCACGATCGACGACCTCGACGGGTTCTTCACCTTCGTCACGGGCACCAAGACCGGCTTTGGCGTGGTGCGCGACCCGATCGCCTGCAAGCCCGCCGTGATGGCCGAGACCGACGACTACGTCGCCTTCGCCAGCGAATACCGGGCCTTCGCCGACCTGCCGGGGATCGACGCCGCGCGCGTCTGGGAACCGGAACCCGCCACCGTCTATTTCTGGGAACGCTGAGATGCCCGTGCTGGATATGTCCACGACCGCCCTGCGGGAGGTCAACGAAACCCTTCAGGCCGCCGCGCGCGCGCAGGCCAACGACATCTACGAACTCACCAATCCGCGCGGCAGCCATGCCGTTGCCGTGGGCCTCGACGGCCCGCTCACGGTCACCGTGAAAGGCTCCACCGGCTACTACTGTGCTGGGATGAACAAGACCGCCACGGTTCATGTCGAAGGCTCCGCGGGGCCCGGCGTGGCCGAGAACATGATGTCGGGCGAGGTCGTGATCGACGGCGATGCCTCGCAATACGCGGGTGCCACGGGTCACGGGGGGCTGCTGAACATCAAGGGTAACGCCAGTTCGCGCTGCGGCATTTCGATGAAAGGCATCGACATCGTCGTGCATGGCAACATCGGTCACATGTCCGCCTTCATGGCGCAGAAGGGCAACCTCGTCGTCCTTGGCGACGCGGGCGATGCGCTGGGCGACTCGCTTTACGAGGCGCGGCTCTTCGTGCGCGGGTCCGTGAAAAGCCTCGGTGCCGACTGCATCGAAAAGGAGATGCGGCAGGAGCATCTCGACCTGCTGGCCGACCTGCTCGAGCGGGCCGGGGCGGATGCGAAGCCCGAGGAGTTCAAGCGCTACGGCTCTGCCCGCCAGCTTTACAATTTCAAGATCGACAACGTCGACGCCTACTGAGGAGCGGACCATGACCTACCAGACACTGCCGCGCCAATCCTGGACCTTCTCCAACGACATCAACTCGGAAATCCGCCGTGCCGCCGAGACCGGCATCTACGACCTCCGGGGTGGCGGCGCGAAACGGCGGGTGCCGCATTTCGACGACCTGCTGTTTCTCGGCGCGTCCATGTCGCGTTACCCGCTCGAGGGCTACCGCGAGAAATGCGAGACCAGCGTGACGCTCGGCACGCGGTTCGCCAAGAAGCCCATCGAACTGAAGATTCCGATCACCATCGCGGGCATGTCCTTCGGCTCGCTCTCGGCCAATGCGAAAGAGGCGCTGGGGCGCGGGGCGACCATGGCCGGAACCTCGACCACCACCGGCGACGGCGGCATGACCGAGGAGGAGCGCGGGCATTCCGAGAAGCTGGTCTACCAGTACCTGCCCAGCCGTTACGGCATGAACCCCGACGACCTGCGCCGCGCCGACGCGATCGAGGTGGTCGTGGGGCAGGGCGCCAAGCCCGGCGGGGGCGGGATGCTCCTGGGTCAGAAGATCACCGAGCGCGTCGCGGGGATGCGCGACCTGCCGGTGGGGATCGACCAGCGCTCGGCCTGCCGTCACCCGGACTGGACCGGCCCCGACGACCTCGAGATCAAGATCCTCGAGTTGCGCGAGATCACCGGGTGGGAGAAACCCATCTACATCAAGATCGGCGGCGCACGCCCTTATTACGATACCGCGCTCGCGGTGAAGGCCGGGGCGGATGTCGTCGTCCTCGACGGGATGCAGGGCGGCACGGCAGCGACGCAGGACGTGTTCATCGAACATGTCGGCCAGCCCACGCTCGCCTGCATCCGGCCCGCCGTGCAGGCGCTTCAGGATCTCGGGATGCACCGCGAGGTGCAGCTCGTCGTCTCCGGCGGGATCCGCAGCGGCGCCGACGTGGCCAAGGCGCTCGCCCTCGGGGCGGATGCCGTGTCCATCGGGACCGCCGCACTTATCGCGCTGGGCGACAACGACCCGAAATGGGAAGCGGAATACCAGGCGCTCGGCTCCACCACAGGGGCCTACGACGACTGGCACGAGGGGCGCGATCCGGCGGGGATCACCACGCAGGACCCCGAGTTGATGAAACGGCTCGATCCCGGTGCGGCCGGCCGCCGCCTGCGCAACTACCTCAACGTGATGACGCTGGAATGCCAGACCATCGCGCGGGCCTGCGGCCACAACCACGTGCATAACCTCGAACCCGAGGACCTGTGCGCGCTCACCATGGAAGCCGCCGCGATGGCGCAGGTGCCGCTGGCCGGCACCAACTGGTACCCCGGCAAGCCCGGCTTCTGAGACGACCGCGGACGGGGTCGCTGGCCCCGCCCGCGACCAACAGGGAAAGAGGGAAAGAGGGAAAGACGATGAGCAAGCTTGCGGCATTCGCCAAGAAGACCGGCGTGAAATACTTCATGATCTCCTACACGGACCTGTTCGGGGGGCAGAGGGCGAAACTCGTGCCCGCCGCCGCCATCGCGGACATGGAGGAGGACGGGGCCGGCTTCGCGGGCTTCGCCACATGGCTCGACCTCACGCCCGCACACCCGGACATGCTGGCCGTGCCGGACCCTGACGCGGCGATCCAGCTTCCGTGGAAGCCCGAGGTCGCCTGGGTCCCCGCCGACTGCGTGATGGAGGACGAGCCGGTCGAGCAGGCCCCGCGCAACGTGCTCAAGCGTATGGTCGCGGCCGCCGCCGAGGCGGGCCTCAGGGTCAAGACCGGGATCGAGGCCGAGTTCTTCCTCCTCTCGCCCGAAGGCGACACGATTTCCGACCCGTTCGATACGGCCGAGAAACCCTGTTACGACCAGCAGGCCGTGATGCGCCGCTACGACGTGATCGCCGAGATCTGCGATTACATGCTGGAGCTGGGCTGGGGCCCCTACCAGAACGACCACGAGGACGCGAACGGCCAGTTCGAGATGAACTGGGACTTCGCCGATGCGCTCGTCACCGCCGACCGCCATTCCTTCTTCAAGTTCATGGTGAAATCCGTGGCCGAGAAGCACGGGCTGCGCGCCACCTTCATGCCCAAGCCCATCGAGGGGCTGACCGGCAACGGCTGCCACGCCCACGTCTCGGTCTGGGACATGGACGGCAAGACCAACGCCTTTGCGGGCGACGCGGGCGGGCAGATCGGCGAGGTCGGGCTGTCCGAACAGGGCGGGTATTTCCTCGGCGGCATCATGAAACATGCCGAGGCGCTCGCGGCGATCACCAACCCGACGGTGAACAGCTACAAGCGCATCAACGCGCCGCGCACCATGTCCGGTGCCACATGGGCGCCCAACACCGTGACCTGGACCGGCAACAACCGCACCCACATGGTGCGCGTGCCGGGGCCGGGGCGCTTCGAGCTGCGCCTGCCGGACGGGGCCACGAACCCCTACCTGCTGCAGGCGGTCATCATCGCGGCGGGGCTGTCGGGGATGAAGTCCAAGGCCGATCCCGGCAAGCGTTACGACATCGACATGTATGCCGAGGGGCACACCGTGACCGACGCCCCGCGTCTGCCGCTCAACATGCTCGACGCGGTGCGCGCCTTCGACGGGGATGCGGAGCTCAAGGGGATGCTGGGCGACGGCTTCGCAGCGTCCTACGTGAAGATGAAGCACCAGGAATGGAACAGTTTCGTGTCGCATTTCTCCCGCTGGGAGAAAGAGAACACGCTCGACATCTGAACGCAGGGACACCGCCCTGCCGGGGAGACGACCCATGAAATTCTCGGGACTGCGCGTCGTGAAGGAGGCGCTGACCGGCCACCGGGGCTGGACGCCGCTTTGGCGCAACCCGGACCCGAAGCCCGCCTATGACGTGATCATCGTGGGCGGCGGCGGACACGGGCTCGCCACCGCCTACACGCTCGCCGCGACCTACGGCATCACCAATGTCGCGGTGCTGGAGAAGGGCTGGCTCGGCTCCGGCAACATCGGGCGCAACACGACGATCATCCGGTCGAACTACCTCCTGCCCGGCAACCAGCCATTCTACGAGTTCTCGATGAAACTGTGGGAACGGCAGGAGCAGGACCTGAACTTCAACTCGATGGTCAGCCAGCGCGGGATCATCAACCTGTTCCACACCGACGGCCAGCGCGACGCCTACCGCCGCCGGGGCAACGCGATGCACCTGTCGGGCGCGGACGGGCGGCTGCTGTCGCGCGAAGAGCTGCGCGAGAAGGTTCCGTTCCTCAACTTCGACAACGCGCGGTTCCCGATCAAGGGCGGGCTGATGCAGAGCCGCGCGGGCACGGCGCGCCACGACGGTGTCGCCTGGGGCTATGCCCGCGCCGCCGACCAGCGCGGCGTGGACATCATCCAGAACTGCGAAGTGACGGGGTTCCGCATGGAGGCGGGCCGCGTCACCGGGGTCGAGACGACGCGCGGCACCATCGGCGCGAACAAGGTCGGCGTGGCCGTCGCCGGGTCGTCCTCGCGCGTGATGGCGATGGCCGGGATGCGCCTGCCGATCGAGAGCCACGTGTTGCAGGCCTTCGTGTCCGAGGGGCTGAAACCGACCATTCCGGGCGTCGTCACCTTCGGCGCCGGGCATTTCTACGTCAGCCAGTCCGACAAGGGCGGGCTGGTCTTCGGCGGCGATCTCGACGGCTACAATTCCTATGCCCAACGCGGCGGCCTGCCCACGGTCGAGGACGTAATCGAGGGGGGCATGGCGCTCATGCCCATGATCGGCCGCGCGCGGCTCCTGCGGTCCTGGGGCGGCATCATGGACATGTCGATGGACGGCTCCCCGATCATCGACCGCACCCATATCGACGGGCTCTATTTCAACGGCGGCTGGTGCTACGGCGGGTTCAAGGCGACGCCGGCCTCCGGCTATGCCTTCGCCCATCTCCTCGCCACCGACACGCCGCACGAAACCGCGCGCGCCTACCGTTTCGACCGGTTCGCGCGGGGACTCGTGGTCGACGAAAAGGGCGTCGGCGCCCAACCCAACCTGCATTGAGGATGCGTCCATGCTGATCCCTCACCCGCTTCTCGGCCCGCGCGACGCGCAGGAGTTCACCTATCTCGGCGACGCGACCCTCCTCGACCGCCCCGACCCGGATGCGCCGGGGGCCGAGGCCGCGTTCTGCGACTACGTCTTCCTGCGCGACAACCCGGCGGGCGTGCACCGCGAGTTATGGTTTCACGAACAGGGGGACCGGTCCTGGCTTGTGGTCACGCGCGACACGGTCACGCATGAGATCCTCGGGGCCGAGCTTGTGCGGGACGTGAGGGCGGGGGCGCGGACATGACCCGGCTCACGGGCGGCCTCATCGACCGCGACACGCCGCTCGACTTTACCTTCAACGGGCGGTCCTACACCGGCTTCGCGGGCGACACGCTCGCCTCCGCGCTGATGGCGAACGGCGTGGACCTCGTCGGACGCAGCTTCAAGTACCACCGCCCGCGCGGCGTCTTCGCGGCGGGGTCGGAAGAGCCCAACGCGCTCGTCACCCTGCGCGAGGGTGCGCGCGCCGAGCCCAACACGCGCGCGACGGTGGCCGAGCTTTACGCGGGTCTCACGGCGCGCTCGCAGAACCATGTCGGGACGCTGGAGCGTGACCTCCTCGCCGTGAACGACCTCCTCTCCCCGATGTTCGCGGCGGGGTTCTACTACAAGACCTTCATGTGGCCGCGCGCGTTCTGGGAGAAGCTCTACGAACCCGCGATCCGCCGCGCTGCCGGCTTGGGCGCGCTGTCGCTGGAGCCGGACCCGGATGCCTACGACAAGGGGTTCCTGCACTGCGACCTGCTGGTCATCGGCGCGGGGGCCGCGGGCCTTGCCGCCGCGCTGACGGCGGGGCGGGCCGGGGCGCGCGTGATCCTCGCGGACGAGGATTTCCGTCCCGGCGGGCGGCTCCTGTCGGAGAGCGACCTGCTCGACGAGGCGCCCGCGAGCGACTGGGTGGCGGCGGTGCACGCCGAACTCGCCGCCCTCCCCAACGTGCGGATCATGCCGCGCACGACCGTCTTCGGCGTCTACGACCACGGCATCTACGGCGCGGTGGAACGGGTGGCCGATCACTTGCCCACGCCCGGCGACGGAGTGCGTCAGACGCTCTGGCGGATCACCGCGAAACGCGCGGTCCTCGCGGCCGGCGCGATCGAGCGGCACATCCCCTTTGCCGACAACGACCGCCCCGGCATCCTGCTCGCCGGCGCGATGCGGGCTTATGCGAACCGTTGGGCGACGCTGCCGGGCCGCGCGGGCGCGCCGGTCGCGGTCTTCACCAACGGCGACGACGGGCACCGCACCGCGCTGGACCTTCGGGCAAAGGGCGTGCCGCTCCTCGGCGTCGTGGACACGCGCGAGCACGCGCAGGCCTTCGGCGATTACGAGGTGTTCCGGGGGGCGACCGTCACCGGCACGCGAGGACGGCGCGGAGTCACGGCCATCGAGATCACGCGTGGCGGCAAGGCTAAGTGGCACGACGTCGGCGCGCTCGCCGTCGCGGGGGGCTGGAACCCCAATGTCCACCTCGCCTCTCACCATCGCGGACGCCCGGTGTGGAACCCGGACCTCCTGGCCTTCGTCCCCGGCGCGGACGGTCCCAGGGGTCTGTTCCCGGCCGGGGCGGCGGCAGGGCAGGGCGGGACCGGCGCCGCGCTCGCCGACGGGGTGCGCGCGGCCACGGCGGCGCTCGCGGATATCGGTGTGACGGCGCCCGAGGTGACCCTGCCCGCCGCGACGGATTTCGCCAGCGCGCAGGCCGCGTTCTGGCACGTGCCGGGCAAGCGCCGGGCCTGGGTCGATTTCCAGAACGACGTGACGGTGAAGGACATCACCCTCGCGCATAACGAGAACATGCGTTCCGTCGAGCATCTCAAGCGCTGGACGACGCTCGGCATGGCGACCGACCAGGGCAAGACCGCCAACATCTCGGCCCTCGCCGTGATGGCGGAGATCACCGGCCGGACGATCCCGGAAACCGGCACGACCGTCTTCCGCCCGCCCTATACCGGCGTCTCGCTCTCGGTGCTGGGCGGCGGCGACACGGGCAAGCATTTCCGGCCCGAACGCCTGACCCCGACACACGACTGGGCGGCGGCGCAGGGCGCGACCTTTACCGAGGTGGGCGCATGGCTGCGCGCACAGATGTTTCCCCGCGCGGGCGAGGATCACTGGCGCACCACCGTGGACCGGGAGGCAAGGGCGGTCCGCTCCGCCGTCGGCATCTGCGACGTGACCACGCTGGGCAAGATCGACGTGCAGGGGACCGACGCGGCGGAGTTCCTGAACCGGGTCTATGCCAACATGATGGCGACGCTGAAAGTGGGGCGGGTGCGCTACGGCCTCATGCTGCGCGAGGACGGGCACCTATACGACGACGGGACCTGCGCCCGGCTGGGCGAGGATCATTTCGTTGTCACGACCACCACGGCCAACGCGGGCCCGGTCTATCGCAACATGGAATTCGCGCATCAGTGCCTCTGGCCCGAGCTGGACGTGCAGATGATCTCGACCACCGACGCCTGGGCGCAGATCGCGGTGGCGGGGCCGAAATCGCGCACGCTCCTGGAGCGGATCGTGGACGACACCGACCTTTCGAACGAGGCGTTCCCGTTCATGGCCTGCGCCGAGCTGACCATCTGCGACGGCCTGCGCGCGCGGCTCTTCCGCATCTCGTTCTCGGGCGAGCTGGCCTATGAACTCGCCGTTCCCGCCCGCTATGGCGCGGCGCTCATGGCGCGGCTGATGGAGGCCGGGGAGGACCTGGGCGTCACACCATACGGCACCGAAGCCCTGGGCGTCCTGAGGATCGAGAAGGGCCACGCAACCGGGGCCGAGATCACCGGGCAGACCACGGCCTCGATGCTCGGGCTGGGCAAGATGGTGTCCGTGAAGAAGGATTCGATCGGCGCGGTCATGTCGCGGCGCGAGGGGCTGGCGGCGGAAGCCCGGCGGCTGGTCGGGCTGAAGCCCGTTGGGGACGATGCGCCGATCCCGGCGGGGTCCCACCTCTTCATAAAGGGCGCGTCCCGGACGTTGGAGACGGACCAGGGCTGGGTGACATCGGCCTGCTATTCGCCCGGCGTCGGGAGCCATATCGCGCTGGGCTACCTCGAACATGGCGACACGCGCATGGGCGAGGTGATCGTCGCGGCCAACCCGCTCGAGGGGCAGGAGATGGCGGTCGAAGTCGTCTCGCCCCATTTCGTCGACCCGGAAGGAGTGCGTTTGCGTGACTGATCTGACCCCCGTGACAGCCCTGGGCGATGCGACCGCGCGGCAGGCGCGGTTCGGTGCCCTGAGGCTCGCCGAACGGCCGGACGTTGGCCTCGCCTCTCTCGCATTGCGGAAGGGGGGCAGCGCCCCCGCGCCCTTCGGTCTGGTCCTGCCGGGGCCGGGCAAAGCCGTCTTCGGGGAGAAAGCTTCGGCCTACTGGACCGGCCCGGATCAGTGGATGATCGAGGTGCCGGGGCAGGGCACGGGGGATTTCGCCGCCGCGCTGCGTGAGGTCGCACCGGGGGTCTCGATCACCGAACAGACCGACGGTTTCACGGTTTTCGAGGTGACATCGGACTCCGGGGGCGCGTCCATCGATGCGCTCATGGCAAAGCTCGTGAACGTGGACCCCGCAGCACTCGGGCCGGGTCGGGCGACGCGCACCGGGCTCCATCACATGACGGTCTTCCTCGTGCGCCGTTCCCAGGACCGGCTGGACGTGATCGCGATGCGCAGTTTCGCGCGCGCCCTGTGGCACGCGCTGTCCGTCGCCGCGGAGCGGCTGGAGGGCTGAGCGCCGCTCAGCTGGAGGCGTCGAGTCCGTCGCGGAAGTCGTTCCATCCCGCGTCGACCGAGGAGGGTGTGTCCAGCCACTGGCGGAGCGGACCGCCCGTCACCGGGTCGGTGGCCGGGATCGGCAGGGACATGATGAGCTTGGCGGCCGCGCGGAAGTCGGCGTCGCTCACGAATTCTTCCTGGATGTTGTCCCAGTCGCGCCCCTCGGGATAGCCGCCGATGACCATCACGTCGTCGGAATTTCCGATCATCGCGTGGGACACGCCCGCTGGCATCACGACCACGTCGCCCGCCTCGACCCGCACCTTGGTCCCGCCCTTGCCGAACAGCTCGAGTTCCATCCAGCCGTCGGCCACGCCGAGGCACTCGTGGGTCGTGGAGTGGAAATGGTGGTAGAGGTAGATGCCGGGGTAGTGCCAGTTGTTGAGCCACCCGGTCTTCTGGAACTGCGCGCGCACCGCGTCCATACCTCCGCCGGGAATCCCGCCACGGTGGATGAGCAGCGGGAAGCGGCTGTTCGGCACGCGGCCGCGCGGCATCGACTGATGTTCTTCGATCTTGTTTGTCATGTCTGTCCTCCCTTGGTCCGTGGCCCGCACGGTAACGAAAAGGGGCGGCTCGCGCCGCCCCGTTCCATCGGATCAGTTGCCACCCCAGGCTTCGGGGTAGTTGGCCATGTCCTCGCAGCCGCACATGGCGTAGTGCAGCGGCGGCATCGCCGGGTTGACGTATTCGTCGAGGTTGTCCTGCGTGATCGCCGGTTGCGGCAGTACCCATTCGGGGCCCGGCAGAGGCTCCCCCTCGATCACGCGGGCCGCCGCGATGACCGCGGTGCGCCACTGGAACGTCGGGTAGGTCGGCGCGATGGCCGTGAGGCCCTCGTCCTGCCACTTGCGCAGGAAGTCCTGCTGATCCTCGCCCACGAAGACCGGGATCTCGTAGCCGGAATCCTCGAACGCCTCGATGGCGGCCACGGCGGTCGCACCCGCGTCCATCCACACGGCATCGATGTTGCCGCGCATCAGGTAGTCTTCCACGATCGACTTGGTCTTGGCGTTGTCCCCGTCGGTGAACTCGGCGCCGACGATGTTGAGCCCGGCTTCCTCGAGGATGCGGCGACCGGCGGAGTAGCGGGTTTCGAGCACGTCGACCCCCGGCAGGATGCGCAGCATGAGAACGTCGCCGCCCTCGTCCACGTTCTCCGCAATGAACTCGGCGCCCTGGATGCCGAAGCCGTAACCGCCGACCGGATGCACGAAGGTCACCGGGCAGTCGGTGTTCACGCCGCGGTCGAAGACGATGACCGGCATCGCCTCGCAGGCGCGTTCGACCGCCGGGGTCAGCGCCGCCGTGGTGTTGGGCGACACGATCATCACGTCACAGTCCCCGCCGGCCAGCAGGTCGTCGATGTCCGCGATCTGCTTGTCGTCCGAGCCTTCGGCGTCGACATGGATGAACTCGCCGATGGAGTCGTGGTTCTCAAGCTCCTGGTTCATGTTGGTGAAGCCCACGACGCGCCACGGGTTGTTCACGCCTGCATTCGAGAAGCAGACCGTCGCCGGTGCCTCGATGCCGAGATCGGCAGTTTCCACCATGCCTTCGCCAATGTACTGAAGCCAAGGCTGACCTTCGGGGCCCATCGGCTCGGCCGCCAGCTGCTCCTGCTGCTTGGCGAATTCCTCCGGGTCGTCGAAGTTCTGGGCGTGGAGGGGCGCAAGGCTGAGGGCCAGCGCTCCCGTCGCCATCAGGATATGTTTCATCTCTCTCTCCCTACTGGTTGGGGGGCCGCGTCGCGCGTGCCCCTCAGGTTCCCGTCTGCTTCCTTCGGTGCATGGCGAGCGCGACGGCCGCGATCAGGATAAGGCCCTGCACCACCTGCCGGACGGGTTGCGGCAGGCCGAGGAAGTTCAAAAGCGTGAAGATGGCGGTGAGCGCGAGCGCGCCGCCCAGGGCGGCGGGGACCGAGCCGCGCCCGCCCAGGAGTTGTGCCCCGCCCAGGACGGCGGCGGTAATGGCTTGAAGTTCGTAGCCGGTGCCGACGTCGGTCGAGACACCCGCGAAGCCACCCAGGAGGATGCCCGCGATGGCGCCCGAGAGGCCCGAGATCATGAAGGCGGTGATCCGCACCTTGTTCACCGCGACACCGGCGAGGCGGGCCGCGACGGGGTTGTCGCCGATGGCATGGACGTGACGCCCGAGGTTGGTGCGATGCATGAGCCAGGCGAGCACGCCGACGACCACGACGAGCACGATCACAGAGATCGGGATGAAGCGCACCAGCGGCACGTCGCGAATGAGTTCGCGCCCGAAGAAGCGGAATGTATCCGGCAGGTAGCCGCGCGGCGCACCGCCCGACCACAGGAAGGCCAGCCCGTTGAGCGTGATCATCATGCCGAGCGTGGCGATCAGCGACGGCACGCGCAGGAAACAGACCACCAGCCCGTTCACGAGGCCGACGCCGAGGCCCAGGGCCAGCATCACCGGGATCACCCAGTAGGTCGCAGTGGGGTCGTTGTTCGTCAACATCGAGGAGCCGACGACGGTCAGCGTGATGAGCGAGCCGACCGACAGGTCGAAGCCGCCCGAGGTGATCACATAGACCTGCCCGGCGGCGAGGATCGCCAGCGGTGCGGCCCGCTTGAGGAAGTTCATGTAGCCCGTCGGCTCCACGAAGCCGGGGTTCATGAAGATGATCGCCACGATCAGCGCGGCCAGCAGGAACCAGACCGGGTTGATCTGCGGCAGGCGGCGCTTGGCGCGCGGAGTGTCGGTGCGGTCGGTCATGCCACGATCCTCTTCGACCGGATCGCGTAGAAGGCGACGGCGGCCACGATGATGATCCCACGCAGCACCTGCTTGGCGAAGCTGTCGACGCCCGCGATGTTGAAGACGCTGTCGATGAGCGAAAAGATCAGCATCCCCGCCATCGTCCCCCAGATCCCGCCGCGCCCACCGGCCAGCACCGTGCCGCCGATCACGACGACCGCGATGCTCTCGAGGTCATAGACCCCGTCCGACCCGATCCACGGCGCGCCGGAGCGCAGGCGGCTGGCCAGATACAGCCCCGCGATGGCCGCACAGACCGAACAGATCACGTGGGACAGCACGACGATCCGGCCCGTCTTGATCCCCGCGAACCGCGCGGCTTCGTCATTGCCGCCGACCGCGTACATGTCCGATCCGAACTTGGTGTATTTCAGAACCGCCCAGCCGATCACCGCCAGGGCGATCAGGAACAGAAGCGCCACCGGGAACGGCCCGACCTCGCCATAGGCGAAGATCTGGAACTCGGCAGGCACCTCGCCCGCGAAGTTGGACACGAAGGCCGACAGGCACCCCTGGATGATGAGGCTCATACCGAGCGTCGCGATCAGCGGGTTCACCTTGAGCCCGCTCACCACGAGCCCGTTCGTGACACCGACCACGCCGCCGAGAACCAGTGCCGCCAGCACGGCGGGCACGATCATCGCGGGCGAGCCGTCCATCACGACGGACGCTAGAACGGCGGTGGCCGAGATCAGGCTCGCGACGCTCAGGTCGATGGAGGCCACGAGGATCACGAAGGTCTGGCCGATCGCCGTAATGCCGAGCGCGATGGAGCGGCTCAGGATGGCGATCAGGTTCTCGAACGTCAGGTATTGCGTCTGGCCGGTCGCGACCGCGACGATCACGTAGATCGCGAAGGCCCCGCCCAGCAGGATCAGGGGCGCCCAGCGTTCGAACCGGAAGCCGGTTTTGCGCGGCGGGGTATCCTCGGCAATGCTCATGCTGCCACCTCCCCCTCGCCGGTCGCGGCATGCATGATCTCCTGCTCGGAGGCGCCATGCCCGAACTCGGCGGCGATGCGCCCCTCCTGCATGACGAGCACGCGGTCGGCGGCGCCGATGACTTCGGGCAGGTCGGACGAGATCATCAGGATCCCCGCGCCCTCGCGCGCCAGATCACGCATCAGGTGATAGATGCCCGCCTTGGAATTGACGTCGATCCCGCGCGTGGGTTCGATGAAGATCAGAAGCTTCGGCCGCATCGACAGCCAGCGCGCCACGATGGCCTTTTGCTGGTTGCCGCCGGACAGCGCGCGGATGTCCTGATCGTAGGACGCCGCGCGGATTTCCATGTGGTCGAGCAGCCCGTCCATCTTGCCGGTGTCGGCATGGGTGTTGCGCCGGTCACTGCCCCAAAGCTTGCCGAAAGCGCGCGAGGTCAGCATGCCGTTGTCGCGGACGGATTGCATCAGAACCAGCCCCTCGGCCTTGCGGTCACCCGGCAAAAGGCCCACGCCGCCCATGATCGCCGCACGCGGGTTGCCGAAGGTCACGGCCGCGCCATTCAGCGTCACCTCCCCGCGCTCGAACGGGGTCTGCCCGAAAAGCGCCATGGCGAGTGCCACCCGCCCCGCGCCCTGAATACCGGCAAGCCCAACGATCTCGCCCGCCCGCACGTCGAGGTCGATGTCGTGGAGCATCGCATTGCCCCCGCCCCGCACGCTCAGAACCGTCTCACCGATTTCGTCGGGCGTGGCGGGCGGCGCGTAGAAATCCTCGATGTCCCGCCCCACCATTGCGCGCACGATGGCGTCGGGGGCCGGCACCTCGTCGAACCGCGCGGCGACCTCGCCGTCCTTAAGCACCGTGACCCGGTCGGCCAGTCGCGTGATCTCGCGCATCCGGTGGGTGATGTAGATGATCGCGACGCCGCGCTCGCGCAGCGTGTCGACGGTGGTGAACAGCTCCTCGCATTCCGCTTCGTTCAGCGCAGCGGTCGGCTCGTCCATCACCACGACCTTGGCGCCGGTCGACACCGCCTTGGCGATCTCCACAACCTGCTGCGTGGCCACATCCAGCTCGCCCACCGTGCGGTCCGGGTCGATCCGGCCCGCCGCGGCGAAGAGCGACAGGACCTCGCGCGTCTCGGCCCGCATCTTGGCCCCGTCGATCAGCCCGAAGCGGGTGCGCGGCTCGCGCCCCAGGAACAGGTTCTGCGCCACGGTGCGTTCGGGCAGGAGCGAGAACTCCTGGTAGATCACCGCGATCCCAGCCTTGAGCGATTCCACAGGGTGGGTGAAATGCACCGCTTCGCCTTTCATGTGCACTGCGCCGGAATCGGCGTGGTAGACCCCCGACAGGATCTTGATCAGCGTGGATTTCCCCGCGCCGTTCTCGCCCACCAGCGCCTGCACCTCGCCGGGGCGGACGTCGAAACTCACGTCCGACAGCGCCCGCACGCCCGGAAAGGTCTTGGTGATGCCGCGCATTTCGATGACGGGGTCGGTCATGCGGCCTCCCACGCGGCGCGGATGGTGTCGTGACTTTCGCGAAACAGCGTCTCGAAGTCTGGAAACAGCGGACGCCAGACGCGGGTGGCGGCGGCGAGTTCCGGCACGCCCGCGCCGAAGGCCTCGACCACCACATGCCCGTCGAACCCGGTCTCCTTCACCGTTTTCACGATCCCCGCAAAGTCGATCTGCCCGCGCCCGACGACGCCACGGTCGTTTTCCGAGACGTGGAGCACGTGCATCCTCTCGCCCAGGTGACGGATCGCGTCGTGCTGGTCGTGTTCCTCGATATTGGCGTGGAAGGTGTCGTACATGATGCCGAAGGCCGGGTGATCCACCCGGTCGGCATAGGCGCGCGCCTGTTCCATGGTGTTCAGGAAGTAGGTCTCGAACCGGTTGAGGTGCTCCAGCGCAAGCTTGTAGCCCCCCTTGGCCGCGCGTTCGGCCATCGCGCGATGCGCCTCGACGCCCCACGCGATCTCGTCCTCGGTCGGCCCCTGGCCGGTGAAATGCCCCATCGGCGCGTGGAACGGCCCGCCGATGGTTTCGGATCCCAGCGCCTCGGCGCATTCCTGTATCCACGACAGGTGATCGAGACCGCGCTGACGCGCCGCCGGATCTGAAGACAGCGGGTTGGCGTCCACCTCCGGCACGATCGAGGTCTGGGCGCGGCCCAGCCCCATCGCCTCCAGCTTGCCGCCGAGCCACGCGTAATGGTCCGGGTCGCCGCGCATCACGGGGATTTCGACGTGGTCGTAGCCGATCTCGGCGATGCGCTCGATCTGAGGCAGGTGTTCCTCCTCGATATGCCCGCCGAGGCAGAGAAGGTTGATCCCGAGTTTCATGGCGTCACCCATTCGCTGTCATTGGCGGAGGAGCGCACGCAGGCGTCGATGAAGCGCATCCCGTCGAGCCCGTCGTCGATGGTCGGAAAGAGCAGGTCTTTCGGCGGCGTCTCGCCGCGCCGGTGCGCGTGGATCGCCTGCGCGGCCTCGGTATAGAGGTTGGCGAAGGCTTCGAGGTAGCCCTCGGGATGCCCGCCGGGAATGCGGCTCGCTGCCATGTTCCCGCCGGTCGCGCCGGCCCCGTTGCGGGTGAGCAGGCGCTTGGGCTCGCCGAACGGCGTGAACCACAGCTTGTTCGGCTCTTCCTGTGACCACTCGAGCCCGCCCTTGTCGCCGTAGAGGCGCAGGCGCAAGCCGTTCTCGTTGCCCGGCGCGACCTGGCTGCACCAGAGCATGCCCTTGGCGCCGCCCTGCCAGCGCAGCATCACATGGGCATTGTCGTCGAGCGTGCGCCCCGCGCCGAAGGCGTCGAGGTCGGCGGCCAGCCGGTCCAGCGTCAGGCCGGAGGTGAAACAGGCGAGGTTGTAGGCATGCGTGCCGATGTCGCCGATGGACCCGCCCGCGCCGGAACGCGCCGGGTCGACGCGCCACTCGGCCTGCTTGCCTTCGGCCGGGCCGGTCATCCAGTCCTGCACGTATTCCACGTTCACCAGCCGGAGCGTGCCCAGCTCGCCCGCCGCGACCATCTCGCGCGCCTGCCGGATCATCGGGTAGCCGGTGTAATTGTGCGTGAGCACGAAGAGCGCGTCCGAGGCGCGCGCGGCCTCGGCCAGCCGCCGGGCATCCTCCATCGTGGAGGTAAGCGGCTTGTCGCAAATGACGTGAATGCCGCGTTCGAGAAAGGCGATGGCGGCATCGGCGTGGACATGGTTCGGGGTGACGATGGCGACCGCCTCAATCCCGTCCTCGCGTCCCGCTTCCGCCTCGGCCATCTCGGCGAAGGTGTCGTAGCTGCGCGCGATCCCGAGCGCCTCGGCACTGGCACGCGCGCGTTCCGGCGTCGAACTCAGCGCGCCCGCGACGAGGGTGTAATGACCGTCGATCCGGGACGCGATGCGGTGGACGCCGCCGATGAAGGCGTCGCCCCCGCCGCCGACCATGCCGAGCCAGATGGGAGCCTCCGCCATGTCAGCCCCCCAGCCCGAGCATCTTGCGGTTCGCCGCGTCGTCCGCACCGCTGTCCGCGAAATCGTCAAAGGCGCGCTCGGTCACGCGGATGATGTGGTCGCGCACGAATTGCGCCCCTTCGCGCGCCCCGTCTTCGGGGTGTTTCAGGGCACATTCCCATTCGACAACCGCCCAGCCGTCGAAGCCCATCGTCGTGAGTTTCGAGAAGATCGCGCCGAAATCCACCTGACCGTCGCCCGGACTGCGGAAGCGCCCCGCGCGGTTCGCCCAGGACTGGTAGCCCCCGTAGACGCCCTGTTTCCCGGTCGGGTTGAACTCGGCATCCTTGACATGGAACATGCCGATGAGGTCGGCGTAGTCGTCCAGATGCGCGACGTAGTCGAGGCATTGCAGCACGTAGTGCGACGGGTCGTAGAGCATCCGGGCGCGCGAGTGGTTGTTCACCCGTTCGAGGAACATCTCGAAGCTCACGCCGTCATGCAGGTCTTCGCCCGGATGGATTTCGTAACAGATGTCGACGCCGTCTCCGTCGGCATGGTCGAGGATCGGACGCCAGCGTTTGGCAAGCTCGTCGAACGCGGCCTCAACCAGCCCCTGCGGGCGCTGCGGCCACGGATAGATATAGGGCCACGCGAGCGCGCCGGAGAATGCGCCGAGCGCGGTCAGCCCGAGGTTCTTCGAGGCGTCGAGCGCCAGCTTCACCTGCCGCACCGCCCATTCCTGCCGCGCCTTCGGGTCGCCGTGGACGGACGCATCCGCGAAACCGTCGAAGGCGATGTCATAGGCCGGGTGCACCGCGACCAGCTGGCCCTGCAGATGCGCCGACAGTTCGGTGACGGTGATGCCGTTCTCGGCCGCCTCGCCCTTGAAGGTGTCGCAATAATCCTTGGATGTCGCGGCGGTTTCGAGATCGATGAGCCGGGCGTCCCAGCTTGGCACCTGCACACCCTCGTAGCCGCAATCGGCGGCCCAACGGGTGATGTCGCGCCACGAGTTGAACGGGGCTTCGTCCGAGGCGAATTGCGCCAGGAACAGGGCGGGACCCTGGATCGTCTTCATATGTCCTCCCAACGCGCCGTCTCCCGCGGCGCTGTCTGCGCGGCGATTTACCGCAGCGCATGAAATCGATTACATCTGAGTCGCGATCCGTTTGCAATGAAAAATGTAATCGATTAACAAACGGCGGGGCTCAGGAGATGACATGACGGCACGCGCAAGGATCAAGGACGTGGCCACGCTCGCGGGCGTGTCCACGGCCACGGTGAGCCGGGCGCTCTCCTCGCCAGACACCGTGGGACCGGCGACGCGCGAGAAGGTGATGGAGGCGGTCAAGGCCACCGGCTACCGCATCAATGCCGCCGCCCGCGACCTGCGCCAGCGCCGCGCGCGCTCCATCCTCATCCTCGCTCCGGACCTGTCCAACACCTTCTTCGGCAAGATCTTCGCCGCGATCCAGGAAGAGGCGAGCGCGGTCGGCCTGACCGTTCAGATCTCGGACAGCCGTATCGGGCGCGACCGTCTCCTGTCGCTGGGCTACGACGGGCGGGCGGACGGGATCGTCCTGCTCGACGGCGGGATCGACCCGGAGGTGGTGAACGGGTGGAAGCTGCCGTTAGTGCAGCTGTCGGAATGGAACGACGCCTATCGTGCGCCGCGCCTGGGCATCGACAACCGGGCCGCCGTCGGGCTCGCGGTCGATCACCTCGCGGGCCTCGGGCATCGCGACATCCTGCATGTCAGCGGGCCGCGCGACAACGTGCTTGCGGTCGAACGGCAGGAGGGGCTCGTCGCCACGGCGGCCGCACGGGGCATGCGCGCGACGGTCCATCCCGGTGACTTCACGATGGAGGCCGGGGCCGAGGCCGCGCGCCACTGGGCCGCGCTGGCAGATCGCCCCTCCGCGGTCTTCTGTGCCTCCGACGAATGCGCGCTGGGCTTCATCTCGGAATGTGTCCACGCGGGGTTCGACGTGCCGGGCGACGTGAGCGTCGTGGGCTTCGACGACATCGATTTTGCCGACCGGTTCCTGCCGGCCCTCACCACGATCCACCAGCCGCGCGCCGAAATGGGGCGGGCGGCGGCGGCCCGGATCGTGCGCATGGTCGAGGGTCCGGGCATGGCCGGTGACGATGGCCCTGACGTCGAGACGCTGGAGCCGATGCTGGTCGTCCGATCGAGCACGGGGGCCGTGCAGGCGCGCGGCGCCGCCCGCGGCTGACCGCACGCGGGTGGTTTCCCGCCGGTTCCTGCCGGTGGGCGATCCGGTCCCTGTCGCGCCCGGTCGGGTGCTGTAGACTGGCGCCATGAAACTGTTTCGTCTCCTGGCCCTCGCCTGCCTTATCGCCACACCGCTCGCCGCGCAGGACCGCGACGCGGTCGAAGCGCAGTTCCGCACCTGGCTCGCCAACACGATCTGGCCCGAGGCCAAGGTACGCGGTGTCTCGCGCGCGACATTCGAGGCGGCGTTTGACGGTGTCACGCTCAACTGGGATCTGCCCGACCTCGTCCCTCCCGGAAGCGCGCCGCGCACACCGGATGAACAGCGCCAGGCGGAGTTCGGGTCGCCGGGCAGGTATTTCAACCGAAACGGGCTCGACGGCGCGACCTCGGTGGGCAAGGTCATGGCTGCGCGCCATGCCGACACCCTCGCGGCGGTGGAGGCGCGGACGGGCGTCCCGGCGCGCATCGTGCTGGGCGTCTGGGGGCGCGAGAGCGGTTATGGCCGCGTGCCGATCCGCTATGATGCGTTCGAGGTTCTGGGCACCAAGGGCTTCATGAGCACCCGCGCGGACTATTTCACCGGTGAGCTTCTGGCCGCGCTCGAGATTGCCGAAGCCGGCCATGTCGCGCCGCGCAGCATGACCAGCAGTTGGGCCGGGGCGTTGGGTCAGCCGCAGTTCATGCCGTCGAGCTTTCTCGACTACGCCGCCGACGGGGACGGGGACGGGGACGCCGACATCTGGGCGTCCGAGGCCGACACGATCGCCTCCATTGCCGCTTACCTCGCCCGCCACGGCTGGGTCGCGGGGCGCGACTGGGGGTTCGAGGTGCGCGTGCCGGACAGCGTGAGCTGCACGCTCGAGGGTCCCGATCAGGGCCGTCCCATCGCGGACTGGGCGGACATGGGGATCACGCGGGTCAGCGGGCGGCCCTTCCCCGAGCATGAGCGCGCGGGCGAGGGGTTCCTGATGATGCCCGCCGGGCGGCATGGGCCGGCCTTCGTCGTGACGCCGAATTTCTACGTGCTGAAGGATTACAACACGAGCGACCTCTACGCGCTCTTCGTGGGGCATGTGGGCGACCGCATCCGCTACAACATGGGCGATTTCTCGGGCGAGTGGGAGGCCGTGGGCGATCTCCTGCGGTCCGACATCGCCGACATGCAGCGTGCGCTGGAGGCGGAAGGGCACGACGTGGGCGGGGTCGACGGGCTGCCGGGCTACAAGACGCGCCGCTCCATCGGGCGCTGGCAGGAGGCGAACGGTCGCCGCGCCACCTGTTTTCCGGAAGAGAGCATGGTCGGCACGCTCACGCCGGGCTAGGCACCGATCACCGCGAAGGGCGCCCAGTAACTCGGGTGGCGTTCCAGCGGGCGGGTCGCCCCGTCGATCACGTCGAGCACCGTGTCGCGCAGCGCAGCCGCGTTGCCCTTGGCGGGGTCGGCGGCGAGCCGTCCGACGAGGCCGGAGGCGATGCGCGCCGAGGCGTCCGAATAGACCGACCAATGCGTGACGAGGAGCGCGCGGGCGCCCGCGTGGAAAAGGCTTCCCGCGAGCCCGGACAACCCCTCCTGTCCCGGCGCCTCGCCCGCCGCCGTGTTGCAGGCCGAGAGCACGACGAGCCGCGCCGACAGGGTGAGCGTCGCGATTTCCGCCGAGGTCAGCAGGCCGTCGTCCTCCAGCGTCGGCACCTCCGGCGGCGTGAGGACGAGACCGGGGGCCGCCGCACCGCGCTCGCCGGTGATGAGCCCGTGGGTGGCGAAGGTGATCACGTCGTATCCCGCGAGCGTCCCGTCCGCATCGCGCGCCTTGATCGCCCGTTCCGTCGCCGCCTCGCGCAGCATCACCTCGCCACCGCCCACCGCGTCGCGCATCGCCTCGACCTCGCAGGCGGTGTCGGCGAGCCGCTCCATCTTGCGCAGTTCCGCGGGTGCGGCGAGCCGGATGCCCTCGCGCACGGGGCCGAGGATCACGTCCTGCGTCCCGGGTGTCCCGCGCAGGGTGGCGAGGTCCATCGTGCCGCAGGCGACCTCCTGCGACCTGCCGACGAGCGGATCGCCCACGCCGAGGAACCGGGTGCTGCCCGCGGGCGCGCCTCCGTCGCGCAGCGTGGCGAAGGCGGGGATGGAGGGGAGGACGGACACCGCGTGATCCCGGATGAGCCAGGGCGCGGTTGCGAGGTCGTGGGGGCCGGGGGCGCTGACCAGCGCCGCGAAGGGCAGGTTCAGGAGGTCTCCACTGGGCGCAATGATCAGCGTTTCGGCCCCGGCGAGCGCCGTTTCGATCCCGCCGAACAGGTCGCGGTAGAGGCCGTGCGCCAGGTCCCAGTCGAACAGGTCGTCCTGCGTCTCGCTCCCCGGCGGCAGCATCGCCCCGCGAAACAGCGCCGACCGGAACCGCGTGCCGCAGCCCGCGTCGCTCACCGCCATTTCGCAGCGGAACGCCGCCACCCGGTCGCGCAGGCGCGCCCGTCCGATCGTGCGCACCGGGCCCACCGTCACCGCCTCCGCCGTGATCGCGATGGCGTGGTTGGCGGAACCGTCCAGACCGGGCACCACCCTGGGGTCCAGCCCCGGCAGGTTGAAGGTCACGAAGACCTCGCCGGGGGCCAGCCGCGCCTGGATGTCGTCGAGCCCGAGGGTGCGGATCGTGCCCCGCGCGGCGAGCGACAGGTCCGACGCCGCGAGCGCATCCTCCGCCTGTTCGAGCGCGCGGGCCGCCCGGGCCTCCCGCGCGAACAGGCCGTCGAGCGGCAGGTCCCCGGCATAGGCCAGTGCGATCTCCGACCGCAGCCGCGCGATGTCCTCGCGCGCATCCTGCCGGGCGCGCAGGAGGAGGGCGAGGCTCGGGTCGGTCTGGGACAGCCGCGTTTCCATCCGGCTCACCGCCTCGGCGGCCCGGTTCACCTGCGTCCACTGGAGCGCGCGCAGGGCCGCGTCCACATCCGCGCGCGGCGGCGACGGAGCGTCGAGCAGGAGCCAGGCGTAAAGCTCGAAGTCGAACGCGGCCTCCGCCAGCTCGTCGCGGTTCTCCGGCGCGCGGTAGATCTCCACCGCCGCCGCCAGACGGTCCCGGGCGGTGTCGCGATCCCCGCCGAGCAGCGCGTCGACCGCGCGGGTCCGCGCGAGGTTCGCGTTGAGAGGCGCGGTCCGGGGCAGGCTCTGCGCCGCCGTCTCCTCCGCCTCGGACAGGAGCGTGCGGGCGCCGGGCCGGTCGCCAAGGGCGTAAAGGTGATCGGCAGCGTTGTAGAGCGCGAGCGCCCGGTCGGCATGTGTCTCGGGGTAATGGGCGCGCACCGCCTCGGCCCACCGGCGGGCGGCGTCGAGCGGTGCCGTGCCGGTCGCCTGCGCCGCCATCGCCACGACCTCCGCCAGCCGCGCCCGGTGGGGCCGGTCGTCCGGGGCGAGGTCCCCGGCCTCCGCCAGCGCGTCACGCGCCCGCGCGATCCACGCCTGCGTGCCAGCCGCGTCCCCTCGCTCCAGTGCCACCTTGGCGCGGTTCGTCGCCTCGACCAGACGGTCGACCGCCGACATCTCCACGTCATGCCCGGCGAGGATGGCGTCGGAGCGGGCGTGAAGCTCGGCGGCGAGGTCGGCGTCGCCCCTCTGCCAGGCGTTCATCGCCAGATCGGCGAGGAGGAAGGCGCGCGTGTCCGGCGCGGCCTCCCCCGCCTCGGCGACCGCGAGCGCCTCCTGCAACGTGGCCGCGGCGCGGTCGTACTGGCCCACCGCACCCTCCGCCGCTGCCCGTTCCCTGAGCGCGAGCGCGAGGCGGGGGTCGTCGGCGGGATGGACCGCGCGCGTGATGGCGACGGTCATCTGGGCATAGCCCAGCCCCACCGTGCTGTCCGCGCTGTAGGCCCGGCCCTGCGCGAGGGTGAGGAAGCCCTCGGCCATCCCGGCCATCTGCGCGCGCTCGTCCTCCGTCACCTCCCCGGTCTGCGCCCATTCGGCGAGGGCATCGGCCGCCGCGCCGTAATTCCCGGCGAAGTAGTTCATCGTGAACAGGCGGTAGAGCGCGGTATGCGCAAAGACATCGGCATCCGCCTCCGGCACCACGTGATAGGCGATCAGGATGCGCGCGCGGATGAGATGTCCGACCGCCTCGATGTCTTCCGCCGCCTCCATCTCTTCCTGCCGTGCATAGAGCGCGTCGATCCGGGTGCTCGCCCCATAGCGTCCGGTGACCGCCAGCATCTCCTCGATGTAGTCCACCATGTTGGCGTAGTCGCCGATGGCGAAGGCGGTATCCACGGCGGTGGGCAGCGTGGCGCCGTGCCGCTCGGTCCTGCGCGCCGCGGCCAGCGTCGCGGCCAGGGCGGCGACCGCCGCCTCCTGCCGACCGGTGAGGTGCAGCGCACCCACGTGAAAGTAGGAGACGTTGAGCCCCGGCACACTCGCCCGCGTCCCCGTCCGGTCGGCGAAGGCGACAGCCGGGGTCGTGGCGGCGAGCAGTGCCTCGGGGTCCGCCCCGGTCTCGCCCAGCAGGAAGATGCGGTTGTTGTGCGCCCAGAGATAGGCTTCCGCGTTCGCGCGCGCCTCCGCCTCGTCCACCGCCAGCGCGGCTTCGGCGAGGTCGAGGGCGCCCGTCATGTCGCCGGCCTGGAACGCCTCTAGCGCCTGCCGGTTCAGGTCGTCGATCCCCTGTGCCAGGGCCGGCGTGGCGAAGACAAACAGGGCCAGCGCGGCGGCGAGGGACCTAGCCGCCCACATGCCCGGCGATCCAGTCGAAGTAGACCGACAGGCGGGTGTAGACCGCGTAGAGATCCTCGTTCGCGCAGCGGCTCTCCGAGGACAGGGGTTCGCGCCCCCAGCTCACGATGCCCACCTGCACCCAGTCGCCGTCCGACGCCTGCATGAGGAGCGGGCCGCCGGAATCGCCCGAGCAGGACGAGCGTTGGCCGGAGGGGATGCCGGCGCAGATCATGTTCTCGGTCAGGCGCGGGTTGATGTTGGTCGACAGGATCGCGAAGGCCTCCTCCAGCGCGTCCATCGGGATGCCGTTGGACTCGCCCATGCCGAGCAGGAAGCCCCCCAGTTCGCGCCGCGCCTGTTCGGCCATGCCGTCGTTGCAGGCGGAGTTCGGCACCACCTCGATATTCGTTTCCATCAGCACGTCCGGGAAGCTGCCGTCGTCCAGCATCCCCCAGCCGATGACCATGGCGGGGGCGTTCGGGATCACCTCGCCCTGCGGGATCAGGGGGACCGTGTCCACCGGCCCCGACGCCTCGGTGATCGGGGCGGCCAGTTGCAGGAGCGCGATGTCATGGTCGAACAGGTCCATGTCGTACTCGGCATGAACGATGACCCGTGCCACGCGCCTCAGGTCGCCCTCGTAGACGATATGCGAACTCGTACGCACCGCGAGCCCTTCGGGCGGGAGCGGGGCGCCGTCGTCGTCCACCACGCAATGCGCGGCGGTCAGGATCCATTGCGGCGTGATGATCGTGCCGCCGCAAAACTGCGACAGGAACACGCCCTCGGCCGTGCCGTCGAGCCGCGCCGGATCGTGGAGCGACACGGCGGCGGGCCATGTCCCCGGCTCGGCGGGCCGCCCGCCGACAATGCGCGTGTCCTCATTCTCCGGCGCGTTGGCCCTGAGCGCGGGCACCACGTCGCGCACGGTTTCGCGTGTGGTCTCCGCGCTCGCCATCGAAAGGTCCTGCGCGGCGGCCGGGGCGGCGAGGCCGAGCGCCGCGAGGGTGGCAAGAAAGGTCTGTTTCATATCTCTGTCCTCCTGAAAATCATTGGCGGTCGACCCCGGCGAGGGCGACCGATTTGGGTAATACTGTCCAGTCGAAGGCTTCCACCCAGACGTCCGGCTTGTCGCCGAAGCCCGCCCCGCCGCGCAGGCTGCGGGTCCGGGCGAGATCGGCGAGAAAATCGTCGATGGCGCTGTCGCGCGTGCCGCGCGTCGTTCCGCCAGGCCCGCAGGTCTCGACAAGGCCGGTGAGGTCGAGCGGCGGCGCATTCTCGGCGGCCTCCGCGACCACGACGAACATCCGCTCCTCGCCCGCGCTGTAGCCCGCCGGGCTCGCGTTGCCGGTGCAGTCGGAGCAGATCCAGACATCCGGTCCCAGCGCGCGCGGGGCGGTCCGGTCCTCGATCCGGGCGAAGGTGTTGTGGACGCAGTAATGCGCGTCGATGTGGAGCCGGTTCACGTCGTAGGCCCCCGCGTAGCGCCCCTGCGCCGCGACGCTGAGCGTGTCGCATTGCTTGAGCCCGGAGCGCGGGGTGAGGGGCTCGGGCGTGTCCGAGGGGCGGCGGGCCACGGCGGCGAGGCATTCCTCGGCGGGGTCCGTGACCGTGCCGGGCGGGGCGAGGTCTCCGGCGGCGACCGGCACCACGCCCGCCTTCACCGTGACCGGCGCGGGATACATGATCGTGCCGCCCGCCGCGATGGCGGCGAAGGCGCGGGCGGTCGTCTCGGCCAGCGCGATCCGGGTGACGAGCGGGGCAAGGGGGGCGTCGCCCGGGGTCCAGCGCAGGCCCATCGGCGTCTCCCCGATCGCCACCCGTGCCCCGAACCAGAGCGCGGTCCCGTCCCAGCCGGTCATCACGTCCGGGTTCGCCGCGTCGAGGCTCACGGGCGGATCCGATTGTGCGACGGCTTCGACGAGGGCCACTGCCGCAGGATGATCCGGGGGCAGCGGAACGCCGGTCGCGATGTCCATCGGCGGGGCCAGCGTGACGGTGAGCGAGACGGGACGCGCGATCACCTCCGCGAAGCGCGCCGCCTCCGGAAGCGTGCCGGCCGCGGGGCAGGGGGTGTCGGTCGAGGGCGTGCAGGCCTCGTCCACCGGGGTCAGCCGGGCGCTCCGGGCGGTCGCCCCCGTCACCTGCGCGCGGCCGATCCAGTCCCCGGCGGGCGCGTTCGCCGCGCGGACCAGCCCGACCACCGTGCCGTCGGGCAGGCCCTCCACATGCCCCGCCGCGATCCGGTCCCCGTCCACCGGGAAACGGCGCGGGCCGGACACGGGTGCTTCACCGAACAGGGGCGCGTCGATCAGGTCGCCCTCCCACAGCGGGGTCTGGAGCCGGGCGCCGCCGGGAATGCTCCGGTCGTTCATGTCGCCCAACACCGCGAGGAAGAGCTGGCGGAAACTCCAGTCGCCGCGCTCCAGCCGCGCCGCGAGGCGGGAAGAGAACAGGCCGTACCAGTCGTCGGCCGCGCCGGTTCCGCCGAAGTCCAGCTCATGCGCCCGCTCGGTCGACTGCGCGGCGTAGAAGGCCACGATCCCGCCCGGCAGCGCGGGCCCGCCCGCCTCGTCGCGCGGCTCGCCGCGCACCGGGGGCGGCATCCCGTCGGGCGGCGCGACATAGCGGACAGCGACCCGGTCCCCGCCTGCGCGCAGGCCGGTGCCGGAGTTGCAGCTGTCCATCACGAGCCACACGTTCGCGCCGGTCGCCCGGATCGCGTCCATCGCCGTCCCGATCTCGTCATCCGTGATCGCGTTGACGAAAAGCCCGGTGCCGCGTGCCTTGTTCCCGGCATCGGACGGCAGGAAGACCTCGTCCTGCCCGTCCGTCTCGTCCCCGTTCAGGTCACGCTGGCGCGAGCCGTGGCCGGACAGGTGGACATAGACGAAATCCCCCGGTCCCGATCCCTCCGCCTTGGCCTCAAGCGCCGACAGGATCGCAGCGCGGGTGGGCCGGGCCGCGCCCGCCACGTGGTCGGCCAGCACGGTCACGTCCCGCACCCCGCGCGCGGCCAGCGCGTCGCGGATCAGGCGCACGTCGTTCGGCGGTCCCTTGAGGTCGTCGATCCCGGAGTCCGCAGCGTAATCCGCGACGCCGACCAAAAGCGCCGACACCTCGGCCCGCGCGGCGGCAGGGCCGAACCAGACGGCCAGACACAGGACAATGCGCGCGAGCCCCTTCACCCGCTCCCCCCGGAAACTTGGTCAAAAACGCAATTCGATTCGCAATGGACCAAGCTTACGCGGGGTTCGGGAAATGCCAAAACGGCAGCGACAGCTTTACAGGTCGTGCCGACCGGCTAGCATGACACCGTTTGCCGAAAGGGATTTTTGAATGGTCGTCCGCTGTCTCCTCGCCCTGTCGCTCGCACTCGCCGTTCTCCTGCCCGGACGGCTGGCGGCCCAGACGCCGGACGCGCTCACCGCGCTTCAGTTCGAGCTGGCCGATCCCGCAGCCCTGCCGCCCGAAGAGGCCATTGCGCGGATCGACGCGGCGCTGGCGGATGCGGGTCTTGCCGATCCGCGCCTGATCTTCGATCTCGTCTCGCTCAAGGCCGAACTGCTGGAGGCGCTCGGGCGCGACGCCGAGGCCGCGGTCTTCTACGCCCAGCTCGGCGACTTCGCGGCGCGCGAGCGCGAGACGCTGGAGCGGGACCCGGTCGTGTTCTACGAAACCGCGGTGGCCCTGTTTCTCTCGGTCGATGACCCGGCCTCGGCCCGCATGGCGGTCGAGGCGATCCTGGCCGAACAGCGCGACGCGGGCGCGGGGGCCGAAGCGATCGCGGCGACGCAGGACCGGCTCGCTGCGCTGGCCCGGCAGTCCGGCGACCCCGCTGCGGCCGCGAAGTATGCCGCCGCCGCAGAGGCCACGCGCAGCGCCCCGGCCCCCGCCCGCGCCGTGGGCGACGAGGGCGGGTTCCACGAGGTCGAGGTGTTCTACGCGACCGACCGGGCTCGCGGCGACGAAACCATCCCGGCGGAGTTCTACTCCGGCCAGCGCGGCACGCTCGAGCTCGGCATCGCCACCGTCACCATCCCGGACGAACACCAGACGGCCATCGTTGAATCCCCGTCGATCTGGAAACTCCAGTTCGGGCCGAACCCCGCGAAACACGTCGTCCTGCAAAGCGTGACGCCGGTGGACGCGGGCGACTTCTGGGACGGGATGCGAAGCCGTCTGGACGAACGCGCCTCGGACGACATCTTTGTCTTCATCCACGGCTTCAACGTGCCGTTCGAAAAGGGGATGCGGCGCACGGCGCAGATGGCCTACGACATGAAATTCCCCGGCGTGCCGGTGCTCTACTCCTGGCCCTCGCGCGGCTCGGCGCTGGCCTACGTCGCGGACGCGGCGACCGTGCGTGTCTCGGCCCGCCGGCTGACCCATTTCCTCGACGACCTCGTCGCGCGCTCCGGGGCGGGCACCATCCACATCGTCGCGCATTCGATGGGCAACCGCGCCCTCACCGACGCGCTGGAACTCATGGCGCTGCGCCGGGGCGCCGTGGACGGTGACCCGCCCATCTTCGACCAGGTGATCTTCGCAGCGCCGGACGTGGACGCGGGGCTCTTCGCCACGATGCTCCCCACGATCCGCCCGCTCGCCCAGCGTCTCACCCTCTACGCCTCCGACCGCGACTTTGCGCTCGCCACCTCCCGCCGCCTGCACGGCAGCGCGCCACGCGCGGGGCAGGGGGGCGAGGACCTGCTCGCCATCGAAAACCTCGACAGCGTGGACATGTCCGCGCTGGGCGACGACATGCTCGCCCACACGTACTACGCCTCCGACAGTTCCGCGCTCGCCGATCTCGTCACGCTGTTCTGGAGCAACGCCGACCCCGCGCGCCGCTGCGGCCTCGCACCTAGGGAGGGGCAGGCGGCGGTCCCGGTCTGGACCTACGAGGCGGGGAGTTGCGCTGATACCGCGCTGGTCGAGGTGCTTACACATCTGCAGCGCGCACGGGTCACGACGCTGGAAAGCGCGCAGGAGGTGCTGACGGAAACCGTGCTGGACCCCTACCTCGTCGAAACGCTGACGCCCGTGGTGCGCCGGCTCCTCAGCCGTTAGGGATCAGTAATCCGGCAAGGGCGCGCCGAGGTTCGCCTCGATGCGCAGGAGCAGGTCGGTGAGTTGCGCGCATTCCGCCTCGCTCAGACCGCCGAGCGCGCGCGCGGTATGCGCGAAGGCGAGATCGCGAACCGCGCCGTATGTCTCGCGTCCGAGCGGGGTCAACGCCAGCGACCTCACGCGGCGGTCCGAATCGCCTGTGCGCCGTTCGATCAGACCGTCCGCGACGAGCCGGTCCACCATACGGCTCGCGGTGGGCGGTTCGATCATCGCATAGGAGGCGATATCGCTCATGGTGATGTCGTTGTTGGCGGCGAGCACGGCGAGCACACGCCAGTTCGCTATCGTGATGCCGTGCGGCTTCAGGTCGGACTTGAGCAACTGGTTGAGCTGGAATGTCGTCCGGTTGAGCAGGTAGGGCAGGATACGTTCGAGAACCACGACCTCGTCTGCCGGAATGCCGCCCCCGATATATGGCCGCAGGGGGGGCGTCAGGTCGATGATCCGGTTCTCCGCTCGATTTGCCATACGCGCACCTCTTACTACCGTGTTCCCGCATAGCGTCTGGCACCTGATGCGTCCACCAATGCAAAAGATAGGCTCCGGGTTCGGCGGCTTCGGGCGGGGCGTTGACCCCGCCGGGGCCGCGCGCGACAGTGAGCGCTAACAGGCGCCGCCCCCGAGTCGGGCGGCCCGCCAAGGACAGTGGAGTGACGGATGACTTTTCTCGGGATCGATCTGGGGACCTCGGGGCTCAGGGCGCTGCTGGTGGACGACAGCGGCGCGCCCATCGGGGCGACCGAGCGGCATTACGAGGTGCGCCATCCCCATCCCGGCTGGTCCGAGCAGGACCCGGCGGACTGGATCGCCGCACTCGAGGGGGCGGTGGCGGAGCTGGCCGCGGCCCATCCCTCGTTCCGCGATCTCGCCGGGATCGGTGTCGCGGGCCACATGCACGGCGCGACGCTCCTCGACGCGCAGGGCGCGGTGCTCAGGCCCTGCATCCTGTGGAACGACACCCGCTCGCACGAAGAGGCGCGGAGGCTGGACGGGACGCCGGGGGTGCGCGAGACCTCCGGCAACATCGTCTTTCCCGGCTTCACCGCGCCCAAGCTCGACTGGGTCCGCGCCCATGAGCCCGAGGTGTTCGAGCAGGTCCAGACCGTGCTCCTCCCCGCCGCCTTCCTGAACCACTTCCTCACCGGCACGCCCGTCACCGACATGTCGGACGCGGCGGGGACCTCGTGGCTCGACACCGGCGCGCGCGCCTGGTCCGACGAGCTGCTGGCCGCCGGCCACATGCGTCGCGACCAGATGCCCGCGCTCGTCGAAGGGTCCGCCCCGGCCGGCACGTTGCGCCCGGAACTGTGCGAGGCCTGGGGGCTCACCGGTCCCGTGACGGTCGCGGGCGGGGCGGGCGACAACGCGGCGGCGGCCTGCGGGATCGGTGCGCTGAACGAGGGCGAGGGCTTCGTCTCGCTCGGCACCTCCGGCGTTCTCCTCGCCGCCCGCGACGGCTACCGCCCCGCGCCCGAAACGGCGGTCCACACCTTCTGCCACGCCGTGCCGGGGCGCTGGTACCAGATGGGGGTGATGCTCTCGGCGACCGACAGCCTCAACTGGCTCGCCACCATCGCGGGCACCACGCCCGCCGGGCTGACCTCGGACCTCGGCGACGCGCTGGCCGCGCCTGGCACCGTGCGCTTCCTGCCCTACCTCTCCGGCGAACGGACCCCGCATAACGACGCGGAAATCCGGGGCGCCTTCACCGGGCTTTCGGCCGCGACCGCGCGCGACGACATGACCCGTGCGGTGCTGGAGGGCGTGGCCTACGGCCTGCGCGACAGTTTCGAGGCGCTGAAAGCCACCGGCGCGCGGATGGACAGCCTCATGGCCATCGGCGGCGGCACCGCCTCGCGCTACTGGCTCCGGCTCATCGCGACCGTGCTCGGCGTTCCGCTTACGCTCCCCGCAGGGGGCGAGTTCGGCGCGGCGCTGGGTGCGGCCCGGCTCGGCATGGCCGCCACCGGGCGCGATGTGCAGGAGATCATGACGGCGCCCGAGGTGGGGGAGTTCATCGACCCGGTCGAGGATCTGCGCGAGGTCTACGACAGCGCCTACCGCGCCTTCCGCGCGGCCTACCCGGCGATCCGGTCGGTGCAGTAGGGGTCAGACCAGCGCGGCGTCGTCGTGGAGATTGTGCGCCGGATGAAGGCGATGGAAAAGCCAACCGCCTGCCGGTGCAGATGTCCGGCGTCATGTCGATCATGATGCTGCCCGCGCTGTTTCTCATCACGCTCGGGCCGACCGTCCTGCGCTACCTATCGGTCTTCGGGAATGAAGGCGGCTCAGGCCGTCATGCGCCGGGCGAGGAGCCGCACGGCGAAGAGCGGCAGACGCGCCATCGGGTCCACCCGGCAGCTCCGGCGCAGCCGGTCCAGCGTGCGGGGGCAGTCGTCCGCCGACACCGGCGCATTGCGCCCCGCCCAGGTCCACGGATCGAACCCGGCATGGAACGTCCGGCCCTCGAGGATCGGGGTCCACTCGGTATAGATATGCTTGGAATTGTCGAACAGGTGATGGACGCCGCGATGGCGGGCAAAGGCCCGCGCCTCCGCCTCGGTCTCGAAGGTGACGACAAGGCCCAGGACCTCCGCCGGGTCGTTGTGCGGGGCGACCGGGACGCCCGCGCGCTCCAGCACTTCCCGGATCACGGCGAGGCGTTTGCCCACGCGGGCGAGCGACCGGCGCAACCGGCGCAGCTGCACCCGCAGGATCGCGCCCTGTATCTCGCTGATCCGATAATTTCCGCCCACGAAAAGCGGCGCCTTGCGCTCCGGCGCGCCCGCACCGCGATAGGCCCAGCCCATGTCATGCGCGTTGAACGCCCGGCCGTAGAGCGCGGGGTCGCTGGTCAGCACCGCGCCCCCTTCGCCGACGGTCATGTTCTTGTACTGGTTGAAGGAAAACGCCCCGGCATCGCCGATGGTGCCGCAGGCCCGGCCCTTGTAGCGCACGCCGACCGCCTGGCAGGAATCCTCGATCACCTTGAGGCCGTGCTCCCTCGCGACCGCGAGGATACGGTCCATGTCACAGGGGCGGTTGAGCATATGCACCGGGATGACCGCCCGGCTGCGCGGCGTGATCTTGGCGGCAAGGTCTTCGGGGTCCATCGCGAGCGTCGCGTCGACCTCCACCAGCACGGGCACTGCGCCCACGAGCAGCGGCGCGGCCGCCGTCGCCATCCACGTGTAGGCCGGGACGAGCACCTCGTCCCCCGGCCCGATGCCCGTGGCCTGCAACGCGCAGACCAGCGCCGAGGTCCCGCTCGTCACGGCGAGCGCATGGGCCGCACCGGTCTCGTCGCACAGCGCGCGCTCAAACCGCGCGACCTCCTGCAAAGGCCCGGAATTGCGCAGCAGATCGCCCGCCGCGATCACCCGGCCCACGGCCAGCCATTCCCTCAATCCTACGCGTGCCACTCGATCACGGCTCCCATGTTGCCGGCCTGCACCGGTCCCCGGCCCGGCGGCGACAGATTCTGTTCAGACCGCGCGGGACGTGCTTGTGTCGCACGGATAGCCGGACTTTTCGGCTACAATTTGTTGGCATCAAGGAAATGATGACGCCGGAGTCCCTCGACACTCTTCCCGACGACACGCGGATCGCGGCGGACGTGGTCATCGTCGGCGGCGGGGCCTGTGGCCTGACGCTCGCCCGCGCGCTGGGTGAACGGGGCTTCGACGTGGTCGTGCTTGAAAGCGGCGGGGTCGATCCGGATGCGGCGAGCGAGGCGCTGAACCGGGTCGAGGTCGCCGAGGATGACATGGGCGACGCGGCGCGGCTCTACCGGGCGGCCCATCACGGCACCCTCGCGCGCGACTGGGACCCCGAGGCGCAGCCTTACGGCCTGCGCCTGCGCGGCCTGGGCGGTGCGACGCAGGCCTGGGCCGGCAAATCCGCGCCCTTCGACGCGATCGACTACGCCGCGCGCGACTGGGTCCCGCTCTCCGGCTGGCCGGTCGGTGGCGACACGCTCGCCCCCTTCATCGCGCGGGCCGAGGCGTCCCTGTCGCTTGGCCCCGCGCATTACGACGCCGACCTCTGGCCGGTCCTGGGGCGCGAAGCGCCGCGCCGGATGCCGGACCCCGAAACGCTGCGCTCGATGTTCTGGCAATTCGCCCGCTCCGCCCGCAACCCGTCCGAGATCATGCGTTTCGGCGCCGATTTCCTCGCCGACCCGCCCCCCAACGTGCGGCTCATCTTAAACGCCACGGTGACGAAACTCGCGCTGGCCCACAACGCGCGGACCGTGGAACGGGTCGAGGTGGCGAGCCTCACCGGCAAGCGGGCCGGGGTCACGGCCCGCGCCGTCATCCTCGCCGCCTCCGCGATCGAGAACCCGCGCCTCCTGCTCCAGTCGAATGACGTGGCCCCCGCCGGGATCGGCAACGAGCGCGATCAGGTGGGGCGCCACCTCATGGACCACCCCACCGCGCCGGTTGCCCGGTTCGACGCCCGCGCCGCCGGGCAGATGGCCGCGCGCTTCGGGTTCTTCAGCCACCGCGCGGGCGGCATGTCCCACCTCTACCAGCACGGCCTCGCGCTGACTGAGGCGCACCAGCGCCGCGAAAAGCTCCTCAACGGCGCGATCTTCATGACCGAGGAACGCGCGCCGGACGATCCTTTCGGCGCGATCTCGCGGCTTCTCAAGGGGCGCAGCCGGTCGGTGGGCGGCGACCTCCTCACCGTGGCGAAAAGCCCCGTGCGCCTCGCGCAAGGCACGGCGGTGAAGGTTCTGGACAGCGGGCGCCTGCCGCAGGCGATCAGCCGGCCCATCGTGGAGACCGCGATCCGGCTCTTCCCCAACACCGTCGCCACGCAAGTCCGCTACGGCCGCCTGCCGCACAAGTTCACCGGGCTCCGGGTCGAGGCGATCAGCGAACAGCCCCCGAACCCCGCCAACCGCGTCACGCTGGGCGAGGCGCGCGATGCGCTCGGGATGCCCGTCCCGCTCGTGCGCTGGCAGGCGGGGGAGGCGGCGCGGCGCAACCTCCTCGCCATGGGCGACCTCGTCAGCGCCTCCTTCGCGAAGGCGGGCCTTGCCGCTCCGGAGCCCGTGGACTGGGTCGCCGCCCGTGACCCGGCAGCGGCGCGGGTGATCGACATGGGCCACAGCCTCGGCACGACCCGCATGGCCGCCAGCGCGGCCGAGGGCGTGGTGGACGCGGATTGCCAGGTGTTCGGGGTCGAGGGGCTTTACGTCGCGGGCGGATCGGTCCTGCCCACCAGCGGCCACGCCAACCCGACGCTCATGATGCTGGCCCTCGCGCTGCGCCTGGGCGATCACCTCGCCGACAAGCTGGGCGCTTCCGGTCAGGGCGCCGGCTGATCCGCGATCCAGTCGCGGAACCGGGCGAGCGGCGGATAGCCCTCGCGCGCCTCGGGCCAGGCCAGCCAGTAGGCGCCGCGTCCCGGAATCCCGGGGGTCAGAAGCGGTGCGAGCCGGCCTTCCGCGATTTCCGTCTCGGCGAGATAGGCGGGCAGGATCGCCACGCCCAGCCCTGCGATCGCCGCCTGTATCATCATCGAGAACTGGTCGAACCGCATCCCGTCCACGCGCGGCACCGCGCCGCCCTGCGCGGTGAACCAGTCCTCCCAGGCGAGCGGCCGGGTCTCCAGCTGCAAGAGAGGCAGACCGCCCAGGTCACCGGGCGCGGCCACCGGGTGTTCGGCCAGGAGCGAGGGCGCGGCGCAGGCCGTGTAACGCTCCCCGAAGAGCCGCAGGTGGTGCGCGCCGGGCCAGTCATCCTCGCCGAAATAGATCACCGCATCCACCGGCTCGGTCTCGAAGCTGAACCGTTGCAGGCGCGTGGCGAGCGTCAGGTTGATCCCCGGATTGGACTCGAGGAACGACCGCAGCCGGGGGCCGAGCCAGCGGGCCGACAGCGTGGGCAGGGTCGCGACCGACAGCACTCCGCCCTCGGGGTTCGCCACCACCTTCATGCTCGCCCGCTCGATCAGGTCGAGCGCCCGCGTCACGTCGCCCGCGAACTCCCGCGCGGCGGGGGTGGGGACGAGCCGCTTCCGGTGCCGCACGAAGAGCGCGCGCCCCAACTGCTCTTCCAATGTCCGGATCAAGCGGCTTACGGTGCTCTGCGACAGGTCCAGCTCGCGCGCCGCCGCCGTCACGGAGCCGGTGGACATCACCGCGTCGAAGGCGGAGAGCACGGAAATCGAGGGGAGGAAGCGGCGGCTGCG
The DNA here is from genome assembly GCA_964230745.1 of Maritimibacter sp. Classification (GTDB taxonomy): domain Bacteria; phylum Pseudomonadota; class Alphaproteobacteria; order Rhodobacterales; family Rhodobacteraceae; genus Maritimibacter. The sequence goes on along the minus strand of CAXRHZ010000010.1, from coordinate 6,754 downwards.
CATGGCACCTCATGCATGTTATGCATCAACTCTTGGGAAATTACCGCTTTCGGGGCGGGAGTTCAAAGATTATGCACATGATCGACGCACGAAAGGAGTGACTCTGATGGCCGCCGACAAGGGACAACCGTTCAACTGGGAAGACCCGTTCCTGCTGGATGACCAGCTCGAGGAAGACGAGCGGATGATCCGCGACACCGCCGCCGCCTTCGCTGCCGACAAGCTCGCCCCGCGGGTGCAGGACGCCTACCTCAACGAAACCACGGACCCCGCGATCTTCGCCGAGATGGGGGCCGCTGGCCTCCTGGGCGTGACCGTGTCGGACGACTACGGCGGGGTCGGGGCCGGCTACGTCTCCTACGGCCTCGTCGCGCGGGAGGTGGAGCGCATCGACTCCGGCTACCGCTCGATGATGTCGGTGCAGTCCTCCCTCGTCATGTTCCCGATCGAGGCCTATGGGTCCGAGGACCAGAAGCAGAAATACCTGCCGAAACTGGCCTCCGGCGAATGGATCGGCTGTTTCGGCCTCACCGAACCCGACGCGGGCTCCGACCCGGCGGGGATGAAGACGCGGGCGAAGAAGACCGATGGGGGCTATGTCCTCAACGGCGCCAAGATGTGGATCTCCAACTCCCCCATCGCCGACGTCTTCGTGGTCTGGGCCAAGTCCGACGCCCATGACGGCAAGGTGCGGGGCTTCGTGCTGGAGAAGGGGATGAAGGGCCTTTCCGCGCCCAAGATCGAGGGCAAGCTCAGCCTGCGCGCCTCCATCACCGGCGAAATCGTCATGGAGGATGTCGAGGTCGGCGAGGACGCGCTCCTGCCAAACGTCTCCGGCATGTCCGGCCCCTTCGGCTGCCTCAACCGCGCGCGCTACGGCATCTCCTGGGGCGCGATGGGGGCCGCCGAGGATTGCTGGTTCCGGGCGCATGCCTACGGGATGGAGCGCAAGCAGTTCGACCGCCCGCTCGCCGCGACGCAGCTCTACCAGAAGAAGCTCGCCGACATGCAGACCGAGATCGCGCTGGGCCTTCAGGGCGCGCTGCGGGTCGGGAGGCTGATGGATGCGGGCAAGTTCGCGCCCGAGATGATCTCCATCGTCAAGCGCAACAACTGCGGCAAGGCGCTCGACATCGCCCGGCAGGCCCGCGACATGCACGGCGGCAACGGCATCTCGTCGGAATACCACGTGATGCGCCACGCCCAGAACCTCGAAACGGTGAACACCTACGAGGGCACGCATGACGTTCACGCGCTGATCCTCGGCCGCGCGCAGACGGGCCTCCAGGCGTTCTTCTGATGGCCGGTCCCTATGCCGGGCTGAAGGTGGTCGAGCTGGCGCGGGTGCTGGCCGGTCCGTGGATCGGCCAGATGTTCGCGGACATGGGGGCCGAGGTCATCAAGGTCGAAAGCCCGCAAGGCGACGACACCCGCCGCTGGGGTCCGCCCTTCATCGAACGGCCGCGCGCCGACGGCACGACCGAACGCGTCGCGGCCTATTTCCATTCGACCAACCGGGGCAAGACCTCGGTCACATGCGATTTCACCGACGCGGGCGACCTCGCCCGGCTCAAGACGCTGATCGACGGGGCCGACATGGTGATCGAGAACTTCAAGGTCGGCGGGCTCGCGAAATACGGGCTGGACTACGCCAGCCTGTCGGCGCGCAACCCGGGCCTCGTCTATGTCTCGGTCTCGGGCTTCGGGCAGGACGGGCCGCGCGCACGCCAGCCGGGCTACGACTTTCTCGTGCAGGGCATGTGCGGGATCATGGACCTCACGGGCGATCCGGCGGGCGAACCGCAGAAGATCGGGGTGGCCTGGATCGACATTCTCACCGGGCTGCACGGCATCATCGGCGCGCAGGCGGCCCTGGCCGCGCGGGAGCGCGACGGGCGGGGTCAGCAGGTGGACGTGTCGCTGATGGAAACGGGGGTGGGCGTGCTCGCCAACCAGGCGATGAACTGGCTCTTCTCGGGCGAGGTGCCGCGCCGCATGGGCAACGCGCACCCGAACCTCGTGCCATACGAGGTGTTTCCCGCCGCCGACGGCCATCTCATTATCGCCACCGGCAATGACCGGCAGTTCCGCGCGCTCTGCGGGGTGCTCGGGCTGGACGACTGCGCGACCGACCCGGCCTATGCCGACAATTCCGGGCGGGTGACGCACCGCGCCGTGCTCTGCGGGCGCATCGCGGCGGCGACCGGCGCGCTGACCCGCGACGACCTGCTCGACCGGCTGGGCGCGGCGGGCGTGCCCGCCGGGCCGATTAACACGGTGGCCGAGGCGCTGGACGATCCCCAGATCGCCGCGCGCGACATGGTCATCCGGCCCGAAGGCATCCCCGGCATCCGCACGCCGATCCGGCTGTCGGGGAGCGAGATCGCCTCGGACCGCGCGGCCCCCGCGCTGGGCGACGGCGTCTGGCGGTTTTCCGGCGACTGAGGCAGGTCAGGTGAGGGCGTCGCGCAACTTGCCCAGGTGGCGGGCCAGCAGGTCCTCGGCCCGCTCCGGGCTGTCGGCTTCCGTGTAGCACCGGAACTCCGGCGCGTTGCCCGAGGGGCGCAGGTGGACCACGTCGCCGCCCGCGAAGCGCACGCGCAGCCCGTCGGTCGTGTCCAACGTCGTCTCCGCCCCGCCCGCATCGAAGAACCCCGCGCGGCGCTCCGCCTCGGAGGTCATCGTGTCGAGGAAACCCCGCGCCGCCTCCGGGTCGATGCCGGTCAGCCGGTCCGCCGCGGTGAACCGCGCGGGCAGGGTGGCGACGAGGTCCGAGAGCCGCTTGCGCTCCGCCACGGCGCGCGCCAGCGGGGCCACGATGGGCAGCACACTGTCGCGGGTCATGAGCGGGGGCAGGGGGCCCGCCGGTCCCGCCGCCTGGTAGCTTAGCAGGAAGCCTCCGTTCGCCTCGTAGCCCGCGACCTGCGCCGCCGCGTCCGCCTCCAGCACCGCCTCCATCCCCGCGATCACAAAGGGGGAGCCGATGCGCGTCAGGTCCACCCGGTCGAACCCCATGTCCTGCACGGCGGTGTTCGACGACACCGGCGTCACGATCACCCGCGCACCCAGAAGCCCGGCGGTCAGCGGGCCGAGCACGTCGCCAGGCACGATCCGGCCCGTCTCGTCCGTCACCATCGGGCGGTCGGCGTCCCCGTCGGTCGACACCAGCGCGGCAAGGTCGTGTTCGGCGCACCAGCCCGCGAACATCTCGCGCGTCTCGCTATCCACCGCCTCGGTATCCACCGGGACGAAGCTGTCGGACCGGGCGAGCGGCACCGCCGCGCCCCCCAGCGCCCCGACCAGCCGGGTGAGGATGTCGCGTGCGACCGAGGAATGCTCGTAGACCCCGACCCGGAGCCCCGCGAGTGCGTTCGGCCCGAAGGCATTGACGTAACGCGCGATGTAAAGGTCGGGGAGGTCGAGCCGGGGTTCCTCCGCCGCCCTCAGCCCCTTGGCCTCGCGCCCGAGCGCGGCCGTGATCCGCCCCTCGTCCGCCTTGGTGATCTCGCCCTTCGGCACGTAGAACTTGAGCCCGTTGCGATCCGCCGGGATATGGCTGCCGGTGACCATCACTGCCGCCGTGCGCCCGGCCATCGCGGCGAGCGCCAGCGCGGGCGTCGGGACCTCGCCCACCGGCACCACGTTCACGCCCTCGCCCTTGGCGGCTTCGGCCACCGCGTCCGCGATGCGCGGCGAGCTGTCGCGCAGGTCCCAGCCCAGGTGGATGGTGCCGTTATGCGGGCAGGCGGCGAGAAAGGCGCGGGTGTAGTCCGCCACCAGCGCATCGGTCAGTTCCGTGACCAGTCCGCGCAGACCGCTCGTCCCGAATTTCGGTGCCATGTTCCGCCTCGTCTCGTTGGGTCGTGCCCTTTGTCCGGTAGGGTCCGCGCGGGGTCAAGCCGCCTTCTCGCGCAGCCCCTCCGCCACGTCGCGCACCAGCGTCGAGATCTCGCGCAGCTGTCCGGCAAGGGGGCTCGACTTGCGCCAGATCATGCCGATGGTGCGCCTGGGTTGCGGATCGGGAAACCGGGCCAGCGCCACGTCCGTCGCCCGCGTCTCCACCCCCACCGCCATCTCGGGGATCAGCGTCACGCCGATGCCGGAGCCCACCATCTGCACCAGCGTGGACAGGCTGCTTCCGTCCAGCGTCTCGCGCGGGAGCGCCGAGCGCAGGTTGCAGAACGACAGCGCCTGGTCGCGAAAACAGTGGCCCTCCTCCAGGAGCAGAAGCCGCATCTCCCGCAATCCCTCGCTGTCGGGCACCGGAAGCGCCCCGTCCGAGGCGGGGCGCACCAGCACGAAATCCTCATCGAACAGCGCAACCTCGGTCAGCGTCGGCTCGGAAATCGGTAGCGCCACGATCGCCGTATCCAGCCGCCCTTCCTTGAGCTCGCTCACGAGCTTCGAGGTCAGCGTCTCGCGCACATGGATGTCGAGCCCGGCGTGTTCGTGCGACAGCCGCCCGATGATCGAGGGCAGGAGATAGGGCGCGATGGTCGGGATCACCCCGATCCGCAGTCGCCCCACCAGCTCCCCCTGCGAGGCACGGGCGAGGTCGGCCAACTCGTCGACCTGGCGCAGGATGTCCCGCGCCTGCCGCACGAAATCCTCGCCGAAGGCGGTGAGCCGGACCTGCCGCGCCCCGCGCTCGACCAGGGGGGCGCCCAGTTCCTCCTCCAGCTCCTTCATCCGCATGGAAATCGCCGGCTGCGAGATCGCACAGGCCTCGGCCGCGCGCCCGAAATGGCCGTGCCGCGCCAGCGCATCGAAATAGCGAAGCTGTTTGAGCGTGATGTTCGTCATAACGGGAAATTATCGCCCCAATCAGAAAACGCAACTTAAACATATTACATTCGGGTGCTAGAACGATTCTAGGAAGAGGAGGAAACCGCCCGGCCGAGTCGCCACGCGACCCGCGCCGCGCGACGTGTCCCCTCCTCGAGACGCGAGAACAGACATTCATAGGGAGAGACCAATGGACGGAAGCAACGCAGCGAAATGCCCCTTCGTCGGAGGGGCCGCCGTCACGCAGGACGCGATCACCAATCGCCACTGGTGGCCGAACCAGCTCAACTTCAAGATCCTTCACCAGCACGGCAAGTCGCCGAGCCCGATGGGAGAGGACTTCGACTATGCCGAGGCGTTCAAGTCGCTCGACTACGAGGGTCTGAAAAAGGACCTCACCGCGCTCATGACCGACAGCCAGGACTGGTGGCCCGCCGACTTCGGCCACTACGGCGGCCTGATGGTGCGCATGGCGTGGCACGCCGCGGGCACCTACCGCGTCGGTGACGGCCGTGGCGGCGCAGGGTCCGGGCAGCAGCGCTTCGCGCCCCTGAACTCCTGGCCGGACAACGCCAACCTCGACAAGGCGCGCCGCCTGCTCTGGCCGATCAAGCAGAAGTACGGCAAGGCGATCTCGTGGTCCGACCTGCTCGTCCTCGCGGGCAACGTCGCGCTGGAATCGATGGGCTTCAAGACCTTCGGTTTCGCAGGGGGCCGCGCGGACGTCTACGAGCCGGAAGAGGACGTGAACTGGGGCGCCGAGGACACCTGGCTCGGCACCGACAAACGGTTCTCGGGCGAGCGTGACCTCGACAACCCGCTGGCCGCGACGCACATGGGCCTGATCTACGTGAACCCGGAAGGGCCCGAGGGCGAGCCGGACCCGGTCAAGGCGGCGCATGACATCCGCGAGACCTTTGCGCGCATGGCGATGAACGACGAGGAAACCGTCGCGCTGATCGCCGGCGGCCACACCTTCGGCAAGACGCACGGCGCGGGCGACGCGGCCCTCGTGGGCGCGGAACCCGAGGCGGCGGGCATGGCCGAGATGGGCTTCGGCTGGACGTCGACCCACGGCTCCGGCATGGGCCCCGACGCCATCACCGGCGGCCCCGAAGTCACCTGGACCAAGACGCCGACCCAGTGGTCGAACAACTTCTTCGAGAACCTGTTCGAATACGAGTACGAGCTGACCGAAAGCCCGGCGGGCGCCAAGCAGTTCGTCGCCAAGGACGCACCGGAAATCATCCCGGACCCGTTCGACCCGAACAAGAAGCACAAACCGACCATGCTCGTCACCGACCTGTCGCTGCGCATGGACCCGGAATACGAGAAGATCTCGCGCCGCTTCTACGAGAACCCGGACCAGTTCGCCGATGCCTTTGCCCGCGCCTGGTACAAGTTGACCCACCGCGACATGGGCCCCATCAGCCGTTGCTATGGTACCCAGGTTCCGGCCGAAGCCCTGATCTGGCAGGACCCGGTCCCCGCCATCGATCACGAACTGATCAATGACGATGACGTGGCTGCACTCAAGGCAAAGGTCAACGCCTCCGGTATCGCCGGTGAAAAGCTGGTCGCCACCGCATGGGCTTCCGCATCCACCTTCCGTGCAACCGACAATCGCGGAGGTGCCAACGGCGCCCGCATCCAGTTGGCCCCACAGAAGTATTGGGAAGCGAACAACCCCTCACAGTTGGCAGAAGTCCTCGAGTCCCTCGAAGGCATCCGCAGTGAGTTCAACAATGCCCACTCCGGTGGCAAGCAGATCTCCACGGCGGACATGATCGTCCTCGCAGGCTGTGCCGCAATCGAAGCGGCCGCGGCTGCCGGTGGATACACCGTCAACATGCCCTTCACTCCGGGCCGTACTGACGCCACTGCCGAGCACACCGATGTAGATTCCTTCGCCGTGCTGGAGCCGCAGGCCGATGGCTTCCGTAACTACTACTCCGCAGCATGCACCCGT
>CAXRHZ010000009.1:0-116580 GCA_964230745.1 Maritimibacter sp. | reverse complement strand
CCGGGCTGGGCCGGGCGACCCGGGCGGGGGCTCTGCCCCCGCACCCCCGAAGTATTTGGGAAACAGAGAAGGGGGACCGTCAGGTGCCCTTGGCGATCCGGTTGACGAGGCGGCGGAGCGCGGGAGTCCTGCGACCGGCCGAGGCGGGCTGGTACTGCTGAGGATCGTAGCCGAAGGCTTCGAAATCCTGCGCGTAGAGCGCCGCGATGCGGTCGAGGTCGCGTTGAGTCAGGTCGCGGGGCGTCGCGCCGGTCGTGCTCGCGTTCCGGTGGGGTAGGGCGGCGGTGAGGCCCGTCGCCGCCTGGAGGTCCGGCCAGGACGCCGCAAGGTCCTCCAGCCGCACGATCCGGTCGGGCAGGATCGCGCCGTTCGTGCCCGTGACGAAATCGCGCTGCGGGCGGATGAAGTGATACATCCCGGGATTGCCGTGCTCCGGCGTGTCGTAATGCGGGGCGAGGGCGAATTGCGCCGGCAGCCAGTCGTGCAGGAAGGCGTCCAGCGTGGCGACGGGTGCGAGGTGGTTGAAGAGCGAGACCGCGCGGGCCACCGGGTCGCGCACCACGGCGAATGTGAAATAGTCGCGCCACTGCGCTTCGGTCACGAACTGCCCGTCGCGGTATTGCCGGGCCGACAGGTGGGCGAGGCGCGGGGGGCCCAGGCGGGGCGAGGGATTGCGCCCGAGCAGGAGCGGCGCGCGCTCGGCCCAGGTCAGGCCGAGGTCGTCGAGGAACGCCTGCTCGACGCTCTGGCCGCCGCATTTCGGGATATGGACGAAGATCGTCCTGTGGTGGTGCGAGATCATGCGCCGAACCGGGCTTCGATCAGCGGCTGGTAGGCGCGCCACCCTTGGGCCATCGCCGGGTCGATGCCCTGGCGCACCTGCCATTTGGAGAGCGTCGGCATCGCGCCGCCCGCCCGTTCCGGGGCCGCGCAGGCGTCGTCCCAGTCGAGCCCGAGGGCGCCCAGGAGCGGCGTGAGTGTCTCGCGCGGTGCGGTTGCCAGATCGTCGAGCCGAACCTCGTGCCAGGCCGGTCCCGCGATCTCGGCAGCGAGGGCGCAGAATTCGAGGTGGCGGTCGTATTGCGCGGTGAGGTCGGCCCAGTCATAGCTGTAGCGGTGCCCCTCGCGGAAGTCATTTCTGAAGCAAGACCAACAAGTTGCGAGGCGGTCGCGGCGCATGTGGACGATGAGGGCGTCGGGGAAGAGTATCGGGATCGCCCAGGCGAAGTAGTAGTTCTCGGGCATCTTGTCGACGTGGATGCCCGTGCCGGGAACGCCTTGCAGGTACGCCTCGCGCGCGGTCACGAGGCGGGCGCGGTCGAGGCCGTCGAGGAAGGCGAGGTGAGGATTGCGCCCGTCGCTCTTGCGTTCGAGCGCGGGGCCGAGGGCGATGCGCTCGCCGAGGCTGGTGATCGCCGGGTGGGCCGCGAGCATCTGGCTCACGAGCGAGGTGCCGGAGCGTGGCATCCCGAGGACGAAGACCATGCGCGGGGGGCGCGGGTCGAGGCGCAGCCGGGGGGCGGCGCGCACGGCGGCGATCATCGCGCGCGAGAGGCGGGCGACGGCCTCGCGATCAAAAGTAATATTTTTCAATCTGTTGGCTGTCACGACGGTCTCGAAGGCGCGGTCGGGCCGGCCGAGGTCGTCATAGGCCTTGCCCAGCATGAACAGGAGCTGCGCGCGCAGGTGGGCCGTCAGACTGTCCTGCCGGGCGTAGCTCTCGATCCGGGCGAGCACGGGGTCGTCGGGCGTGAAAGATGTGCCGTAGGTGTAGGTCCAGAGGCCCGCGAGGTTGCCGGGATCCTGTGCGAAGACCGAGTCGAGCGCCGCGTGCATCTCGTCGAACCGGCCCGCGTTCAAAGCGGCCTCGGCGCGTGCGAGCAGCGGGGTGAGGCGGTCGTCCATCGGTGTCCTTTCGGCCGGCAGTCTGCCCGCAAACCTGCGCCGTTGGGAAGCCCCGCGAGGGCGCGCGCCGCCCCGAAAACCGGCGTATGACTCGCGTACACACGATGTACACACGGCGTGCATGCGATCGTGCGGCCCTGCGCGAGGGCCTGCCCGAGCGTCCGGGGACCCGCGTTCACCCTTGCCAAGCGCGCCCGTGAGCCGTATACGCGCGCCCAGACAGGCGTTAAGCCGCATGCCAGAGAGCGAGCAGGGTCGGGCAACCGGCCCTCTTTGTTTTGCGGAGCCTGACTGGAAACCCATGAAAGACCGGCGGAGACAACCGTCTGGCCCGAATAGAGACTGTAAAGGAACTGAACCGCTTATGAGCGCTAACGCATCCATGGAGGAATTCGAGGCCCTCCTTAATGAGTCCCTCGAAATGGACACGCCCGATGAGGGCACTGTCGTCAAAGGCAAGGTCATCGCTGTCGAAGCCGGCCAAGCCATCATCGACGTCGGCTACAAGATGGAAGGCCGTGTCGATCTGAAAGAATTCGCGAATCCCGGCGAAGCCCCCGACATCTCGGTCGGCGACGAAGTCGAGGTTTCCCTGCGCGCGGCTGAAAACGCCCGTGGCGAAGCCGTCATCTCGCGCGAGATGGCCCGCCGCGAAGAAGCCTGGGACCGCCTGGAAAAAGCCTATGCCGACGACGCCCGCGTCGAAGGCGCGATCTTCGGTCGCGTCAAGGGCGGCTTCACCGTCGATCGCGGCGGCGCCGTGGCGTGCCTGCCCGGCAGCCAGGTCGATGTGCGCCCCGTGCGCGACGCCGGCCCGCTCATGGGTCTCAAGCAGCCGTTCCAGATCCTCAAGATGGACCGTCGCCGTGGCAACATCGTCGTGTCGCGTCGTGCGATCCTCGAAGAGTCCCGCGCCGAGCAGCGCGCCGAAGTCATCGGCAAGCTGTCCGAGGGTGACACCGTCGAGGGCGTGGTCAAGAACATCACCGAGTACGGCGCGTTCGTCGATCTCGGCGGCGTTGACGGCCTGCTGCACGTGACCGACATGGCCTGGCGCCGTGTGAACCACCCGTCCGAGATCCTCTCGATCGGCGAGACGATCAACGTGCAGGTCATCAAGATCAACAAAGAGACGCACCGCATCTCGCTCGGCATGAAGCAGCTGCAGGAAGATCCGTGGGATCTGGTCGCTGCCAAGTACCCGCTCGAGTCGGTCCACAAGGGCCGCGTCACGAACATCACCGACTACGGTGCGTTCGTCGAGCTGGAGCCGGGTGTCGAAGGCCTCGTCCACGTGTCCGAAATGTCCTGGACCAAGAAGAACGTCCACCCGGGCAAGATCGTCTCCACCTCGCAAGAGGTCGAGGTCATGGTTCTCGAGATCGACCAGGCGAAGCGTCGCGTTTCGCTCGGCCTCAAGCAGACCATGCGCAACCCGTGGGAAGTCTTCGCGGAAACCCATCCGGAAGGCACGCAGGTCGAAGGCGAAGTCAAGAACATCACCGAATTCGGTCTGTTCATCGGCCTCGACAACGACATCGACGGCATGGTTCACCTGTCGGACATTTCGTGGGACCAGCGTGGCGAAGAAGCCATCCAGCAGTTCCACAAGGGCGACGTGGTCAAGGCCGTCGTCACCGAGGTGGACACCGACAAGGAGCGTATCTCGCTCTCGATCAAGGCGCTCGACGGCGATCCGTTCGCGGAAGCTGTTGGCGGCGTGAAGCGCGGCCAGATCATCACCGTGACCGTGTCGGCCATCGAGGACGGCGGGATCGAAGTGGAATACGAAGGCATGAAGTCCTTCATCCGCCGCTCCGACCTGTCGCGTGACCGTGCCGAGCAGCGCCCCGAGCGCTTCCAGGTCGGTGACCACGTCGACGTGCGAGTGACCAACGTGGACTCCAAGTCGCGCCGCCTCGGCCTGTCGATCAAGGCCCGCGAGATCGCCGAAGAGAAAGAAGCCGTGGAACAGTTCGGTTCGTCCGACTCCGGTGCTTCGCTCGGCGACATCCTCGGCGCCGCGCTTAACAAGGACGACAAGTAAGTCGTCTCGCGAAAGCGGTAGAGATTGGAACGGCCCCGGAGCGATCCGGGGCCGTTTTTTCGTATCTGTCGCGGTGCGCCGGCCGGGTGGCCTTTGATCGGGTCGGGGGCCCGGCCCCGGTCCGGCAGGCTCGACGAACGACGGAGGTGCGGGATGCGTTACAGACGCAAGGAATGGATGGGCGTGATCGGGGCGCTCGGCCTCGCGGCCTTTCTCCTCGGCCTGATGGGCGGGCTTTACTCGCTGGGCATGGCCATCGCCCTTTCGGTGTCGGTCTGGGCCGTCGGCGCGACGCTCGTCATCGCGCTCACGGACCCGCCCGACGAGAGGTGACGCCACCCCGACCCAAGCTCCGAATCATCGCGGGCTAACCGCGGCCGATACGTGCCGCGAGCGCGCATTTTCTGCGCGCGCATTGTCTAACAGCCGGGTTTTACATGAAAAAACCGGCAGATTGGCGCCATATTCCCCGGCGACAACCGGCCAAGCCTGTTTCCGCAAGCCGAGTTTCCCCCTATAGTCAGGGCACTAGAGGCGTGCTGCCAACAAGCGCCACACAGTCCTTCGGGGGGATGACGGGATGATCCGGTCGGAGCTCATTCAGAAGATCGCGGACGAGAATCCGCATCTCTATCAGCGTGATGTCGAGCGCATCGTGAACACCATCTTCGAAGAGGTGATCGAGGCGATGGCGCGGGGCGACCGGGTCGAGCTGCGCGGTTTCGGCGCCTTTTCCGTCAAGAAGCGGGATGCCAGAGTGGGACGGAACCCGCGCACGGGTGAATCGGTTGACGTCGAAGAGAAGCACGTGCCTTTCTTCAAGACCGGCAAGCTTCTGCGCGACCGTCTGAACGGGAACTGAAAGGCTCTCACCGATGCGATACATTCGCTACGCGTTTCTCGCCGCGCTGGCCGTGGTGCTTATCACCGTCGCGCTGGCCAACCGCAACATCGTCGAACTGCGCATCCTGCCGACCGAGATGGCCGGGTTCCTCGGCTGGAGCTGGACCGTGAACCTGCCGCTGTTCGTCGTGATCTTCATGGCGATCATCGCGGGCGTGATGATCGGCTTCGTCTGGGAATGGTTCCGCGAGCACAAGATCCGCGCCGAGGGGCGCCGCGCCAAGTCGGCGGCGGTGAAACTCGCCAGCGAAGTGCAGGACCTCAAGCGCGAGAAGGCCGGTCCGCGCGACGAGGTGCTGGCGCTCCTGGAGGACGGGCGGTAAGCACGCCGCCATGACCGACATCCGTGTGAAAATCTGCGGGCTGAGACGGCCCGAGCATGTGTCCGCCGCCGTCGCGGCCGGGGCGCGCTACGTGGGGTTCGTCTTCTTTCCCAAGTCGCCGCGCAACGTGGACGTCGCGACCGCCGCGGCGCTCGCCGCCGAGGTGCCACCGGGCGTGGCCAAGGTCGCGCTCGTCGTGAACGCGGACGACGCGCTTCTGGACGAGATCACGGCGGCCGTACCGCTCGACATGCTGCAGCTTCACGGCTCGGAGACGCCGGATCGGGTGACCGAGATCCGGTCGCGCTACGGTCTGCCGGTGATGAAGGCGGTGGGCATCGCGGATGCCGCCGACCTCGCCCGGATCGACGATTACGCGGGCGTGGCCGACCAGATCCTCGTCGATGCCAAGCCGCCGAAGGAGGCCGAGCTTCCGGGCGGTAACGGGCTCGCCTTCGACTGGCGGCTGTTGCAGGGTCGGCACTGGACGGTGCCGTGGATGCTCGCCGGCGGCCTGACGCCCGAGAACGTGGCGCTAGCGGCGAAGCTGACCGGCGCGCGGCAGGTGGATGTCTCCTCCGGCGTCGAGAGTGCGCCGGGCGAGAAGGATGCGGACCGGATCGGGGCGTTCCTGAAGGCGGTGTCGTGAGCGTCCTCTTCCGCGCGGCGCGGCCCGATGACGTGCCTGCCGTGATGGCGCTCCTGCTGGAAGACCGGGCACCGGATGCGCCCGCCCCGGTCGACGCCGATCCCGTCGACCAGTACCTCGCCATGATCGCAGACGGCACCACCCAGCTCGTCGTCGGGCTGGAGGACGGCGAGGTCATCGCCTGTTACCAGCTCTCCATCCTTCACCTCGTCTCGCCGTCGATCCCGATCCGCGCGCAGGTGGAATCGGTGCGCGTGCGCGCGGACCGGCGGGGGCAGGGGATCGGCAGCGCGATGATGGAAGACGCCGAGGAGCGGGCGCGGGCGGCGGGCGCCACGCTGATGCAGTTCACGTCCAATATGGCGCGGTCCGACGCGCACCGGTTCTACGACCGGCTCGGGTTCCGCGCGACACATGCCGGGTTCAAGAAAACGCTCGAGCCGCGTTAACCGGGGATTCACCGCGACTCGGCCATGGTTAATCCATGACAGATCTCATCCCGCCGCAGAGCCCCGACCACTGGCTGTCCGCAGCCTTCTCCTCCACCACCGCGACCTCCGGCGGCGTCATCAAGCGCCGGCTGAGCGACATCGACCGTATCGTGGGCCGCGACCGGTTCCTCGACGAAGTGCGCGAGCGCGGGTTCCAGGCGATCGAGAACGCCGACACGCTCATCGTGTTCTGCAACCACGCGCCCGTGCGCCTCGCCTCGGCCCGCGCGGTCCATGCCTGAACGAAAAAGGGCGCGGTCTCCCGCGCCCTTTTCCTGATCGTCCCGTGCCTTACTGGCAGGTGAAGCCGTCACCCTCGGCCTGCGCCGCTTGCGGGTAGAGGCAGAGGGGGCGGGTTTCGCCGCGCACGGCCTCCGGTGCTTCCTCGTTGCCCGGACGCACCGTGGCGGTGACCGGGCCCGGCGCTTCGCCGTCTTCGACCCAGCTCGTCAATACGGAGAGCATGTCGAAGGCGTCAGCGGCCGGGCCGCCCTGTCCGTGCTGCATCCCGGGGACGGGGTAGAGAACCACGTGGTCGCGCACGTCTTCGACGTTTTCCGACAGGCGATCGTACCAGGCCGCGGTGTCGTTGAACGAAAAGACGGGGTCGGCGGTGCCGTGGAAGATCACCATCTTGCCGCCCGACGCGATGAAATCCTCGAGCATCGGATCGTCCATGTCGGGCGGGGACATCACCTCCACCGCGCTTTCGGGAAAGGCCTCGGAGGTGGCCGTGACGCGACCGGCCATTTCGTCGAAGTCGTAGCTGGTCAGGAAAGCCTGAAGCTCGGTCGGACTGCCGCCCACTTCCGTCGGCGGGGTCGAGAAGACCTGCGCGAGCGAGCCTGCGCCCATCACGGCGATGAGCGGCTGCTGCTCCCACGGCGGAATCGGGCTCTCGAGCTTCCAGAAACGCCAGCCGCCGGACGCAATGCCCGGATCCCAAGGCCAGTCGCTGTAGAGCTGTTCGCCCGCGCTGTTTTTCGGCCCGCCGTGGATCGCGATGAGTGCCTCGACCTTCTCCTTCGGGAGGCATTCGCTGTTCTGCCCGTCCGAGCAGGCCATGCTCATCGGGTCGAACGCGTCCTGGCAACCCAGCGGGTCGAGCACGAGACCGTCCTCGGCCCCGTCCAACCCGTCGCAGGCCTGGGTGATCGAGGTGCCCACGAGGTTCATTTCCTCGCGCGAGAAGGATTGCGGCAGTGTCTCGCCCACGCTGAGGAAGTTCTGCACATCCCAGGCATGCTGGATGGCCGCGCGCGGCAGGTTGAAGCCCGGATAGCCCGCCAGCAGGCCGTCAAAGGTTTCGCCCATGCGGGTCGCCGCCACCATCGCGTGACGCCCGCCGTTGGAAGAGCCGAGCCCGTAACGGTAGGCGATCTCGCCCTCGTAGTAGCCGGTGGTCAGCGCCTCGGCGGCGCGCTGGACTTGCGGGACCGCGCCGTAGCCGTAGTTCCGGCGCGCTTCGAATTCCATGCCGAAAACGTTGCCGCCCGCGAGGCCAGCCTCGGGGTTCGCCTCGCCGTCGTGGCCCGCGTCGGAGGAAACGACCGCCATGCCGCGCGCAAGGGCACCGTCGCCCGCCGCAAGGCCGGTGATCGCCCCGAGGGCCGGCACGACCGCACCGTCGTTGCCCCCGTTGAACTGGTGAACAAGCGCGCCGTCCCAGTCGTCGGGCAAACGCAGCTCGAAGTGGATGGCGTACTCCTTGCCGTCCGTTCCGGTGCGCTCGGCCATCGTTGCCTGGACGATGCAGTGGTCGAGCGGGCTTTCCTCGCCCTTGGGCGCATAGGCCGTGGACGTGATCGTGACCCCGTCGACCGAAAGATCGGCGGCGGCGTCGCACATGTCAGGTGAAGCGGTCGCGGCGAACGGCACGAGGGCCAGCGCCGCCGCGCCGGTAAGCAGATGTTTCATGGTGTCCTCCCTTAGACGCCCCATCCTAAGCGCAGAATCAATTTACTTTCCAAGGAAAATATTTTGCCCCGTGCCGGATTTCGCCGTTGCTTGCGTCGGCTCCGGGCAGGGACTAGGAACAACCAACGCATCCGGAGGGCGACATGGCCGACGATCTTTTCAATTCCTTCATGAACGGGCCCGACGAGAAGGGCCGGTTCGGCGACTTCGGCGGGCGTTTCGTGTCCGAGACGCTGATGCCGCTGATCCTCGAACTCGAGGAGCAGTACGAGAAGGCGAAGACCGACCAGAGCTTCTGGGATGAGATGGATTTCCTGTGGAAGCACTACGTCGGCCGCCCCTCGCCGCTCTATTTCGCCGAGCGTCTGACCGAGGAGCTCGGGGGCGCGAAGATCTATCTCAAGCGGGACGAGCTCAACCACACCGGCGCGCACAAGATCAACAATGTGCTGGGCCAGATCATCCTCGCCCGGCGCATGGGCAAGACCCGGATCATCGCCGAGACCGGCGCGGGGCAGCACGGCGTGGCGACCGCGACGGTCTGTGCCAAGTTCGGGCTGAAGTGCATCGTCTACATGGGCGCGCATGACGTCGAGCGGCAGGCGCCCAACGTGTTCCGCATGAAGCTGCTGGGCGCCGACGTGGTGCCGGTGACGAGCGGACGGGGCACGCTCAAGGACGCGATGAACGACGCGCTGCGCGACTGGGTGACCAACGTGCGCGACACGTTCTACTGCATCGGCACGGTCGCGGGGCCGCACCCTTACCCGGCGATGGTGCGCGATTTCCAGGCCATCATCGGGCAGGAAGCCAAGCGCCAGATCCAGGAGGCCGAGGGTCGGCTGCCCGACACGATCATCGCCGCGATCGGCGGCGGATCGAACGCCATGGGCCTGTTCTACCCGTTCCTCGACGACAAGGACGTGAACATCATCGGCGTCGAGGCGGGTGGCAAGGGCGTGGACGACAAGATGGAGCACTGCGCCTCGCTCACCGGCGGGCGTCCGGGCGTGCTGCACGGCAACCGCACCTACCTGCTTCAGGACGAGGACGGACAGATCCTCGAAGGTCACTCGATCTCGGCGGGGCTGGATTATCCGGGCATCGGGCCGGAGCATTCGTGGCTGCACGACATCGGGCGGGCCAAGTATGTCTGGGCGACGGATCAGGATGCGCTCGAGGGGTTCCAGCTCCTGTGCCGGACCGAGGGGATCATCCCCGCGCTGGAGCCGAGCCACGCGCTGGGCCACGTGATGAAGATCGCGGGCGACCTGCCGAAAGATCACATCATCATCATGAACCTTTGCGGGCGTGGGGATAAGGATATCTTCACGGTGGCCAAGGCGCTGGGCACCGACATGTCCGGTCTGGCCGACTGACGCGGCGGGGCCGGCCTACTGCGTCGAGGCTTCCTTGAGCAGGTTGCCGTCGATGCCCTCTTCCTCTTCGAGAGCCGTCTTGGGGTCGACGGCGGCCTTGGCATCGGTCGCGGCGAGCGTGCCGTCCGACGCAGTGTTCAGGAGCGGGGTCGCTCTGGCGTAGATGTCTTCGCCGGTGTCCACCTGCGCCGGGCCGTCCGAGACGACCGCACCGTTGGCGTCGAGTACGAGGATGCGTCCGTTCTGGCCGTCATGGGCCGAGAAGCTGAGGTTCCCAGCTTCGTCCTGGTCGACCTGGATCACGTCATAGCCATCTGCAACCAGTTGCGAGAGCCCCTGTTCGTAGACCGCCTCGTTCAGTTCCACGTCCTCGGCCTGGCCGAATGCGGTCCAGCCTACGACGACTGCGATGGCGGAAAGGGCGGTGAGCGTGCGTTTCATGGTGCGTCTCCCTGAGCGCGCCGGCCCGCTGTCGCCGGGTCGGGGCGTCTCGGGGAACTAACCCCGCTTGCGGCAATTTTGTTCCGCAGATCAGGGACTTATTCGCCCACGAAAAAAGGGTGGCGCCGGAGCACCGGCGCCACCCTCTTTGCGGAATGATCCGCGTCTTAGCTGTCGCCCGAGATGGAGATGCCAAGACCGGTGTTGGCGTTCAGACCGAGCGAACCCGAGTCGTCGCCGTCGTCACCTTCGGCGGAGATGCCGATGTCGGTGCCGACATTCGCGTCGAGCGACCCCGAGTCGTTGCCGTCGTCACCTTCGGCCGAGAGGCCGACGTTCGCGCCGACACCCGCGTTCACGGACCCGGAGCTGTCGCCGTCGTCGCCTTCGGCGTCGATCCCGATGTTGGTGTCGGTGCCGACGTCAGCGGACAGGCTGCCCGAGTCGTCGCCGTCGTCCGACATGGTTTCCACGCCGAGTTGCGTGCCGGTTTCTGCGGTCGCGGCGAGCGATCCGTCGCCGTCTTCACCTTCGGCGCTGAGCATCGCGGAACCGTTGAGGTCCGTCATGGTGTCGGAGACGATGTCGCCGTCTTCGTCCATGATGAGAATGCGGCCGTTGGTGTTGTTGGACGCCATGAAGGTCAGCATGCCTTCGCTGTCCTGACGCACGGTGTCGACGCGGTAGCCGTCGTTGCGAAGTTCGGTGGTGCCCATCGCGTAGACTTCCTGGTTCAGCTCGGCTTCGGCCGAGTCCTGCGAGAAAGCGGTCGCGGCCGGCGTTGCGGCGATGAGGGCGATGGCGGTCATGGTAGCAAAGCGGTTCATAACAGACTCCTTACTTGTACTCACGGCACCCCTGGGATGCCTCTTCCAATCAGCGGCTCCGATGTCGCATCGACCGTCATCGGCCGTATGAGGGCGCCGCCCGGTGGAAGCTGTGATCGGACAACCGCGTGCGGGGGTGGAAGTTCCCGTCTCACTTGCAGAAAATCGGGCACGGCGGTTCACGAGAATTTTGGTGAAACTTCCGGCGATTTCCTTCGTGCAATCCGTCCGGACCTTGAAACTCAAGGCGTTTTCGCGCGTGCGTGATCCGTCACTTCCGCATCTGACAGCGAAGGGACCGCAATTTTTTTTTCGGGGGGGAACGGCGGGTCAGACCGCGTAGAGTTCCATGACCCTGAGCGGCACGACCTCCAACGCGCGACCGTGGGTCGCTTCCAGCCGGATTTTCGGGGCGCAGCCCTCGTCATGGGCCTGGAGGAAACGCGCGGCGCAGAGGCACCACTGATCCCCCGGCTTGAGACCGGGGAAGTCGAACTCCGGGCGCGGGGTGGAGAGGTCGTTGCCCACGTACTTGGAATAGGCGAGGAACTCGGCCGTCATCACCGCGCAGACCGTGTGGTTGCCCCGATCGGCGTCGCAGGTGTTGCAGTAGCCGTCGCGGAAATACCCCGTGCGCGGCTCGTCCGAACACAGAAGGAGCGTGCCGCCGAGGACGTTGATCGGCTCAATCGGTTCGGGCTTCATGGGCTGTCTCCGTGATCGCGCGCATCATGGCGATATTGTCGGCCAGGACACCGTCGCGCGTAAAGTCCCGGTTGGCCGAGTTCATGGCGATGACGACGTTCCGCGCGCGGTCGATCCAGATGTACTGGCCATAGACGCCGATGGCGAAGACTTCGCCCTCCTGCGCGTTCTCCGGCAGCCACCACTGGAACCCGTAGCCCGTGTCGGCGGGCGAGTCTCCCGGCGGGGCGGAGGCCTCGGTCGCGCGGTCGATCCAGTCGGCGGGGACGATCTGCTGCCCCTGCCACATGCCGTCCTGCGCGATCATCTGGCCGAAGCGGGCGTAGTCGCGGGTGGGCATGTTGAGACCGCCGAGGACGAAGGCGTTGCCGTCGCCGTCGGACAGGTAATAGGGATCGGCCTCCAGCCCGAGGGGCTGCACGATCTTCTCTTCGAGGAGCGGCGGGATGCGTTCGCCCGTCGCGGCGCGGATCACCATGCCGAGCACATGGGTGTCCATCGAAACGTAGTACCATTCCTCGCCCGGTTCGGCGCGCGAGTCCTCGAGATCGAGGGTGAAGTCGTCGAGCGATCCGCCGAGCGCGATCACCCGGCCCATGCGGTTTATGTCGGACCAGAAGTCCAGGTAATCCTCGTCGAATTCCACGCCAGAGGCCATGTTCGCCACGTTGCGGATCGTCGCGCCGTCATAGGCGGTCCCGGCGAGTTCGGGGACGTATTTCGTGACCGGGTCGTCCATCGACTCGATCGCGCCCTCGTCGATCACGATGCCCAGGAGCGCGGAGAGCCAGCTTTTCGCGACAGACCAGGAGATGCGGCGATCCTCGGGCCCGGTGCCGAGGAAGTAGTCCTCGTAGACGATCTCGCCCTCCGACAGCACGACGAGCGCGGTGACGGCGCGGTCCGCGATCCAGTCTTCCGCGCCCTCCGGCAACGCGATGGGCTCGCCCGGGGGGAGGGGCGAGACGGGGCCGTCGCCGCGCGACATCGGCACAGTCTTGAACAGGTCGTCCATGTTGGAGAAGTTCGTGACGATCCGGTCCTCGTCGAACAGGGTCTGGACGGCCATGAGGCGGCCCAGCTCCTCGCGCCGGACGATGCCGAACAGGGCGGCGAGCGCGATGATGGCGATCAGGACGTAGGCGAAACGGCGCATGGCTCCTCCTCTTTCCTGGGTGACTATGCGGTCACTCAGGGGTCCAGTCCACCCAGCGGCCGTGGAAATCCACACGGCCCATATGGCGGACCTCGCCCCCCGGCCAGGTCGTGAGCGTGATCGCCGCGCCGGGGCCTTCGCCGTCCGGCTCCATCGAAAGGCGCGCGATGGGCGCGTCCTCGGTCGCCTGCGCGCCGGCGGCCTCGAACGCGATTTCGCAGGCAGCCTTGGTGGCGGGCGGGAAATATTGCCACGCGATGGTATGGAAGACGAGGTGGATGTGCCCCGGGCGGCGGATCGCGACGCGGATGGGCAGGAACGACATGGCGTCGCTCTGGTCCACCTGTGCGTCACAGACGGCAATCGCCGCGCGGGTGCGTTCGATGCGGTCGGGCTGGTCGGCCCAGAGGTAGGAGAGCAGGCGGCATTGGTCGTCGGGGTCGTTCACGTCGAACGGGGCCACGTCGATGCCGCGCCGGTCGTTGACGACGATCCCGGCCTCGGGCGGGCAGGGGCCGGTCCAGTCGGGCGTGAGCGTGACGGCGGGGTCGGGCGGGCCGCGATAGCCGCAGGGCAGGTCGAGCGCGTAGCGGTCCCACATGAGGTTCAGCCCGGCGCTGGCGCCCAGTTCGGTGAGCACGAAGGGGAGGCCGTAGCGGTCGGCGAGCCAGTGACCGGCGGCGATCATCACGGCGGAGCGGCGCACCTCGTTCGTCTGCGGGGGCAGGGCGAGGTAGGTGAGGAGCGTTTCGGTCCGTGTGGTCAACGCCGCGTCGAGCGCCGCGCCGAGCGTCGCGTCGTCGGTCGCCGGGTTCGGCGGGTAGCAGGCCGCGAGGTCCGGGTCCTCGCCCGAGAGCACCAGCGCGTGCAGGCCGCCGAGCAGGCGCAGGGGCACCGACTGGCCGGAGGACCCGAGGTCGCCGTCAAAGGCGAGCATCCGGTCCATCACCGGGCTTCCGGGCGTGATGCGGTCGGCGACGAGGCGCAGGACGCGGGCGGTGAAGAGGGAGCCGAGCGCCTCGTTGCTCCCCGCCTGTTCGCGGAAGGCCGTGGCGAGCGTCATTTGAACTTGTCGACCAGTTTCTGGATCGGGGACCGGTCGTCCTGCGGCGCGGGCGGCTCCTCCGCCTTGTCAGGCGTCGTCGCCCTGGGCGCGGGCTTCTCGGCCCTGGGCTTGGCCCCGCCGGTGCGCAGGGCCACGGCGTTCGTGAATTTGGCGTTGTCGTCCGCCACCAGATGCTTGGCCCCGTCGGACAAACCGCGCAGCATGTCGTCGAGCCACTTCTGCTCCTGCTTGGCGAAGTCGGACAGCACGTAGGGCGACACCCGGTCCTTGTGGCCGGGGTGGCCGATGCCGAGCCGGACGCGGCCGTAATGCGGGCTGATGTGTTGGTGGATCGAGCGCAGCCCGTTGTGGCCCGCATGGCCCCCGCCGAGTTTCAGCTTCACCTTGAACGGCGGCAGGTCGAGCTCGTCGTGGAACACCGTCACATCGGTCGAGTCGAGCTTGTAGAAGCGCATCGCTTCGCCCACCGACTGGCCGGAGAGGTTCATGAAGGTTTCGGGCTTCAGAAGAATGACCTTCTCGCCGCCCAGGTTGCCCTCGCTCACCTGGCCCTGGAACTTGGCGCGCCAAGGGGCAAACCCGTGGTCCGCCTGGATCCGGTCCACGGCCATGAAGCCTATGTTGTGGCGGTTGCCCGCGTATTTGTTGCCCGGATTGCCGAGGCCCACGAAGAGTTTCATGGCGGCACTCTAGGGGCGGAGGGGCGAGAGGTAAATGTCCCGCCGCTTGCACGCGGGACCGGCGCGGGTATGGTGCGCGCAGCCAGCTCGTCGCCAGCGACCATAACTCCAGAGAGGACGAGACATGACCTATATCGCGATGAACCGTTTCAAGGTGGCCAAGGGCCGCGAGGCAGAGTTCGAGGAGGTCTGGCGCAGCCGTGAGGGCCGCCTGAAGGACCTGCCGGGCTTCGTCGAGTTTCGGATGCTCAAGGGGCCCGAGGCGGAGGATCATTCGCTTTATGCCTCGCACACGATCTGGGCCAGCGAAGAAGCGTTCCGCGACTGGACCAAATCCGAAGCCTTCCGCGAAGCCCACAAGAATGCGGGCCAGACCAAGGGGCTCTACATGGGGCCGCCGAATTTCGAGGGCTTCCAGACCGTCCTGCACGAAAGCTGAGTGCCGCGCTGGACTTTCACCCCGCCCGGTCTAGGATCGTCGCCAAAAGCGGGCAGGGCAGGTCATGGCGCAGTTCACATTGAAAGACATCACGCTTCGCGTGCCGGGCAAGGCGCTGACCAGGCCCCTGCGCGAAGCTTTGGAGACGGGCCGCTACGAGTGGAACGAGCGCGACGCGATCCAGCGGCACGTGAAGCCGGGGGATACCGTGCTCGATATCGGGGCGGGGGCCGGCTACATCTCGATCGTCGCCGGTCGGGCCGCCGGGCCGGAGAACGTGATCTCGGTCGAAGGCAACCCGGTGATGATGGAGGCGCTGCGCCACAACCTCGACCACAACGGGTCCGAGGCGACGCGGGTTCTGCACGGGGCCGTGGTGGCCGACACGTTCGACGAGGAGAACGTGCTCTTCGCCGCGCGCGACGCGTTCTGGTCGTCCTCCATCGCCGACGAGCGCACGAACCCGGAGAAGATCGTGGAGGTGCCGGCGCTGAAACTCTCGGCGCTGCTCGAGGAATACCAGCCGACCATCGTCTCGATGGACGTGGAAGGGGGTGAGCTGGAGCTGTGCCAGCAGGCCTGGCCGCCCTGCGTGCGGATGGTGGTGATGGAGATTCACACGAGCCAGTATCCGCCCTCGGGCGTGAAGGCGATCTTCGACGGAATGTCGCAAAACAACATGACCCTCATGCCGTGGGGCACGCGTGGCGAGGTGATCGTGCTGCAAAGGTGCGATAAATGAAAACGGGGCCCCGTGGGGCCCCGTGTCGCGATCCGTTTGCGGACCGGCTTATTCTTCGGCTTCGCCTTCGACGGTCTCGGCGTTCTGCTCGATAACCTCGGTTTCCGGCGTTTCCTCTTCCTCGTCGTCCGCGGCGCGCAGACCCGACGGGGCGGAGATGTTCGCGATCACGAAGTCACGCTCGACGGTCACCTTGGCGCCTTCCGGCAGGGTCACGTCGGAGATGTGAATCACGTCGCCGATGTCGCGGCCCGCGATGTCGACCACGATCTTCTCCGGGATGTCGCCGGCAAGAACGTCCAGTTCCACTTCCGGGCGCACGGCGACGAGAACGCCGCCCTTCTTGATCCCCGGCGCGGTTTCCTCGTTCACGAATTCGACCGGAATGAAGAGCTTGATGCGCGAGGTGCGCTTGAGGCGCAGGAAGTCCACGTGGGTCGGCAGGTCCTTGACCACGTCGCGCTGCACGTTGCGGCAGATCACGCGGACGTCGTCCTGACCCTCGACCTTGAGGTTGAACAGCGTGGACAGGAAACGCCCGTCCTTGAGCCGCTTCAGAAGTACGTTGAAGGGGATGTTGATCGGGAGCGGATCGAGCTCACCGCCACCATATACGATACCAGGTACGTTGCCTTCGCGGCGAGCTTGACGAGCGGCCCCCTTGCCTGTCCCCGTCCGTACCGTGGCGTGAAAGTCAGGAATTTCACCAGCCATGGGTTTTCTCCAAATTTTAAAGGTCCACGACGTTCCTCCAAGGGTGCAACGCCGCATGAAGCCGCGCGTATAGACGGGAATCGGGGTCTTGGGAAGGGAAAAGTGGGCGGCTTGCGCGGGGGGCCTTTCGGGGATACGCCGCTGCGGCGAACGGGAGCCGACATGACACGACTGGAACAGCTTGCGGTGGTGCGCGGTCCGACGCTCGTCCTCATGGCGACGGGGGTCTACTGGGGCGCGCTGGCGGGGATGATGCCGGACATCAAGGTTGCCGTGGGCGCCTCGGACGGGCTCATGGGGGCGCTGTTGATGGTGCCCGCGGCCGCTTCGGTTCTCGCCATGTGGGCCGCGCCGTGGCTGGGCGAAAAGGTGGGCGGAACGGTCCTGCCGATCAGCGGGCTGATGATCGCGGGGGCGCTTCTGCTCTACCTCATCGTCGGGTCGGTGCCGACATTCGCGGTGGCGATCTTTCTCGGCGGGTTCGCCGTGGCGTTCTCCGACATGACCGCGAACGTGCGTATCGCGGCCTACGAGGCGCGGCGCGACGTCCACCTGATGAACTTCGCCCATGCGGCCTATTCCCTGTCCTTCACGATCACCGCGGTCATCGTGGCAGGGCTGCGCACGGCGGGCTGGGATTTCCGGACCATCGCGTTGGTGCTGGCCGCCATAGCGCTCGTCTATGTGCTCGTGGGCTGGGACGCGCGCGACCCCGGCGGGTCGGAGGACCAGAGCCCGTCGGGGCGCCGGCCACCGCGGGTGGTGGTGCTGCTCGCCGGGCTGGTACTTTTCGCTTCCTTCGTGGTGGAAAACGCCTCGGAAGCCTGGACGGCACTTCACATCGAGCGGACGTTTGGGGCGTTGCAGGGCACCGGGAGTTTCGGCCCAGCCACCTTCGGCTTCGTTATGTTCGCCGGACGGCTTTTCGGACAGGCCCTGGCGCGGCGGCTCGGGGCGGAACGGCTGATCCTGTCCTCGGCCTCGCTCGCCGTGATCGGGGCCTTCGTCATCGCGGCGGCGGCCAACGTGGGGCAGGTCCATGCGGGGGTCGTGCTGATGGCGATGGGGGTGGCGGTCATCGTGCCCTCCACCAATTCGATCATCGCTCGCAAGGTGTCCGACGCGGCACGTCCCCGCGCGATCTCGCGGGCGTGGATGCTGGGACTGCTCGGGTTCTTCGCCGGTCCCGCGCTCATGGGACTTTTCGCGGAGTTCGGGTCGCTCCGGATTTCCTTCGCCGCGATCGGCGTGATCTCGGCCCTCATCATCCCGGCGATCCTCGGCTTGCGCCGGCAGTAGGTTTCCCGATCGTGCGGGCTGACGCCCGCGCTGGATTTGCGCCGCCCCGCGCTTGCGCGCGGGACGTCGCGGCGGGCGCTCAGCCCCAGTCGCCGGAGAAATTGCGTGGGACGCGCAGGATGTCGCGGGTCACATCGTTGATGTTGCGGTGTCCGCAGAAGGCCATCGAGACGTCGAGTTCCTTGTGGATCACCTCGAGCGCCCGGGTCACGCCCGCCTCGCCCATTGCGCCGAGGCCGTAGATGTAGGCGCGGCCGATCATCGTGCCCTTCGCCCCCATCGCCACCGCCTTGAGCACGTCCTGCCCGGAGCGGATGCCGCTGTCGAGATGCACCTCGACCGTGTCGCCCACCGCCTCGAGGATCGGCTCCAGCGCCCGGATCGAGCTGAGAGCCCCGTCGAGCTGGCGCCCGCCATGGTTGGACACGACTATGGCGTCGGCCCCGATTTTGGCGGCCATGATGGCGTCTTCCGGTTCCATCACGCCCTTGAGGATCAGCTCGCCGTCCCAGAGGTCGCGGATCTTCTCGATCTTGGCCCAGTCGAGCGCGGGGTCGAATTGCTCGGCCGTCCAGGACATGAGCGAGGAGGCGTCCGTGACACCCTCGATATGGCCCACGATATTGCCGAATTCGCGGTTCTTCGTGCCCAGCATGCCCAGGCCCCAGCGCCACTTTGTCGACAGGTTCACGAGGTTGGCGAGCGTGGGTTTCGGCGGGGCGGAGAGGCCGTTCTTGATGTCCTTGTGGCGCTGACCGAGCACCTGCAGGTCGAGGGTGACGACGAGGGCGGAGCAGCCCGCGTCCCGCGCCCGGCCGATCAGGCGCGTGAGGTAATCCCAGTCCTTCATCGCGTAGAGCTGGAACCAGAACGGCTTGGATGTCTTCTCGGCCACCGCCTCGATCGAACAGATCGACATGGTTGAGAGGGTGAAGGGAATGCCGAATTTCTCGGCGGCGCGGGCCGCCTTGATCTCCCCATCCGCCGATTGCATGCCGGTGAGGCCCACTGGCGCAAGCGCGACGGGCATCGCCACGTCCTGCCCGATCATCTGCGTCGCGGTGCAGCGGCCCGACATGTCGACGGCGACACGCTGGCGCAGGCGGATCTGGTCGAAATCAGACGAGTTCTCGCGGAAGGTCTGCTCCGTCCATGAGCCGCTTTCGCAGTAGTCGTAGAACATGCGGGGGGCACGGCGCCGGTAGAGGCGTTTGAGGTCCTCGATGTTGGTGATGACCGGCATGGTGTCCTCCCCGGTAGTGCGACCGGACCGCTTTTAGCGCCGGCGCAGGGACCGCGCAACGCGCGGATTGGGGGTTGTGCCGGGGCGGGGTGCGGCGCATTGATGCGGCATGTCTATCGTGATGATGGGAGTGCTGGCGAGTCTCGGCGCAGGTCTGATGACCGGGGTCGGGGCGCTGCTCGTCCTGTTCGGAAAGAGCGTGCCGCGCCGCGCGTCGGACATGCTTCTCGGGTTCGCGGCGGGCGTGATGATCTCGGCCTCGTTCTTCTCGTTGATCCTGCCCGGCATCGAGTTCGCCGAGGATCGCAGCGGGTCCGTCTGGATCGCGGCGGGCATTGCGGCGGCGGGCATCGCGCTGGGCGCAATCGTTGTCTGGGTGATGAACGAGACGCTGCCGCACGAGCATTTCATCCAGGGGCCGGAGGGCGCCGATCCCGGCGTGCTCTCGCGCATCTGGCTCTTCATCATCGCGATCGCGATCCACAATTTCCCCGAGGGCATGGCGGTGGGCGTGGGCTTCGGCGGCGGCAACGTCGCCAACGGCGTTTCGCTCGCCACCGGGATCGGGCTCCAGAACGCGCCCGAGGGTCTCGCCGTAGCCGTCGCGTTGCGCGGGCTGGGCTACAGTCGCTGGCACAGCTTTCTCATCGCTTTGCTGACCGGGCTGATCGAGCCGGTGGGCGGTCTGATCGGCGTGGTCGCGGTCACGGTGTCGGAGGCGCTCCTGCCCTGGGGCCTGACCTTCGCGGCGGGCGCGATGCTCTACATCATCAGCCACGAGATCATCCCCGAGACGCATCGCGGCGGGCATCAGAAAACCGCGACAGCCGGGCTGATCCTCGGCCTTATCCTGATGATGTTCCTCGACGTCACGTTAGGCTGAGGCAGCGCCGGGCAAGTTTCCCTTGCGCCGGTGAGGGTTTGTGGCACTTTTGCCCAATGACAGCGACAACCGCCCTTCGAGCAGGTCTGGTCCTCTGGACCCTCGCCTTCATCCTGTCCTTCGTGGATTTCGGCATGACCGATGCGACCGGCGACGGGTTCACACGGGGCATGAACAAGATGGGCAAGTTCGTGCTGTGGCAGGCCGTCGCGGGGGCGCTCGCCGTGGCGCTCTGGGTCGTGGGCAGCCGGTTCGAGCGGCGCTCCGGGCAGCGGGTGGCGAGCCGGATCCCGGGCGTGGTGCTGATCGCCATATTGCTCGCCTTCGGCCTGTTCGTCCTGAGTGCGCGGTTCTTCAGCGGAGTCGCGGGCGGGGATGCGCCGCCGCCGATGCCGACCACCGAAGCGCCGGAGGCCGTGACGGAATGACCCAACGCTACTTCGAAGACCTGCCGGTGGGGTTCGCCTTTCGCACCGGGGAGATGGACCTGACCCGCGAGGCGATCGTGCGGTTCGCGCGGGAATGGGACCCGCAGCCGTTCCACCTCGACGAAGCGGCGGCGTCGGAGAGCCATTTCGGGACGCTGATCGCGTCGGGCTGGCATACGCTTCTCATCGCCTTCAACCTCGGGATGCAGGCGAACGTCTGGAGCGAGGCGTCGATGGGTGCGTCGGGCATGGACGAGGTGCGGTGGTTCCAGCCGGCAGTGCCGGGGGACCGTATTCACGTCCGCTGCGAGGTGATCGAGGCACAACGGTCGAAATCGCGCCCCGACCGCGGGCGGGTGCGGGTGCGCAACGACGTCCACCGGGCGGACGGCACGCGCATCGCCTCCTACATCGGAAATCACCTGGTGAAAGCGCGCGGGACGTCCTTCGCCTGAGGCTCTTCGCGCCGCTTGCGCGGGCTCATCGCGATGAGAGGCACGGGGCCTCTGAGAGCGGCGGTCAGGCCGGGACGGGTCCGGGTTTGGTCGGCTCGGGTTCCGCACCGCCGGTGACGTCCCAGACGTCGCGGTTGCGCGCTGCGTGTTCGGTCGAGGGGGTGACAGTCAGCCCCGCCGCCTCCATCAATGCCAGGATGTCCTGAACCATTTCGTCCGGCGTGCCTTCGGCGCGGCCGATGGGGATCGGGCGGCGCAGTTCACGTTTGCCCGCCGGAAAGAGCGTCAGGGTTTCGGACATGTCCGACCCGCGCCGTTCCACGCGCACGATGCGGTCCCAGGGCAGGCGGCCGTGAACGCCGACCTGCGCACCCTCGCGGTTCAGGTGGGCCAGACGGCGGCGCATGTGGGTCTCGGTCAGGCCGACCCAGCCCAGCATCACGCCGATGAGCACCGGCACCGTGCATAGGACGCCCAGCGGCGTCACCCAGAGCAGCGCCGGATCGGTCGTCGCCACGTTCACGAGGCAGATCGCGCCGAGGGCCAGGAACGCGGCCCCCAGCCAGCGCATGGTGCGAAACGATGGCGGGGCCGCCACGATCTCGATCTCCCGGGTCATGTCTTGTCCCGCCAGCGGTTGACGATGGGGTAGCGCCGGTCGAGCCAGAAGCTGCGCATGGTGAGGCGCGCGCCCGGCGCGGACTGGAAGCGCTTGTATTCGGAGATGTAGATCAGGTGTTCCACTTTCTTCACCGTCTCGCGATCAAAGCCCTGCGCCACGAGGTCGGCGACCGAGAACTCCTTGTCCACCAACCCTTCTAGGATGGGATCGAGCACCTCGTAAGGCGGCAAGCTGTCGCTGTCTTGCTGGTCGTCGCGCAGTTCGGCGCTAGGCGGCTTGTCGATCACGCGGGGCGGGATCACCTCGCCCGCCGGGCCCATCATCCAGTCGCGGTGGTTCGCGTTGCGCCAGCGGCAGCTCTCAAACACACGCATCTTGTAGAGGTCCTTGATCGGGTTGTAGCCGCCCGCCATGTCGCCGTAGATCGTGGCGTAGCCCACCGCGACCTCGGACTTGTTGCCGGTGGTGAGCAGCATCTCCCCGAACTTGTTGGACATGGCCATGAGGAGCAGTCCGCGCAGGCGGGACTGTATGTTTTCTTCCGTCAGGTCCGGCGCATAGCCCTCGAAGAGAGGCGCAAGCGTCTCGGTCACCGCGTCGCGCGGCCCCTTGATCGGCACGAAATCATAGCGGCATCCGAGGTTCTCGGCGACTGCCTTGGCGTCCTCCAGCGAGGCTTGCGAAGTGTATTCCGAGGGCAGCATGACGCAGCGCACGTTGTCAGGCCCGAGCGCATCCGCCGCGATCGTCGCGACGATGGCGCTGTCGATCCCGCCGGATAGGCCCAGGAGCACTTTCTTGAACCCGGTCTTGCCCATGTAATCGCGCAAGGACTGCACCATGACGCGGTAGTCGGCCTCGTAGGCGGGCAGGGCGGGGACCACGTCGCCCGGCACGATGCGCCAGCCGTCCGCGCCCTTTTCGAGGTCGAGGTGGTGGATCACCTCGTCGAATTCGGGGAGTTGGAAGGCAAGCTCGCCCTGCGCGTCCATGCCGAAGCTCGCGCCGTCGAAGACCTGGTCGTCCTGTCCGCCCACCATGTTCAGGTAGACGAGCGGCAGACCGGTTTCCTCAACGCGCGCGCGCACGACGCCGTGGCGCGTTTCCACCTTGCCGCGATAGTAGGGGGAGCCGTTGGGGACGGCGAGGATGTCCGCGCCCTTCTCGGCCAGGTCCTCGCACACGCGGTCGGGCCACCAGGCGTCCTCGCAGATCGGGATGCCAAGCGAGATCGGCCCGATCCGGACCGGCTCCTGCGGTGGGGCCGGGGTGTAGAGGCGTTTTTCGTCGAACACCGTCTCGTTCGGAAGGATCTGCTTCAGGATGCGATGGCGCACCCGGCCGCCCTCGAGAATCCAGAAGGCGTTATAGAGGTCCTTGCCGTCGTGGTAGGGGCAGCCGATGCCCATGACCGGTCCGTCGGCGCAGTCCGTCGCCAGCGCCTCGCAGGCCTCCATTGCCTCGGACCAGAACGGCGGGCGCATGACGAGGTCCTGGGGCTGGTAGCCGATCAGGAACGCCTCCGTCAGCATGACCATGTCGGCCCCGGCCGATTTCGCCTCGGCCCAGGCCGCGCGGGCCCGGTCGGCGTTGCCGGAAATGTCGCCCACGACAGGGTTCAACTGGGCCAGAGTCAGGCGAAACGTCTCGGTCATCTCGGTCCTTTCGGTTCCCGCCTTCTTTAACAGGTTCATGGGCGGGGAAAAGCCGGGTGCCGCGATTGTCATGGGAAAACAATTGTCTCATACGCCCCGTGCGCTTAGGTTTCGCACACCCGAAAGATCGGTCAAGAGGTCCCCATGTCCCGCAATCTGACGTTCGTCCTTTCCCTCGCCGCCAGCCTGTGTGCCAGCGGCGTGTACGCGCAGGACGGCGTCGACACGATGCAGTACGACGACGGGCGGGTTTACGAGGGCGCGTTCAAGGACGGCCAGCCGCACGGGCAAGGCACGCTGCGCACGCCCTCGGGATACGAGTATTCCGGCACCTTCGTGAACGGCGAGATCCGGGGCGAAGGCGTCGCGCGCTTTCCCAACGGGTCGGTCTACGAGGGCAATTTCGCCGCGGGCAAGCCGCACGGGTTCGGCAAGATCACCTTCGCGGACGGGTCGAGCTTCGAGGGCGACTGGGTCGACGGCAAGATCACCGGCACCGGGATCGCGGAATACGCAAACGGCGTGACCTACGAGGGGGGGCTGCGCGAAGCGCTTCACCACGGACGCGGCAAGATGGTGAGCCCCTCTGGCTTCACCTACGAGGGCGACTGGGACATGGGCCAGAAGGACGGGCAGGGTCGGGCGACCTATGCCGACGGATCGGTCTATGAAGGGGCGTTCTCGGGTGACGAACGGCAGGGCCAGGGGGTTTATGTCGGAGCCGACGGCATGCGCTACGAGGGCCAGTGGGTCGCGGGCCAGATGCATGGCACCGGGATGCTCACCCAGGCCAATGGCGACGTCTACCAGGGCCAGTTCGTCGAAGGCCAGCGCTCGGGTCAGGGCAAGGTCACCTATGACAACGGCGACACCTACACCGGTGCGTTCCTGAACGATCAGCGCAACGGGGAGGGCGTCTTTACCGGCAGGGATGGCTATGTATACGAAGGTAACTGGGTCGACGGACAGATCGAGGGCGAGGGCAAGGTCACCTATCCCGACGGCTCGGTCTATACCGGCACTTTCCGCGCGGGCCTCCCGGACGGCCAGGGCACGATCGAGTATCCCGACGGCGGCTCTTACACCGGCACATGGCGCGACGGTGTGATCGAGGGGACGGGGCGCGCGGTCTATCCTAACGGGTCGACCTACGAGGGTGGTTTCGTCTCGGCGCTCTTCGAGGGCGAGGGGACGCTGACCTTCCCCGAGGGCCACGGCTATACCGGCGGCTGGCAGGACGGCAAACGCCACGGTCAGGGGCGCGAGGAATATGCGGACGGCTCGGTTTACGAAGGCGGCTGGCAGGCCGGGGACCGCCATGGCGAAGGCACGCTCACCATGGCTGACGGGTTCAGCTACACCGGCGGCTGGGAAGATGGAATGAAAAGCGGGTTGGGCACGGCGACCTATCCGAACGGCGACGTCTACGAAGGCGAGTTCTCCGGAGATCAGCGCAACGGACAAGGCACCGTGGTCTATGCCAGTGGCGAGCGCGTGTCGGGCCAGTGGGTGAACGGGGTCATGTCCTCGATGCTGGAGGGTGAGGCGCCTGCGCCCGTGACGCCGGCCGCGGCAGAACCGGAGCCTGCGCCGGCGCCCGATCCTGCCCCCGAACCAGAACCTGCACCAGAGCCGGACCCGGCGCCGGAACCGGAACCCGAGCCCGAACCTGCCCCGGAGCCCGAACCTGCCCCTGCGCCCGAGCCGGAGCCGGCACCCGCGCCGGAACCTGCGCCCGAGCCCGAACCCGCCCCTGCGCCCGAACCAGCTCCGCAGCAGCAGGAGCCGGAACCGCAGCGGGACCCCTCGCTGATCGCGCCGGATATATCGCTAGGCAATGGCGGGCTCTACTGACGGTATCCAGAGCGGACTCATTTGGGCTGAGACGTGAAATGTGAAAGGCCGCCCGCGGTCCGGGCGGCCTTTGCCATCACTGATGTTCGATCCAGCCTATCTCCCCTGGATCTTGTTGATCTTCATGATCTTCATCGCGGTCTTTTCGTACCACGGTTCGCTCACGCCCTTGCGGACCTTGCGCATGAAGTACCATTCGAACGCCAGCTTGGCCCAGTGGACCCAGCGGCCCTCGGAGGCCCAGTTCACGTTGCGCGGCGGGTTCTGCGGCATGGCGAGGAAGGCCGCGCCCCGGTCGCCGAAGTCGGCGAGGCAGAGCGCGTTCCACGACGGCAGGTTGTTGGGCTCTTCCCCCGCGATGATGCGGGGCAGGTTGTGGGCCGTGGCCGTGACCATCGACTCGATCATGAACCCGGTCTTTGGCACGCCCGTCGCGACCGGCGTCGCCACGGGCGGGGCGATGGCGATCGCCACGCCGATGCCGAAGATATTGCGGTATTTCGGATTGCGCTGATACTCGTCCACGATGACGAAGCCGCGCGGGTTCACCAGCCCTTCGATGCCCCGGATCGCCGGGATGCCGCGGAAGGCGGGGAGCATCATCTTGTAGGTGGCCGGCACTTCGTGCGTCTTTTTCTCGTTCCCATCCTCGTCGAACTCGGTCACGTGCACCGCGCCTTCGGTGAACTTGTCGGTGCGCGCATTGGTGATCCACTTGATGTCACGGTCGCGCATCGCGCTTTCCAACATGCCCTTGGTGTCCCCGACGCCGCCGAGGCCGAGATGGCCGATGTAAGGCTCGGAGGTGACGAAGGTCATCGGAACCTTGTGCTTGATCTTGCGCCGGCGCAGGTCGGTGTCGAGGGTGAAGAGGTATTCATAGGCGGGGCCGAAGCAGGACGCGCCCTGCACCGCACCCACGACGATCGGGCCGGGATTGCGGCAGAACTCTTCCCAAGTGCCGCCCGCGCCGCCGGATTTCTCGGCATGTTCGATGGTGCAGACGGAGTTGGTGTGACCCTCGGGCCCGAACCCCTCGATCTCGTCGAAGGCCAGCTCAGGCCCGGTCGCAATGACGAGGTAGTCGTAGGTGACCTGGGCCCCGCTCGCGAGCTCGATCCTGTTCTCGTCCGGGACAAGTTTCGTCGCGCCGTCGCAGATGAACTCGATCCCCCGCCGCTTCATCACCGGGGCGAGGTCGATGGTGATCTCGTCTTTCGAGCGCCAGCCGACGCCCGCCCAGGGGTTCGAGGGGGTGAACTGGAAATACGGCTTGTCGGAGACCAGCGTGATCCGGTCGCTCCGCCCGAGGGTTTCTTTCAGCTCGTAGGCCTGGATCGTGCCGCCAAGGCCGCCTCCCAGTACGACGACATGCGCCATCTCGTGTCCTCCACATGCGGACCGAGGCGCCGCAGGCCCGGTCCGCCCTTCCCAACTGCATGCGGCCACGCGGCAGCATACAGTGCGGGACGGCAAAAAGGAACAACAAATTCAAATTTAAGAATTTGAGAGATGGAACGCGGCAGGGGCGCCCTGCCGCGCGGCGGGGTCAGGGGCCGATCATCGCGAGGAGGTCGTCGGCGAGCCGCGCCCCTTCGGCTTGAAGATCAAAGGCTTGGTCCTTGAGCAGCCAGTCGTGGCTGAGCCCCTGCAGCGCGGTGATGACCAGACCGGCCACCCCGGCGGCGGACAGGTCGCCCCGGATTTCCTTGCGCTCCTGCCCCCGCTCGACGAGCCGGGCGAGGCGCGACCTGCTGTCGCGGTTGAGCGCGGTGAAGCGGTCGCGGAGCG
The DNA here is from genome assembly GCA_964230745.1 of Maritimibacter sp. Taxonomy (GTDB): domain Bacteria; phylum Pseudomonadota; class Alphaproteobacteria; order Rhodobacterales; family Rhodobacteraceae; genus Maritimibacter. The sequence goes on along the minus strand of CAXRHZ010000009.1, from coordinate 89,966 downwards.
CCGAATTGTCCACCTGCAATTCGATCGAATGCAGGATCGCGGGCACCGCCGGACGCTCGTTCACATGGGCGAGAAAGCTGTTGATGTAGTCCCGGAGCCCCGTGTGCGGGGCCTCCACGGTCTCGGCCATCTCGTCGAGATCGGCCGCGATCCTGCGGCTCACCTCGTCCCAGATTTCCGACTTGGTCGCGAAATGGCGAAAGATGGCGGGCTGGGTCACCCCCACCGCATCCGCGAGATGTTGGGTCGTTACGCGATCCGGACCGAGCACGGCCGAAAGCTTGATGACAGTGTCTACGATTTCGGCCTTGCGGTCGGCAGCGCTTTTGCGTTTGCGCACCTGGTCCACGGCACCTCCTAAAAACCGGATGTTCCGGTGTGTTCTTCATCCCCGCACACAGTGTGACTCAGATACTCGTTAAAGACGAGGATGAAATGTAACTTTGTAACTGCAAGCCAATTGCCGCCGAATTTGTTCCCTAGACAGGCACGCCTGCATCGAGGCGTGCGAGGAACTTTTCGGCGTCGGCAAGCACTTGGCGGCGTTTGTCTTTTTTCATTCTGTCCCATGTCGCATAGATGGTCTTCATGCGCATGTTCTTGCGAAACCGCTGCTCATGCCGGTCGAGAAACCACCAGTAGAGCAGGTTGAACGGGCAGGCCCCTTCTCCAGTTTTCTGCCGGACGTCATAGGCGCAGCCCGCACAATAGTCGGACATCTTGTCTATGTAATTCCCCGAGGAGACATAAGGTTTCGACGCGATCATGCCCCCGTCGGCGAATAGGCTCATTCCCGCCGTGTTGGGCGCCTCGACCCATTCGAACGCATCGGCATAGACGCACAGGTACCACTCCTGCACCTGCGCGGGATCGGCGCCGATGAGCAGGGCGAAGTTTCCGGTGACCATGAGCCGCTGGATGTGGTGGGCATAGGCGTTTTCGCGCGTGAGCCGCACGACCTCGGAGAGGCAGGCCATGTCGGTCTCGCCACCCCAGTAGAGCCAGGGCAGGTCGCGGTGGTGCCGGAGCGCGTTGCGCCTAGTGTAGCCCGGGCCGTCCATCATGTAGATGCCGCGCACGTATTCGCGCCATCCGAGGATCTGGCGGATGAACCCCTCGGCGGAGTTGAGCGGCACATTTCCGTCGCGATAGGCGGTCTCGGCCCGTTTGCACAGGTCGAGCGGGTCGATCAGCCCGATATTGAGCGCAGGCGACAGGATCGAGTGGTAGAGATAAGGCTCACCCGCCAGCATCGCGTCCTGGTAGGTGCCGAAGCGTTCGAGGCGATGCGCGATGAAATCCTCCACCGCTTCCTCGGCCTCGTCCGGGGTCGTCGGCAGGGCGAAGCCGGCGAGATCGCCGAAATGGTCGGAAAACTCGGCTTCGACGAGGTCCAGAACTTCGTCCGTCACCTTGTCCGGTTTGAATTCCGGCACCTTGGGCTGGAACAGGTCGGCCTTGGCGGGTTCGCGGTTGTCGTGGTCGTAGTTCCATTTGCCGCCCTCGGGCTTGTCCCCGTCCATGAGGATGCCGGTCTTGCGCCGCATCTCGCGGTAGAAATACTCCATGCGGAGTTCCTTGCGCCCCTCGGCCCAAGCTTCGAATTCCTCCTGCGTGGAGATGAAGCGGGTGTCGGGCAGGCGCGTGACCTTGAGCGGCAGCTCGTCGAGCAGACCGATCAGCCGCCAGTCGCCGGGGGTGGTGCAGATCAGCTCTTTCGCCCCGTGTTCCTGCGCCCGGCGAAGGATCTCCCCGTCGATGCTGTGGGCGTTGTCCGGGTCGGTGAGGCGCGCATAGGCGACGGTCCAGCCGTCGTCGATCAGCCGCGCCGCGAACTTGCGCATGGCGGAGAAGATCAGCGCGATCTTCTTGGGGTGGTGCTTTGGCGCGCCCGCTTCGCCGCGCACCTCGGCCATCACGACGATGTCCGTCTCGCGGTCGGCCTGTTCCAGCGCCGAGAGGGTGGGGGTCAGCTGGTCGCCGAGGACGAGGATGAGGCGGCTCACCACTCCACCCGCTTGCCTTGCCAGTCGAAAAACAGCCCGGAGTCCTCCGGTGTCAGGTCGGCGAGCACGCGGAGCAGGTTCGCCGCCGCCTCAGCCGGTGTCACCTTGTCATGGCCCGCGCCGTGGGTGGCGGTGAGGTCGGTGGCGACCGTGCCGGGGTGCAGCGCGACGCAGATCGCCTGTTTGTGCGTGCGCGCAAGCTCGATCGCAGCACCGTGCATGATCTGGTTCAGCGCGGCCTTGGCGGCGCGGTAGCCGTACCAGCCGCCCATGTGGTTGTCGCCGATGGACCCGACCCGCGCCGACAGCGCCGCGACGTGGGCGCGCTCGTCGCGCGGGAGGAGGCGCGCGGCATGGCGCATCACCAGAGCGGGACCGATGGTATTGGTGCGGAACTGGGCGGCGAGCGCGTCGGCGTCGAGGTGCTTCAAGGCCTTTTCGGGGCCGTTCCCGTCGATCTCCAGCGCGCCGGTCGCGATGAAGACGAGGTCGAAGGGGCCCTCGACCTCCGCCAGCAGCCGGTCGACGCTGTCAGGGTCATCGTAGTCCAGCCCGTCGGCGGAGCGGGAAAGGCCCGTGACCGCCCAACCGCCCTGTTCGAGATGGGTCGAAACCGCGCCGCCGATGCCGCCGGACGCGCCGAGGATGAGTGCTATCTTGGTCATGTGTCGACTACGCGGGGGGCGCGAGCGCGGACCAGAAATCACTTTTCATTCACGATGAGACGGTTATAACGACGCCCATGATGAACGCGGCCCATATCACGCTTGCCTCCGGTGCGACCTCGCGCCTGTCGCTGCGCGCCGCCCTTCTTCTTCTTAGCCGCCTCTGAGCGTGCCGATTGGCGCGAGCGCTCAGGGGTATGTCACCGCGCCAGCGAACACCCGGCTAAGACTGACAAGAGAGACATTCCAATGACTGACAAGACCGAACAGGACCGCGTCCTGATTTTCGATACGACGCTGCGCGATGGCGAGCAGAGCCCCGGCGCGACGATGAGCCACGAGGAAAAGCTCGAGATCGCCGAGATGCTCGACGATATGGGCGTGGACATCATCGAGGCGGGCTTTCCCATCGCCTCCGAGGGTGACTTCGAGGCGGTGAAGGAAATCGCGATCCGGTCGAAGAATTCCACCATCTGCGGGCTGGCGCGGGCGAACAAAACCGACATCGAACGGGCCAACGAGGCGGTTCAGCACGCCGGAAAGCCCCGGATTCACACATTCATCGGCACGTCGCCGCTCCACCGTGCGATCCCGGGTCTGACCCAGGACGACATGGCCGACCTGATCCACGAGACGGTGACCCACGCGCGCAACCTGACCGACAACGTCCAGTGGTCGCCAATGGACGCGACGCGCACCGAGCACGATTACCTCTGCCGCGTCGTGGAAATCGCGATCAAGGCAGGCGCCACCACGATCAACATTCCCGACACGGTGGGCTACACCGCGCCGCGCGAGAGCGCGGACCTGATCCGGATGCTGATCGAGAAGGTGCCGGGGGCGGACGAGATCGTGTTCTCGACCCATTGTCACAACGACCTGGGCATGGCGACCGCCAACAGCCTCGCCGCCGTCGAGGCGGGCGCGCGGCAGGTGGAATGCACCATCAACGGCCTGGGTGAACGCGCGGGCAACACCGCGCTGGAAGAGGTCGTGATGGCCCTGCGCGTACGCAACGACATCATGCCCTACGCCACGAAGATCGACACCAAGAAGATCATGCAGATCAGCCGCCGGGTGAGCCAGGTTTCAGGCTTCCCCGTGCAGTTCAACAAGGCGGTGGTCGGCAAGAACGCCTTCGCGCACGAGTCGGGCATCCACCAGGACGGGATGCTGAAGAATGCCGAGACGTTCGAGATCATGCGGCCCGAGGACATCGGGCTCGCCGCCTCCTCGCTGCCGCTGGGCAAGCACTCGGGCCGTGCCGCGCTGCGCGACAAGCTCAACGCGCTGGGGCTGGAGGTCGGGGACAACCAGCTCAAGGATATCTTCGTCAGGTTCAAGACGCTGGCCGACCGCAAGAAAGAGGTCTACGACGACGACATCATCGCGCTGGTGGCCGACACGGCGGGCGACAAGGCGGTCGAGAAGATCAAGCTGAAGTCGCTCAAGGTCGTGTGCGGGACCGAAGCGCCACAGAGCGCGGACATCGTTCTGGAGATCGACGGGGAAGAGGTCTCCACGACCCAGACCGGCGACGGCCCGGTGGATGCGACCTTCAACGCGGTGAAAGCGCTTTTCCCGACCGAGGCGCGGTTGGAAATCTACCAGGTGTCCGCCGTGACCGAAGGCACCGATGCGCAGGCGACGGTTTCGGTGCGGCTGTCGGAGAACGGGCGCATCTCGACCGGGCAGTCGGCGGATACGGATACGGTCGTGGCCTCGGCCAAGGCCTATGTCACCGCACTGAACCGGCTGCAGATCCGGCTGGCCAAGTCGGCCCCGGAAGTGCGCTACACCGACGCGAGCTGACGGGAAGGGCGAGGGGCGCGACGCGGCCTTCGCCCGGCCCCGTGCCGCCCGGGGCGATGAAAGGGCTAAGCCGTTGAAGAGCGGGGCTCTGGGCAGAAAGCTGCCGGGAGTCCTCGCGCACCCCCTTTCACCCGAGGCCTATGGCCCATATAAGGCGCAAAACCCCCGGCCCGTGCGCCGGGGGCTCGGGTATTGGGACGAACGGAAGACACCGAAAATGGCTGGAATCTCAGGGCTTTTCTCGTCGGACATGGCGATCGACCTCGGGACCGCGAACACGCTGGTCTACGTGAAGGGCCGGGGCGTGATTCTGAACGAGCCGTCGGTGGTCGCCTACCACGTCAAGGACGGGGTCAAGAAAGTGCTGGCCGTGGGTGAGGACGCCAAGCTGATGCTCGGCCGGACCCCCGGTTCGATCGAGGCGATCCGCCCGATGCGCGAAGGCGTGATCGCGGATTTCGACACCGCCGAGGAGATGATCAAGCACTTCATCCGCAAGGTTCACAAGCGCACGACCTTCTCCAAGCCCAAGATCATCGTCTGCGTCCCCCACGGCGCGACGCCGGTCGAAAAACGCGCCATTCGCCAGTCGGTCCTGTCGGCGGGCGCACGGCGCGCGGGCCTCATCGCCGAACCCATCGCTGCGGCCATTGGCGCGGGCATGCCGATCACCGATCCGACCGGTTCGATGGTCGTGGACATCGGCGGCGGCACCACCGAGGTGGCCGTTCTGTCACTGGGCGATATCGTCTATGCGCGCTCGGTGCGCGTCGGCGGCGACCGGATGGACGAGGCCATCGTCAACTACCTGCGCCGTCAGCATAACCTCCTGATCGGGGAATCCACGGCCGAGCGGATCAAGACCTCCATCGGCACGGCGCGGATGCCCGACGACGGTCGCGGCGCCTCCATGCATATCCGGGGCCGCGACCTTCTGAACGGCGTGCCCAAGGAAATCGAGATCAGCCAGGCCCAGGTGGCCGAGGCGCTGGCCGAACCGGTGCAGCAGATCTGCGAGGCGGTGATGACCGCGCTGGAGACCACGCCGCCCGACCTCGCCGCCGACATCGTCGACCGCGGCGTGATGCTCACGGGCGGTGGCGCGCTCCTCGGCGAACTCGACCTCGCCCTGCGCGAGCAGACCGGGCTGTCGATCTCGGTGGCCGACGAGTCGCTGAATTGTGTAGCCTTGGGCACCGGCAAGGCTCTGGAATACGAAAAGCAACTGCGTCACGTTATCGACTACGACAGTTGAAGGCCCGCGTGGCCGCCCCGTAACGCTGGGGGGATGAATTGGCACGGTCCAAGGCACGGACAGAGGATTATGTTGGTCCGGTCAGGCGCATCCTGATCGGCCTGACCCTGTTCGTCCTGTTCGCCCTGTTCCTTCTGTGGCGGATCGACAGCCCGCGGGTGGAGCGGTTCCGCGCCCAGCTCGTCGACAGCGTGGTGCCCAGTTTCGAATGGGCGCTGGTGCCAGTCACCAAGACGGCGGATGCCATCGAGAATTTCCAGAGCTACCAGCGCATCGCCGAGCAGAATCAGGAGCTGCGCCGCGAATTGCGCCAGATGCAGGCGTGGAAAGAGGCGGCGCTGCAACTCGAGCAGGAGAACGCCAAGCTGCGCGACCTCAACAACGTGCGGCTCGACGCGCGGCTGTCCTACGTCACCGGCGTGGTGCTGGCGGACAGCGGCTCGCCGTTCCGCCAGTCGGTGCTCATCAACCTGGGCGCACGCGACGGGCTGGTGGACGGCTGGGCGGCGATGGACGGGCTCGGCCTCGTCGGCCGGATCGCGGGGGTGGGGGAGCGCACGGCGCGGGTGATCCTGCTCACCGACTCCAACAGCCGCATCCCGGTGACGGTGCAGCCCTCCGGCCAGACCTCGATCCTGACCGGCGACAATTCCTCGGTGCCGCCGCTCGATTTCCTCGAGAACCGCGACCTGGTGCGCCCGGGCGACCGGGTGCTGTCCTCGGGTGACGGCGGCGTGTTTCCGGCGGGGCTGCTCGTGGGCGAGGTCGTGCAGGGCAAGGACCGGCGTCTGCGCGTCCGGCTCGCCGCCGATTACGAAAGGCTCGAGTTTCTGCGCGTCATGCGCTCCCACCCCGGCGAGGTGGTGGAGGACAGCGGCGCGCTCATCGTGATGAACCCGGCGACCGCGCCGGTGGCCGATGGGTTGCCGGAAGAGTGCCTCGGGCTCGAAGAGGGCGATCCGCTGCCCGACACCTGCCCGGGCCCCGACGCGACGGAAACGGTGGAGGTCACGCAATGATCGACCCGTATCTCATGCGTCGCCTGCTCTATGGCCTTCTGTTCCTCGGGCTCTCGACGGTCATCATCTTCACCCGGATGCTGCCGCTCCACGCCGGGGCGCAGGCGTTTCCGCCGCCCGACCTTATCCTGTGTTTCGCCTTCGCCTGGACCGTGCGCCGCCCCGACTACCTCCCGGTCTTCCTGGTGGCCGCCGTGCTGCTCCTGAGCGACATGCTCTCGCTCGCCCCGCCGGGGATCGCGCCGCTGCTCGCCATCCTCGGGCTGGAGGCAATCCGGTCGCGGCGCGGGCTGTTGTCCGATCAGGGATTTGCCGTGGAATGGGCGTCGGTCGCGGCGGTCCTGTTCCTGATGATGCTTGCCGAGCGGGTGATCCTCGGCGTGTTCATGGTGCCGCAGGTCGCCTTCGGCCTGACCGTCCTGAGCCTGCTCGTCACCGTCGTCTTCTACCCCGTGACCGTTCTCATTTCTTCGCTAGGCTTCCGCATCGAATGGATGAAGCCCGGCGCGATCGACCCGGAGGCGCGCACGACATGAAACGCTCGCCCGCGGATACCGAGAAAAGCGCCAAGCGCATCACGCGGCGCGGCCTGCTCCTTGGCGCCGGGCAGCTGGCAATGGCCGGCGTGCTCGTGGGGCGGATGCGTTACATGCAGGTGGACCAGGCCGATCAATACCGGATGCTGGCCGAGGAGAATCGCGTCAACATCCGCCTGATCCCGCCGGTGCGCGGGTTGATCTACGACCGCAAAGGCGTGCTCCTCGCGGGCAACGAACAGAACTATTCCATCGTCATGGTGCGCGAGGATGCGGGCGACCCGGAGGAGGTGCTGGAGCGGCTGAGCAAGCTCGTCTGGATTGCGCCGGAGGACAAGGCCAAGGCACTCCAGGAGATGAGCCGCCGCTCGCCCTTCGTGCCCGTGACCATCGCGGACCGCGTGTCGTGGGAGGATATCTCCAAGGTCGCCGTGAACGGCCCGGCCCTGCCCGGCGTGACGCCGGAGACGGGGTTGAGCCGCGTCTACCCGATGGGCGCGGATTTCGCCCATGTGGTGGGCTATGTCGGGCCGGTGTCGGATTACGACCTGAGCAAGCTCGAAGATCCCGATCCCGTGCTTCAGATCCCGCGCTTCCAGATCGGCAAGACCGGGGTGGAGAACAAGCACGAAGACGTTCTGCGCGGAGAGGCTGGCACCCGGCGCATCGAGGTGAACGCGGTGGGCCGCGTGATGCGCGAACTGGGCCGGCAGGAGGGCGTGCCGGGCGCCAACCTGCAACTTACGGTGAACCATGCTTTGCAGAACTTTGCCGAGGCGCGGCTTGCCGGTGAGAGCGCGGCGGCGGTCGTCATGGACCCGCGCAACGGCGATATCCTCGCCATCGCGTCGGCCCCTTCCTATGACCCCAACAAGTTCGTGCGTGGAATTTCGTCCAGAGATTACAACGCGCTGCTCGAGGACCCCTACCGTCCGCTTGCCAACAAGACGGCGCAGGGCACGTATCCCCCCGGCTCGACGTACAAGATGGTCACGGCGCTGGCCGCGCTGGAGGCGGGCGAGATCGACCTTGAGGAGACGATCACCTGCCGGGGCTACACGGAGCTCCACAACCGCCGTTTCCACTGTTGGCGGCGCGGCGGGCACGGGCGCGTGGACCTTGTCAAATCCCTCACCGAGAGCTGCGACGTCTTCTACTACGAGCTGGCCCAGAGGGTCGGGATCGAGCGGATGTCGGCCATGGCGCGCAAGCTCGGCCTCGGCATCCGGCCCGACGTACCGTTGTCGGGGGTGGCCGAGGGCCTGATCCCCACGAAAGAATGGAAGCGCGAGGTTCGCGGCGCCGACTGGGTCGTGGGCGACAGCCTGAACGCCTCCATCGGGCAGGGGTTCGTCCTCGCCTCGCCGCTGCAACTCGCGATCATGACGTCGCGCATCGCGACCGGGCAGGCGATCGAGCCGCGGCTCGTGCGCTCCATCGACGGGGTCGAGGAACCTGTGCTGGGGACCGAACCGCTCGACATAAACCCGGCCCACCTCGCTGCCGTGCAGAAGGGGATGTACGAGGTGGTCAACGGGTCGCGGGGCACCGCGGGGCGGTCGCGCGTCGTGGCCGAAGGCGTGCGCATGGCCGGCAAGACCGGCACCAGCCAGGTGCGCAACATCACCGCTGCAGAGCGCGCGGCGGGCGTCACCCGCAACGAGGACCTGCCGTGGGAGCGGCGCGACCACGCGTTGTTCGTGAGCTACGCGCCCCATGATGCGCCCGAGGTGGCCGTGTCGGTCGTGGTCGAACACGGCGGGGGCGGCTCCACCGCGGCGGCGCCCATCGCGCGCGACATCCTGCTGGCGGCGCTCTACGACGACATCCCACCGCTCGACGCCTATCCGTCGCCCCAGCGCGGCACGATCCGCTCTCAGTTCGAGATGATGGAGCTGCGCGAGCCGCAGGCGCCGTCTCAGGGCAGGTCGCGGGCATGAGTTTCCTGGAATACAACGTCAAGCACACGCCCGCCGGGCTGTCCAAGGTGCTGTATTTCAACTGGGTTCTGGCGCTCCTGCTGGCCGCCGCCGCCGCCATCGGGTTCCTGATGCTCTACTCGGTCGCGGGCGGGTCCTATTCCCCGTGGGCCGAGCCGCAGATGAAGCGTTTCGCGCTGGGTTTCGTGATGATGTTCATCGTGGCGATGGTCCCGATCTGGTTCTGGCGAAACCTCTCGGCACTCGCCTTCGCGGCCTCGCTCGCCTTGCTGGTCGCGGTGGAGTTCGTTGGGGACGTGGGCATGGGCGCGCAGCGCTGGATCGACCTCGGCTTCATGCGGCTGCAACCCTCGGAGCTGACCAAGATCACGCTCGTCATGGTTCTGGCCGCCTATTACGACTGGCTCGACGTCGACAAGGTGTCGCGCCCGCTCTGGGTGCTGATCCCGGTGGTGATCGTGCTCGTCCCCACGTTCCTCGTCCTGCGCCAGCCGGACCTCGGCACCTCGATCCTTCTCGTCGCCGGGGGCGCGGTGCTGATGTTCCTCGCGGGCGTACACATCCTCTACTTCCTCGTGGTCGGCGGGGCGGGTGTCGGGCTGATCGCGGCGGTGTTCAGTTCGCGCGGCACCGAGTGGCAGCTTCTCAAGGATTACCAGTATCGCCGGATCGACACCTTCCTCGACCCGTCCACGGACCCGTTGGGGGCGGGCTATCACATCACGCAGTCCAAGATTGCGCTGGGGTCGGGCGGCTGGACCGGCCGGGGTTTCATGCAAGGGACGCAGTCGCGGCTGAACTTCCTGCCCGAGAAGCATACCGACTTCATCTTCACAACCCTGGCCGAGGAGTTCGGTTTCGTCGGGGCTGCGTCGCTCCTCGCCGTCTACGTCGCGATCATCGTGTTCTGCATCGCCTCGGCGGTGCGCAATACGGATCGTTACGGCTCGCTCGTGACGCTCGGGATCGCGGCCACGTTCTTCTTTTTCTTTGCCGTCAACATGTCGATGGTCATGGGCCTTGCCCCCGTCGTCGGGGTGCCGTTGCCGCTTGTGAGCTACGGCGGCTCGGCCATGCTGATCCTGATGATCGGCTTCGGCCTCGTCCAATCCGCACACGTTCACAGGCCACGCTGATGCTCAAGATCCAGATGCTCATGCGCGATGACAGCATCGCGCGCTGGCAGCCCCATCTCGAGGCTGCAATCGCCGATGCGGGAGTCGAGGGCGAGCTCGCGACCGATCATGCGCCCGAGGCAGTGGATTACGTGATCTATGCGCCGGGTGGCGGGGCGGCGGATCTGTCGGGTTACGTGAATACCAAGGCCGTGCTGGGCCTCTGGGCCGGCGTGGATTCGATCGTTACGAACGAGACGCTGACCCAACCTTATGCGCGCATGGTCGACGAGGGACTGACCGAGGGCATGGTGGAATGGGTGACGGGTCACGTGCTGCGCCATCACCTCGGCCTTGACGCGCATATCACAAGGACCGCCCCTGACTGGCGGCAGGAGGCGCCGCCCCTGGCCCGGCAGCGCAAGGTCGCGGTGCTGGGGCTGGGCGAGCTCGGCTCCGCCTGTGCGATGGCGCTGACCCGGCTCAACTTCGTGGTGGCCGGGTGGAGCCGGTCGCCCAAGGCGCTGCCGGGTGTTGCCTGTTTCCACGGTGACGCCGGGCTTGAAACGGTGCTGTCGGAGGCAGAAATCGTGGTGCTTCTTCTGCCGGCGACGCCGGAGACCGAGAATACGCTCGACGCGCGCACGCTCGCGCTGATGCCCGAGGGAGCGGTGATCCTGAATCCCGGGCGCGGTGCGCTGATCGACGATGACGCGTTGCTCGCTGCGCTGGATACCGGGCGGATCGGGCACGCCACGCTCGACACGTTCCGAACCGAGCCGCTGCCCGCCGATCATCCCTACTGGTCCCACCCGCGCGTGACGGTCACACCGCACATCGCCTCGGACACCCGGCCCGAGACGGCGTCGCAGGTCGTGGCCGAGAACATCCGGCGGGTCGAGGCGGGCAAGCCGCTCCTGCACGAAGTGGACATGGCACGCGGCTATTGAAGGCGGCTGCGCCGGTCAGAGTGGCCAGATGAACGGGATCACCGCGCTTACGAGCAGGCCGATGGACAGGTTCAGCGGGATCCCGACCTTCATGAAATCGGTGAAACGGTAGCCCCCGGGACCGTAGACGAGCGTATTGGTCTGGTATCCGATCGGGGTCGAGAAGCTGGCCGAAGCGGCGACCATCACCGCGACCACGAGGGGCCGGGGGTCGATCCCGATGGCAGAGGCGATGCCGATGGCGATCGGGGTGACGACGACGGCGACGGCGTTGTTGGAAACCAGTTCGGTGAGCACCGAGGTCAGCAGGTATATTGACCAGATCAAGAGGAAGGGCGGAAAGCCCTCGATCGTCGGGGCCAGTGCGCTTGCGATGACATTGACCGCGCCCGAGGCGTCGAGCGCCGCGCCGATCGCCAGCATCGCGAAGATGAGGGCGAGGAGCCGGCCTTCGATCTGGCTGAATGCCTCGTCCGCGTCCACCGCGCGCGTGAGCAGGACGACCGCGACGGCCACCACGGACACGGCGAGGATCGGGGCCACGCCGAGACCGGCGAGCGCGACGATGCCGAAGAGCGACAGGAGGGCGATGGGCGCGTGGTCGCGCCGGAAGGCCCGGCCCGAGGGCTTTGCCACGTCGACGAGGTCCATATCGGCCGCGAGACGCTGGATATCCTCCGGCGTCCCTTCGAGCAGGAGCGTGTCGCCCACGCGGACGGTAACCTCGTCGAGCTGTTGCCCGATGTTCTGGTTCCGGCGATGGACAGCGAGGGGGTAGACGCCGTAGCGGCGGCGCAAGCGCAACTGGCCAAGCTTGCGCCCGATCATCTTGCAGCCCGGCGAGATCAGGACCTCGACTGTCGTCGTCTCGACCGCCGACACCTGGTCCACGCGCTTGAGGCTCTTGTTGCGCTGGAGCGAGAGAAGCTCGGTCATCTGGGTGCGCAGAACGATCCGGTCGCCGACCTGCAACTGAACCCCCTTGAGGTTGCGCCGCAGCGAGATGTCGCCGCGCACCACGTCGATCAGCCGCACGCCTTCGCGTTTGAACAGTTGCACGCCGAGGACGTCGCGCCCGATCAGGTTCGAATCCGGGGGGATGACCGCCTCGGTGAAGAACTTCTTGCGCGACCGGTCGGTCAGCAGCGTGGCCATGCTGTCGCGTTCCGGGAGCAGCTTGGGCGCGACGAGGTAGAGATAGGCCATGCCCCATGCGACCACGATGAGGCCGAGCGGCGTGATCTCGAAGATCGAGAAGGGGTCGAGCCCGTTGGAGCGGGCCACACCGTCCACCAGCAGGTTCGTCGAGGTGCCGATCAGGGTCAGCGTGCCCCCCATGATCGCGCCATAGGACAGCGGGATCAGCAGCTTCGACGCAGAGATGTCGAGCTTGCGCGCAAGCTGGGTGAAGACAGGGATCATCACCACGACGACGGGCGTGTTGGAGACAAAGGCCGAGGCGAAGACCACGAAGGCCATGAGCACGCCGATGGCGAGGCGCGGGCTGGCCCCTGCCTGCCGTTCGGCGATCTGGGTGAACCAGTCGAGCGCGCCGGTACGCACCAGCGCCCCCATCACGATGAACATGCAGGCGATGGTCCAGGGAGCCGGGTTGGACAGCACGTCGAGCGCCGCGTCGTAAGGCAGGATGCCGGTGACGAGCATCACGGCGACACCGCCGATGGCGACGACCTCGGTCGGAAAGATCTCGCGCAGGAACATCAGGAACATCACGCCGACGACAATGAGCGCCACGATGGGTTCGGCAGATTGCGGAAGGTCTATGAAACTCATGTTTTCCTGATCCCGACCGCGCCATTTAGACCCGCGTGCCCGCGAGCGGCAAGCGGTCGTTGCGCGGTTAGGGGGCGGCTTCGCGCAGTTTTCCGCCCTGCCGGACCATTTCGACCCGCGTCGCCTTGCCGGTCGCGTCGTCGGTTTCGACATAGACCCCCGAAAGCGTGGCGGATTCGTTTGCCGGGGCGAAACGGCCCTTGACCATACCGGTCACGAAGCGCCGCAGCGGCTCGGTCTTTTCCATGCCGATCACGGAGTGGTAGTCGCCGCACATGCCGGCATCCGTGAGGTAGGCGGTCCCGCCGGGCAGGATCATCGCGTCGCCGGTTGGGACATGGGTGTGCGTACCCACGACAAGGCTCGCGCGGCCGTCGAGGAAGTGGCCCATCGCCATCTTCTCAGAGGTCGCTTCACAATGGACGTCGACGAGGGTCGCCTGCACGGCACCGCCGAGGTTGAAGGGCTGGAGCGCCCGGTCGATGGTGCCGAAGGGATCCTCGAAGGCGCGCTTCATGAAGACGTTGCCGAGAATCTGGGCGATGAGCACCCGGCGCCCGCGCCGGTCCTCGAACACCCGCGCCCCGCGCCCCGGCGCGTCCTTGGCGAAGTTGAGCGGGCGGATGATGCGGGTCTCGCGTTCGCAGTAGGACAGCATCTCTTTCTGATCGAAAGCATGGTCGCCCAGCGTGACCACGTCCGCGCCCGCCTCGAAAAGGAGCTTGGCATGGGCCTCGGAGAGCCCCGCGCCATTGGTGGCGTTCTCGCCGTTGACCACCACGAAATCGAGGTTCCAGTCCTCGCGCAGGCCCGGAAGGCGCTCGGAAACAGCCTGCCGGCCGGCGCGGCCCATCACGTCGCCAAGAAAGAGTATCTTCATGGGAACTGGTTACGGGTTGGTGCGGGCGGGCGCAAGGATGCGTCGTCAGCCGAAGCGCAGCGTTTCGGCCTCGGTCACGATGGCGTCGAGCGGCTGGTCGGTGGGTTCGAGCGGCAACTCGTCCAGCTCCTGCGCCGCGTAGGCATAGCCGATGGCCACGGTCGGGCGCGCTTTGCGCAGGGCCTCGAGCGTGCGGTCGTAAAAGCCGCCGCCATAGCCCAGCCGGTTGCCCGCACGGTCGAACCCCACGAGCGGGACGATCAGCACCTCGGGCACGACGTCCGGTCCCTCGACCGGCCAGCTGGTGCCGTAGGCCCCTTCGTAGAGCGGGGTTTCCGGCGTCCATGCACGGAAACTGAGGGGGTTGCCGCGCTTCGGCGTGACGGGCACGCCGACGGGGCCGTGCTCCGCCATCTCGGCCATCACCGCGCGCGCGTCGATTTCCGTGCCGATGGGGAGGAACCCGGCGAGCGGCTTGCCCCGGTGCGGCAGGAGGAGCGCCCGGAGACGGGCCTGCGCCGCCTGGTCGCGGGCCGGGTCGTGCGCCTTGTCGCGCGCGCCGAGGGCCAGGACGCGGGCGTCGGTCTTTTCCAGCGTCACGGTCATAGCAGCACGATCCCTGCGAGCCCGAGGAAGGCGAAGAACCCGACCACGTCCGTCACCGTGGTGACGAAGGTGCCTGAGGCAAGCGCCGGATCGATCTTGAACTTGTCGAGAAGCACGGGGACGAGCACGCCGGCGAGCCCTGCCACCATCAGGTTGATGACCATGGCCGCCGCGATCACGACGCCCAGCATCGGCGTGCCGAACCAGACAACCCCGACGATCCCCATGACGACCGCGAAGACCGCCCCGTTGATGAAGCCCACCGCCGCCTCGCGCCGGATCACGCGCCAGACGTTGGCGGAGGTGAGGTCGCGGGTCGCAATGGCGCGCACGGCGACGGTCAGGCTTTGGGTGCCCGCGTTCCCGCCCATCGAGGCGACGATGGGCATGAGCACGGCGAGGGCCACGAAGCCCGCGATCACGTCCTCGAACATCGCGATGACGAGCGAGGCGATGATGGCGGTGGCGAGGTTCACGGCGAGCCATGGCAGGCGCGCGCGGACCGTTTCGCTCACCCGGTCGTTCAGGGATCCTTCGCCGACGCCGGCGAGGCGCAGGATGTCCTCTTCGTGTTCCTCGTCGAGGATGATCATGGCGTCGTCGATGGTGATGACGCCGACCAGCCGGTCGTCCTCGTCCACCACCGGGGCCGAGATCAGGTGATACTGGTTGAAGGCATAGGCCACGTCGCCCTCGTCCTGCGTCACCGGGATGGTGCGGAAGCTGTCCTCGGTGATCTCGGACAGGGCCGTGGTGCGGGGCGAGGCCATGATCTTGCCCAGCGTGACGTAGCCGGTGGGCCGCATCCGGGGATCGACGAGGATCACGTGGTAGAACTGGTCGGGCAGGTCGTCATGCGCGCGCATGTGGTCGATCAGGTGGCCCACGTCCCAGTGTTCGGGCGCCGCCACCAGCTCGCGCTGCATGAGGCGGCCGGCCGATTCCTCGGGGTAGGAGAGCGACTGTTCGACGGCGGCCCGGTCGGTGACGGCGAGCGCGTCGAGGATGATCTCCTGCTGTGGCTCGTCGAGGTCCTCGATCAGGTCCACGACGTCGTCGGTTTCGAGCTCGCGGACCGCGTCGGCCAGGATGTCGGGGTGCAGGGCGCCGATGACGCTCTCGCGCACGCTCTCGTTCAGTTCCGAGAGGATGTCGCCGTCGAATTCCTTGCCGTAAAGCTGGACGAGCCGCAGGCGCGTGTCCTCGTCGACCTGTTCCAAAAGGTCGGCGATATCGGCCGGGTGGACGGGTTCCAGCGCCTCGACCAGCGCATCGCTGTCGCCTTCGCGCAGGGCCGTGAGCACCGGTTCGACCGTTTCCCGGTCGAGCGCGTAGTCGTCCTCTTCGTGGAGGTCTTCGGTGATCTGGTCTTCTGCCATGTAACACCCCGCCTGTGGTCGCGGCGACATTAGGGGAACTGCGGCAGGAGATACAGGGCCAAACCCCGTGGACGTCGTCCCGAGAGCGGCATAGTTTCGCCGGGTAACGACGCGCGGACACTCATGAAACTCATCCTCGGACAGACCCTTTCCTTCATCTCCGACCCGTTCGCGGGCGTGCCCGAGGATTCGGCCCTGTGGGACCGGCGCTCCGGCGTTGTGGTGGACGACACGACGGGCACGATCGTGGAGGTGGGGCCGGCGGATACGCTGAAACGGCTCTGGGCCAATGCGGCGGTGGAGGATCACGGCGACGCGCTGATCCTGCCCGGGTTCATCGACGCCCATGCGCATTACCCCCAGACGGGGATCGTGGCGAGCTGGGGCAAGCGGCTGATCGACTGGCTCAACACCTACACCTTTCCCGAAGAGGCGCGCTTCGGCGATCCCGGCTACGCGGCGGCGGTCGCGGCGCGGTATTTCGACATCGTCCTGGCGAACGGGACGACGACGACCGCAAGTTTCTGCACGATCCACCCCGAAAGCGTGGGCGCCTATTTCGCCGAGGCGCAGAAGCGCGGGATGCGGGTGGTGGGCGGCAAGACCTGCATGGACCGCAACGCGCCGGACGACCTGCGCGACACCGCGCAGTCGGCCTATGACGACTCGAAACGCCTGATCGCGCGCTGGCACGGTCAGGGCCGGCTGACCTACGCCGTCACGCCGCGTTTCGCGCCCACTTCGACCCCCGAACAGCTCGAGGCGCTGGGCGCGCTCTGGGCCGAGAACCCGACCTGCCTGATGCAGACGCACCTGTCGGAGCAGACCGAGGAGATCGAGTGGGTCATGGGGATGTTCCCCGAGGCCACGGATTACACCGACATCTACGACCGCTTTGGCCTTTTGGGCGAGGGCGCGCTCATGGGCCACGCCATCCACTTGTCGGAGCGGGAGCGGGCGCGGCTGCTGGACGCCGGCGCGAGCCTGATCCATTGCCCGACCTCCAACACCTTCATCGGGTCCGGGCTGTTCGATATGGCGGGGCTCAGGGCGGCCGGGCATCGCGTGGGGCTCGCCACCGATACCGGCGGCGGCTCGTCCTTCTCGATGCTGCGCACGATGGCCGCGGCCTACGAGGTGGGGCAACTGCGCGGCACCGCGCTCCATCCCGCCCAGCTTCTCTGGCTCGCCACCGCGGGGTCCGCGCAGGCGCTCGGGATGGAGGGCGTGATCGGCACGCTGGCCCCGGATGCCGAGGCCGATCTCGTGGTGCTCGACCTCGCCTCGACCCCCGCCATCGAACAGCGGGCGGACCGGGCCGAGACGATCTGGGAACGGCTCTTCCCGACGCTCATGATGGGCGACGACCGGGCGGTGCGGGCGACCTATGTCGCCGGGCAACGCATGGCGGGAATATCGGAATAAGACAGCTTTTCGCTTGAGTTTCGCCCCACCTTGCCGATCCTTGTTGAAAAACGACAAGAATAGCAGGCGGGCAGATGCACAAGGAAACGATCGCGCTGATGAAGAAGGCGTTCGCCAAGCACGTGGCGGAGCGCGAGCCGGGGCTGGTTCTGGACGTGGGCGCGGTGGGCAAGCGGCCCTGGTTCCGGCAGGTCTGGGAGACCGGCGGCTGGACCTATCACGGCATGGACATGAAGCCGGGGCCGAACGTGGACGTGGTGCTCGACGACCCGTGGCGGTTCGACATCGCGGACGGCACCTATGACGCCGTGATCTCCGGCAACATGCTCGAGCATAACGAGTTCTTCTGGCTCACCTTCCTCGAGATGTCGCGGGTCATCAAGATGGGCGGTGTCATGGTCCATGTCGCGCCCTCGCGCGGGCCGGAGCACCGCGACCCGCAGGACTGCTGGCGCTGGTATCGCGACGGCATGTTCGCGATGGCGAAATGGGCGGGATTCGAGTGCCGGGAGACGACGACGGACTGGTCGGACGAGCACATCGATTACTACCAGCAGAAGAACAAGGCCCGCGCCCGGCGGCTGACCCGCACCCGGCGCCACGCCGACAACTTCTGGGGTGACACCATCGGCGTCTTCGTCAAGGTCGCCGAGACAGGGGACACGGTCGGGATGGACTACATTCGCCAGTTCGCCGCGAAGCATCCCGCGCAATCCGACAGGCTCGCCGCCGAGTAGCGGCGCGGGCATGGTCCGTTGGCGGGAGGGAATTTGGTGGAGCCGATCGGGATCGAACCGACGACCTCGTCATTGCGAACGACGCGCTCTCCCAACTGAGCTACGGCCCCAACGCGGTGCTATCTGGAGGTTTCCGCCCGAAGTGTCAAGCGGGTTTCGGGGCCGAAATCAGGCCCCGACCTTTGCCCTCGATCGCACGAACTCCTCGATCGCCTTGGCGGGCATCGCGCCCGCCTGCCGGGCCACTTCGCGCCCGTTCTGGTAGAGGATCAGCGCCGGAATGCCCCGGATGTTGTTCTTCATCGACACCTTCGGGAAATCCTCGGTGTTGATCTTGGCGAGCCGCGCGTGCGGGGCGAGGGCCTGGGCGGCCTTCTGAAACTCCGGCGCCATCATCCGGCAGGGGCCGCACCACGGCGCCCAGAAATCGACGAGCAGCGGCACGTCGTCGGCCTTGGCGGCCTTGGCGAGCGTGGCCGGGTCGAGCTCGCGCACCTTGCCGTCGATGAGTTTCGCGCCGCAGGTGCCGCATTTGGGTCCCGCGCCCAGCTTGTCCTGGGGCGCACGGTTGAGCGCCCCGCAGTCGAGACAGGTGAGTTTGACGTGTTTGGCCATGACGTGCCCTCGAAAACATTCTATTTGATGAATATATAGGATGCGGACCCCGCGCATCAAGGAGGCGGATATGCGAAACTGGGCCGATCTGCCAGCCGAAGAACAGCTGGCCCTGCGCGAGGCATAGCAGGCGGAGCTGGACCGTGCGGCGCGCACCTGCGCGATGGACGAGAAGCTCGCGCGGTTCACGACGTGGCTCGCGGCGCGGGATGTAGCCTTCTCAGCCGCCGACCTTTCCCCTAGACAGTCCCGGTAGCGGTCGGGAGTCGTCCATGACAGACCAGAGTTTCGATGTCGTCGTGATCGGGGCAGGGCCCGCGGGCTCCGCCACGGCGAAGCGTGCCTGCGATCTGGGTCTGTCCGTCGCGCTGATCGACCGGGCGGTGTTTCCGCGCCCGAAGCTCTGCGGCGCGCTCGTCAGCCCGCGCGGCAACACCGCCGTGAAGCGCGTCTTCGACATGGAGATGACGCCGGAGATGTACCTCGTCTCGCGGCAGGTGGCGTTCAAATGGGATGGCGAGGAACTCAACCGCTTCGATGCGCCCTATGACCTGACCTACACCTACCGGCTGGATTTCGACCACTGGCTGAAACAGGCGGCGGTGGCCGCGGGCGCGGCGGACATGCAGGGCACGCGGGTGGAGGCGATCCGCGACGGGGAGAACACCCTCGTGCTCGAGGACGGGCGGCGGATCGGCTACGGCGTGCTCGTGGGCGCGGACGGCGCGGCCTCGCCGGTGGCGAAACACATCCTCGGCGCGGCCTTCGACCCGGAGAAGATCGGCTTCGCCTTCGAGACCGAGGCGCCGGGGGGCTGCGAGGCCGAGGCGCTCATGTCCATCGACTTCGACATCGTGAGTTGGGGCTACGGCTGGAACTTTCCCAAGGCCGGGAGCCGCACGATCGGGCTGGGCGCGATCCGGTCGGTGGACCAGGACCTCAAGGAACGGATGGCGCGCTATCTCGCACATGAGGGCGTGGATCCTGAGAGCGTGACCATCAAGGGCGCGCATATCCCGCTGGGCGATTTCAAGGAGCGGCCGGGCAAGGGCAACATCCTGCTCGCGGGCGATGCGGCCGGGTTCGTGGACGGGATCACCGGCGAGGGCATCGCGCTCGCCATCGAAAGCGGGGCCGAGGCGGCGGAAGCCGCGGCGGAGGTGATCGCGGCCGGCCGGGCGCACCGGGCGGACCGGGCCTATTTCCGGCGGATCAAGTACATCCAGTCCGACCTCGAACGCGTGCGGCGGCTGCGCGTGATCGCCTACAACTCCGCCATGCGCGACCTGTTCAAGGAAAAGCTGCGCACCTCGGACATGATGCGCTCGTCGTTGTTCGAAGTCCTGGCGGGACAGGCGACCTATGCCGATATCGAAAAGAAGGTGGCCAAGCGCGCCTTCATGTCGGTCGCGCGCGGGCTGTCGTCCTGGCCGTCCAAGTTGTCGCGCCGGGCCGGCTGAGGGTTTCCGAAAAGCGCGCGGCTGACGCCGCGCACAGGTTTTGCGCGGCCCCGCCTCCGGCGGGACCACGCGGCGGGCGCCTTCGTCGTGGGGCGGTCCGAGCGGTCCCGTTTCGGTTTTTGCTGGGGAGGCGCTCTGAGGGGGCGGTTTGCCCCTCAAGGCGCCATTGCAATGGTTGGACGAGTCGCCGGCGCGTCAAGGACGGGCCGGGCTGCGCACGGTCGGCTGCGCCGATCCTGGACCCGCCGCCGACTCGCGGCAGAGGCTATTCCGCCGCTTCGGCGTAGGCTTCGAGCGGCGGGCAGATGCAGACAAGGTTGCGGTCGCCGTAGGCATTGTCCACGCGGTTGACCGGGGGCCAGTACTTGTCGACCCGGAACGCGCCCGGCGGGAAGCAGCCCTGTTCCCGGCTGTAGGGCCGGTCCCAGTCGCCCACGAGGTCCTCGACCGTGTGGGGGGCGTGCTTGAGCGGGTTCGCCTCGCGGTCGGCGCGCCCTTCCTCGATCTCGCGGATCTCGGCGCGGATGGCGAGCATGGCGTCGCAGAACCGGTCGAGCTCCGCTTTCGTCTCCGACTCGGTCGGCTCGACCATGAGCGTGCCCGCCACCGGCCAGCTCATCGTCGGCGCGTGGAAACCGCAGTCCATCAGCCGCTTGGCGATGTCGTCCACGGTGACGCCCGCGCTCTCCGCGAACGGGCGGGTGTCGATGATGCATTCATGCGCGACATGGCCCGTCGGCCCCTTGTAGAGGACGTCGTAGGCCCCCTTGAGCCGGGCCGCGATGTAATTCGCGTTCAGGATCGCCACGCGGCTCGCCTGCGTGAGGCCTTCGCCGCCCATCATCAGGATATAGGCCCAGGAGATCGGCAGGATCGAGGCCGAGCCGTAAGGAGCGGAGGAGACCGCGCCCGGCCCGCCCGAAAACGGATCGGCGGGGAGATGCGGCGCGAGATGTGCCTTGACCCCGATGGGGCCCATGCCGGGGCCGCCGCCGCCGTGCGGGATCGAGAAGGTCTTGTGCAAGTTAAGGTGGCTCACGTCGCCGCCCAGATCGCCCAGTTTCACAAGGCCCACGAGGGCATTGAGGTTCGCACCGTCGATGTAGACCTGCCCGCCGTGTTCATGGGTGATCGCGCAGACGTCGCGCACCGTCTCCTCGAACACCCCGTGGGTGGAGGGGTAGGTGATCATCGTGGCGGCGAGGCGGTCGCCCGCTTTCGCGGCCTTATCGCGGAAATCGTCGAGGTCGATGTCGCCGTTCTCGGCGGACTTCACCACCACCACGTCCATCCCGACCATGTGGGCGGAGGCGGGGTTGGTGCCATGCGCACTCATCGGGATGAGGCAGACGTTGCGCTCCGACTGGCCGTTCGCGGCGTGGTAGGCGGCAATGGTCAGAAGCCCCGCATATTCGCCCTGCGCGCCGGAGTTGGGTTGCATCGACATGGCATCGTAGCCGGTGATGGTGCAGAGCTTGGCCTTCAGGTCCTCGATCAATGTCAGGTAGCCCCGCGCCTGCCCCTTGGGCGCGAGCGGGTGGAGCATCGCGAATTCGCGCCAGGAGATCGGCATCATCTCGGCCGCCGCGTTCAGCTTCATCGTGCAGGAGCCGAGCGGGATCATCGCGCGGTCGAGGGCGAGGTCGCGGTCGGCGAGGCGGCGCATGTAGCGCATCATCTCGGTCTCCGCCCGGTTCATGTGGAACACCGGGTGAGTGAGGTATTCGCTCTCGCGCAGCATCGCGTCGGGCAGGCGGTAGTCGGTGTCGGTGTCATCGTCCTCCGCCTCGATCCCGAAGGCGCGCCAGACGGCCTCGATCGTGGCGGAGCGGATCGCTTCGTCCATCGTGATCGCGACATGGGTCTTGCCCACGGGCCGCAGGTTCACGCCCTCGCGCCGGGCGGCCTGGATGACGCCCTTCTGCAGGAGGCCCACCTCGACCGTGATCGTGTCGAAGAAGGCGCCGGGGCCGACGGTGAAGCCGGCTTCCTCCAGCTTCTTGGCGCAGCGCAGCGCCTTGCGGTGGACGCTCTGGGCGATGGCCTTGAGCCCTTCGGGGCCGTGGAAGACGGCATAGAAACTGGCCATGACAGCAAGGAGTGCCTGCGCGGTGCAGACGTTCGACGTGGCCTTTTCCCGGCGAATATGCTGCTCGCGGGTCTGGAGGGCGAGGCGATAGGCCTTGTTCCCGCGCGCATCGACCGACACGCCGACGATGCGGCCCGGCATGTTGCGCTTGTAGGCGTCTTTCGTGGCCATGTAGGCGGCGTGCGGCCCGCCGTAGGCCATCGGCACGCCGAAGCGCTGGGTCGTGCCCACGGCGATGTCGGCCCCCATCGCGCCGGGTTCCTTGAGCACCGTGAGGGCGAGGGGGTCCGCCACGACGATGCCGATGGCGCGGGGGGCATGGAGTGCCTCCATCTCGGCGGTGAAATCGCGCACGTCGCCCAGCGTGCCGGGATACTGGTAGATCGCGCCGAAGACCGCCTCGGGATCGAGCGTGTCGGGCGCACCCACCGTGATCTCGATGCCCAGCGGGGCCGCGCGCGTCTTCATCACCGCGATGTTCTGCGGGTGGCAGTTCTCGTCGATGAAGAACCCCTTGGCCTTCGACTTGGCCACGCGCTGCGCCATGGTCATCGCTTCGGCGCAGGCAGTGGATTCATCCAGCAGCGAGGCGTTGGCGACCTCCAGCCCGGTGAGGTCCGAGATCATCGTCTGGAAGTTCAGAAGCGCCTCCAGCCGGCCTTGGGAAATCTCCGGCTGGTAGGGGGTGTAGGCCGTGTACCACGCGGGGTTCTCGAGGATGTTGCGCTGGATCGCGGGGGGCGTGACCGTGCCGTGATAGCCTTGGCCGAGGAGCGAGGTGAGGACCGTGTTCTCCTCCGCCGTGACCCGCATCCGGTGGAGCATCTCGCGTTCCGACAGCGGCGCGCCGAAGTCGAGGGGCTCGGACTGGCGCAGGCTCTTCGGGATCGTCGCGTCGATCAGCGCGTCGAGGCTCGCGGTGCCGATCACCGAGAGCATCTCCTCCATCTCCGAGGGCGACGGACCGATGTGGCGCCGGTTGGCGAAGTCGTAGGGGTCGTATCCGGTTGGGGTGAAAGGCATGTGCGTTTCCTTCAAGCGATATGGGTCACGACGTTGATGAGGTTGCCCTCAGGATCGGAAAAGTAGAACCGGCGGATGCCCCAAGGCTCATCCACAGGGCCATAGGACGGAGAGATATCGCGTGCGTTCAGGCGGTCGAGCGTTGCGACCAGATCGTCGACCTCGATCGAGATGACGGGAATTTCGGTGCCCGACCCGCCCTCGCTGGCGGTGTGCAGTTCGATCTGGTGGGACTGGTCGTTCTGCAGGAACGCGATCCAGCCCATGTCCATCGGCATCCGCAGGTCGAACACCTCGGCATAGAATTTCGCGAGCGCTACGGGGTCGGTCGCGGGCAGGTTCGGCACGATCCGGGTCACGGTCATCCCTCCACCTCGGCAGCGAGTTTTGCGAGGGACGAGGCGAGGGCGGCTTCGTGCACGGCCCGGTCGATCCCCGGCGGCACATTCTTGGCGGTCACGGACACCTTGGTTCCACCCGAAACAGCGATATGGTCCCACGTCATGCGCATGGTGCCGGCATAGGCATCGTCGGCGCTTACGAAGTCGACCTCCTGCACGATGCGTGTCGGCTCATTGAGCACAACGAAGCGCCCGTTCACCTCGTCTGTGTCGGATTGCGTCTTTCCGACGCCGGTCTCGGTGAAGGTCAGGCGCAGGCGATATGCGCCACCGGGGCGCGGCTCGAACACCAGCGCCTCCATCGTGGCATCGTCGGGCGGCAGCCAGCGTATCAGCCGTTCCGGGTCGGTCTGGGCCGCCCAGATGGCATCCGGCGCTGCCGCTATAAAGCGTTCCGCCCGGTCGGTGCGCCTGTCGTCGATCACCCGATGAAGGCCTTGTAGGCATTCTCGTCCATGTAATCGTCCATCTGACCGGGCTCGGACGGCTTGATCCGGAAGAACCACGCCTCGCCTTCGGGGTCGTCGTTGACCTTGGCCGGCTCGTCCACGATGGCCTCGTTCACCTCGACGATTTCGCCGTCGATCGGGGCGAGGATGTCGGAGGCTGCCTTGACGCTCTCGATCACCACGATCTCGTCGTCCTTGGTCACCTCGGTGCCGACCTCGGGCAGTTCGACGAAGACGATGTCGCCCAGTTGTTCGGCGGCATGTGCGGTGATGCCCACGGTGACGATGCCTTCGTCCTCGTCGAGCCATTCGTGTTCTTCGGTGAATTTCATGCGGGTCTCCTGTTGATCAGCGTTTGAAGGTGGCCGGGCGGAAGGGCAGGGGCGTGACGGTCGCGGGGAGCCGTTTGCCCCGGACCTCGCCGTAGACGGTCGTGCCGGGGGTGGCGAGGTCGGCGGGCAGGTAGCCCATCGACATCGGCCGTTCGATGGACGGCCCGAACGCGCCGGAGGTGATGGTGCCGACGGGGTCGGCGGCATCCTCGGTCGCGAAGAGCTCGGTGCCGCCGCGCATCGGGGCGCGGCCCTCGGGCAGCAGGCCCACGCGGCGGCGGGGCGCACCGTTCGCGACCTGGTCGAGGATCGTGCGCGCACCGGGGAACTCGGTGCGCTCGGTCCGTCGGGTTTTCTGGATCGCCCAGCCGAGGCCGGCCTCGACGGGTGTCGTCGTCGTGTCGATGTCGGAGCCGTAGAGGCACAGCCCCGCCTCCAGCCGCAGGGAGTCGCGGGCGCCGAGGCCGATGGGCGCGACCGCTTCCATCGCGAGGAGCGCCTCGGCCAGCGCGGCCGCGCTGTTCTCGGCCACGCTGACCTCGAACCCGTCCTCGCCGGTGTAGCCGGAGCGGGAGATCCAGAGGTCGCCGAAATCCGACGGCACGTTGGCCACGTCCATGAAGCGCATGTCGGCGACCGAAGGTGCGATGTGTGCAAGGCAGGCTTCGGATTCGGGGCCCTGAAGCGCAAGCAAGGCGCGATCCGTGACAGGCTCGACGGCGTCGCCGAGATGGGTGCGCAGGTGGTCGATGTCGTGTTCCGCCCGCGCGGCGTTCACGACGAGGAACAGGTGGTCGCCGCGGTTGGCGATCATCAGGTCGTCGAGGATGCCGCCCGCGTCATCGGTGAAGAGCCCGTAGCGCTGGCGCCCCTCGGGCAGTCCCACGAGGTCCGCAGGAACGAGGGCTTCCAGCGCCTCCGGCGGGCAGTGCAGGAGGACCTGTCCCATGTGGCTCACGTCGAAAAGCCCGGCGGCGGCGCGCGTATGAAGATGCTCCTTCATCACGCCCATCGGGTATTGCACGGGCATCTCCCAGCCCGCGAAGGGGACCATCCTGGCCCCGTGTTCAAGATGCAGGTCGTACAGCCCCGTGCGTTTCAGCTCGCCCATCCGGCTCTTCCCTCACCGGGGTGACGCGCCCGGCATCGCGGGGTCCTTGCGACCCGCCCGATGCCCCCTCTGTCCTTTCGCCTGAGATCGTTATCCCTTCGGCGGGCGCGCGTCGCGCCACTCTCCAGAGTGCTCGCCCGCGCGGTCCTTTTGCCTGAGAGGTTCCGGGGCGGTTGCTCCTTCGGCACTGGCTGTCGCCAGATTCTCCCTACGCGGTTGCGGGCAGGTTATCGGGGGTGCCGGGCGCGCACAAGGCTTGCCTTCCGGGTGCCGGGCGCAAAGATAGGGCCCCATGTCAGACCCTTTCTTCTTCGGATACGGATCGCTCGTGAACCGGCGCACCCATGCCTACCCTGAGGCGCATACCGCCCGTGTCACGGGCTGGCGGCGCGCGTGGCGCCGGTCGCATCGCACGAACCGCTGCCTGCTCTCCGCCGTGCCCGCACCCGACGATTACATCGACGGGCTGATCGCGGCGGTGCCGGGTGCGGACTGGGCGGCGCTGGACGAACGCGAGGGAGGCTATGCGCGCCATGACACGAGCCACGCGGTGACCCATGCGCTCGGACGCGACCTCGACGTCGCGATCTATGCCGTGGACCTCACCGCCTTTCCCGAACCGGGCGACGACCACCCCGTGCTCCTGTCCTATCTCGACGTGGTGGTGCAGGGGTTCCATGCCGAGTTCGGGCAGGCGGGGGTCGACCATTTCTTTGAGACGACCGAGGGCTGGCACGCCCCGGTACTCGACGATCGTTCGGCCCCTGTCTATCCGCGCCACCAGCGACTGGTGGAGGAAGAGACCGCGCTGGTCGACGAGGGGCTCGCCCGGATCGGGGCGCGGATCGTCGGGCTCTAGGCCCGTTTCACAAAACGGAATCATCGCGGGGCTAGCGTGAGCCTGCCCGTGATTCCCGGCCCTGTGCCCAGGGCTCAGCAGCGGGCAGCGCGCCTGTCCCTATCCATTTCCCCGCGCGCAACTCGCGCCCCCGGTTCCCCCCGGGGGCGCCTCTTTCCCCCCGCGCTGGACCTTCCGCGGTCACGGGCCTAGGGTCGCCACCGATCACGGAGGACAGCATGGCGACGGGCACAAACCTGCACACCTATTTCGACGGCACATGGCACGCGGGCGACGTGCCGGTGATGAAGGCCGGGGACCACGGCGCATGGCTCGGCACCACCGTCTTCGACGGGGCGCGCTACGTGGACGGGATGGCCCCGGACCTCGACCGCCACCTCGCACGGGTCAACGCCTCCGCGGAGGCGCTGATGATCAAGCCGACCGTGGGCGTGGAGGAGATGCTTGAGATCGTGCGCGAGGGGCTTGCCCTCTACCCGAAGGACGCGGCCGTCTACATCCGCCCGATGTACTGGGGGATCGAGGGCGGCTACCTCGGCATCCTGCCCGACCAGTCCGCGACCGGGTTCGCCGTCGCGCTCGAGGAAATCCCGATGGCCGCGCCGGACGCGTCTATGACGCTGACCACCACGCGGTTCCGCCGTCCCGTGCTGGAGGATGCCGTGGTGAACGCCAAGGCCGGTTGCCTCTACCCCAACAACGCCCGGATGCTGGCGGAGGCGCGGGCCAAGGGATACACCAACGCGCTGGTCGCCGATGCTTTGGGCAACGTGGCCGAGACGGCTTCGGCCAACGTGTTCATGGTGAAGGATGGCGAGGTGTTCACGCCCGTCGCCAACGGCACGTTCCTGTCCGGCATCACCCGCGCGCGCCATATCGAAAACCTGCGCGCCGACGGGGTGGCGGTGCACGAGACGGTCCTTGGCTTCGACGATTTCCACGCTGCGGACGAGGTCTTCCTGTCGGGCAACCTCAACAAGGTGACGCCGGTGACCGAGTTCGACGGTACGATGTACCAGCACGGCCCCGTGACGCGGCGGGTGCGCGAGCTTTACTGGGACTGGGCCGCGAGCCTCTGAGGGGTGCGAAACGGTGCGGGGCTGACGCCCCGCGCAGGATTTGCGCCGCCCCGGCTGCGCCGGGACGCCGCGGTGGCAGCCGCCGGTGGCGGCTCTGGAGGGCCAGCCCTCCAGACCTCCCGAAGTATTTTGAAAACGAAGAAGAACATTGATCGGTTGCCGGTGCTGCGTCATGATCCGGGCGGTCGAGGGGAGTGATCCATGCGCAAGTTCCTGGTGGTTCTGGACGACAGCCGCGAATGCCTGAATGCCATGCGGTTCGCGGCGATGCGCGCGGCCAATACCGGCGGCGGGGTCGAGATCCTGTCGATCATCCCTCCCGAGGAGTTCAATCACTGGCTCGGCGTCGGGGCGGTCATGCGCGAGGAGGCGCGTGAGCGCATCGAGGCGCATTACGAGGTCTTCGCCAAGTGGATGCGCGACAAGCAGGGCGTGGATCCCGAGCTGGTCATTCGCGAGGGCGAGGCGGTCGAGGAATTGCTGGCCCAGGTGCGCGAGGATCCGGAGGTCGGCGTGGTCGTGCTTGGCGCGGGGTCCGGCAAGAAGGGGCCCGGCCCGCTCATCACCGCGCTCACCCGGGCGGCGGCCGGGCTTCCCGTGCCGCTCACCATCGTGCCGGGCGAGATGTCCAAGGAGCGGCTCGAGAGCATCACCTAGGTGCGCGGCGGTCCCGGTTTGACGGGGACCCGGCGCCCTCGGGCGAGCGCCACGAGGTTCGACACGAGCAGCGCGCCGATGACGATCGCGCCGCCCACGAGCGCCCAGCGACCGGGGTCTTCGCCGACCACGACCCAGGCGAGAAGCGGGGCGAGGACGCTTTCCACGAGCAGGAGCAGTGCCACCTCGGCCGAGGGCAGGTAGCGCGGGCCCATCGCGAGAAGCGCGGTGGAGAGCACGATGAAGAAGCCGCCGTGGAGCGCGACCCAGATCCAGTCGCCGGCCGGGACGGAGAACGGGTCCGCGAAGGGCAGGAGCACCAGCGCGGCCCCGAGCATCCCCGGCGCGATGGCCGGCACGACCGACACGGGCCGCACGCTGCGCGCGATGGTGAGGCCGATGGAGAAGACCACGGCGAGGCCCAATGCGATGAGGTCGCCGCGGATCGAGGCGCCCTCGGTCTCGCCCGACCCGTAGGCGATGATCGCGATGCCCACCGGCACCACAGCCATGGTGATCGCCGTGCGCCGTGAGAGCCGCTCGCCCAGGGCGAGCCATGACAGGAGCGCGGAGACGAGGGGGGTGGCGGCGAGGATGAAGACCACGTTGGCGATGGAGGTGTTCGCCACGGCGATGACGAAGAGCGTCCCCGCCGCCCCCGAGGTGGCCGCGTAGACCCAGATCTTCGGCCCCGGTGCGAAGGTTTCGCGGAACACGCGCGGGCCGCGCCAGATCAGGAGGGCGAGCCCGGTGACGGTGCCCGTCAGGAGCGCCTTCCAGAAGGCGACGGTGACCCCGTCCGTCTCGATCAGGCGCACCATGAGGCTGTCGGGAACGATGCAGAGCACCCCGACGAAGGTGATGATGAGACCCTTGAGATGATCGCTCATGCCCCCATCAATCGTGTATGACGCCGAAAGAAAAGAGCGAATCCGCCTCGGGTTGACTTGGAACGATTCCAACCTCATATCGGGACATGACAGGAAAGGTGCGCGACATGTTCATTCAGACCGAATCCACGCCGAACCCGGCGACCCTGAAATTCCTTCCCGGCCAGTCCGTGCTGGAGGCCGGGACCGCCGATTTCCCAAGCGCCGAAGCGGCCGCGAAATCCCCGCTCGCACAGCGGGTCTTTGCCGTGGACGGCGTCACCGGCGTCTTTTTCGGCACCGATTTCGTGACCGTGACCAAGGCGGACGGGGTCGAGTGGGATCACATCAAGCCCGCCCTTCTGGGCGCGATCATGGAGCATTACCAGTCCGGCGCGCCGGTCATGGGCGATGCGCCCGCGCAGGCCGCCCATGCCGAGCACGACGGGCCGGATGGCGAGATCGTGGTGCAGATCAAGGACCTTCTCGACACCCGGGTGCGCCCGGCCGTGGCGCAGGACGGGGGCGACATCACGTTCCACGGGTTCGAGCGCGGGGTGGTCTACCTCCATATGCAGGGCGCCTGTGCCGGTTGCCCCTCCTCGACCCTGACGCTGAAGATGGGGATCGAGAACCTGCTCAAGCACTACATCCCCGAGGTGACCGAGGTGCGGCCCGTTGGGGTCTGATCCGACCCTCCTTGCATTCGACACATCGGCCGCGCACTGCGCGGCCGCTTTGTATCGGGGGGGCGAAATCGTCGATCTGCGGGTCGAGGAGATGGGGCGCGGGCAGGCCGAGTGGCTGATGCCGCTCCTCGAGGAGACGCTCGTGGCGGCGGGTCTCGGCTGGCGTGACCTCGACGCGGTCGCTGTCGGCGTGGGGCCCGGAAATTTCACCGGGATCCGCATATCCGTGGCGGCGGCGCGCGGACTCGCTCTGGGACTTGCGCGGCCTGCCGTGGGGGTCTCGACGCTCGACGCGCAGGCTTTCGGTTGGCCCCGGCCCGTCCGGGCGGTGGCCGATGCGCGGCGCGGGATGGTCTATGTCCAGAGCTTTACGCCGGAACCGGATGCGGCCCGGATGGTGGAGGCCGGGGCTGTCGGCGCGGACCTGCCTTTGGCAGAAGCGTTGGCGCCTGCCGATCTCGTCCGCAACATCGCTCTGATCGCGGTAGAACGCCTGGCGGAGGGCGGCGCGATCGCACGGCCCGCGCCGCTCTACATTCGCAGCGCCGATGCCGCGCCGGCGAGCGATCCGCCCCCGGTCATCCTGCCGTGACGCCGGAACGCATGGCGAAGATCTATGCGGCGGCCTTTCCCGAGGGTCGTGCCTGGACGCCGCTGGAGCTTGCCGACCTGGTCGGCGGTCCCGGCGGGTTCGCGGTCGAGGCCGGGACGGGCTTCGCCATTGGGCGGGCGATCGCGGGGGAGGCGGAACTCATCACCATCGCGGTCGATCCCGCCGGACAGCGGCGCGGAACGGGTCGCAGGCTGCTCGCTGATTTCGAAGCCGCGGCGCACGGCGCTGGCGCTGGGACCGCCTTTCTCGAAGTGGCCGCGGACAACGTGGCGGGCCTCGGTCTTTACCGCGCGGCGGGCTGGCGGGAGGCCGGGCGGCGCGCGGGGTATTACCCGCGCCGCGCGGGACCGGCGGTCGACGCGATCCTGATGCGCAAGCCGCTTACGCCGTCCTGACCTCGCGCCACCTCTGGACGCTTGCGCGCCTCGGGGCCTAGGGTGGCGAAAACGACGAGGTTCATCATGTCCGACGCCGCAACGCTTGCCCGATACATCCGCGACAAGGCCGGGGAGGGGCCGGTCGAGATGGGGCTGATCCTCGGCTCCGGCCTGGGCCACCTTGCGGACGCGGTCGAGGGGACGGCGATCCCTTACGCCGATCTCGACGGATTCCCGCAGCCGGGCGTGTCCGGGCACAACCCCAAGCTTGTTGTGGGCGACCTCCTTGGCACGCGCGTGGCCATCTTCGGGGCGCGGGCGCATTACTACGAGCACGGGAACGCGGCCGCGATGCGCCTGCCTCTCGAGGTGCTGAAGACATTGGGCTCCGAGCGTCTGCTCCTCACGAATGCCGCGGGGTCCACCCGTGCCGACACGCCGCCCGGCGAGCTGATGATGATCTCGGACCACATCAACTTCTCCGGGGCGAACCCGCTTATCGGCGAGGCGACGGATGCGCGGTTCGTGCCGCTGGGCGACGCCTATAACGCCGAGATGCGGGCGGCGCTCCATGCCGCCGCCGTGGCCGAGAACATCCGGCTGAACGAGGGCACCTACGCGTGGTTCTCTGGCCCGTCCTTCGAGACGCCGGCCGAAATCCGGGCGATCCGCACGCTGGGCGGAGACGCGGTCGGGATGTCCACGGTGCCCGAGGTGATCCTCGCCCGGTTCTTCGGGCTGGAGGTCGCGGCCATTTCCGCGATCACGAACATGGCCGAGGGCATGTCGGACGAGAAACTCTCCCACGCGCATACCAAGGAAATGGCGGTGGCGGGCGCCGAGAAGCTGGAGCGGCTGATCCGCCGCTACCTGTCCGAAAAAGGCTGAAATCTCCGCGAGCCGCCTGCGCCCGTCTGGACAAAATGACGCGGGTGGCGCAGGAGTGATTCATGCAGATCTACCTTCCGATCGCCGAGGTTTCGGTCAATGCCTTCCTGCTCTTCGGGCTGGGTGGTCTGGTCGGCATTCTCTCCGGCATGTTCGGGGTCGGGGGCGGGTTCCTGATGACCCCGCTTCTGTTCATGATCGGCATTCCCCCGGCAGTGGCCGTGGCGACGGGCACGAACCAGATCGTCGCCTCGTCCATTTCCGGCGTGCTTGCGCATCTCAGGCGAAAGACCGTGGACCTGAAGATGGGGCTGGTCTTGTTGTCCGGCGGTCTCGTCGGGGCCGGGTTGGGCGTGCAGCTGTTCGCCTATCTCAGGTCGGTGGGGCAGGTCGATCTGCTGGTCACGCTGTCCTACGTGGTCTTTCTCGGGATCATCGGCGCGCTGATGCTGGTGGAGAGCGTGCGTGCCCTGCTGCGCACGCGGCGCATGGCGGCGCCGAAGCGACGCAAGCACAACTGGGTTCACACGCTGCCCTTCAAGACCAAGTTCAGGACCTCGGGCCTCTATATCTCGGCCATTCCGCCGATCCTCGTCGGGTTCTCGGTCGGCGTGCTCGCCGCGATCATGGGTGTGGGCGGCGGATTCATCATGGTGCCCGCGATGATCTATATCCTCGGTATGCCCACGAAGGTCGTCGTCGGCACATCTCTGTTCCAGATCATCTTCGTGGCGGCTTTCACCACGCTGATGCACGCCTGGCAGAATCACACGGTCGACCTCGGCCTCGCGATCCTGCTTATCATCGGTGGCGTGATCGGGGCGCAGATCGGTGCCCGGATCGGGCTCAGGATCAAGGCCGAGCAGACGCGAATCCTGCTCGCACTGCTGGTCGTGGGGGTCTGCCTCAATCTCGCGATGGAGCTCCTGATCGAGCCTGACGAGCTTTATTCGCTCGGTCGGGAGGGATGACCATGCGGCGTCTCTTATCCCTCCTCCTCCTTCTTTTCGTCACGCCGGTCGCGGCGCAGGACGAGGGGATCGTGGCCGGTCTGAGCCAGAACCGCGTTGCCATCGACGCGACTTTCGTCGGGTCCGAGATCCTAGTCTTCGGCGCGGTCAAACGCGAAAAGCCCGCGCCCGAGGGCGAACTTGGCGTGATCGTGGTGATCGAAGGGCCGAGCACCCCTGTCACCGTGCGGCGCAAGGAGCGGATCGCGGGTATCTGGGTCAATTCCGACGCGGTCATCGTCAACGATGCCCCGGCCTTCTACGCCATCGCCACCTCGGGCCCGTTCGACGAGGTGCTGAACGAGGCGGCGAACAAGGCGCGGCTCGTCTCGATCGAGGAAAGCGTCTGGGTCATGGAGCGCGACGACCGCGACGACGAACAGGCTTTCGCGGACGCGGTCATCCGCATTCGCGAGAAAGAAGGGCTCTATTCGCTGGCGGAGGACTCCGTTTCGGTGGACGAGGCAACGTTGTTTTCGACCGCCGTATCCCTGCCGTCCAACATCGTCGAAGGGCTTTACACGGCGCGCATCTACCTGACCCGTGAAGGCGACGTGGTGTCCGACCATGTCTCATACGTGAGCGTCAGCAAGGTCGGGCTGGAGCGATGGATTTACAACCTCGCCCATGACCTGCCGCTGGTCTATGGGTTCCTGTCGCTGGCCATCGCCATTGCGGCCGGCTACCTCGCCTCGACCGCGTTCCGTTTCTTCTGGCGGACCTGAGCGTCAGCTCTCGGCGTCGGCCGATATCATCCAGCGAATGCCGAAGCGATCCGAGAACGCCCCGAAGGCGGGCGACCAGAAGGTCCGTTCGAGCGGCATGCGCACCTCACCGCCTTGCGACAGCGCATCGAACACACGCCGTGCCTCGTCCACGGTCGCAAGGCTCACGTGAATGTTGCAGCCCGCCATCGGCGTGAAATCGTTCCCGGACGGATCGTCGGAGCCGTAGATCCAGCCGTCACCGACCCGGAGCGCCGCATGCATGACCGTTTCGGGGTCGACGCCGGGCATGGCATCGCCCGCCGCCATGATCTCCGGCTCGTTGCCGAACACCTCGCCGTAGAAGGCGAAAGCCTCCCGCGCGTCGTTCTTGAAGAAGATGTAGGGAATCGGTTGCATGGCTCACTCCGTGTCCTGTCACGCGCAGCCTAGCACACGCCCCGTTGCGGGCGGGCGGTTTTGACCCTAGAAGGCGCGGGACTTTCGTAAAGGAGATGAGCATGGGCTTTCGCATGGGGATCGTCGGGCTGCCGAACGTCGGCAAGTCCACGCTGTTCAACGCGCTGACGCGGACCGCGGCGGCGCAGGCGGCGAACTTCCCGTTCTGCACGATCGAGCCCAACGTGGGCGAGGTGGCCGTGCCCGATCCGCGCCTCGACAAGCTGGCCGAGATCGCCAAGTCGAAAGAGATCATTCCCACGCGCATGACCTTCGTGGACATTGCAGGGCTCGTGAAAGGCGCCTCCAAAGGAGAGGGGCTGGGCAACCAGTTCCTGGCAAACATCCGGGAGGTCGACGCCATCGCCCACGTCCTGCGGTGCTTCGAGGACGGGGACGTGACCCATGTCGAGGGCCGCGTGAACCCGGTCGAGGACGCCCAGACCATCGAGACCGAACTGATGCTCGCCGACATGGAGTCGATCGAGAAGCGCCTTCAGAATATCGTGCGCAAGGTGAAGGGTGGCGACAAGGAAGCCGTTCAGCAAGAGCGGCTGATGAAGGCCGCGATGGCCGCGCTCGAAGACGGGCAGCCGGCCCGCACGGTCGAGGTGGACGCGGAAGACGCGAAGGCCTGGAAGATGCTCCAGCTCCTGACCACCAAGCCGATCCTCTACGTCTGCAACGTCGGCGAGGACGAGGCGGCCAAGGGCAACGAACACTCCGACGCGGTCGCGAAGATGGCCGAGGAACAGGGCGCGGCGAGCGTCGTGATTTCGGCCAAGATCGAGGAAGAGATCAGCCAGCTCGACGCCGAGGAGCAGGAGATGTTCCTCGACGAACTCGGCCTGGACGAGGCCGGGCTCGACCGGCTCATCAAGGCGGGCTACGACCTGCTCCACCTCCAGACCTATTTCACCGTGGGTCCGAAAGAGGCGCGGGCCTGGACGATCAGGCACGGAACGCTCGCCCCGCAGGCCGCTGGCGTCATCCACGGCGATTTCGAGCGCGGGTTCATCCGGGCTGAAACCATCGCCTACGACGACTATGTCGCGCTGGGCGGTGAAAACGGCGCCAAGGATGCCGGCAAGATGCGGGCGGAAGGCAAGAGCTACGAGGTGAAGGACGGCGACGTCCTCCACTTCCTGTTCAACGCCTGATCAGATCCCGAGGATACGCACGCTCGCCGCGACTTCGCCGATGACACGGCTGAGGGCGGTGAGCGGTTTCTCCGACACGAAGATCACGTCGTTCGGGCGCAGTTCGAACCGGGTTGCGAGCACGAGGTTCGCGGCGTTGTAGGCATTGAGGTGCCATGCCCGGATACCGCGCCCGTCACCGGTGCCGCGCAGCACGTAGACTTCGCCGATGTTGCCGCTCTCGTTGGGAACGCCGCCCCCGTCCGAGAACAGCGCGTCCGCGAGGCTCGCCTTGCGCTCGAACGGCAGGGTGAAACGGCTCTGCTGCCCGACCTCGCCCGCGATGTAGACATAATCGCGTTCGACCGCATCGAACTGTACACGCGCCGAAAAGTTGGAGCGGGCTTCGGCAAGCTCGTTTCGGCGGATGCCGATTTCGGCGTTGAGCTGGGACAGCGCCGCGGCGCGGGCGGATTGCTGCAGGCCACGCAGCGTGATCTGCTGCTGGAAGTAGGCCTGCGCCTGGTCGAGGTCGAAATCCGTGTCGACGTAGAGGGAGTCGCCGTCTTTTAGCATGATCTTCTGCACGCTCGGCTTTTCCAGATAGGTCGAGAGCGGGATCTGATACATCGTCCCGTCCCGGTAAAGCCGGATGGACGCGTAATCGAGGTCCGAGGCGGTCACGCCGCCCGCGGCGGTCACGGCCTCGGACAGGTTGAGGGGGGCGAGCGTGATCGGGATATTGCGCGGGTTTCGGACCGCGCCGCCGAGGGTCACGCGCTTGGAATTGAACTCGCTGATCTCGATCGAGAAGTTGGGCACCATGTCCTGCGCCACGAGGGCCCGGAACACTTCCTGCTCCGCTTCCTGCAGCGTGAGCCCGCCGATGTCCACGCGCCCGACGTCGGGGATCGAGATCGAGCCGTCGTCCTGGACCGTGTAGCCCTGCCGCCGGTTCTGTGCCGCGAGCAGACCCGAGAGCGCCTCGACGGTCGAGGCCGATTCGGCCGTCGCGAGCACGACGACGTCGCCCACGCCGATCCGGTAGGGTTGCGGCGCGATGTCCGGGGGCAGGCGGGTCTGCATGCTGCCGGGCCGTGTCTCCGGACCGTAGGGTGCTTCGGGCACCGCGCCGAAGCCCGTGACCGTCCCCGCGGTGCCCGTCGTGCGCGAGAAAATCGCAGGCAGCGTCCGGGGTTGATAGCTGCTGGCATTGGCCGCCTGGATCGAATTTGCCGACATCGTGACGATCTCGACTTCGCCCACGGCAGTCTTCTCGGCGACCACGACCGGGGTGCCGATCGCGCCGCAAGAGGCAAGGGCCAGGAACAGACCCG
This sequence comes from Maritimibacter sp., assembly GCA_964230745.1. Taxonomy (GTDB): domain Bacteria; phylum Pseudomonadota; class Alphaproteobacteria; order Rhodobacterales; family Rhodobacteraceae; genus Maritimibacter. The sequence goes on along the minus strand of CAXRHZ010000009.1, from coordinate 53,687 downwards.
TCATGATGATAGACCGCACGACTGTCCCCCAAGACAGGATTCTTGTTCCCTTCTGGATACCAGCCCTAGGGTCCGAGTTGAAGCGGCATACTAGGGATATCCACAGGAAACTCTACGGACCGACCTGAAGCAGCTCCGTCGTTCCGTCCGGGCGGATCACCATGCCGCTGAGGCGACCGGTGGCATAGGCGCCGGTGTCGAGGGAGATGACGCCCCCGGACTGCGTGACGGTGTCGACGATCGTGTGTCCATGCGCGATCCAGAGACCATCCTCGCGCGGAACACGGCCGAAGTCGTCGTGGCCCCATTTGAAGAAGCGACCGGGCTGGTCTTCGAGCGGGCGGGCCGGGTCCGCACCGCCGTGGACCACGGCGAGTGTTCCCGTCCGTGTGAACAGCGGAAGATCTCGCAGCCAGGCGATCTTGTCGCGCCCCATCGCCTCGGCCAGTGCCGCGCCCGCAGCCTCTGCGGCCTCGCCGCCGGACTGCTCCGAGACGCCACCGATGCCGTAACTCGCCAATGTCTGCAGCCCGCCGAAACGCAGCCAGCGCCGACCGTGCCCCGACGGGTCGGCAAGGAAGTCGAGCAGCACCTCCTCGTGGTTGCCCTGAAGGCAGGTGAACCCGTTCTGCCCGTCACGCGCATGCAGCAGGTCGAGCACCTCGCGGCTCCGCTCGCCCCGGTCGACGTAGTCGCCGACGCAAATGACACGCGGGCTGTCGGGATGGGAGTCGATCAGCTCGAGCAGCGCCATGAACGGACCGTGGCATCCGTGAATGTCCCCGATCACGCAGACGGGTTCCTCGGGCGCCAACGGATGATCGAACGGAACGACCGCGGGCTCGGCGTCCCGCTTTCCGAATAGCTTGCCAAAAAGTGCCACGCGTCCCGCCTTCCTTCTTCCCGCGATCGACGGACCAATCGCCTTGGGTCAGCGCTGACCTATCACCTCGCGGTCCCCTCCGGAAGCCGCGCTTCGGTCTCGCGTTCCCGGATTCGAGCCATTTCCGCTTGTCATGCCCGAGCCATCTGCATAGACAGGCCAACGGAGACGTGGCCGAGTGGTCGAAGGCGCTCCCCTGCTAAGGGTCTTGGGTTGCCACGGTACTGCTCTGATTTTACAGTAATTTTCCGTGATCCCTTCGTGCTATTGCACGGATTTTGCACCACTATTTGACCCCATAGGCAGCGCGCGGTCGTTTCTCCTGCCTCCACATTGTGATCGGTTTGCGTTCACAACATAGAGTGCCCAACTTGCAAATTGGCTTGACGGACACCAAATGTGTTACCAATCGGACAACATAATGCCTTGACTCTGAGGCAAAAATGCATGCGCAACGAAAATATTCCACCCGAATCATCTTGCCGTGCTAATTTTGACATGCAAAAAATGTGTCAACGCTTGACTCGGAGTATTTTTGGGTCATGGCGCATCTGGGAGGGTGTCCGAAAACCAGCTTGGGGGGAGCGAGCAACCAAAACGGTTGGTTGAGCGTTTCGTGTGAGTTGGGATGTGGCCGGGCACTATGCGGCGCAAGCCGCCCGCCCAAGAAAAGCCGCATTCGCGGTCAAAAAAGTGCGAATGCACGCAACGATTAACTGGACGCGTCGTGCGTTTAGAACTGCAACCCAAGTTCCCCCGATAGTGGGGGGCGAAAAGGAGAGAAGGATATGACTGATTTCTGTTCGGCCGACCTCCACGACCTTCTGTCTGGAGAGGGGCGCGAGCTGCAAAACGTGAAATTTTTGCCGGGTACTTCCCCGACAAAAGAAGGTATGTGTGCTGAGGCCACTCGGGTCATTAAGGCTTCGATTGACCGCGGTATGCCGCATGAACCACCTTTTACTGGTCGGTCAAAAACAAAGCTCTAGCCTTGTGGCGGCTTTCCCAAAGATGATAGACCCGGTCACCACCGGGTCTATTTTTTTGAGGGGCCAAAATCTTGTTCAAAAACCTGCACGCAAAGTTCGACGGTCGCACCGAACTGCCGATCGAAGTTCAAGACATTTGTGATGCCCTTGTCGAGATGGGCTACCAGGATGATATCCGGGTGGTTTCAGAAGAGATGGACCTAAAACAACTTCTGGGGACCTACACTCAATGGAGAGAGCCGAATGGCGTCTACGGTGAACCGAAGTGGGTTTCCTTGATCGTCTACCCCTCGAATTTGGATCAGATGAGGCAACGTGTTGTCTGCGCAAAAGAACTTGTTCACATCTGTGATGCGGAGGTGAACAAGACGAACGAACCGCAGGAGATCATGGAGCTGGCGCAAGCATTGTCTGACAAGGCGCCCTCAACAGCAAATATGCAGATCACGGAAATGAAGATCGCTACGGACATCCTGGCTCAGGGAAAAGCGTATATGCTTTTGTTTCCGAAAGCGGCGAGGATCGTGGCAAAGAAGATGATAGATGACCACGAAATAACTTTACTTCAGCTTGAAGAAATCTTGCAAATCCCATCCCAAACGATCGAAGAGATGCTTGACCCTGAGTGGGAGAAGATGGCGGAATTGCTTTCAACTTTCTGAGGGTGCCTATCGTGGGATCCGCCGCACCATTGAAATTGACCTCGGACATTTCAGCTCCGTTAATATGCACGAGCAAGTCCGCAAGGATCTTGGCTCATCACCGTAAAGCGCTGATATATCTTTGTTTTCTCTTCTGGGCGTTATGTCTTGCACGGAATTCGCACGATTTGTGAACGAGCCTTTCAGCAAGCATGTACCTAACCTGCTAACAACTCGGCTATTCGCGTTTCCGCGTCTTCGGCCCTTACTAGGTTGCTGACTTCCTGCAAAAGGATGAGGTCAGATCGGTTCCATGGGTGCTGGTCGTTGTAGAGCGAAATCCGCTGGATCACACCGAACTTCTCTGACCGAGAAATATCCCAGAACTCGCGGAATTTCTTGGTTGCGGAGTCGTGGTCCTTGATTGGCTCGATCAGTCCGACTGGATGGGACTCATCCGTGCTCAGGACCATTGCACTCACCCGATAGGGGTAGCCGCTTTCGCCGTATACCTCTTCATTCTCTCTATAGCGCCTGGCGCCCACCATGCCCTCAATGCGATGTAGGACTTCCTTTCTGAAGTCGACAACCGGTTGTTCTTTTCGATCCAGCAATTGGTCGCCGACGGCTCGCGACGCGTTTGCGACTATGGCAGCACAAACGCCAATGTCCTCATACGAGCACCGCTTCGAGAGCCTGCCTGAAACGAACTCGCAGCCGTAGTGAGCGGCTAGTCGAGCCACTTTTGCGGCTAGGTTCTTTGAGACGTTGATGCCGTGCGAATTAAGCAGCATTGCGCCGCTACCTGCATCATGAACGATGTATTCACCACGCTCTGCGGCGACAGTAACCGTGACGGAATCGCCGTTCGGGTAGAAGAGAGGCAATTGCACCTCACAGCCCGCATTCGTCCTCTTGATGTCGATCAGCGACATGAGGGCATGGCGAATAGCTTCCGGCTCAATCTCGATCATCATGTTCAGAACAACCGAAGTTGCTCACCTCCTGCGAACGGCGGCCTTCGATAGCCGCCATTGATTGTGATGTGGTTCCTTCTACAGAACTCGCGGAACCATCTCAGATGCGTCATTTCCCTTTGGTCAGCGGTGACGTGATGCATTTCTGGCCAAACCTGCCAATGAGTCTCCCATACCGTCTCCCGTTTTCCAGTCCTGAGGTTCGTATGAGATCTGCCAGGGTTCACATCTAGGCCATGAACGCGCTCGCCACCCAATAACAGTGAGAAGCCGTATTTCGAAGGGATTCTAGACACGTGAGCAGTCATAGCCAATCGGGAATTGAAGCTTGGTCGCGAGGGAACGTAGACGGGCAAGATACATTTCGCTGTGTCTGTGTGCGGTGCGTGCTCCCATCGAATCCCTTCTTGAATGACCTTGTCGGCCTTAAGGAATTCCTCAAAAAGTCTCTCTCTTTCAGAAATGGGGTGGCCTTACGGAATGGAAATGTCACCCTGACTCTCCACTCGGCCCCTCATATGTCAAGCTCTGGCCAGAGCTCGACACTCAGCTAACCCTTTACCACTTTGATGCCTGTGTGCGCCGGCGCCGCCTCCGGGTTGTCTTGCCCAACCGGATGTGGCCGGAAATCCCACCCCTTCGCCAGCAGCCTCTCGCCCAGATCGGCCGGCGCGAGCTTCGTGTAGTGCAGCGCCACGTCGGCGCGCTTCCATCCGCCTGAGCGCATGAGCTCGAGCAGGTCGCGGTTCTGCGACCAGTGCCAAGTCGCCCAGGTGTGACGCAGGACGTGGGGGGTCACGTCGGGGCCGAGCTGCGCAGCCTCGCGCGCCGTCTTGAAGGCGGTCTCGATCTGGCCGCCGCCGGCTTCGCGGATCCGGTAGGGCTTGCCCTTCGGCGTGCGAAACAGCGCACCGATCTCTGGCAGGTCGGCGGTGATCAGCGCCCGGCGTGTCCGCGCCGGAAAGCGCACCATGCGCGCCTCGCCGTTCTTCGCCTGGCCAACCCAGGCTTCTGATGTGCCGAGATGCAGATCCTCGATCGTCAGTCTGAATACCTCGCTCGTGCGGCAGCCGGTGCCCAGAAGCGTCATCACGATCGGGCGCAGCCGGTTGTCGCAGGCCTCGATCAGGCGCTCGGCCTCGTCGGGCGTGAGCCAGCGGGTCCGGCCCTGGGCTGCCTTGCGGCGCCGGAAGCGGCGGGGCGAGACTTTGCCCTCGTCGGCCGCGAGCTGGTAGACGGCCGAGATCGGCGTGACGACCTGGCGATTGATCGTCGCGGGCGCTGCGTCGGGATAGAGCGCACGGGCCGCGCTCGCGACCTGGTCGTTGTCGATGTCGGTCAGGCGCATCCGGGGGCCGAAGTGCTCGAGGATCGGGCGCAGGAACCGCCCTTCGCCGCCGGTTTCGAGATAGGTCAGGGCGGCTTGCGCGAAAGTCAGCGACGCGGTTGTGCCAAGGGTGACACGGTCGACGATTTCTTGTTCGCGCCGCGCGCGGTAGAGGTCGGCCGCCCCCCGCTCGACAAGGCCAGTGCTTTCATAAACGCGCTGTCCTGCGACGGTGCCGCGGACGTACCAGACCCGGCCGCGTTTCGTGAGCTTGAGCCCCATGATTCACCCTCCTCGATGAATGCCGCCACCAAATCTTCGGCGCGGTACTGGATGCGGATCCGACCGCGGGTGCGCACCCACCTGAGCCTGCCCTCACGACGTGCTGTGTCAAGCCCGGTGCGCGACGTGTGCACGCCCAGTGCGGACAAGTAGGCCAGCGCCTCGTCGGAGGAGAGTAGGGGGGTCATGGCCGTTCAAACTCTTGATTGGCCCAGCGGAGCAGCACGTCGGCGTGGCAGGGCTTGTCTAACGGGCACCAGCAGGCGAGGTCGCGGCCGCGCAGCTCGCCGATGCTGGCAGCCGCGCGTTTCCGCCAGGCCAGCAGCTCGTCGGGGCTGATCTTTGCGTCGCTCACGCAGATGTAGCCCGCGCAGAGGGTCTCGAACCGTTCGACGCAGCGCTCGCGCGTCCCGTGGGTGCCGACAATGAAGGGGTTACCCCATTTGGTCGTGCGATCGACTTTCACGGCGTTCGGCGGCATGCGCCATCCATTCGTGCGGCGCAACTGGATGCGCTGGGGGCTGTCACTCATTGCTTTTCCCTCTGACATCCGCGGCCTCGGCCTCGCAGATCCCGGTGTCCTCGGTCTCGTCGACGACGATCTCTCCCTGGACGAGCTCGTCGTGGCGGTCCTGGGCCGCGCGCTTGGCGGCCGCGAGGTTGGTGCCGGTGTAGAGCGTCTCGCCCTGCACCGTGGTGCGGTAGAACAGCGGGCTGCCGAACACGGCATAGGTCAGGCCGATCGCCTGGGCGACGTGCAGGTGCGAGCCCTTCTCGGTCCAGGTGAGGGGGCGGATGCGGATCATTTCGGCGCCTCGAGCCGCTTCGTATCGTCGAGCGCCATGTCTCGTCGGATTCGGATCCGGTAGCCGCCCCGGCGGTTCTCACCGCGCAGGACCTTGGCCTCGGTCACCGAGGCGTTGTCGGCTGTGAGCCCGAGACCCGCGAGGGCCTCTTCGAGGAGGCGGCGCTTCAGGTCCTCCTCGGTGATCGCGATCTCGGTCGTGATGACGGTGGTGTCGATCAGGCTCATGTGTCTCTCCTCTCGAGCGTGTCCGCGTGTCGCGACATGGCGTTGGCGAAGCGGTGGAGGGTGGCGGGGGCGAGATCCGTGCGACCGCGCAGGTGCATGGCGACGACCGCGCAGGCCTGGTCGGCCGTGAGGTCCGCGAGCGCGGCCTCGGCCATCGCGACGCTGGCGGCCTCGCGCGTGTGTTGGCGGCGGGCATGTCCGTGAGTGATGGCGCCCGCCGCCGGTCGGCCACGCAGGGAATTCCAGAGTTTCGAGGAAAGACCGGGGGCGGACGTAGCGCCGCCCCCGGCAGTCGGGTCGTCACATGCCTCTCCCGAAGCAGTGTCGACAGGGAGTTGGTCAGCAGTGGGCGAGGGCTTCGCCGCCGCCACCAAAGACCTGGAACCGATCGCCATTTTGACACCACCTCTGGAAAATGTGAAGACTTTGCAGGTTCCAACACGTCTCCGAGGTCGCCATGCCAGAACTGAAGGCCAGACACGTACAAGTCTTGGAAAGCCTGATCGATGTTCTCGGTCTTCGTATCGAGCGCGCCCGTGAACAGAACGATTTTCGCGAAGTCGAGCGCTTGGAAGAGAGCCGAGATTACTATCGGCGCGATCTCGAGGCGCTCCAAACCCGAACGGATATCTCCTGAAGCGCACGGGGAATCGAAATCCCTTCATCGTGAGATCCTCCGCACCATGCGTCGGGCGTTGGGGTGACCGTAGATCTCCTGCAGGTCGTCGAGCGTCAGGTGCTCGTCGGTCTCGTCGACCTCGACCACCCGGCCCTGCAGGAGGCGCCGGGGGCCGTCCGGGGTCGTGAGCGAGGGCTTCGGGCCGTGGAAGGTGACCGGGACGACCCGGCCCGACGGGGTGAATTGTTCGGCGAACCAGATCATGAGTGTCTCGCTCCAAGCGGGAGGCCCGCCTCGCGGTAGCGGTCCACGATGCGGTCGCCGAAGCCCAGGAGTTCCGCGTTCGCGTCCAGCGCCTCTTGGTCGTCGCAGCCAAGGCCGTGGTAAAACCCCGTGCTCGCACCCGCGTAGTAAGCGTCCTCGATGGCGAGGCGTTGTGCGACGGGAAGCTCTGTCGGGTCGGCCACGCCGTACTGCGCGGCAAGGAAGCTCCGAAACCGCTCGTCGAAGAATTTGCGTTGGTCACCCATCACGCCGCCTCCTCGGTCGCCGCGGCCTCGATCCCTTTCACGTGGATCCGCATGTCCTCGGGCAGCCAGGTGTCGATCCGGGCGGCCTGTTCGCGCGACAGGCCCCAGGCCTCGCGCACTTCGGCGTTCTCGAAGAGGTCGGCGAGTTCGCGGGCCTTCTCCTTCACCTTCATCTTCGCGAAGGCCGCGCGCTTGTCCGCGTCGGCGTCGTGCAGGAGCTCCGCCTCGATCGCGTCGAGGGCCGGGCCGCGCAGGCGACCGAAGAAGTTCTCGAACCCCGGGGACCAGATCGCGCGGATGTCGGGGGCCGTCGCCTCGTTCAACGTCAGGCGCAGGTCCGAGGACATGTGGTTGAGCAGCGCCGGCAGGCGGGACGAGAGGACCTGGTTGCGGTGCTTCTGCCCCTTCGCCTGGAAGGTCGCGAAGGCCTCGCCCGTCGGCTCCGGTGCGCCGAAGTCCCGCTCCGGCCAGGTGAGCCGGTCGGCGGGCTGAAAGCCGGCCGCGATGCCGGGGGTCGTTTTCGGTGGCGCGGGCTCGAGCGCGAAGATGCGGTGCCACTGCGGCAGGGCCGTGTCGAGCTGGAAGGCGAGCAGATCGAGCAGGAGCTCGGTCTTGCCCAAGAGTGCGCGCTGGCGGGCGTGGAGCGCGATGGCGGCGAGGTCGTCGCGGACAGCATCGGGCACGGCCGGCGGCGCGGGCTTGGCGCTGGCGGGCGCCTCGTCGCGGGACTTCGCCTCGCGCTTGCGCAGCCCCTCGATCCGCTGCAACTCTCCATTGCGGTCGACGAACAGGACGCAGCCGACGGTGGCGCGCTGTTCGTCGGTGTAGCTGCCACGCTCCCGCGCGAGCAGGTCGGCGAGTTCCTGGTGCTCGGCCTTTGTCAGCTGGTAGGACGGGATCTCGCCCAGTTCCTCGAGCCGCGCGAGGTCGCCGTCGGGCAGCTCGACAGGCTCCGGGTCGATCTCCTCGTAGCCTTTGAGCTTGCCCTCTCGGATCGACCACGAGGCGTCGTCGGTCGAGGACCAGACGAAATCCCATCCCTCCGCCTCGGCCTGCGCTCGGACGCTTTCAAGCTCGTCCAGGAACAGCTTGTCGAGCGTCTCGGGGTCCGCCTGGACGAAGCTGTCGTCGTTGAAGAGCGAGCGCTGCACCGCGATCCCCTCGAGCTCGAGCCGGTCGAGGCCGAGGAACCTGACGCGCCGGTCGCTGGCCGCGATCCGGTCGCCCTGCAGGGCGCGCTTGATCTGCCAGTCGTTCCACCGCTCGCGCCGGGCGGTCTCGTAGACCTCGAGCGCGGCCTCCTCGCTCGCCGCCGTGGTGAAGAGCTTGGCGGTGTCCAGCGTCATCTTGCCCTCGGCCAGACCGTCGAGGATCGGCTCGGGCAGGTCGGCCAGCGCGAGCCGGCGGCGCACGTGGTCGACCCGCTTGCCGAATGCGCGCGCGATGGTTTCCGGGTCGGCCAGCTGGTCGGCCGCCATCTTGCGGTAGTGCCGGATCTCCTCGGCGGCGGTGAGCGGGACCTGCGCCACGTTCTCGGCCAGCGCCCAGGCTTCGGCGATCACCGGGTCCTCGGTGACCTCGACCCGGATCGGGGGAAGGTCGTGCGGGCCCAGCTCGCCGGAGGCGATCAGCTGCAGCCCCATGAGGCGGTAGCCGCCCCCGACGATGCCGACGCCGTCGCGCTCCGGGTCGCGGTAGCCCGCGAGGTTGTGGATCAGCCCGACCGACAGGATCGAGCGCGCCTTGGCCTCGACCTCCTCGTCCAGGTGGACGCTGCGCGGGTTGAGCGGGTGGATGTAGAGGTCGGCGAGCGTGAGGGTTTCGGTGGTGGTCATGGGGACTCCGGGATCAGCTGGACAGGCCCTGCAGCACGGCTTGTTCGCTGCTGAGCATCAGATTGGTGAGGTCTTTGGCGCGCTCGAGCTCGTGCCAGGAGACGAGCCGGCGTACGTGGTCGGGCCCATCTTTGCCAATGAGTTCGAGCCCGACCGAGGTGATGCGCCACGACAGGAGAACCACGTGCTGGACCTGATAGCGGTCGCAGCGGTTTCCGGCATCGCGCAGGGCGGAGAGGACAGGATCGCTCATGCCGCACGCCCTCCGATCCGGGCCAGTTCGGCCTGGGCGACGATCCGCATTGCGGCGTCGCGGCAGTGGGCGAGGATGATCTGCGCGGCCTTGCGGCGTTCGCAGCCGAGGGACTTCGCGTCCTTCATCACCATCTCGGCCCAGGTGAGGTCGTTCTCGGTCTCGCGTTCACATGCGGCGCGGACCCATGCGGCCATCGCGCCCTCGGTCGAGTCGTGGTCGACGCGGACACCATGCAGGTCGATTGTGCGGATCGCCCCGTCCGGCTCGAAGATCCCGCCGTGCTCGACAGTTTCCGCGAAGAAGGCGTCGAAGCGCTCCTCGAAGGTGAGGCGGGCAATGCGGCGGAGGAAATCGGCGCGCTCGGTCATCGCCGCGCCTCCCGCAGGGGTAGCTTCAAGGGTGGGACGCAGGAGGCGCGGCGTGATCGGAGCGACCCTTCCCCCACGAAATAGTGGGTATCAGAGATAGTCGCCCGATCTTTTGGGACGTACTCCGAACGATAGCACACACGTTTCGATAATCTACTGGGGAATGCCGCGCCGGACCTCGTTCGAGTGCCTGACAACGCGGAATAATGTCGAGGATCGGCCAGACGCGGAAGGGCCGCATCCCCGACGCTTGTTGCGGAGCGACATGAAGGGGGATGCGGCACGTGACGTACTGCCACGCATGACAGAAGGTACGCGCTTCTTCGCACTCTTGAAACCGCCGGAATCATGGCTGCACCTCGATCGGCTGTGCGCTACCACCCAGCACGGCGAAGTCGATGGGCGTCGGGATGAGCCAACCGAGCGCGGTGGCGATGAGGATCCCGGCCATGACGGTCGCCGGGTTAGTCCACCGTTCCCATGCGAGGAGGGTCAGGAGGCCGACGAGGAGGCCGACCACGGCGACGAGCATGAGGGCCGCGCCGATCATGCCCGGCCCCCGTCGATGACGGTCAGGCGCGGCGTGCCCTTGGGGCGGGGGCGGTGGATGCGGGATTGCCGCATCGGGTGCCCGTTCGCGGTGGCACAGACCCACAAGGCGGTCTGGATCAGGTGCGGCCGGTCCGCATAGGCATCGCGATTGGCGAGCACGTGCTGAGCATCGATGCGGGTGCGGGGCACGGCGGGTGTGGGGTGCGGCATGGCATGGCCTCCATCGGTTGGATGGGATCAATGTTTTCCATAGGCTAACAAAGGGGTCAAGAAAAATGTTATCTATTAGAAAACATAACTGGCGAGCACTTCCCCAAACTCAAGCGCCGGCGCATACTACTTAGGTGGGAAGTTTTGGGAGATTCTATGTACTTTCGGATTGTTGCAGCGCTCGCTTGTGCGCTGATCATTGCAGGGTGTGCGAAGCAACCTGATGCCATCGCGGCGGCTGATATTGGTAGCCAAGCATACAGAGGTTATAGCTGTGCGCAGTTGAGGGACGCGCAAGTTCGATACGGGCAGGCGCTGGAAAACCTGAGTGCGTCTCAGCGTGATGCCGCTACCGGAGACGCTGTCGCCGTCTTTCTGATCGGCTTGCCGTTGGCTAGCATGTCGGGGAGTGACAACGAGACACAGATCGCGGTCACGAAAGGGCATATTCAGGCTATCGCGCGCGAGAAGTCGAGGAAAGGCTGTCGTTAGATTTTGCGGCTGGGCGCCTAGGCGCCCAGCCTTTCGACGTCCGATTTGGCCAGGTGCCGCCTCAGTGGTGCGGCCCAAATCAGTTTGACGCCATATTCTGGCGGCTGGTTGTTATTCGCCGAATACAGATCAAAAAGGCCAGTTTCGCGGCCTATGCGGATTTGCTTCACAAGCGCGCGGCCATCATCAGTCTCACAGATCGAAACACGGTTGATCGCGCTTTCGTCCACGCCCATGAAGTGGCGCGAAAAGAATAGAACATCGCCGGGCATAATCAGCGGTGCCATGCTGTCGCCTTGGACTTCGACCGCGACGACGGATGCTGCCGGAATGTCTTCAGGACTAGCTACTTTGTAGAGACCGTCACCCTTCTCGAACGCATCAACGAGCTCAACGGACGCACCGGCTCCGACGCGGCCTGCTACTGGCACGGGCCGGGCTGAATCGTAAAGTGATGACAGATCCACATCGAGCACGTCAGCAATTCGCTGAAGCGTGTCGAGCGAGGGTGTTTTCTTACCAGAGATTAGTTGGCTCATGTGTCCCCTGGACACACTGATGGCTTCGGCCAGACGTGTCTGGGTCCATCCCTTCTTCTTTAGGATACGTCCAATCTGAGGTGATCGCTCCAACATTGGCTGCAACATGCTCCCGGCCGTCCCGTCGGGCGATAGGCTCAAAGAAAACATTTGCTCACAGATAACTTTCGAGTTGACGGAGAATGTTTGCCTGTGGAAAACATTGGCGGATGCTAACTGATTTCATCCTGTCCTCCGGAGTGTCGCGGACCTCCTTCGCCGACCGGCTAGGCATCAGTCGTGCCTACCTGTCTCTCTTGGAGAACGGGAAGAAGACGCCGTCGCTGGAGCTTGCGGTCCGAATCGACCGCGAGACGGCAGGAAGGGTGCCCGTGTCGTCTTGGGTGCCGGACGCCGCATGAAGGAGCCCCGCCCATGATCTTCAGCCGTCGCCTGCGCGCCCGGATCGCCAAGCTCGAAGAGCGGGTGGAGGAGCTGATTGCGGTCGCTGAAGAGGCACTGACTGAAAAGCGTCCGATAGACGTCAAGGAACTGCACCAACAGGTCCAGCGAGCCTGTGACGCATTGAGACCATCACAGCTCTCGCTCTCGGAGACTACGAAAGCCCGTTCCCGGCCGTACGATGTCCATCCGCATTTCACGCCTGCGACCAATCGCGGTGTGCTCCCCTGCCACCCCGAGTCCGGCGCGCAAGGCATCTCGTTCGACCTGGAGGATGGGACCATCATTCGCCTGTGGCTCCCGTGGAACTCGGTCGGCGGTATGATTCAGGGTCTGACGTATCACCGGGACCGGTTCGTGCGGACCGACCAATCTGACATGTCGTCCGGCAAGCCGGCGCGGGATGGATCTTCGCCCGACGGCCAGTCGGTCTGCCCGGACACGAGCTCCTCCAACGCGGAGGTTGGCGATGAATAATTCCCAAGGTTCTCGTCTTCCAGGAACACGTGAAAACGGCCTTCGATCTTGCGGATTGACCACGTTCCGCGACGTGTCGCGTGCGCGAGGTGATACTTTTCCCAGTCCACGGCGTTTCGTCCTTCGGTTGGTGTGTCGCAACCTCAACCGTAGCGGGGGCCGGTGTCGCTGGTCCAGCGCCCCGGCCCCCGTCCCTTCGGAGGGTGTGTCGTGATCTGTCTCTCCTTTCCATGTCCCGATCCTGCCACGCGTCCGCGCGGGGCGTCTCCCGAAACCGCATCGGAGTTTTTCACATGACCCGCGCCACGCGCCCCGGATCCATCCAGGCGGCCGTCGCCGCCGTCTACGAGGCGATGGGCGGGATCAAGAATGCCGCCACGGACGCCGGGGTTTCGATCTCGACGCTGTCCTATGGCACCGAGGTGAGCGAGGAGCGCCCCGGCGGCGTTGGGGCCAATTACCTCGACCGGCTCGGGCGGGTTGAACGCGCGGCAGCCGTGCCACTGGCGCAGCACTGGTCCCATCTCGCGGGCGGTGTGTTCCATCCCGTCGACCTGTCGGGGCCGGCCTGGTCGGACATGGCGGCGATCTCGAAGGAGTTCGCGGACGTGGTCACGCTCCACGCCGCCGCGCATTCGGACGGGTCGGCCGACCCGAGCGATTACACCGTCGCCGAGGCGTGCCAACAGGTGCGCGAGCTCGACGAGCTGGTCGCGGCCGCCTTGCGCAAGCGCGCGGGGCTGGTCAAGCGCATCGAGGCCGGGGAATGACCGGCCGGGTGACATCGGCGGGCGGGCGTTTCCCGGCCCGGACACGTCCCCGGGGGCGGCGGGACGGCCCGCCGAGGAGCCGCCCCGCCTTTCCACGAACCGCCGGCCGGGGCGCGCGCCCGTCCGGTGCAGCGTCGGGGCTCCTCTCCTCCTCCCGGGGTCCCGGCACGACCCTATTCACAGACGAGCAGACGGGCGGGGTTGCAGCCCCGCCCGCAGCCCGGATCAAGCGTTTGGATTGCGTGTCAGGCCGCCCCGTGGGCCTTTTGTATCGCGTGCAGGGCGAGGATCATCGCGCCGGCAATGCCAAGTGCGACGAGAAGCACCGGCCAGCCCGTCACGAGCGTCACGCTGATCACCGCCCCACCAAAGGCCGCGAGACCCGTGCAATAGAGCACGGCATCGGTCGCGAACAGCCGGGCGGCCAGGCGTTGCCATCTAGTGCCGGCCCTGCGGACGCGCAGGCCCCTCAGATTGTTGCGCGCCTCCTGGATTTCCGCATTCCAGGTAGGATCCGCCAGTGCCTCGTTGATCGCCGCATTGGTTCGCGCGGCTGTCTCCCGGCTCGGGCGAACCCGGCCCGAGACCGGCAGGTCCGCCGTGTGTTTCAGGATAATGGTGTTGTCTCGTTCCATGTACCGCATGGCTCTCACTCTATGGTTCGATGCTCGAAAGGTAGGGGTTTCCTTACTGCCGGTATGGTTAACCTGTCTACCGGAAACCCCGAAATTTCAACGGTCTGTTGCGAAGGGTCCGATTGTCACGAGGGTCGAGACGCAGAGCCGCAAAGCTGCGGCGAAAGTGCGGTTTTGGCGCGGCATATGTGCCGGAGACGTGGCGCTTCTCTGCCCTGTCGTGGCCGGAAGTGTGACGAGCGGACCAAAGCGGATGTGATTCGTCAAAAACCCCGAGTCGACCTTTGTGCCGGAGGTCGCCCATGACGTCCGACAACGCAACACCCCTCGACGCGCTGGCACCGTTCGCCTGGGCCAGCCTTGCCCGCCATGATCGCGGTCAGCGCTTCGAGATGGTCGGGTTCGACGCGGCAGTGCGCGCTCTTGTCGGAGACCGTTCGCTCGTCTACCTCGCCTCGCCCTACACGAAGGTTGCCGTTGACGGCGAGGGGCGGTGGGACATGGGTCGCTCGGTCGAGGCGTTGACCAAGGCCGCCATGTGGTCGGCCCGGTTCGCGCAGGCCAGCGTCACCGCGATTTCGCCGATCGTTCTTTCGGCCGAGATGTGCGCGCTGCGCGTGCCATCACTCCGTGCCGAGGACCTTCCTCCCATCCGGCTCGATCCGCTGGACGCCAAGTTCTGGACCGATTGGTGCTTTCCGCTTCTCGTCGCCTGCGACGCCGTCGTCGTGCCGCCGATCGAGGGGCGGGACCGAAGCGAGGGCATCTGGGGCGAGGTCGTCACTGCGCTTGGTAGCTCGAAGCCGGTTTACTGGATCGGGGAGGGGTGAGGATGGCGGGTTCACACATGCATCACGACGTCACCGGCCCGATCACGATCGACGACGGGATGGTGGGCACCGATCCGGTCGTCCCCTGTCCGTTCTGCAGAGAAGGTCGGCGGTTCTCGATCCATCTCGACCTCGCTGCCGATCCAGAGAGCGGCGTCGGCATGTCCGCGATCTCCTGCGGGTTCTGCGGGGCTGAAGGGCCGCTCGTCGCCGGGCAGGAAGCCGAGGCGCTCGCCGCCTGGAACACACGGGGGAGGGTGCATTGACCGCCAACACCGGTTTCGCCGCGGCGCGCCACGAGCCAGCCGACAGCCTTGACGATTTCCCGACACCTCCCTGGGCGACACGCGCGCTCATCCACGAGCTCGCAAACCGGGGGTTGTCCCTGGAGGGCAAGGTCGTGCGGGAACCGGCGGCGAACCGGGGTTTCATGGTCCGGCCCCTCGCGGAGGTCACGCGCAGGATCATCGCGAGTGACATCCACGACTACGGCGTCGGGTTCGCGGGCGCCGACTACCTGTTCGGCATCGAGCCGGAGTGCCACTGGACCATCACGAACCCGCCCTTCGTCCACGCGGCTGCCTTCATCGAGCGCGCGCTCGAGCAGAGCCGCGAAGGGGTGGCGATCTTCCAGCGCACCGCCTTCCTCGAAGGGCAGGAGCGGTTCGAGACGCTGTTCGACCGCCACCCGCCGGCGCATGTGTTCCAGTTCGTTGAGCGCGTGCCGCTGTTCCAGGGACAGGTGCGCGACCCCGAGGAGACCTATTTCGACGCGAAGACCGGCAAGCACCGCAAGCCGTCGACGATGGCGAGCTACGCGTGGTTCGTCTGGCGAAAGCGCCGGGTCTTCGACGATCCGTCCCTGCACTGGATCCGGCCGTGCCGTCGGCGGTTCACCCGGCCTGGTGATTACGCGCTGGTCGGCAACCTGCCTGCGATGCTGGAGGGAATGGCGTGAAGCGTGCGGCCCAAAAATGTGAGACCTGCCCGTTCCGGAGCAGTAGCGCCGAATACCAGCGGTCCACGGCCCACATCGCAGCGGAGGATTGGCCTTGTCACACCGAGGACCTCCACGGTGACCAGGGTATCCAGTGCCGAGGCCATTGGCAGGCGCAGCACAAATTCGGCCACCTGATCGGACCCCAAGCCACGGAGCACGACCTCACAGACGAAGGTCGCACCGAATGGGCACGCATCACCGCTTTTGAGAACAGTTTGGAGGCCGGATGATGGCGAACTACACCGGCAAACCCGTGACGATCCGGGGTGTCACCTATCCCTCGGCCAAGGTCGCATCGGAGAAGCTCTGCGTGGCCGTGTCCACGATCTACACCGCCCGCTGCACCGGAACGCTCGACAAGGTCGGGGCTCGTCCTTTGCGCCGGATCAAGCGCGCGGATCTCGAACCCCTGTGGTCGCGGCTAGACATTCCGACCGACGTCATTGCCGCACACCTTGGCGTTACCCGCTCCGGGCTGTCGTACAAGGCACATCGTCTCGGCCTGCCGTCGCGGTACCGGAACCGTCTCAAGAAATGCGACGATGCGCTCTTGCGGGAGATGTGGCTCGCCGGGGTGAGCCTCAAGGACATCACCCGGCACTTCGGTTACGCCAAGCATCAATGCGTCACCCAGCGCGTCCGTCAGCTCGGCTTGCCGCCGCGCGAGCGTCGGGCCGGGACCGGTGGCTTTGCGGGTTGGCCAACCACGATCACCCTCACCGAGTTCTTCGAGCCGAAGCTGGAGGAAGCCATGCGCCACGCCCGTGAACAAGAAAGGACCGCCGCATGACACATGACGGACTGCGCCCGATCGACATCGGGGAACGCCCCCACGTGGTTGCCCCTCTCGACGAGATCCCGACACTCGCGCGCGTGCCGATCGCCGATCTCGGCCTCGACGATCGCTACCAGCGCCCCCTCGGCCCCTCGAACTGGCGGGCGATCACGAAGATCGCGCAAAACTTCGATTGGAAGCGCTTCACACCGATCCTCGTGGCGCCGGCGGGCAACGGCCGCTTCGCCATCATCGACGGCCAGCACCGCACCCATGCGGCGCTGATGCGGGGATACGACAAGGTGCCCGCGATGGTCGTCGCGATGAGCATCGACGAACAGGCCCGGGCCTTCTCGGCCGTGAACGGCGACGTGACCGCGATCACGATCTTCCACCTCTACAAGGCCGCGCTCTTCGCCCAGGACTTCTGGGCGGTGAAATCGAACGAGATCGTGCGGGCCGCCGATTGCGAGCTTCTGACCTACCCGGTCAGCTCGGCGCACCGCAAACCCCGCCAGCTGATGCAGATAGGCCTCGTGCGCGATCACGTCGAGGCGGACCGGTGCGAGCTCTTCACGGCGGGGCTGCGTGCCGTGGCGCACTGCCCCTACGGTGATCACCTGGAGGCCTATGCCAGTGCCGTCCTGAAGCCGTGGCTGAGCGCGCTCAACGCGCTGGAGGACTGGCACGAGCTAAACCTCGGCGCGTTTCTGGAGGTCGTGAACCTCGTCAAGCTCGCGGACCACGTCGCCGCTATGCGCAAGAAAGAACAGGGACTTAGGCGGGAGCCTGCGAGCGCAGTCTATCGCCGGACGCTCCTCGCTCAGATGCGCAAGTTCATCGCCACCGGCAGCGTGCGGCCTTCGGAGGCCGCGTAAACACGGGACAGGTCGTAGTACCGGCTGCACAATCCGAGCGCTACCAAGGCGCCGAAACAAGAGGGTCAGGATGGCACAAGCCGTCAGGAGGCAGGGATTGGACGAGGCGCGGCTCATCGATGTCGGCGAATGGAACGGTGCGCGTTGGGGCTGGCTGGAAAGCGTGCGCCGAGACATTGACCTGTCGACGACCGCACGGTTGATCGCGCACGTTCTTGCCCTCGATTACGCGAACCACCGAACGTCCGAGTGCACCCCTTCGATTGCTGAGCTGTCGCGCGTGATCGGCAAGTCAACGGACACGATAAAACGCGCCGTGCACGAGCTCGAAAGCCAAGGCTGGATCATTCGGGATTCGGGTCGTGGACGGGGTCGAAAGACCGGATATGGTTTCCTCACCCGTGCCAAGATCATCCCTCTAAAAGGGGGCAAAAATGCACCATCAAAAGGGGGCATAGATGCACCCTTAACCGGTTCCGAAAAGGGGGCATTTTTGCTTGGAAAAGGGGGCAAAAATGCCCCTCGCCATAATATAGCTAAACCATGGAAGAACCATAGGGCGCGCAGCGGCGCGCGCGAGGTGACCCCGGCGATATCCGAAAACCCGATCGTGATCCGCGAGGCCGAGGCCGCCATCGAGCGCCTCCGGTCCGGGCGGTCCGACGCGCTCGAAGACCTCAAGCCATGGGTCATCGGGCACATTCTCGCCGCTGGGCTTCTGACCGACGACGAGCTCAAGGCAACCGGATGGCAGTGCTGAGAAAGGGACAGGCGATGACCGAAGACGAGACCCCGACCACCACCGAAACCGAGACGCTGGCGAAGCGCGAGCGGGTCAGGCAGCTCCTGATCCGGCCGCTGGAAGCTGACGGGCTGGTGCGCGACCGGCGCACGAAGGCGTCGGACCATGCGGCCTTCCTCGACAAGCTCGCCGACCGGCTGGGCTACCTCACCGACGAGAACCTCGCGACGCTGAAACGCTACGTCCGGGCCCGGGCCGGGGGCGAGGCGCACAACGTCTGGCCGGGATTCGCCACGATCCTCAACCACGCCCAGGACCTGCAGACGCCGCCCGACCCGGAGAACCCGATCATGCAGAGCTGGCTCCACTCGCGGCAGGGTGAGGCGCTGATGGCGCGCGGCGAGCATGTCGAGACGTACCTGTTCCTCACCGGCCTCGTCGCCAAGGGTCGCCCGCGCCCGCCGCTCCCGGCCGAGAAGCGCATGATCGCAAATCGCGCGCGCGACGTGGCCCGCAAGCGCACCCTGATCGTCGAGGGGATCGAGGGCGGGCGCCACGTCAGTGAGGACGACCGCCGATGGCTCGCCTGGTACGACGAACAGACCCGGATCGCCGAGGACATCGTGCGCGCCGGGATCGAACACCGCCGTGCGCAGGGAGAGGCGGCATGATGGCGGCGCGGATCGACGCCGTGTCTCAGCCGGCCCAGACAATCGCCCGCCCGATCCGGCCGGCCCGGGGCCGCGTGGTCGAGGCCGCGATCTGGGACCTCCTCGTCTGGGCCTTCCGCGCCGAATGTGCCCGGCTCGACTTCGACATCGCACCGCGCCGCTCGAACGTGGGGGTCGAATGGCGGATGATGCAGCAGGCGCGCCTCGGCTGCCGGGTCGACGGCGGCGGTTCAACCGACCCGCACCCGGATGCCGACGTGATCGCCGCCACCGTTGCCACTCTGCCCGAGGCCCGTGGTGGGCGCGGCATGGCCGTGGCTCTGGCCGAACAGGCGCGCGCCGGCAAGCTACCTGATCCGATGGTCGGGGCGGTGCCGGTGGCGCGTCCTATGGAGACGAAGGCGAACCAGTTCGGCGACCACGCGCGCTCCTTCGACGCGGTTGTTCTGGGCACACAGGGCTGGCCGCACCAGGTGCGCATCAATCGCCGAGGCAACCGGGTCGAGGAGGCCGTGCTCTATACGCCGATCAACTGGTGGCCGCGCCCGGAACACATTGGCGCTGCGCGGCGGGATTACCTGCGGTTCTGGGCTGCGCTGGCCGAGGTGCGGGACAATCTGCGAATCGGTGGCGGGCTGTCCGCCTTCGCGGTCACAGCGACAATGCCTCCGCAATGCCCTTGGAATACAGGGCAAACAGGACACCGTTGACAAACGAACTTCCGCAGGGCTTGATTTGTGACCAGAAGCACCCCTGCGCCCGGAGCGGATATCCCGCCCCGGGCGTTTTGCGTTCGAGGCCTTCATGATCACGATCACCGGAGACGTCGACAGGCTGATCCGACAGCTCGACGATGTGCAGGCGCGCCAGATCCCGTACGCGATGGCGCGCGCCCTGAACGATACCGCCAAGCAGGTGATCAAGGCCGAGCAGCAGCACATGAGATCGGTCTTTGATCGCCCGCTGAAGTTCACGCTCAACGCGTTCATGGTCCGGTATGCCAACAAGCGGGACCACCCGATGGTGGCTACTGTTGAAAGGAAGCCAAGCGCAGGCCGGAGATTCTATCTCGAAGTTCAAGCCTCGGGCGGACCTCGTCCACAAACAAGGTTGGAGCGCGCTATGACCTACCGGCTCAAGTACGCCGGACAGATCGTTGCAGTGACGCCGGCGGCCGGCATGCGGCTGACCGCAGCTGGCAACATGTCGCCCGCGATGGTGCAGAGAGTGTTGTCGGGTGTTCAGTCTCAGCTCGACGCACGGCAGAACACGACTGCCGCTTCACGCAAGCGGCACAAAACACGCGAGCAATACTTCGTCCCTCGGCCCGGGTCCAAGTTGTCGCCGGGCGTCTGGGAACGGAGAGGGAAACGTGGGATCCGCAAGGTGATGCACTTCACCTCCGCACGTCCAACCTACACCCCGCGGTTCCGGTTCGAGGAAGTGGCCGAGATGAAGGCGCGCGAGACCTTCGAGGCCAACTTCCACCGCTGGCTGCAACAGGCTCTGGCGACCGCGAAATAGGCGGCGGGTCCTTTCCCAAGCCCCCCACACGCGGGTTATTCGCGCCCCGGTGGGTTTGGGTGGGACAGGATTTTGGGGGGTGGGTTTTCGGGTTGTTGTTGTTGTCCATCATGGGCGCGCAGAGAGAAAAAGGCGAGAGACGATGAGGACCGATGCGGACCTGGCGGCGCTGCGGGCGAAGTACCCGTTGCCCGAGTCCGTGAAGGACACGGACGTCAATCGCTACCAGCTCGCCCAGGCGATGGATGTCAGCGAACCCACGATCACGAAGTGGTTGCAGGATCCCGAGAACCCGCTGCCGGTCCTCGAGGTCGGCGGCAACGGGCGGGAGTACAAGTTCCGGCTCGCCGACTGCTACGCGTGGCGGATGGCCCGGGATGAGGCCGAGCTGTCGGCACGCGAGGAGGCGAACCGGTCGGCCGCGCAGCTCGCCATGCTGTTTCGCAATGCCGAGGGTGAGGGCGACGACGGCGACACGGTCCTTACCGCCCGCCAGATCAAGGACGAGGCGGATGCGGACTATGCCCGCAACCGGGCGGCGGAGCTGCGCGGCGAGCTCGTCCGGGCGGCGCGGGTCGAAGAGCTGTTCGAGGTGATGATCAACGAGTTCCGGCTCTCGATGAACACGCTCGCGGACTTCTGCGAGATGGAGTTCGGGCTCGGGCTGGCCGAGGTCGACAAGATCCAGCGCCGGTCCGACGAGGTGCTGGTCCAGTCGCGGGTAAAGTTCCACGAGCTGATCGCGGAACGCCGCAGCGGCTCGGTCATGCCGATACCGTCGGACCAGGGTGAGATCGGCGTCTGATGGTCCAGATGACGGATACGGCAATCGGCCGGCTCGGTGTCTTCGCGCCGCTGCCGCCGCTGATGACGCCAGAGGAGATCCTGGAGAACGCGCTTCCGGTCATGGATCCGCCGAGCCGAATGAGCGTGACCGACGCGGCGGAGCGCTACATCCGGGTCCAGGCGCAGGGCGCGTGGCAGAGCTTCGACCGGGCGATGACGCCCTACATGGTGGAGCCGAGCGACATGACGCAGTCGCGCCGGTTCAAGACGCTGGCCTTCGTGGGCCCATCGCAGTCCGGCAAGACGATGATGCTGCAGGCCACGGCGCTGCACGCCCCGATCTGCGACCCGAACCCGGTCCTGATCGTGCACATGTCCAAGAGCGACCGCGACAAGTGGGTCGAGGAGAAGCTGAACCCGCTGATCCAGAACAGCCCGGTGATCCGCGATCGCCTTGGCCGGGCGCGCGATGACGACACGTTCAGCCGCAAGCGGTTTCGCGGCATGCGGCTGACCATCGGGTATCCGACACCGACGATGCTGTCGGGCGGGACCTACAAGATGGTGCTGCTCACGGACTACGATCACCACCCGGCCGTCCTCGGTGGCAAGGACAACCCGGAGGGCACGCCCTACCGGATGTCACTGCAGCGGGTGAAGTCGTACCTGAGCCGGGGCCTGGTGCTGGTCGAGAGTAGTCCGGCCTACCAGGTCACCGACCCGAGCTGGCGGCCACGTGAGACCGCGCCGCACGAGATGCCGCCGGTCGGCGGGGGCGTGGTGCAGATCTACAACCAGGGCACGCGGGGGCGCTGGTACTGGGAATGCCCGGATTGCCGGGAGGAGTTCGAACCACGGTTCGACCGGCTGCATTATGACGACGCGCTCGAGCCCGGGGAGGCGGGGGAGCGGGCGGAGATGGAATGCCCGCATTGCGGCAGCCTGATCGCCCACCGCCACAAGATGGCGTTGAACCGTGCCGCCCTGGCCGGGCACGGCGGCTGGCGACACGAAACGGCGGACGGGCGGTGCGTGTCGATCGATGACGCGGAGATCCGCAAGACGGACGTGGCGAGCTATGCGCTCAATGGTGCGGCCGCCACGTTCGCCAGTTGGCGCGACCTGGTCGCGAACTACGAGGAGGCACGGCGCAAGGCCGAGCAGCTCGACGACGACACGGATCTGGCGACGGTGCATTACACCGAGATCGGGGTGCCCTTCAGCCCGAAGCGCGGCGACGACGGCGACATCGGCGCCACGTTTCTCAGGGACGAGGGCCACGATCTGCCCCGCGGCATCGCACCGGACTGGACCCGGTTCATCACCGTCTCGGTCGACGTCCAGGGCACGTACTTCGCGGTCCAAGTCACGGCCTGGGGCGACGGCGCGCGGGCGCAGGTCGTCGACCGGTTCGACATCACGCAGCCGCCAGCCGACGCTCCGAACGCCGAGGTCGACGAGGACGGCAATGGCCGCACGCTCGATCCGGCGAAGTACATCGCGGACTGGCAGGTGCTCACCGGCCTCGGCCAGCGGGTCTGGCCGGTCGAAGGTGAAACCTATGGCCTGCGGGCGGCGGGCCTGAGTGTGGACTTCCAGGGGCGCCCGGGCGTCTCGGACAATGCCGAGGCGTTCTGGAAGGCCCGCAAGAAGGCCGGCCAGGGCACCCGCTGGTTCGTCACGCGCGGGCACGGCGGCTTCCGCCTCGCCTCGCGCCGGTGGCTGGCAACGCCCGAACGCAAGGCCGGCGGCGGCAAGGGCCGGTCGATCAAGATCCTGAACTTCGCCTCCGACCAGGTGAAGAACACGATCGCGGGGATGCTCGCGCGCGGATCGAGCGCCGGGGGATCGTCGCTGATCCTGCCGCGCTGGATGACGGACGACGGTCTCGAGGAGTTCGTTGCCGAAGAGAGAACCTCGAAGGGCTGGGTCAAGAAACCCGGGATCGTCCGCAACGAGGGGATGGACCTGTCGGTCATGGCGCGGGTCGTGGCCGAGCAGCTCGGCATGCTCCGCATCAACTTCGACCGCCCGCCTGGCTGGGCACTCGGCGGACAGGAGAACATCCACGCCGTCGCACTCGAGGAGACCGAGGACGGCAAAGCCACCGACACGGGCCCGGCACCGCGCCGCGTGCCGAGAAAGCTATTCTGACAGGGAGCCATCATGGCCGACTATACCGAGGACGATCTCGCCGCCATCCGGTCGGCGATCGCGAAAGGTGCGCGCAGCGTTCAGATGAACGGGGAGCGCGTCGAATTCCGCGACCTGTCGAAGATGCTGGAGATCGAGCGCAAGATCATGGAAGATCTGGGGCTCGCCTCGTCGGGGCGGATCCAGGTGCCCACCACCAAGAGCGGCTGGCGATGAGCGGGCGCGACAAGCGGCGCCCGCCGCTGGCGAACCGGATCAACGACATGATCGCGACGCTCGCGCCCCGTGTCGCGTTGCGCCGGGAAATGGCCCTGGCCCAACGCCGGGCGCTCGCGACGATGAGCGGTCACTACGACGGGGCCGGTCGCACGAGCCGGGCGTCGGATTTCCGGTTCAACCGGACGGATGCGATCGAGGCAGGGCGCGCGGACCGATCACGCCTGTCGTGGATGTCGCGCGACATGCTGCGCAACAACCCCCGGACGGTGCGCGGCCGTCGCCAGCTGGTGAACCACGTGGTCGGCGCCGGGATCGTGCCGTCCGTCCACGCAACAGAGGACGACGAGGAGGTGCGCGCCCGCGTCGAGGTGGTGATCCGCCGGCATGGCTCCGCCCGCCACTGGGACGTCGACGGACGGCTGAGCCTGCTCGGCCAGCAGGCCCTCGGGTTCGGGACCATCGTGAGCGACGGAGAAGTCCTGTTCCGGCGCCGGTACCGGCGGCCCTCGGACGGACATCCGCTGAACTTCCAGGTGCAGGTGCTCGAGGCCGATTTCCTCAACGAGCTGATCGACGGCAGACTCCCGAACGGAAACACCGCGGTGCAGGGCATCGAGTTCGACGGCATCGGGCGCCGCGTGGCCTATCACATCTATGCACAGCACCCCGGCAGCCGCTGGGGCGCAATGCCGCCTACGAAACGGATTGCAGCCGAGAACATCATCCACGCGTTCGACCCGGTCAGGCCCGGGCAGCAGCGTGGGGTCAGCTGGTTCGCCCCGGTCGTGACGCTCCTGCACGAGCTTCAGAAGTACCAGGACGGACAGGTGAAGAGGCAGGAGATCGCGGCCATGTTCGCGGCGGTCTGGAAGAGCGCCGACGCGCCGCAGGAGATCGGCGAGTTGCAGCCCGGCTCGGTGCTCAACATCGGGCAAGACGACGACATCGACTTCACGGACCCGCCGACCGTCGAAGGCTACGACCCTTTCATGCGTGTCACGGACCGTACGATCGCGGCCGCCCTCGGCCTGACCTACGACCAGTTCACCGGCGACACGAGCCAGTCGAATTACACTTCGCACCGCGCCGGGCGGATGGCCACGGACCCGAACATCAAGGACTGGCAGCAGAACCTGATGATCGCCCAGGTCTGCGACGGGTTCGCGCGGTGGATCGAGGAAGGTCTGCAGGACGTCGAGGACATCGACCCGGACGCTTACGAGATCCGGTGGACGCCACCGGCCCGCCCGGTCGTCGATCCGACCAAGGACGTGAATGCCGACAAGGCCGAGATCGAAGCCGGGCTCGCGAGCCGCCGCGAGAAGATCCGCGAACGCGGCAAGGACCCCAAGAAAGTCGAGGCGGAGATCGCCGAGGAGCGCAGCGCCGCCCGGCAGGCCGGCGTCGGCTACTCGACCGACCAGAACGACCCTCCGTCCGACGAGGACGACGACAAGGAAGGACAGTGACATGGCCCAAACCGCGCAGATCGCCGCCAAGGTGTTCGACACGCCGCTCATGATCGATCCCGAGAAAGGGGCGGTCATCGTCCAGGCGCTTGGTCCCCGCCTCCTGGGCATCGCCTCCGACCGTTCCCTCGATGTCCTGGGCGTCGAACCCTCGGCTGACCGCTGGGAGGCGCGGCCCGAAGCCGGGTCGATGATCGGTGGCAGCCTGTATCGCGGTGTGAAGAAGCACGGCGCCTACCTGAACGTGCAGGGCGTCGCCGTGATCCCGGTGACGGGCACGCTCGTGCGCCGCGGCTCCTACGTCGGCGAGAGCTCGGGCATGACGAGCTACGAGGGCTTGAGCGCACAGGTGCGGGCGGCAGCCGATGACGAGTCGGTGCGCGCCATCGCCCTCGAGATCGACAGCTTCGGCGGCGAGGCGGCCGGCATCTTCGAGCTGATGGCCGACATCCGGGCTGCCCGGGAGAAAAAGCCCGTGCATGCCTTCCTCGCCGAATACGCGCTCTCGGCCGGCTACGCGATCGCGTCGCAGGCCGACCGGATCACGATCCCGCCGTTCGGCAAGGCAGGCTCGATCGGCGTCGTCGTGATCCATGCCGATTACCAGGACAACCTCGAGAAGGCCGGGATCAAGGTGACTCTGATCCATTCGGGCAAGCACAAGGTGGACGGGAACCCCTACGAGCACCTCACGAGCGAGGTGCGCGACCGGATCCAGCAAGAGAACGACGCCATGTGGCTCGCCTTCGCGGAGGCCGTCGAAGAGGGCCGGCGCGGCAAGCTGACGGCGCAGGGTGCAATGAAGCTGGAAGCCGGCGTCTTTACCGGCCTGGACGCGGTGAAGCGGGGCCTGGCCGACGAGGTCATCGAGGCCCGCGTCGCGTTCGAGCAACTCGTCGAACAGCTCAATCCGCCGATCCGGAATACCGCCGTCACGTCCGCAGCCGCCGCGGCGGCGAGCCTGGCCGGCGGACATTTGCCCGCCGGTGGGCAGCTCGTGGCGACGGGTGTCACCGACCGCGCGGCGCTCGCCGACTGGATCGACACGCACATCGCCGACCTCGGCGATCCGACGAGTCTAGCGGCGCTGTCGGAAGACCTGCGCGCGGCTGTGGCCGGCGTCGCACCAGATTGCAGCCCCGGCTGCGAAACCGGGGCGGAGGCCCCTTCATCCAAGGAGACTGACATGACGAAAGATGTCACCAAGCCGGACGCTGAAGAGCAGAAGGCGAAGACCACGGCGGCGCCCGAGCGCTCCGCCGACGAGGCCGTCCAGGCGGAACGCGAGCGCGCCTCGAAGATCACCGCCAAGGTCGCGCAGGCGGGGCTCCCGTCGAGCTTCGGCCAGAAACTGATCGCAGATGGCGTGAGCCTTGAGGCCGCGTACGACAAGATCCTCGACGAGAAGGCGGCCCAGGCGCAGGACGGCGGCGACATCAACGGTGTCACGCCCACGGCCAAGGTGACAGGCGACGTCGTCGATCGGACGACCGAGGGGATCACCAAGGCGCTCTATGCCCGGGTCGGGCTCGACGGCGGTGAACGCAACGAGTTCACGGGCATGCAGCTGCGCGAGATGGCCCGCGCCTCGCTCACGGCGCGCGGCATCAGCGTCCAGGGCGGTGCGATGGCGCTGGCCGGCGCGGCATTCTCGCCCGCGGCGGCCTCGGGCGGGATGCACTCCACCAGTGACTTCGGCAACATCCTGGTCGACGTGGCGAACAAGTCGATGCTGAAAGGGTTCGAGGAGACCGAGGAGACCTTCGAGCAGTTCACCTCGACCGGCACGCTGGGCGATTTCAAACCGACCAAGCGCGTCGGACTCGACGCCTTCCCGTCCCTGGCCGAGGTGCCCGAAGGGGCCGAGTTCAAGCACGGGACGATCGGCGATCACGGCGAGAGCGTCGTGCTCGCGACCTACGGCCGCCTCTTCGCCCTCACCCGCCAGACCATCATCAACGATGACCTGGATGCCTTCAGCCGGATCCCGATGAAGATGGGCCGGGCCGCACGGCGCACGGTGGGTGATCTCGTCTACGCCATCCTGACCGGGAACCCGGACATGTCGGACGGTACGGCTCTGTTCCACGCCGACCACAACAACCTCGCCGGGTCGGCCGGGTTGCCGGGCGAGGCCACGATCAACGCAGGCATCACCGCGATGGCGACCCAGAAGGATCGCGGCGGCAATGCCACCGCGCTGAACATCCCGGCGTCCTACCTCATCGCGGGCCCCGCTAATCGCTCGGCCGTTCTCCAGGCGCTCAACAGCGAATACGCGCCGGACGACACCGACAAGGTCGGCACGTCCAAGATGCCGCGCGCGTACAACACGGTGCGTGGCGCGGCCACGCCCGTCTTCGACGCGCGGATCACCGGCAACGCCTGGTTCCTCGCCGCCGACCCGAGCCGGTTCGACACGATCGAGGTCAGCTACCTCGACGGGATCGCCCTGCCGTTCCTCGACCAGCAGGACGGCTGGTCGGTGGATGGCACCGAGTTCAAGGTGCGCCTCGACGCCGCGGCCAAGGCCCTGGCCTGGGAAGGGCTCTACAAGAACGCCGGCTCCTAAGGCGTCCGACCTTTCCCCTACCTGAGGGCGGCCCACGCGGTCGCCCTCAGTCGTTTCCGACTTCGATCAAAGGATCAGATCCATGCAGAACTTCGTTCAGAACGGCGCCGTCGTGGAAGTGGCCGCGCCCTATGCCGTCAGCTCCGGCGGCGGTGCCCTCGTCGGCTCTATCTTCGGTATCGCCCAGGCCGATGCGGACAGCGGCGCGACCGTCGCCCTTGTGCGCACCGGCGTCTTCACCCATGCCAAGACCTCGGCGCAGGCGTGGACCGTCGGCGCCAAGATCTACTGGGACAACTCGAACAAGGTGTTCACCACCTCGGCCTCCGGCAACACGCTGGTCGGTGTCGCGATGGCGGTGGCGGCGAACCCGTCGTCCACGGGGACGGTGCTGCTCGACGGCGCCGCACGGTAGTGTCGATCTTCGCCGGCATGACGGGCGTGCTGAACGGTGTGTTCGGCGCGTCCGTCACCATCACCCCGGACGGAGAGGCCGCGCGCGCGATCCGGGCGGTGTTCCGGGAAAACCCGGTGACGGTCCCGGATGGCGACGGCCGGGAGATCGTCACGGTCCTGCCGGTGCTGAGCGTTCCGCGCGACGTGGAAGCGTCGCTCGCAACCGGGACGGTGGTCGAGCCGGGCAACGGCCGTACCTACCGGGTGGTCAACGGGCTGCCCTCCGGATCGCCTGCCCAGGACGGCTTCATCATTTACGAACTCGAGGAGATCGATCCATGAAGACATATCCCATGACCGCGCTCATGACCCTGCCCGCCACGCCGACGCGCGAGAAGGTGAAGCGCGGCGAAGCGTTCGAGGCCACCGAGCAGGAGCGGCGTGACCTCCTCCAGTTCGAACGCGCGAAAGACCGGTCCAAGCCGAGTGACAAACCGAAGGCTGGCACCGCCGCATGACCCACCCGCGCAAGGCCTACCGCGACGCGGTGCGCACGGCGCTGGCCGCGGACGGGGACCTTTCGGGCGTCACGGCCTGCCGGGCCTGGGCGCTGCCGAAGAACGAAGAGGACCTGCCGGCCTTCACGGTGGTGACGCGCGACGAGCGGGTCGAGATGGAGACCGGCACGTCCGCGAACCGCACCGTCGAGCTGGCCGTGGTGCTCAAATGCGCTGGTGGCGACGAGATCGAGGACACACTCGACGACTATGCCGAGGCGATCGAGCGGGTCGTGATCGGCGTGCTTACCGGATGGAATCCCGAGTTGCCCTTCTACCAGGCCAGCCGGGTGATCACGCAAGTCGAGGGCGGATCCAAGAAACGGATCGGCACGCTCGAAACCCATTTCGCCATCACCCGCTACGCGGATGAAGGCGCGCAATCCTGACATCACCGCCATCAAAGGAGAACTGACATGGCACGACACACCGGCAAGAACGGCACGGTGAAGGTCGACGGGACCGACATCGCCGGCCTCGTCTCGTTCGACATCACCGAGGAAATCGGCGTCGAGGACATCACCGCCGCTGGCGACACCTGGGAGGACCACGACACCACGCTCAAGAAGTGGTCGGGGTCGATCACGATGCGGCTCGATCACGCCGGGGACGGCCAGGACCTGCGCGCCGGCGACGAGATCGCGTTCCAGGGCTACACCGAGGGCGACGCCTCCGGGAAAACCTACCTCTCGGGCACCGCCACGGTCGTGAGCCACGGCGTCACCCACGAGTACAAATCCCCGGTCGAGCGTACCTACGCGATCACCGGCAAGGGCGCCCTCTCGGTCGCGACGGTGTCGCCGTGACCGACATTCTCGATATCATCGCGCAGCGCCACGACGCCCAGGCCCCGACCGAGGTCGAGGTGCCCGAGTGGGGCGTCACGCTCTACTTCACCCCGCTCACCGCATCGGAGCGCTCGGCGATCCGCAAGGGGATCGATCCGGACGACGACGGCGAAATGCTGATCAGCGGGCTGATCCGCAAGGCGCGCGACAAGGACGGCAAACCCGTGTTCACGGACGACGCCAAGACGCGCGCAACGCTGGCCGGCAAGGCCGAGTTCTCGGTGATCCGCCGGATCATGAACGCGGCGAGTGGCGCGTCCCCGATCGCTTCGGCGGACGACGTAAAAAACGGCTGATGGGCGATCCGGCTGCGCAGTACCTGCTCGCGGTCGCGGTCGCCCTCGGCAAGTTCCCCCACGAGGTCGCGGACCAGATGTCCGAGGACCAGATCGCCATCACGGCGACATACCTCCGGTTGAAAGAAGGGTGACCCCATGCTTCAGGACCTGACGTTCAGCATCCATGCGGACCAAAAGACCGCGGCCGCGTTCGGCAAGGTGAAGTCCGATCTCGGCCGCCTGAAGGGCGAGTTGCGTGGGTTGGGCGGAGAGCTGCAACGAACCGACGGGCTGGCTGTGTCGGCGGCCGACAGCCTGGCCCATGTCGGGCGGAGCACCAGCCGTCTCGGGGCGCTTTCTCCGGCAGCGTCCAACAATCTTCGCAACCTGTCCTACCAGTTCAACCAGATCGGGCAGCAGGGGGCGGCGACGGGAAACTACCTGCAGGCGATGAGCATCCAGATCCCGGATATCCTCGCCTCGTTCGGGTCGTTCCCGCTGGTGATCGCCGGCGGCGCGGCCGCTCTCGGTATGTCGCTGATCCCCTCGCTCATGGAAGGGGCGGCAGCTGCCCAGAGTTTCGACAAGGCCATGGGGGATCTCGAGGGGCAGTTGTCCGCCTCCAGCGAAGTCATCGATCTCATCTCGGAAGACTTCAGTGGATTGCGCGAAAAGCTTGCCGGGTCACGTGAGGAAATCGCGTTGCTCGGGCAGTCGATCGCCGCCGTATCGTTGAAGGAACTCGGCAACGAGGCCGACGACCTCGTCCGGTCACTGACCAAGATGTACGACGGCACGTGGTACAACTCCCGTCGTGAGGATCTGCGCGCGGCATTCATGGAGCTCGGAGCGTCGGTCAATGACCTCGCCTCGGATCTAGATCGGCTGTCTCGCGCCGGGTCGCTCAATGAGCAGCTATCCGCAGCCTCGCACCTGAGGCAGCACTTCCTCGAGATGGCCGGTCCCGTCGGCGACATGACCGAAGCCCAGTTCGAGTTCTACTCAGCTATGGTCGATACGGAGGAAGCCCTGCGTACGACTCTGCGCGCCGCGGAAGACAATGAGGACGCCCTGTCGGATGCCGCGGATGCGGCGGCCAGCATCAACGATCCTTTTGCCGCGATCATCTCGAACATCCTGACTGCCACCAAGGCGGCCAACGCGCTGGGTAACGAGCTGTTGCAGGCCGCGCAGCTCCGGGCGATCTCGACTGAAAACCGCGGGGATTTCCTCTCTGAGATGACCTACAGCGGGCGCGGCTCGGGCGTGTACGAAATGGGGTACGCGCCGTCCTACGACTCGCCCGACCTCGCCGACCTCTACGAGGACGCGGCCAAGGGGTCGTCCGGGTCGAGATCCGGGGGCACCAGCGAGGTCGACAACATGTCGCGCAGTTTCGAGCGGCTGCGCAGTCAGCTCGACCCGGCCTACAAAGCCATGCAGGAAATGGCCGACGCGCGCACTTCGCTCAACTGGGCGCTGGAGTCCGGAAAGATCACGGAGCAGGAGCATCTCGACCTCCTCGCTCGAGCCAAGGACGAATACATGGCGACCGGCGACGCGCTCGCCGATTACGCCCAGGAGGTCGGCGACTTCTTCGGCGATTTTGCCGTGCTGGTGATGGACAACATCGACAGCCTGGACGACCTGAAGGCCGCGGTGGGCGACTTCGTCCAGTCGGCGATGCGCGACCTCCTGAAGCTCGCGATCTCGAAGGGGTTCCAGGCGCTGATGAGCCTCGCCTTCGGCAACGCCGGTGGCACGGTCTTCGGGGCGCTCGTCGGCGGTGTTGCGGGCGGCGGGGGAGGCGGGATGATCTCTTTCGCCGGAGGTGGCTACACGGGACCCGGCACACGGTCCGGCGGCATCGACGGGCTCGGCGGTTTCCCGGCGATCCTGCACCCGAACGAGACCGTCATTGATCACACCAAGGCCGGTCGGGCGGGCGGCTTGGAGGTCAATATCGTCGGCAACATTCCAGAAGGCTCGGTTCAGCAGCAGCCCGGGCGCGTCGATATCCAGTTGGGACCGATGATCGCCCAATTCCTCGAGTCCGGAGCTGCGGACAGGGTGATGCGGCAGCGGTACGGCGCGACCGTGCGCGGCATGGGGGCCTGACCGGTGCCGATCCCGTCCTGGCCCGCTGGCCTGCCGTTCATCGACCAGCTCTCGGGGCTCACCGAGACCGGGCCAGAGGGGAACAAGAGCGTGTTTACCTCCGCCGGTGGGAACACGAAGATCCGCGCCCGCACAACATCGGCGGAAGCGATGCTCTCCGGCAGGACTCGCCCGCTCGACGCCACGCAGCTCGCCACCTTCGAGGACTTCTGGTTCGCAGATCTGGCCCAAGGCACGCTTAGCTTCTCGGCCACTCACCCGACCACGGGCGCCACGGCTGTGTTCCGGTCGGACGGGACGCCCTATCGCAAGATGAATGTCGGGGCCGGAAAGACCCGGATCGCGCTTGCCCTGAAGGTCCTGCCCTGATGCCCTGGCTGTCCGCGATCAACGATGGCGAGACCGGCGAGGTCGTCCTCACGCTCCTGCGCCTGTCGCACGCCGACTGGGTGTCGGACGTGCTCCTGGTGAACGACACGTCGGATGTGGTGCATGATGGCGAGACCTTCACGGCCGCGGGCTTCGACCTCGCCCTGCCGGACCAGGCGCAGGACCGCAACGCCGCGATGCGCTGGACGCTGATGGATGTCGACCATGACGTGATCGCGCTCCTGCGCACGACGAACGACGTCATCGATGTCGAGGTCTCGGTGATCCTCGCCTCGGATCCGGACACGGTGCAGGCGGGGCCCTACGCGGCCGAGATCCGTTCGGCCGACATCCGCTATGGTTCGGTCTCCGGCGCGCTCGTGGTCTACCCGGTGATGGAGGAGGTCGCCAACGCGACCTATCGCTTCTCGGTCGGCGCGTTCCCGGGGCTCATCTGATGCACTGGTCGGAGCGCTGGATCGGCCACCCTTACGAGGCCCTCGGACGGGGTCCGGACGCTTTCGACTGCCTCGGCCTGTTCATGGCCGTGCAGCGCGCCGAGTTCGGCCGCCGGCTCGACTACGGCCTCGTCGAGGTCGGCCCGGCCGAGGAAGCCGCGCGGGCGCGCCATATCGGCGGCTGGCGGCGCGTCCAGGTCGCGCGTTCGGGTGACGCGGTCCTGACGCGGCGCGGGCGCGGCTGGCATGTCGGCGTCGCGCTCGACAACCGCCTGATGCTTCACTGCACCGAGCCCGCCTCGGTCATCGAACCGTTCCGCGCGCCCAAATGGGGCAAGCGGCTGGAAGGTGTCTACACGTATGTCCATTGAAGTCCGGGTCCGGGCGCATCCCCTCGCGGGCGAGGCGCGCCACCTGACCCTGCCGCTCGGCCTGACCCTTACCGGGATCATTCACCATGCGGCACCGAAGCTGCGCGCGGCCCAGGTCGTGCTCCTGCGCGACGGGCATTCCTGGACGGTCCGGCCCGAGTTCCACGACAAGGTGCGCCCGACGCCGGGCACAGTCGTCGTGGTGCAGCCGCAGATCGGCGCGACGGCGCTCTTCGGGGCAGCCGTTACCTGGCTCGCGGGGGCCACCGCGCTCACCACGGCCGGCGCGACGCTCGTCGTCGCGGGCGTGGCGGCCGCGATCGGGGTTGGCGCGCTTCTGATCACCCGGTCTTTCATCGGCGCCGATGCCGATCCGACCTCGAGCCGGCGTCTCGCGGACAAACAGAACCCGACGCTGCGCGGGCTGCTCAACATCTACCCGGTGGTGGGCACGCCGGTACCGATGGTCCTCGGCCGTCATCGCATGGCCGCCGTCAAGACGGCTTCGGGCTTTACCCAGCTGGTGGGGCAGACGAGCTACCGGCTCGAACGGATGACCTTTGGTGTGGGCCCGGTCGCGCTCGACGACCTGAAGATCGGGACGACGGAGATCTCGAAGTTCAGCGACGTGCGGATCCAGCTGCGCAACATCGATCAGACCGAGACGCTCAAGCGGATCCCGGCGCTCGCCAACATGGATGTCGAATGGCTCGACGACGGCGACACGATGACGCTCTACTCGACCGACATCTTCGAGGACCCCGAGACCGCGAAGCTCGATCACAACGTCCGCGTGACGCGCACCACGCCCGAGAACACCTCGGCCGCGAACGTGCTGTTCTATTTCGCGGGGCTCGTGGGGATCAACGAGGAGAACGAGAAGACCCCGCGCTCGCGCCAGATCGGGATCTACTACCGCCCCGCCACCGGCGGCGCCTGGACCACCGTTTCCGAGTTCTTCTACACGGGCGAGACGACGGCGGTCCTGCGGTTCGGCAAGTACATCCGGTTTCCCGAGCCGGGCGAATGGGACGTGTCGATCATGCGGCTGTCGGCCGACGACGACGACACGCTGGTGCAGGACGACAGCTACCTCGAGGCGCTGCAGTCCTACTCGCCGGGGGGCATCCCGTCGGCGCCCGGCGTGTCGGAAATCGCGCTCAGGATCAAGGCGACCGACCAGATCAACGGTGCGCTCGACCCGGTGAACGCGATCGTGCAGCAGATGGCGCCGCGCTGGAACGGGTCGAGCTTCTCGGATCCGACGCCGATCCGGCACCCGGCCGAGATCTACGTAAACCTCCTGCGCTCGGACATCCGCCGGCGCAAGGTGCCGGACGAACAGATCAACCTCGACGAGATCCGCGGCTGGCAACAGGCCTGGTCGGACTGGCGTTGCGACATGGTCGTGACGTCCGACATCACGCTGGGCGACCTGTGCCGAAAGGTGCTCGCCACCGGGCTCGCGATGCCGATCTTCCGCGATGGCAAGTACACGGTCCTCACCGACCGATCGGCGGAACCGCCGGTGCAGATGTTCAGTCCGCGCAATGTCGCGGATGTGCAAGCCAACTGGCAGGCGCCGCCCGACGTGCATGGGCTCACGATGCGCTTCACGTCGGAAAAGGCCGGGTGGGAGGATGACGAGGTCACGCTCTACGCGAACGGCTACACCGCGGCCAACGCGACCGAGATCGAGACAGTGGATTTCCCGGGTCTCGTGCGCACCGAGTTCGAGAGCGTCCGCCGCATCTCGCAGATCGGCTACTACCACCTCGCCCAGCTGAAGCTGCGCACGACACGGGTGAGCTTCACGACCGAGCTCGACCACCTGGTCTGCAGCCGCGGCGACCCGGTGATCTTCACCACCGACTCGCTGCGCAACCAGCTCGGCAACGGCCGCATCGCGTCGCTCACGCAGGTCGGGGACGAGATCACGGCGATCACGCTCGATGACATCCTGCCGGCGGTGCCCGACGCCTACGAGGTGTTCCTCCTCCTGCGCGGCAGCGCTGGCTCGCTGCAGTACGTGCGCGCTGCGAAGTCCGGCGACGGCTTCACCGTGACGGCCGGGAGCGGCGTCGACATGGATGGCGGCACCTTCGACGCGGACCTTGTCGCGGCCGGGGACCTGGTGACGGTCTACGAGGCCGACACCGAGGCGCAGAAATGGCTGATCGAGGACATTGCGCCGGACTTCGGGGAGCGCGCGCGAGTGACACTGGTCGAGGCGACCGAGGTGCCGCTCGACGACCTGTCACGGCCGTTGCCCGATTACGACCCGCGCGTGATAGAGATCAACGAGCCGATGAACCTGACCTACCAGCTCGAGTACCGGAGCGGGCAGTTCTACATCGTCGTGCTATGGGACTCGCTCGAATACGGGCAGGAGCAGTCGTTCCGAGCCACGCTCGAGGACAGCAACGGCGGCCCGGCGGGCACCTGGATCGGGGCAGACCGAGCGGCGCATTTCCCGGTGCAGGACGTCTACCCGGATACCTACACCGCGACGGTCTGGGCGCGGGGAGCCAACGGCCGCTGGGGTCCCGCCAAGTCGATCCAGATCCCGACGACCGAGTTCTTCGCGGCCCCGGCCACGGTCGCGGGCTTCACCTCGCAGGTTTCGGCGGGCCAGCTGCATCTGTCCTGGTCGACCGGCGCGACCGACGTGTCGCACTACCAGATCCGCTACAGCCCGGCCACGTCGGGCGCGAGCTGGGCCAGCGCCGTGCCGATCATCCCGCGGTTCCGCGGCGAGCGCACGACGGTGCCCGCCCGCAACGGCACCTACCTGATCAAGGCCGTGACCTTCGGAAACGTGCAGTCGGTGGCCGCCTCGACGGTGGTGATCACCTCGGCCGACACGCTGCCCAACGTGGTCGAGACGCTCACGGTCGAGCCGTCTTTCGACGGCGACCTCGAGCCGGGCTTGACGGTGATCGACAACGAGCTCCTCTTCTCGGCCGACAACGACCTGCTCGAGATCGACGACCTCCTCGAGGTGGACAACCTGCTCACCGGCTACCGCACGGCGACCCAGGCGATTTACACGCCCGACGACGTGATCGACCTCAGCGCGGTGGACACGGCGCAGGTCACCTCGGACATCACGGTGCTGGCCTACTACGGCGACTTCGACCTGCTCGCGATCGACGACCTCACGCAGACGCCCGACCTCTTGGGCGCGGCCAACGGGGAGTGGAGCCTCGTGCCGCAGATCTCGACCACGGAGGACGACACGACCGGGTCGCCGACCTGGTCGGACTGGTCCGACCTCGTTGTCGGCGATTACCGGGCGCGTGGGTTTCGGTTCCGGCTCGTGTTCACGGCCGCCGATCCGCAGATCCTCGTTTCGGTCTCGGCCTGCACGTTCACCGTCGATATGCCGGACCGGACCGAGAAGGGCGCCGACGTCGATTGCCCAACGGGCGGGGTCACCGTGACCTTTGGCACGCCGTTCCGTGCGGTGCCCTCGATCGTGGTGGACGGCCAGGGCCTGCCCTCCGGCGCGCGCTCGATCCGCTCGTCGGTCACCAAGAGCAGTTTCCATCAGAAGTTCGTCGACAGCGGCGGATCGGACATCGCGGCCAGCTTCGACTGGATCGCGCGGGGCTACGGACAAGAAGGAGCTTAATCGTGGCGCAGCATACAGGAATCACCGGGGCGGAGACGCCCTGGAGCGGCGCAAACGCGCAGGCCGACCTCATCAGCCTCGTCGGCCATGTGCTGTCGCAAGGCTCAGGCGCCTCGCGCCCCGTGAACCTCACGGCGGGCGGCATCTATTCAAAGGACGTGGGTGGCGGGCTCTACGTGCTGAAGCACTGGGACGGCACCAACGAGAAGGCCCTTCCGCCCTACGACCGGACCCTGATGCGCCCGGACGCGGCCGGCACCGCCAACGCGCTCACGCTCGCCACGAAACAGGACCTCTCGGCCGTCCCGGTCGGTGTCCCGTTCTGGTTCATCCCCTCGCTCAACAACACGGGCGCCGCGACCGTCGCCATCGACGGGCTCACGGCGATCGACCTCAAGACTGTAACCGGCGACGCCCTGCCGGCGGACTACCTGCGCGCGGACGTGCCGACGATGGCCTGGTACGATGGCAGCGACGTGATCTGTGACCGGCAGACGGAATACGTCACGAACGCCAACGGCGAGGTCTGGCGCTTCGCCAACAACCTTCAGATCATCCTCGCGAGCGCGACCGGGGTCGACATCAACGACGCCCTTGGCAACGGCTACTGGTGCGGCGGCACGACGGCGGCCATGCCCGCAACCTTCGTTGGCGACTCAGCTGCGGCCGGCGACGTTCGCACGACCGCCACGGGCTGGGTTAATGGCCGTCTTACGAACGGCTCGGCGCAGTTCGCGTTCGGCGCCCACAGCTGGCTCTCGCGCACGGGCGACACCGTGAAACTCTGGGCAATCGGGAGCTGGTACTGATGCGCATCCACCTTTCACCGCGGCTCGACGGCGCCGCCCTTTCGATCGAGGTCGCCGGCGAGACGATCACGCTCAATGGCGAGACACTCGACTTCTCGGACCTCGGGTCGGGCGAAACCCTGGCGCAGTACGCGCGCGAGGAGAACGGCGAGTTCAAGATCGACAAGGTCACGCTCGAGCCGGTCATGAATATCCACTGCCGGTGGATCGCGGGCGATGTCATGCGCGACGCGGCCGGCATGCTGCACGTCCCGGTGTTCCTGCCGCATTCCGGCTCCGCCTCCGAAGCCGCTCGGTTCCCACAACCGATCGACGTGACCGAGGACGGTCCCGTCACCCTCCCGACCTGACCCGGCCCCAGGGCCCCGATCGACCACCCGCCGGGCGCGACCCCGGCCAGACAGCAAAGGTGCATCCTGATGTCCGATCCCTTCGAACCCCTCGCCATGAACGCGGCCGACCGCTTCCACGCCATGTCCGGCATGATCGACTACTGGATCACGCCGACGGTCCACGATTCGACGCCGAACATCCTCGATAAGGATGGCGCCGAGACGGTCGGCGTCGCGATCCGCGTGGATGAGGCCGCGACGGTTGCCTACAAGGACCGGCACGGCACCTCGCGCAGCGCCGTCCTCCCGGCCGGCGGGATCCTCCCGACCTCGGTAGGCCAGATCCTCGACACCGGAACCGACGCCGTGACGGTATACGTCGCGATCGCGCCCTGATCGGAGCGGCGCGATGATCGGAGCCAACATCGGCGTCCCGCAGCTGGCCGTGCGCGGCACAGGCGGCTCGGGTCTCGACCCCGACGCCTTCCGCATGACCGTTCGCACAACTGGGGCGGCCGAGACCTTCACCATCCCCTGCCAGAACCTCGGCACCTTCAACGCGGCGGTCGATTGGGGGGACGGCAGCACATCGACGATCACGGCCTACAACGATGCGGACCTCGCGCACGAGTATGCGGTCGCGGGCGACTACCGGATCAGCATCACCGGGACGTTCCCGAACATCTATTTCTTCAATACCGGGACGTCGAAGAACAAGGTGATCTCCGTCGACAACCTCGGCGCGGTCGGGTGGGAGACGTTCGACTACGCTTTCTGGGGCTGCTCCAACATGACTTCGTTCACGGCGGGCACCTGCGACACGACCGGGATCGACAGCCTGCGCAATCTGGTCCGCGACAACGCCAACCTGGTGGACTTCGACGGGCGCGGAATGGACACGTCCGCCGTCACGAACATGTCACGGGCTCTACTGGGCCTAGGCGTCATGAATACCTGCAAAATCTCGGAGTGGAACGTCGAGGCGGTGACCGCATGGAATTTCACCGTGCAGGACACGACCATTCCGACGGCCGACTACG
Source organism: Maritimibacter sp. (assembly GCA_964230745.1). Taxonomy (GTDB): domain Bacteria; phylum Pseudomonadota; class Alphaproteobacteria; order Rhodobacterales; family Rhodobacteraceae; genus Maritimibacter. The sequence goes on along the minus strand of CAXRHZ010000009.1, from coordinate 15,001 downwards.
ACGCCGCGCTCATCGCGTGGGCGGCGCAGGACGTGGTTGACAGCCAGTCCGTCCATTTTGGGTCCAGCACCTATACGTCCGGCGGTGCAGCGGAGGCAGCTCGGACGTCGCTCATTAACGACGACCTTTGGATCATCACCGATGGAGGCGCGGCATGAAAATCATTCAAGGGCCGGGCGCCTACATCATCGACGGTCACGCCATCCACCTCGAGGCAGACCAGGAGGTCGCCTTCCGCGATGCCGCAACCGTCGAGACGTTCGACACGCGCGAGGCAATGGAGGCGGAGCACCGGGAACGGTTTCCCGAGAAGTACGAGGGCGACGAGGCCTAGCCCCGTCCGACCGCAATTCGACAAATCGAGCAGAAAGGGCAGATCGATGGAGACTGTCGAGCAGATGGCGAAGGCCATAGTTGCCCGCGAGGGCGGCTATGTGAACGACCCGGACGATCCGGGCGGTGCGACCAAATACGGTGTGACCATCGGAACGATGCGCTGCCTGGGGCTCGATCTCGACGGCGACGGCCGGGTGACCGTGGCGGATGTGAAGCGGCTCACCCGGGCCGATGCCGAGACGATCTACCTCCGGCACTATTTCCACGGCCCGGGGATCTCGCACCTGCCCGAGATCCTGCACGCCACCGTGTTCGACATGTACGTGAACGCCGGCGGCAACGCGGTGAAGATCCTTCAGCGGGTTCTGACCAAGATGGGGTTCCCCTGCGCCGTCGACGGGGCGATCGGGCCGCAGACGGCCGGGGCGGCCAAGGCGGCCTACGCCAAGGCGGGGCGGCTCCTGTTCAACGCCTACGGCATCGCACGGCGCGACTACTACTTCCGCCTTGCGGACCGGCGCCCGGCCTCGCGCAAGTACGCGCGGCGCCGGGACGGCGGCAAGGGCGGCTGGATCATCCGGGCCGAGGAGTTCATCGACCCGGAGTTCCACATGAGCGACGAGGAATTTCAGCGGAGGGTGTCGGCATGGGACTGATCGACGGACTGATGAACGTGGTGTTCGGACGCGGCTGGATCGCGGGCGGCATGAAGGATGTGGCCGAGGTGTTCCGCCCGAACGCCGAGGCGGCCGACGCGCGCGGGGCGGACGTGCAAAGCGCGGCGCTCGCCCAGCTGGCCGCCGAGTTCTCGCTGCCGAAAAAGGGCCTGTTCGACCGCGTGATCGACGGGCTCAACCGGATCCCGCGCCCGGCGATGGCCCTGGGCGTGCTCGCGCTGTTCGTGTCCGCGATGGTCGACCCGATCTGGTTCGCCGCGCGGATGAACGGCCTCGCCCTCGTGCCCGAGCCGCTCTGGTGGCTCCTGGGCGCGATCGTCAGCTTCTACTTCGGTGCGCGCCACCAGGTGAAAGCGCAGCAGCACCAGCGCGACGTGGCGGCCGCTGTGCAGAGGACGCCGGCCGTGGTCGCAAACATGCGCACCCTGCGCGAGTTGCGTCCCGACAGCCCGGGCGCGGCGGAGGGCACCGAGGACGACGTGCCCGACACCGACGACAACCCCGCGATCGCGCGGTTCCTCGAGGGGCGCGGGTCGTGACCGACGGCAGCGGCAAGAAGGTCGCGCCGAAGGCCTGGATGAAGGACGAGTTCGTCAAGTTCGTCTTTCGCCAGCTCCTCACCTTCGGGATCACCGGGTTCTTCGCGATCGCCACCGCGATGATCTGGGACCCCGCCCGCGACTGGCTCGTCGGCATGGCGACCATGCCGCAGGAGATCCAGCGGCAGGGCGAGCGCCTCGAGACCGTCGAGACGACCGTGCGCCGCCTCACGCAGCCCCGGAAGGTGTTCGAGGTGTCACGGATCGGAACGCGACCCGTCGCCGGCTACTGTGAAGAGGGAGAGCCGTGCCGGATCAAGCTGCGGATCCGTCGACTCGAGCCCGCGCGGGAGTGCCGCATCGTGCCGGGCTCGGTCGAATGGGGGTTCGTGAACCCCAGAAGCGAGATCTTCGCCCATGCCGAGCGCCTCGACCCGCCGGCCGGACGCAATGTGGGGCTGACCTGGGAGGACACCTTCGTGACCGTCCGCACGCCGACCGGGCTGCAGCCGGACGCGAATTTCACCTTCATCGCCCGCTACACGCATTGCCCCGGCTGGGCCGAGGGTGAGGAACCGCTCGAGTACCAGAACGAGCCGATTCCGTTCACGATCCGGCAGGCGAGATGATTGCCAAGAACGGCAAAGCTTTGACGAAAAGGCATATCTCGGTGGTCGATTAAGAAGCCTAGGTCACAGTAGACTCTATTCGCCCCGAGGGATCTTCGTGCTAGGTTTCACCGAAGCACTCCATTGGAGGCGGTATGGAACTGAATGGTAGATCGATCGAAGGCGACGTGTTCAAGCTCAAGCACCTGGTTACCAGAGAAGAACGCTTGGCAGCGTTGTTTTTTGGGGACGTGTCGCCGGAGTGCGGCGATAAGGTCGTGTGCCCCGACCATGGCGAATTGGTCATTTTCGGCTCTCAACTTGTGGGGTCAAGGACGATGTATTTCCTGATGCCGGAGGCAGATAACGCGTCTTCCTAGCGCTCCGGTTTCCGCAGCTGACCGTAGATTTTACCTTCATCGCGAAGTACACGCACTGCCCAGGCTGGACCGATGGCAAGGAGCCGCTCGAGTACCAGAACGAGCCGATCCCGTTCGTGATCCGGCAGGCGGGGTAGGGGCGCCGCCGGTGCCGCTTAGTTTCCTGGCCTTCGCAAAGGCCCTCTCCAGGCCGTGGAAGCCAAAAGGTAGCGACCTCGACCGGCAATGAAGGTGCCACGTCGATTGCTTGCGGTTCTTGAGTGACGCGTCTTATACCATCTCGTCATGAACCGAATGTTCAATATCTTGCGGTCACTCGGGCCTGCCGTTCCTCGTGTATCGGTACTGGACGCTTCACGCGCCGGCCTGGGCGCCGTCGTCGGTCTCGGCGTAACCGGACTGCTCATCCTATCGCCCAAGGTCGATCTTGAGTTGGGGCTGTACATGATTGCTCCGTTCGGGGCGACTTCGGTACTTCTGTTTGCTGTGCCGAACAGCCCCCTTGCCCAGCCCTGGCCCGCGATCGTCGGGAATGTCATCGCAGCGATCGTTGGGGTTGTCGTTTGCATGGTAGTTGTGGACCCTGTTTTCCGCGTAGCGTTCGCTGTCGGGTTGGCGATCTCGACAATGATGCTCCTGCGTGCCGTCCATCCGCCAGCAGGAGCAGTTGCGATGACGGCGGCCCTCTCGCCTGAAGCTATTGAACAATTGGGGTTTTGGTTCGCGCTTTCACCAGTAGCTGCTGGTAGCGCCGCTCTTGTCGTGCTCGCGACGGTTTATGCTCGGGTCACTGGAAGGCACTATCCCTTTCGGCAGTTTGATGATCGCAGCGCGCATGACACAGAAGATCAGGACCCAGTCGAACGCATTGGATTATCGGAGGAAGAGCTGACGGGCATTTTGGAACGCTATCGTCAGACATTCAATCTGGGCGTCGAAGATCTGTCCCGATTGATCGGCGCGGCAGAACTTCAGGCCGCATCACACGCGGCCGGCCCGCTCGAGGCTGAGGGTATCATGTCCCGGGATCTCGTCACGGTTCGACCAGACGCAACGCTCTCAACGGTGGCCGCACTGTTTCGGAAACATCGTTTCACGTCTTTGCCGGTAGTGGACGAGGAACATAAGTTTCTCGGGATCATCTTCCAGATGCACCTGATCAATAGGGCCAGCGATGACGCGTTGCGTCTGAACCGCCGATTTGGCTCCGCATTAAGACGCTTGGTTGAACCCGGATGGGAGGGACCGGTGCGGGCTGGTGACGTCATGAATGTCGGGGTCCCGAGAGCTACGACCAAGACGCCTTTCGGGGCGTTGTTGCCGCTATTGGCGGAAGGTCAGGTCGATGCGATTCCAGTGCTCGAGTACGGACGCGTTGTCGGGATTGTAACTCGGACGGACATGGTCGCCGCTCTTGCGCGTGTCGTCATCAGGAGTGCTTAAAAGACCGCCGATTGGCATCACTGCGTGGCCTGGATCTTCGCTGTACCCGCAGGCGGATAATGCGCCGGCGTCCACGTGAACAGGGGGAGAACGAACTGCACGCATTTTGCACCACTTTCTCGTGCAGTTCGCGATAAGTTCCACGAAAACCCGGTAAACTGGCCTTGGCGGTCTCAATTCGGGATCAGCGAAAAAAGGCCTTGTTTTCCTTGGGTCTGATCCGTAAACGGGTCGGCGGAGACGTGGCCGAGTGGTCGAAGGCGCTCCCCTGCTAAGGGAGTAGGCGGGAAACCGTCTCGAGGGTTCGAATCCCTTCGTCTCCGCCACCCACCCCTGTCTCAAATTCCCGTACGCGTTTTCGCCGAATTCCCTGCGACATTTCCGTGGGTTGGCACTCTGCGGGCTCGACTGAGACGTACCGTGTCCTTGATCTTTGGCGGCGGGTCGCCCACAGTCTCAGTTCCCCAATTTGGCCGGAGCGGCTTTAGGGAGATTTCCCTGATAACCCACGATTAACAGGGGAATCTGGAGAATTGGGGGTGTCGCGCTCGTGCAGGTGACAACTGGCTTCGGACCTGCCAACTGCGGTCCAGAAATTCTCATGATCAGCCGATCCATGAACGGCGCCGACGTTCACGGCATTGCACTTGTGCGCAGGACAGGCACGCTAGACATCAGAAGATGACGGTTCCACTTCCAATGTCGATTCCTCCGTACGTCGCACTTCGGGGCTCACCATTGCTGTCATACATGACAGTTGCGTTACCGCCTTGCCCGCGCGAGCAAACCAGCGGTTGTAGCTCCGTGCCCCTCGGGGTGGGGTCACTGTAAACTGCGGAGCACACCCCTCCATCGACCGTAACGACCAGAGCGTAGTTTCCGTCCGATCTCTGCGAGATGGTTCCGCTCGCCGTGCCGCCGCTGCTGTTGGCGCCGGTGCCGGACATGGTGTTTTCCATGCACCCGGTGCAGAGTGCGACAACAGGCAAGATAGCGAGTTTGAAGTTCATAAGCCGGTTCCTCCTGAAGTCTTCATTGCGCGCGGCCTCGAAAAGCCTGTCAAGTAAGTACCCCCACCAAGTTGCCGGCAGACAACGAGGACCAGGCGCGGTCGAGCAACCGAACCTGAAGGATTGACGCTATTCGGCGGCATATTCCATGACGACCGCGTCGCTCAGTCTCTCGTCGAAGTGTTCTTGCGCCAGGTTCCGACCGATCATCCTGACAATATCCGGCGCGGCAGAATACTTGACGTGAGAATGGCCTGTTCCCGCGGCGACATGTGACAGGTCTATGACCGTGACACCCAGGTCGTGGAACTCTTCCGCATGCGCCAATCCGACCCGGTCCACCCCGCCGGCAACCAACCTTGAAATATGGAGAGCTTCATCCTCGTGGGTTTCATAAATATAGATATTGCCCGGGGCATTTCTGATCTGTCCCATCTGAGAGCGGAACAGATCGATGTCGATGTCGGGCGCCGCGAATACCACGTTCTTGATCCGGCCACTGCTTCCGAGATCACCCCTCAGGTCCGATTGAACCATCGCTTCCATGAACAGCAGGGAACCCATGGAATGTGCGACGATGTCGAAACCGTTGGCCTTGGTTCGGACCAGCAACTCGGATGCCTTGTCGAGGTACGGGCGTGCCATGAGGGCACTATTGATATCATAGACGTAAAGCGGCGCCTCCCCCCCCCGACGCCCAGGAGAACAGGACCGCGACGCCCTGAAATCCGGAATCCGCCACGAACTGGGCGACTCGCAGCACCGCGTCACTCAGAGTGTTGTTGTACCCGTGGATGAAAAACAGGACGTCTCGCTCATTGGGGGCGCGGGTGGCAAGCTCTGCATCGATCGCCTGAACGAAGTCGTGATCGCGGCTGAATGATACCGGGTCCGTCGCGACGAAATGCCGTCGAGGATCCGGCAGACCGGATCGTGCCAGTTCGATTTTCCCCGGTTCATGTGCAGGCGGTACCGAAACGGTTACTGAAGCGAGGCCGATTTCGAAACTGCGTTCTTTCGAAAAGAACACCTCGGGCTGCTCTGATCTTTGTCGCGTGGTCTGTACGAATATCTTGTGCCGCTTTGCGTCTTCAACCGCATGGATCGGCATTGCTTCGTCTTCGACGCCAATGATATGGAGCGGTGCTCCACACGCGGTCAAAAGAAAAATTGCAATTAAAATACTTCGCAAATCACTTCCAGTCCGCTCGAAACACCGTCGACTTTAGCCCGGCTGCACGATGACGCAAGCCGGAAGCTTGGTTTAGAGTCCTCGAACTGGTCCGAAGTGAGCGTTAAACACTGGGCGCGTTTCCGGCATGGGGGAGTGACCCATGCCGACGAAGCGGTGCAGCGACGAACGTGGTGTGTCAGTCAGCCCAGCGAGGGCACATCGAGCGTTGCCCGGGCCGCTCAGCGGAAGCGCCGGATGTCCTCGGCCGACAGCGCGTAGCCGATTTCGGCCAGCTGGGTCGAGGTCGACGCTGTGCCGAACATGCCCGTCACGGTCACGGGAGAGAAAAGCCCGTCGACCTCGTAGGGCGTTTCGGTCGTGACCAGCACGAGTTGGTTCGCGGGTGGCGGCGGCACGTGGACGCAGGCGCCGACATAGGGCACCAGCATGAACGCGGTGACCCCGGTCCCTTCGTAGTCGAGCGGGAGGACAAAGCCCGAGAGCCGCACGATCGCGCCGTTCCAGTCGGTGCGCACTCCGGTCGACACGGGCTGGCGCGTTTCCATCGACGGTCCGTCGTGGTCGATGAGCCCCTGCAACTCCGGTGGGAGGTGTATGTCGCCCTCGGGCAGAAGGTCCTGCCATGTAAGATCGACGACCGCTTCCGCCGATGCAGGGCGGGCCAGTCCGACAGCGGCAAGCCCCACGCCGAAGGCGCGGCGCGACATCCCGCGCCTCACCACTCGTAGATCTCGATCTCGGTCACGTCGAGTTCGTAGCCGATATCGCCGAGGTTGGTAGAAATGAGGTTCGTCGACATCGTGCCGGTCACCCAGATCGCGTCCCACAGGCTGTCGCTGGGCCAGGGCCGCGTCGTCGTCGCGAAGACCAGCTGGTTCGGCGGGGGCGGCGGGACGTGGATGCAGGCACCGACATAGGGCACGAGAATGAACTCGCTGACGCCCTTCTTCCCGCTTTCGAGGGGGATGATGTAGCCCGGCATCCTGATCACCTGCCCGTCCAGCGACTCGTTCAGCTTGGTGCCGTTCTCGTCGAAGACCGGGGCCCAGGTGTCATTCACTTCGTCGCGTTCGCCTTCGCCGATGATCTCGGAATAGGGGACACCCGGCGGGATGAGGTCGTCCCACGTGATTTCGCGGTAGGCGTCCGCGCGCAGCACGGTGGGGGCGATCATGCCTCCGGCGGTCAGCAGGCCGAACTGGCGGCGCGAGAGTGTCTTTTGCATCGTCATGTCTTCACCATCATGCCATCGGCGAGCGAGAGGCGGTAGGCCCTCAGCGCCGGAAGGAGGCTCGCGAGCGCCGCTGCGCCGATCACGATTGCGAGGGTTGCGAGCTCCCGTGCCGTCGGAGGATCGATGGGGAGCCACAGGCCGAAGGCGCTGTCGATTACCGGGCGGAACAGGGCCAGCGCGCCATAGAGCAGCGCCATGCCGAGCAGCGCGCCGGCGAGCGCCATCAGGACGGCCTCCAGCACCAGAAGACCGAGGATCGTCGCGGGCCGCGCGCCCATTGCGCGCCAGATCGCCATTTCGCGGCGCCTTTCGTTCAGCGAAGAGAAGATCATCGCCATCATCCCCAGAAGCGCCGTGACGACGACCATCGCCGAGACGCCGATGAGCGCCGTTTCGGCAATCCCGACGATCTGCCACAACTCGGCCAGCGCGACACCGGGCATGACGGCGAGGAGCGGTTCTTCGGGGTATTCGTTGACCCAGCGTTGCAGTCCGAAAATCTGAAGCCGGGACTCGGTGCCGACGAGGGCCGCCGTGATCGCCGTTGGCGTCAGGTTCATCTGCCGGATCTCCTCAACCGGGGTGGTCCGGCCGGGGATCTTGGCGCCGCTTTGCCAATCGACGTGGATGGCCTCGATCGCCTCGAGGCTCACGACCACGGTGCGGTCTACGGCGTTCCGGTCTTGGCGACGATCCCGGCGACCCGGAACGGCTGGTCGTCGTGTTCGGTGAAGGAGGCGAGGCCGTGGGACACCACGATCGGATCGCCGATTTCGTATCCAAGCGTGGCCGCGACATCGGCGCCGATCACCGTATCGTAGAGGTCGTTCAGGCCCCGGCCATCCGCGAATTCGAGCGACCGGCCGCCGCGGTACTTGTAGCGCTCGAAGAATTCGGTCGTCGTTCCCATGACGCGGAACTGGCGGTGACTGTCGCCGAGCGAGATCGGCACGATCCAGTCGACCTCGTCCCGGTTCGCGATGTCCTGATAGCTTTCCCACGTCACGTTGTTGGTGGCATTGCCGATCCGGAACACGGAATAGAGCAGAAGCTGAACGTTGCCCGACCGCGCGCCGACGATCAGGTCGGTACCGGAGATGGTATCGGCAAAGCTTGCCCGCGCTCCGGTGCGCACCTTCTCGACGCCAAGAAACAGCGCGACCGACATGGCGATAGCGAGCACGGTCATGCCGACGGTCAACGCACGGGCGAGCAGCGATCCGAAGGCGAGGCGCAGGATCATGCGGCCACCCGTCCGGTCGTGACGATCTCGGAGAGGTTCACCATGCGGTCGAACCGCGCGCCGAGTCGCTCGTCATGGCTGACCATGAGCAGCGCAGAGCCCGCCCGTTCGGATTGCTCGAACAGGAGGCTGAGAAACGTGTCCTGCGTCGCGGCATCGAGCGCCGAGGTCGGCTCGTCCGCGACGATGAGCGGGGGCGACCCGATCAGGGCACGCGCCACGGCGACACGTTGCTGTTGCCCGACGCTCAAACGTCCGGCGGGCGTGGTCGTCACGTCTCGGGGCAGGCCGAGCGCCTTGCAGAGCCGCGCTGCCTCATCCCGCCCCTCGGCACGGGCACGTCTGGCCCTGGCGAAGCGCAGGGGGAGCAGGATGTTGTCCGCAACGCTGGCATAGGGCAGCAGGTTGAATTGCTGGAAGATCACGCCGATCTGGTCTGCGCGGAAGCGGTCGCGCGCGCCGGGTCTAAGCGACGTCAGGTCCGTGCCCGCCACGCTGACCTGCCCGCGATCCGCGGTAACGATCCCGCAGATCAGCGACAGCAGCGTGGATTTGCCCGACCCGCTTTCTCCAAGCAGAAGGACGCTCTCGCGCTGCGCCAGCTCAAACGCGGGGCAGGACAGTGAAAACCCGCTTCGCCCCGGCCATGCGAAAGCCACGTCGGTCAGGGCGAGAGCGGGTCCGGTCACCGTCAATCCAGCGTGAGTTCGGCACCGTCGCGGCCGATCTCGGCAGCGCCCGAGCCAGTCTCGGTGACATACTGCGCCTCGATCTCCTGCGCGTTCTCGAAGGCCTGGAAGAAGGGGAAGCCGATGGTCGTCAGCTCTTCGGGGTGGGCGCAATCGAAGGCGTAGCTCACATGGAACTCAGAATGAACCGCGCCGTCTTCACGGTCATGGTCGTCCTCGGCGTGCTCCTCATGGGCGTGTTCCTCGCCGTCCGCATGGTCCTCATGGTCATTATCGTGGTCATGCCCGTCATCTTCGGCATGGTCCTCATGGTCATGATCTTGGTCGTCCGCGTAAAGATGCGAAAGAACCTCGGTTAGCCGGCACTCGGCCGCCTCGGGCAGGGTCACGATGTTCTCGGGGATCAGCATTGAACGGATCGCCGCCTCGACCGCGTCCTTGTCCGCGTCGCTCGTCGCCGCATACTCGAAGCCCACGATATCCATGCCGGGCGACCGGAGGTCTATCTCCAATATCCCGCCCTCAAGGGCGAGTTCGAGCGTGCTGACCCCATGAACATGCGCGCCCATTTCGCGGTGATCGTCCTGCGCCAAGAGCGGACCGGTCGCCAGGGCGAGGCTGGCAAGCGCCGTTGTCGAGAAGCGTTTCATCATGATTCCTTTCGGTGGGATTGAAGATGCTGCGCGCGTTCATTGCAACTTCGCGCGCGCACAGTTCTGTGACGACGGCGCACCCCGCGCCGCCTGTTCACGGTCGAGTGTCTGTTGCTCGGCCCGGTCGAGCCGCTCCAGAACAGCCTCGATCGTCTCGCCGCGCCGTTTCGCGCGGAGATAGATGCGCCGACAGGTCTCGGGCGACCAGGGCATCTGCGCCTCGGCGAGCCACCGGCGCACCGGCGCGGGCAACCCGTCGTAGACCCTCATCGGATCGCCGCGGCGGCGGCGCCGTCGCAGCTTGTTGTCGCCGAGATTGCCCTTCATTCGGCCGCCTCGACGCGGCGCCAGCCGGGAAACGGATCGGGATAGGCGGGGAGCTTGTCGGGGCCTTGGGCGATGATCTCGGGCACCAGACAGGCATCGAGGCCGGCCTTTAGCGCGGGCCAGTCGATACCGGCGCCAATGAAAACGATCTCCTGCCGCCTGTCGCCCCACGGCGCCTGCCAATGCTGTGCGATATAGCTGCGCGCGCTGTCGTGATCCGGCCAGCGTTCTTCCGGCACCGAGGCCCACCATGTGCCCAACGGCGCGACCGAAGACAGAGCGCCCGCGAGCGAGAACTCGGCGACCCAGTCGGGGCGCGTGGCGATCCAGAAGTGGCCCTTGGCGCGGATCACGCCCGGCATGTCACCATTCAGAAAGGCGTGGATCTTCTCTGGCACGAAGGGCTGGCGCGCACGGTAGACGTAGCTCGCGACCCCGTATTCCTCGGTCTCCGGCACATGGTCGGCAAAGCCGTAAAGCTCCTTGGCCCACATCGGGTGCTCATGCGCCTTGTCGAAATCGAAAAGCCCGGTGTCGAGGATCTCGCCCACATCGACGACCGAGTGGTCGGTCTCGATGATCTTGGCATCAGCATTCAGGCTGCGGATGATCTTGCGCGCGGCGTCGGTTTTGTCTGGCCCCGCGTCGCTGACCTTATTCAGGATCACCACATCCGCGAATTCGATCTGATCGGTGAGCAGGTGGACGATAGTGCGCTCGTCCTCGTCGCCGAGGCTTTCACCGCGATCCGCGATGAAATCGTGGCTCGAATAATCGACGACGAGGTTCACCGCATCCACGACCGTTACCATCGTGTCGAGACGCGACACGTCCGACAGGCTCTCGCCATATTCGTCGCGGAAATCGAAGGTCGCGGCCACGGGAAGCGGCTCGGAAATGCCGGTCGACTCGATGAGAAGATAATCGAACCGCCCTTCCTCAGCGAGGCGGCGAACTTCCTGCAGCAGGTCATCGCGCAGCGTGCAGCAGATGCAGCCGTTCGACATCTCGACCAGTTTCTCCTCGGAGCCTGACAGGTCAGTGCCTTCGCGCACGAGGTCGGCGTCGATGTTCACCTCGGACATATCGTTGACGATCACCGCGACGCGGCGTCCTTCACGGTTGTTCAGAACGGCGTTGAGAAGCGTTGTCTTACCGGCGCCTAGGAAACCGGAAAGCACCGTCACGGGAAGACGTGTATCGGTCATTGAGATCCCTCGATCGGTTGAATGAAATCGGGAAAGACGAGCTCCTGAATGCCCGCCCGGTGCAAGGCGGCGTCATTCTCGGGCCGGCTCACCTTGCGGCGCAGCCGGTCGAGGATTTCATAGGCGCCCATGGCGCGGTGCGCTTCGAGCAGAATCTCCAGAACACGCCTGCGAGACTCGGTCAGGCGCAGGCCATGCTCCGCACAATGGCTCTCGGCATCCGCCAGCGCGTCATGCACGCATGCGCCGTGATTATGCTCTTCAAACCCCAAGGAGGGCATCGTCTTCTCCGCCAGCTTTGGATTGCAACGTAATAACATATCAATTAGCTGTCCAGAAAACGTTATAACATACCTTGGAGAATGCTATGTCCAGACGTCTGATCCTTGGGGCCGCTTCGGTCCTCGGCCTGACTTCCACCGCCGTCGCGGATGTGCCCGTTGTCGTCGCAGACATCCCGCCGGTGCACTCGCTGGTCGCCAAAGTGATGGACGGCGTCGGCACGCCCGACTTGCTGGTAAAGCCCGGCGCGTCGCCGCACGGCTATGCGCTGCGTCCCTCCGAGGCCAAGGCGCTGGACAATGCCGACGTAGTGTTCTGGATCGGCGAAGGGCTCGAGCCGTGGCTCGAAGGCTCGCTCGAGGCCCTTGCCGCCGACGCGCACAAGATCGAACTGACCGAGGTCGACGGCGCCACCGAGCTGCCGTTCCGCGAAAGCGCGACCTTCGAGGCGCATGACCACGATCATGACGAGCACGATCATGAAGAGCATGCCGAGGAAGAGCAAGGCGACCACGATCACGGGGACCATGCGGACGCCGAGCACGATCATGAACACGAGGTGGATCACGCAGACGCCGACCACGATCATCATCATGGCCACGACGAAGACCACGCCAAGGCCGGGCATGACCACGACCACCACGGCTCAGACCCGCATGCCTGGCTCGACCCGGAGAACGCGCGCGTCTGGTTGACGGTGATCGCCGAAGAGCTGGCCGAACATGACCCCGACAATGCCGACGTGTATCGCGCCAATGCCGAGGTCGGACGCGCAGAGCTGGCGACGCTGATCGACGAGATCTCGGCCGAGCTCGACCCAGTCCGTGGCGAAAACTTCATCGTGTTTCACGATGCCTACCAGTATTTCGAGAACCGTTTCGACATCTCGGCGGCGGGGTCGATTACGCTTGGTGATGCAACCGACCCCAGCCCGGCGCGGATCGAAGAGGTCCATAACAAAGTCACCGAACTCGGCGTCACCTGCGCGTTCGCCGAACCGCAGTTCAACGCAGACCTTCTCGATGCAGTGTTCCAGGGGGTGGACGCCAAGATTGGCGTGATGGACCCGCTCGGCGTCGAGCTTGAGCTTGGACCGGATCTCTATCCGCAGCTAATCGCGAACCTGTCGACGGCCCTCACGGGCTGCCTCGAATGATTCTGCAGGGGCGCCGGTCCAGCGTGCGGATCTCGATAGATGGGAGAGGTCATTCATCAGGCTTACGCCGCGCCACTGGCGCGACGATCTCTCTTCATCTCGACAACATCTTCATCGATAGATTGTGGCGCACCCTGAAATACGAGTGCGTCTACCAGCATGCTTGGGAGAAAGGATCGGAGACGAAGGCGGCGAACCGGAAATGGATGACCTTCTACAGCCACAAGCGTCCTCACTCAGTCCACGGCGGCACGCCTCCGGCGCTGGTCTACTGGCAGAGAAATGACATCAACCAACCCGATCAGCAGGTGCGAAGAGTAGCTGAAATCAAGCCAGATCCTGTCTAAGAGATAGGGGAGTAGCTCAAGGTTTGCCTATTCTGGCTCCGCGTCTGGCAAATGATCCATCTGCGACCTGCGCAGTCAGAATGCAGACGTCAAGGTTCAGAACCTCATCGTGGCATCGACCGCGCGTTTCCAGTCGGCGTACCTGGCTTCGCGGGTTTCTTCGTCCATCGTGGGCGAGAAACTCGTGCCGAGCGCCCATTGCTTGGCGAAGGCTTCCTGCGACCCGTAGACTTCGGCGCGGTGGCCGGCCAGCCATGCCGCGCCGAGGGCGGTGGTCTCCAGCACCTCGGGCCGGTCCACCTGCGCACCGATAATGTCCGAGAGGAACTGCATCGCAAAGGCCGATGCGCTCATTCCGCCGTCCACGCGCAGAACCGCCTCCCGCGCGCTGCCCATGTCAGCCTGCATTGCGGTCAGCAAGTCTCGCGTCTGGAACCCCACGCTTTCCAAAGCGGCACGCGCAATTTCGGCGGGGCCGGAGTTGCGGGTGAGGCCGAAGACCGCCCCGCGACATTCCGCGTTCCAGTAAGGTGCGCCGAGGCCGGTGAAGGCGGGGACCATGACGACGCTTTGGCCGGGGTCGGCCCGTTCGGCGAGTGGCTGGGTTTCGCCGGCCTCGCGAATGATCCTGAGCCCGTCGCGTAGCCATTGCACGACGGCGCCCGCAATGAAGATCGACCCTTCGAGCGCATAGGTCGGTGTGCCCTCGAGTTGGTAGGCGATGGTTGTAAGAAGCCGGTTTCGCGAACGGACCGGGGTCTCGCCCGTGTTGATCAGGGCGAAACATCCGGTGCCGTATGTCGATTTGAGCATGCCCGGATCGAAGCACGCTTGGCCGACGGTCGCGGCCTGCTGATCTCCGGCGATGCCGAGGATCGGAATGGGCCGGCCGAAAAGATCGGGACGGGTTTCTCCGAAGTCTCCGGCGCAGTCGAGCACCTCGGGCAGCATGGACATCGGGATGTTCAGCCGCTCGCAAACGGTCTGCGACCAGCGGCCCTTGTGAATGTCGTAAAGCATGGTGCGCGCGGCGTTGGTTGCGTCGGTGACATGCCGAGCGCCGCCCGTAAGGTTCCACACAAGCCAGGTATCGACTGTGCCGAAGGCAAGTTCACCGGCCTCGGCGCGCGCGCGGGCCCCGTCGATGGTGTCGAGCATCCATGCAAGCTTGGTTGCGGAAAAATACGGATCGAGGAGGAGGCCGGTGCGATCCGTAACGGCATCCTCGAAGCCTTCAGCCTTGAGGTCGCGGCACATTGAAGCGGTGCGGCGGTCCTGCCAGACGATGGCATTGTGGATCGGTTTGCCGGTCTTGCGGTCCCAGACCAGCGTGGTTTCGCGCTGGTTGGTGATGCCGATGGCTGCGATCTGGCGGGCATCGGTGCCGGCCTTTTCGATCACCGCGCGGCAGGTGGCGGCGGTCGTCGTCCAAAGGTCGGAAGGATCGTGTTCCACGTATCCGGAAGCTGGGAAGTGCTGTTCAAACTCTTCCTGTGCGACTGCGACCGGCGTCATCGCCGCGTCGAAGAGGATGGCGCGGGTCGATGTCGTGCCTTGGTCGATGGCGAGAACGAATGGCATGGGCGGCGGCCGTCACGGGAAGTGTCAGGGGGGCAAACGGGTGTCGGGGCCTGCGCGGATTCCGGCCCCCACCGCCGGAAGACAGAAAGCCCG